>NZ_CAMAPC010000003.1:420099-488790 GCF_945859825.1 Pseudoalteromonas holothuriae
TGTTTCAGGGCCTACTGTAAGCACGGCAAATAACTTCATAAGATCCTAACCTTCGTCAGGATGACGACGATTAAGGATGACAGTTATAAGAGTGACGATTATAAGTAATACGTCACCCTGAAATTGTTTCAAGGCCTACTGCAAGCACGGCAAATAACTTCGTCAGGATGACGACGATTAAGGATGACAGTTATAAGAGTGACGATTATAAGTAATGCGTCACCCTGAACTTGTTTCAGGGCCTACTGCAAGCACGGCAAATAACTTCATAAGAGCCTAACCTTCGTCAGGATGACGACGATTAAGGATGACTGTTATAAGAGTGACGATTATAAGTAATGCGTCACCCTGAACTTGTTTCAGGGCCTACTGCAAGCACGGCAAATAACTTTATAAGATCCTGACCTTCGTCAGGATGACGGCTATTTAGGATGACGACGATTAAGGATGACAGTTATAAGAGTGACGATTATAAGTAATACGTCACCCTGAGCTTGTTCCAGGGCCTACTGAAAACACCTGGATTATTAAAACGCTACTTGGTGTACGCTAATATCTCTTTGCTCACCACATATTTCAATCATAGTGTCTTCAACATAATATAAACCTAGCTTTTCTATCACTTTTCTGGAACGAGTGTTTTCAGTAAAATGTGTAGCCGCTAAGCCTTTAAGCTTATGCTGATAATGGTGCACCAGTGCATTTACAGCCTCTGGCATAAACCCTTGCCCCCAATATTCAAAGCCAAGCCAATAGCCCAATGTGCCAACGCCATTGCTAAACTCAACAAAACTCACCGTGCCAATCACGTTATCGTCACCTTGTTTAGTAATGGCGTAATTAACCCCTTCACCACTTTTAAATAGCGCGTCGTGCGTTGCAATCCAGTCAATCGCCATTTGCTCCGAGTATGGGTGGGGGATGTTTTTCGTCATTTCACTCACACGTTTATCACCCGCTAATTTAGCAACTTGCGCGGCATCAGTTAACTCAAACGCCCTTAAAGCCAGCCGTTCGGTCGTGATAATATTTTGCATGGGCTATTCCTTAATCTACTTCTGATAATTTTTATAGTGATTTAACCATATAAACACAGCCATCAAGTGCCATCTCTTCTGGGTATGGTGTAATAACAAAGCCAAACTTCTCGTATGCTTTGATGGCTGATTGATTATATTCGTACACAAACAGCGAGGATTCTCTCACTTTTAGAGACTGTAAACCCCGTTTACACAGTTCTAGCATTAATGATTTTGCCAAGCCTTTACCACGCTGTAATGGACTAACTACCAGCCTTGCCAAGTGGCAACGGCCAAGCCTTAAATAGTACTGCCCAAAGGCTAATAACTCATTGTTATCATCCACTAATGCGCAGCATTGTAGTTCATTTAGCTGTAAATCAGCTTTAAAGGTTTGCAAGTTAAACGGGTAACGAAAGCCTGGCCCTGACCACTCAGATAAAGTCTGCTCGCTATCAAACCAAGTCATCAACTCCAAGATTTCGCTATCTGTTGGGGTAACCACTTTCATCTATGCACCACTTAGTAAGCCTATTTTATATGTCATTACTAAAGTAACAAATCACCTCTTTAAATCAATATTAAAGTCTATTAAAAGCAAGACCATAGCTAACTATAAAGCTTAAAAAGACAATTTATCGATGTTTGTACCTAGTAGGTATTGATTTTCCAACACGTTATAATATAACATAATGAAAATGATATATTATAACATCACTGGAGTTATACAATGAAAATGCGTTTTGTACTTGGCTTAATTTCGCTTGCTGTTTTATCGGGTTGCGGATCTGAAAAGCACACAGTAACGCCCATTAACAATAACCAACAAGTCAATGCCGGTAGTGGTAGTGATGCGGGTAATAGTAATAATGAGCAGCCCGAAATTATTCTACCTCAAGGGCGAATTGCGCTAACTCACGACAACACGGTGCTCTTGTATAACCTAGACAATGGTAACTTAGTCGATACGCTCAATACCACCCACTCAAATGTGACACTCAAAACAAGTCCACAAGGGCGTTACATACTTGCCATTGCCCGCCAACAAGATTTGGTGCAATTTGTAGATACTGGTGTTTATCTAGAGGGCGAAGATAGTGCCGAGGTTGTTCATCAAGATAGCCCAAACTTATTGAACTTTGAATTACACGATAGCAGAGCAACCCACTACGTACCTAACGCACAAAACGCCCTGTTATTTTTTGATGGTAATAAGGATGAGGCCGCTGATGCTGGCTTTGCATTATTATCAGATAAAAGTATTGGCGACGAAGCGTTAATTGCACAGCACCACTTTAATACTTACATGCACGGTACTGGAGAAGTTCGCTCAGATTGGGTTATTGCCACTTTACGCGACGCACAAAGTGACAGCACACTGCCAAGTCAATTGGGTTTGTTTGAAATTCATGGCGACCACTTTCATCAAGAGCACACCTTTGAACCTGCCTGCCCCGACCTTCACGGCAGTGTACAAACCACCACCCATACTGCTTTCGCTTGCAGCGATGGTATTGTAAAAATAAGCCAAGAAGGAGACGCATTTACCGCCTCTCATATTGCCAACTCTCAAGCGCTACCTGAACAACATAGAATTGGAAAATTACTGGCAGGTGAGGATGACAACCACATTCTGGGAATCGCACGCAGTAACTTTTACCATGTTGATTTAGCAAGCAACGCAATATCTGCGTTTAATTGGCAACCAGAAGGCATAACAAGTTATCTAACCTATGGCATCAGTGCAATCTCTCAAAGTCTTTTGATTTTGGATGAACAGGGCTACATCAATGTATTTGATAGCGAAAACGATTGGCAAACGACTGGGCGCTTTAAGGCAGTAGAGTCTGTGGTGGCAGATACCAATGCCATGTTAATTAATAACCAAGCATATGATATTACTTACCTTGTTTACGGCCAACAAGTGATCACTCTTGATTTAGCCAAACAAACAGCCACCCCGTTACTTAACCTTGAACAACCTATTAGCTCCGCAGCTTGGAGTGGTATTACACAACAATAATTAACATACTTTCTTCCCTGACCTTTGTGCGCTAACATTAATTAGCGCACTTTTTTAGACATCAAGTAACCAACTTATACTTGAAGCAGGCTTACAAAAACACTTATCAATAACGCAATGGCAAAACCTATTCGCAGCTTTGTTGCCTGCTCAGGTTTAGCAAAAAATGGCCTAAGTTTTGCTCCTGTTGCCATCCACAGTCCATCCACAACGACTGCGACAACAAAACATATAGCACCAGTGAGCAGTGCATTCATCTGGGACGAATAGTCACTCAGCATGTTATTGGCAAAAATAGCTAAAAAAGCAGCGTATGCTTTGGGGTTGATCAGGTTTAAAATAAAGCCGTCTTTAAAACTTGGTGCTTCTGCAGTTTGACAGGCTACCCCCCCTTTTGCAGTCGCAATTTTATAAGCCACATAACACAAATACACAGCTGCAATGCCTTGGCAAATAAGTTTGGCGGTTGGATAGGTTGTGAACAAAGTTCCTAGCCCTGCTCCCACCAACACAATAACCATCAACAAGCCTGCGAGAATGCCAACCAAAAAACCAGTCCCTTCACGAAAACCAAAGCTTGCCCCCACTCCCGCTAAAGCAAGTGGCGCAGGCCCAGGGGAGCCTAGTAATAGTGCGGTTGTTAGTGCCAACGATATAACGACTTCCATGGTATTTCATTCCTATATTAAATTTAGCAGCGCTAAAAAAAGCCCATAGCGGGCCTGTATTACTATTAATACCAATTGCATTAAGTAAATGATCAGATATTGCGGCAGATAAATGGCTTAGTAACAAGGCAAATATTTCGCTATGTAGTTATTCTACATGAGAAATGTTTAACGCAGTTAATGAGTTATTTAGCTCGCTAGAATGATCAATAATTTAATAAAATTGGTATAACATCTATTGTGTATTGAATTTATACTTGTGGTACTCGCACGTTGCCTTGCATTAATACACGAGCACTGCGACTCATTACCGCCTTTTCTGCATGCCATTGACCGTTTGACTCAATTGCACTGGCTCCTACTCGCAAAGTGCCTGAAGGGTGACCAAAAGTCACATTATCGCGCGCCCCGCCTCCTGCGGCTAAATTTACCAAGGTGCCGGGAACAGCGGCTGCTGTAGCAATCGCAACAGCAGCCGTGCCCATCATCGCATGGTGTAATTTACCCATAGATAAAGCCCGCACACAAATGTCAATATCATCGACATTTATGTGTTTTCCGCTTGATGCTACATAACTTTGTGCTTTGCTAACAAATGCTATTTTTGGCGTATGTTGGCGGCTTTGTGCTTGGTCTAAATTGCTGATCAAGCCCATTTTTAACGCGCCATGAGCGCGAATAATTTCAAATCGCTCAAGCGCCTGTGCATCGCCATTAATCGCTTCTTGTAGCTCTGTGCCGATGTAACCTAGTTCATCCGCATTGAAAAATAGTGTTGGAATACCGGCATTAATCATCGTCACGGCAAACTTGCCAATATCAGGCACATCGAGCATGTCTACAAGGCAGCCAGAAGGAAACATCGACCCTTCACCATCTGCAGGGTTCATAAACTCAACCACAACTTCAGCTGCGGGAAAAGTCACCCCATCAAGCTCAAAATCACCAGTCTCTTGCACTTCACCTTGAGTGATTGGCACATGAGCAACAATGGTTTTTTTAATATTAGCTTGCCAAATACGTACCACAGCAATGCCATTATCTGGAATACGTGTTGAATCTACCAAGCCATTACTAATGGCAAATGAGCCCACCGCGGCGGTTAAATTGCCACAGTTACCACTCCAATCAATAAAAGGCTTATCTATTGCCACTTGGCCAAACAAGTAATCTACGTCATGATCAGGCTGTGTGCTCTTTGATAAAATCACTGTTTTACTGGTGCTTGATGTAGCACCGCCCATACCATCAGTGTGCTTAGCGTAAGGATCTGGGCTACCAATCACACGCAATAACAGCGTATCACGCTCAGGTCCAGCTACTTGTGCTTCAAGCGGTAAGTCAGTGAGGTTAAAAAACACCCCTTTACTGGTGCCGCCACGCATATAAGTAGCAGGCACTTTAATTTGTGGTTTAAAAGACATTATTTGTTCCTTTATATACCTATATAACCAAATAACAAGCCCATGTTATTGGGCTTTAAAGTAACGTAATGTTTATTAGCTGTGCGCGTCTAAAAAGTCTTTAGCAAAGCGCTGTAACACGCCACCAGCGGCATAAATAGAGACTTCTTCAGCGGTATCCAAACGACAAGTCATTGGCACTTCAACACGTTCACCATTGTTACGGTTAATCACTAAAGTAAGTGTGGCTCCGGGGCTTGGTTCACCTGCAACATCAAAGGTTTCTGTACCATCGATACCCAGAGTTTTTCGAGTCGTGCCCGCTTTAAATTCAAGTGGTAATACACCCATTCCGATAAGATTGGTACGATGAATACGCTCAAACCCTTCAGCTGCAATCACTTCAACACCAGCTAAGCGCACGCCTTTAGCAGCCCAGTCACGAGATGAGCCCTGACCATAATCAGCACCCGCAACAATAATCAACGGCTGTTTACGTTGCATGTAGGTTTCAATCGCTTCCCACATACGGGTTTGCTGCCCTTCTGGCTCAAGGCGTGCCAATGAGCCTTGCTTTATTTGACCGTTTTCATCACACACCATTTCGTTAAATAGCTTAGGGTTAGCAAATGTGGCACGCTGCGCGGTTAAGTGATCACCACGGTGCGTGGCATATGAATTAAAGTCTTCTTCTGGCAAACCCATTTTGGCTAGATACTCACCTGCTGCGCTACTTGCCATAATTGCATTAGAGGGCGATAAGTGATCAGTGGTGATATTGTCACCAAGTACCGCCAGTGGACGCATCCCCTTCATGGTGCGCTCTGCTGCTAATGCACCTTCCCAGTATGGTGGACGACGAATATACGTGCTCATTTCACGCCAATCATACAAAGGGTCGTTGTCTTCGCCATAATCAACCGTTAGGTCAAACATAGGCTCATACACTTGGCGGAATTGCTCTGGTTTTACACTTTTAGCGATGACTGCATCTATCTCTTCATCACTTGGCCATAAATCTTTGAGTGTAATTGGGTTACCTTGCTGATCATGACCCAGCACGTCTTTTTCAATATCAAAGCGAATTGTACCGGCTATAGCATAAGCAACAACCAGTGGTGGTGATGCTAAGAAAGCCTGCTTTGCATAGGGGTGAATACGCCCATCAAAGTTACGATTACCCGATAGCACCGCAGTGGCATACAAATCACGCTCAATTAATTCTTGTTGAATTTTGGGGTCAAGCGCACCACTCATGCCATTACAGGTGGTACAAGCAAACGCTACAATACCAAAGCCTAGCTGCTCAAGTTCTGGCAATAGGTTAGCTTCTTCAAGATACATCTTTACGGCTTTAGAACCCGGTGCCAGTGATGATTTAACCCAAGGTTTACGCATCAAACCTTTGGCATTAGCATTACGCGCTATTAGACCCGCAGCAATCACATTTCGTGGATTGCTGGTATTGGTACAACTGGTAATTGCGGCAATAATTACCGCACCATCTGGCATTTTCCCGTCTTCATTTTCAACCACACCTGAAATACCCGCTTTGGCTAAATCAGCTGTTGCAACACGCTTATGTGGGTTTGATGGGCCAGCAATATTGCGACCGACCGATGACAAATCAAACGTCAATACTCGTTCATATTGCGCTGTATCTAAACTGTCAGCCCAAAGACCTGTGTGTTTAGCATAGTCTTCAACCAAACGAACCTGCTCGTCTTCACGACCAGTCAGTTTCAAGTAATCAATAGTTTGTTGGTCAATGTAGAACATTGCAGCAGTCGCACCATACTCTGGTGTCATGTTGGAAATAGTCGCACGATCGCCAAGAGTTAAGCTAGCTGCACCCTCACCATAAAACTCAAGATATGCGCCAACCACTTTTTCAGCACGTAAAAATTCGGTGATTGCTAACACAATATCGGTCGCGGTAATACCGGGTTGTGCTTTGCCTGTTAGCTCTACACCAACAATGTCTGGCAAACGCATGTAAGAGGCACGACCAAGCATCACGCTTTCTGCTTCAAGACCACCGACACCCACCGCAATCACACCCAGCGCATCAACGTGAGGAGTATGACTATCTGTACCAACAAGAGTGTCTGGAAAAGCAACACCGTCACGGGCATGAATAACGGGTGACATTTTTTCTAAATTAATTTGGTGCATGATGCCGTTACCCGGTTGAATAACGTCAACATTTTTAAACGCGGTTTTAGTCCAGTTTATAAAGTGAAAACGGTCTTCGTTACGCCTATCTTCAATTGCGCGGTTTTTTTCAAAGGCATCTTCTTCAAAACCTGCGTGTTCCACCGCTAATGAATGGTCCACAATAAGCTGTGTTGGTACGACAGGATTCACCTTGGATGGGTCGCCCCCTTTTGCCGCAATAGCGTCACGCAAACCTGCTAAATCAACCAGTGCGGTTTGCCCCAAAATGTCATGACATACAACACGAGCAGGAAACCAAGGAAAATCTAGATCGCGACGGCGTTCGATGATCTGCGTTAAACAAGCATCTAGCTTTTCAGGTTCGCAACGACGTACTAAGTTTTCGGCGAGCACACGAGAGGTATAAGGCAAAGTGTCATAGGCACCCGGTTTTAAAAAATCAACGGCTTCGCGCGTGTCGTAAAAGCTCAATTGCGAGTTTGGCAACAGCTTACGGTATTTGGTATTCATAACTACACCCATTGGAAATTGATGACGGTACTAAAAGGCAAGCGGCTGATAAAAAATCAGCCACAACAGCGTGTATTAACGCTCAGAAATAGCTGGTACTGGGCGAATTTCTTCACCGGTATATTCAGCTGATGGGCGAATAATTCGGTTATCAGCACGCTGTTCCATAACGTGAGCAGCCCAACCTGTTAAACGAGACATAACAAAGATAGGAGTAAATAGTTTAGTTGGAATACCCATGAAGTTGTATGCTGAAGCGTGGAAGAAATCCGCATTACAGAACAACTTCTTCTCACGCCACATCACTTCTTCACAACGCACAGAAACGGGGTAAAGTACTGTATCACCTACATCTTCTGCTAACTTTTCAGACCATAACTTAATAATCTCATTACGTGGATCGCATTCTGAGTAAATTGCGTGACCAAAGCCCATAATCTTTTCTTTACGTGCTAACTTACCCATCATTTGCTCTTCAGCATGATCAGCTGAGGTGAAGCTTTGGATCATATCCATCGCCGCTTCATTAGCACCACCGTGAAGTGGACCACGTAGAGAACCAATCGCCCCCGTAACACATGAATGCATATCCGACAGTGTCGAGGCACAAACGCGTGCAGTAAAGGTAGAGGCATTAAACTCATGCTCTGCATATAAAATAAGAGATACATGCATTACGCGCTCATGCAGATCGTTTGGTTTTTTGCCGTGCAACAGATGCAAAAAGTGCGCGCCGATTGAGTCATCATCGGTTTCAACCTCAACACGTACGCCATCGTGGCTAAAACGATACCAGTAGCAAATAATGCTAGGGAAACACGCAAGCATGCGGTCGGTTACTTTACCCTGTAGGTCAAAGCTCGTTTCACCTTCTAAATTGCCTAGCATTGAACAACCCGTGCGTAATACATCCATTGGGTGCGCGTCAGCGGGAATACGCTCTAATACTTCTTTTAGTGCTACTGGTAAACCACGCATTGAACACAGCTCGCTTTTATAGCTATCAAGTTGCGCTTGAGTGGGTAAGTCACCTTTAAGAATAAGGTAAGCGACTTCTTCAAAATCACAATGCTCTGCCAGTTCTTTTACATCATAACCACGATACGTTAAGCCAGATCCTGATTTACCGACTGTTGAAAGTGCTGTTTTCCCTGCTACCTGACCGCGAAGGCCAGCACCGCTGAGTACTTTTGCCATTTTGTTGTCTCCTGAATTTTTACCTGCTGAGTATTATTTTTAGTAGTGATTGATGCAGTTAGTTACTCACTACCTACTGTTATTTTACTATTACTTGTTTTTACCTTCGGCAAACAGTGAGTCAAGCTTTTGCTCGTAATCGTGATAGCCAAGGTAATCGTATAAGTCCATACGAGTTTGCATGTTATCGATGACAGCTTTTTGATCACCATCAGTTAAAATCGTTTGATAAACCAGCTCTGCTGCTTTGTTCATTGCACGAAATGCACTCAACGGATACAACACCATATCAACACCCCATTGTCCCAGATCTTCTTTATTCCAAAGTTCCGTTTTACCAAACTCAGTAATATTCGCTAAAATTGGCACATCTAGCGCTTCGCTAAATGCGCGGTAGTGCTGCTCAGTTTGAACTGCTTCAGCAAAAATACCATCAGCACCAGCTTCAACATAGGCTTTTGCCCGTGCAATCGACGCATCTAAGCCTTCTTGAGCGAACGAGTCAGTACGCGCCATGATGAAAAAGTTAGGGTCGGTACGCGCATCAACGGCTGCTTTAATACGGTCTACCATTTCTTCGATTGATACAATTTCTTTGTTAGGACGGTGACCACAACGCTTTTGCGCCACTTGATCTTCCATATGTACCGCTGCGGCTCCCGCTTTTTCCATATCGCGAACAGTTTTAGCAATGTTAAATGCACCACCCCAGCCAGTGTCAATATCAACCATAAGTGGTAAATCACAGGCCGCTGTAATACGTTGAACATCAGCAATAACATCGTTTAACGATGTCATACCTAAATCAGGCAGACCATAAGACGCGTTTGCAACGCCGCCACCTGAGAGGTAAATAGCTTGGTGGCCGATTTTTTTTGCCATGATGGCTGAGTAAGCATTAATAGTACCGACTATTTGCAACGGCTGATTTGCCTTTAATGCCTCACGAAACTTTGTACCTGCACTTTTAAATCCTGTCATGATGTTCTCTCTTATAAGCTGTTTTGAAGTTTGGCTTCGATATTATTTTTTGAATACGTGATATGTCGGCGCATCAGCATTTCGGCCAGTTCTGGGTCGCGACTGCTAATGGCTTGAACGATATTTTTATGCTCATCAAATGCGCTTGTTACTCTGGGACCTGCCATTCCTAGTTGCACACGATACATGCGCACTAAGTGGTAAAGGCCATTTACCAACATAGAGATGAGGTGACTATTTTTACTGCCTAAAATAATGCGATAATGAAAATCTAAATCGCCGGCTTCTTGATAATAAAGCTCAGCATTTTTAACTTCATCAGATTGGCTGTTTAGTAAAGCATTGAGCTCAACTATCTCTTGCGAGGTCATATGCAGCGCTGCCAACCTTGCTGCCATGCCTTCAAGTGATTCTCTTACTTGATACAGTTCAATCAGTCCTTCAGGACTTAATGAGACGACACGTGCCCCGACATTAGCCCTACGCTCAACGATATTACATGCCTCTAAGCGGTTAATAGCTTCACGCACAACAGCGCGACTAACTTGATACTTTGTCGACAATTCCGTTTCACTCAATTTAGTACCAGATGGAATAACACCTTCAACAATCTCTTTTCTAAGGCGAAAAAAAGCTTTATCTGAAGAGGTTACAGCTTGCTCTTGAAAAAAATCCATCTTAGCCTGTGTTATTTTGAGTGATAATAAGTTGTAGACAATATAGTGATGCTTTACGTTAACGTCAACCTTGCAACGACAAGATTGTCGACAATTTAGGTTATAGCCTTCATAAATATGGTGAATACCTAACTAGCGGCCCTATTAAAACCAGCGCCAGCCATGAACATAACAAAGAGCAAAATCATATTGACTGGGTAGTCACTACGTGAAAACTATTTTGCTATACTTTAATGTACGCACATATTCTAGGTAGCACTGTGGTAAAAAATAAACAGTATTTATTTTTAGCATTAACTGGCCTGTGCTTTTTATGCTTAAGTCTTCGATGCAATAGCCATGACGTTTCAGCACTGCCAACGCTAACCGTAGTAACAGAGCTATCTCCACCAAATCAAACCTACAGTAATGGAGTTGTGGGTGGTACTAGCACTAGGCTTGTCCAAGAGCTACTGCAGCTCACTGGTTTAAAAGCAAGTTATCAGATCTACCCTTGGGCAAGAGCGTTTAAAGTTGCAAGCGAACAAGCAAACACCTTAATTTATAGTATTGCTAGAACATCATTACGAGAGCGGCACTTTCATTGGATTGGTCCAGTCGCAAAATTCGAGCTTGGCTTTGTCACTAATACATATCGTAATGATGTGATTGTAAACTCTTTAGAAGATGCAAAAAAATATAGGCTTGCTATACAAAGAGGAGATATTGCAGTTGAGAGATTAAAGGAATATGGTTTTGACTACGTGTTGACATCTGACATTACTCAGTCATATCAATTATTAGTCACTAATAAAGTCGATCTTGTACTTGATGACCCTAGATACGTTAAGTCTATGGCTGATACTTTAAACCTTCCAAAAGGCCATTTCCGTTTCTTATTAAGTGTACCAAATTTATCTTTACATGGTTATTTAGCGGCAAATATTCATACCCCAGATGAAGTCATTAAAAAATTACGCATCGCATTTGAAGGTATAAAACGCACTCAAGCTTATCAAGAAGTACTGACAGGTTACCATTAGAGCGGATTGATTGAATAAAAAGTTTAAACATAAAAAAAGCAAGCCTTAACTTGCTTCTATATGATCATATAAGCCAAAAGCTTAGATTGCAGTGATGTTCTCTGCTTGTGGGCCTTTTTGGCCTGTAGCTAAAGTGAACTCAACACGTTGGCCTTCAGTAAGAGTGCGGAAACCGTCACCTTTAATTGCGCTGAAATGAGCAAAAACGTCTGGACCATTCTCTTGAGCAATGAAACCAAAACCTTTTGACTCGTTGAACCACTTAACTGTGCCAGTTACTGTATTAGACATATCTTGATATCCTGATTTAAAAATTTAACTATGCCCATCTGGGCGCATAGAGCAAAAATTAGACGGTACTTAAAAACTTCAGGACGGTACTACAAGTATAACTTATACAACAACGTAATGGAGATTTATAAACACTGACATATATTTTTGTCTGATTTCAGTCTAACGAGATGAACTGCCAAGTCAACCGATTTTGCGGCCGATGAAATGAAATTTCTATGACACTCTATTAACACTTTTAATTTGTAATAATATTGAATTAATCACGCTAAAAAAATTAATAAAAAAGAATTTAAAAAAGAATATTTGAGCTCGTGATACCTCTGTTGGTTATCTATTCACTTACCATATCGGGACCTGTATGTAATCAAAAAAACCAGCCCCCTTAAGTGCTTGCTAAACGTTAAAATTAATTTATCCAGCGTATTTAAAATATAAGTGCTGGTTTTTAAGCAGCTTTGCACTAACTTTAGAGTACACCAAAAACTCAAAAAGGTTGAAGTCATGAGTGAAACAACATCAGACTTAGAAGAAACCGTTTTTTTTAGTCAACTTATGCAAGACTGCTCTGTGCTGCAACTTCTCAAACAAGTGCTTATGCACTCTCACCATGCTGTTCTCATAACCACAGCGGATGAATTACAAGGTTACCCCATTGTGTATGCTAATCAGGTATTTTGCGATCATACCGGTTACGAGCTGGCGGAGCTTGTGGGCGAATCACCACGCATTTTTCAAGGCCCTGATAGCAACCATACTGTGATCAGAAAAATTACACCTGCATTGAAAAAAAATGGTTACTTTTATGGCGCTTCAATGAATTATAGAAAAAATGGCTCTGTTTACCCTGTTGAGTGGAATATTTCTGAGGTTAAAAATGAAAATAATGAAGTAACACACTACATATCTATGCAAAAAGACTTAAGCAACCTCAAACGTGTGGCTGAACAAATCAAGGATACTAACGAGCTGTTTAAGCGCTTTTACGCCACTCAAGCTAAGCGAGGCACAAGTAATGAAAGCAACTCAACTATTACAACAGAAGTAGTAGAAACGCTTAAAAGTAATGAAAAGATTTATAACGCGAATTTACGTACTGAAGAAAATGAAGATTTATTTGAAAATGCGTTTTTTGACTTTTCACCCGATGAAATGGGGGCACTGGGTAACAAAACAGACAAATCTCCAATCAGTGCCGAGCAGTTTTGGAAAGAAAGCCCAATTGCAGAAGATGACATAACCTCCTTAACTGAATCCATAAAAGAATTAGATACTGAAATAGGTATGGCGGAAGCACTCAATAGCGGAGTCAACTATCAGAACATTGCAAACTATATGAAAGAAATTGCCAATAACTTGTATTTTTGCGTCGAGTTTAACGACGGTGCATTAATAATAGATGAAGTAGCAAATATATTGCGCAAGCAACCTGATAATGCTGACTTACCGATGGAAATGCTGTCAATGTTTAACAAAGATGTTGCCGATTGGGTCGATAGTGTTTTTGTTAACAGAGATGCGGATAATATTTTTTCTGGTGAAAACAATACAATTGCTGCCGGCAACCAACTGCTATCATTTATCAAATAACGAGCTGTATTGAAGCACTCTGTAACCCTGAGTGCTTCCAAGCTTTTTCACTGACAAAATTATTTTTTACTTAATATACCAAGAGCTTGTTTGTATGCTTCAACAATAAGGTCTGAGCCATTATTTTCGATAAAATTATTAAACTGAGGTGATGCATTTAACTCAATTAAGTAAAGTTCATCGTGTTCATCAATAATAATATCAAAACCTACCCAACCCATGGAAAATTCACTGTAGATAGGGGCAATAAAGTCAGCTAGTTGCTTAAACAACGTGCGATCTGTTACTAACGAAGCTTGCTCCCCTTGCTCCCAGTACTTAACATTAAAAGTAGCTGCTGCATTACCACGTAGGTAGGCCAAAACGGGTTTCCCATATACGCAAAGTAGACGATATTCAGCTTTAGGTTTTATAAATGATTGGGCAAGCGCTAAGTAATCATAATGTTCTGATTGACGGTTAAATACTGCCTTTAGCGCACTTTCTGCTTCTAATGCATCCGCGCATAAAAACACGTTTTCACCCAATGCCCCTTTATTTTGTTTTACAACAACAGGGTATTTGAGGTTATCATCTATATTAGCAAGCGCTGACGCCATACTATTATGCTGTTTATACTGATTGTACTTAGCTGCCACATTAAAATCTAAAAAGCTCAACGTAGTAGGAAAACGAACAATATCCTTCAATAACTGATAGCTATGGCTTTTATCTTTACAAATGCAAAATGCTACTTCTGAGTTAAACGGCGTTTTATTAAGCTCGAAATATTGCCAACCATTGTCCATTTTAACACGCACAAAGTTTTGTTCTGAGTCTATAAATTGGTGTTCAAGTTCCATCTCATCACAAGCTTTCACAAGGCACTTTATATTATTTTCCATATTGCTTTTTTGATCTCGCTAAATATAAAAACCAATGAGGGTTAATACGTTACCTTCATTGGCTTATTCTATGTAAAAATATGACAAATTGCAGATCATACCCTAAACACATCGTATTAATCTGCGCGACCCATAAATTTTTTCTCATCCGTATTGATGCGAATTTTATCACCTGTAGAGATGTGTTCTGGCACCTGTACTACAAGGCCTGTAGTGAGGGTTGCGGGTTTGGTACGGGCACTTGCAGAAGCACCTTTAATTGAAGGAGACGTCTCTTCTATAACAAGTTCAACGCTTGAGGGTAAATCAATTGATACTGGTGAGCCTTCAACAACCACAGCGAGTAAACCTTTCGTATCTTCATTAACAAATAGCACTTGATCTTCAATACTACTTTTATTGAGGTTGTATGGCGTGTAATCCTCATCATCCATGAAAACATACTCATCTCCATCAATGTATGAAAACATCACTGGACGACGTAATAAGTCAGCTAGGGTTAGCATTTCATCCGCTTTGAATGTTTCATCAACCTTGCCACCATTAACAACATCGTACATACGCATGCGATACAAGCTTCCTCCTGCTCGGCCTTGTGGCACTGAGCGCTCAATATCTCTTACAATCATCACGCGATTGTTATATTCAATTGCTGCATGTTTTTTTATTTCACTGGCCTTAGGCATGACTATTTCTCTTAAAATTATTTTGGCAAAAAATTACCACGTTATTGCCATATAGCCAAGCACTAAGGCCAGATAAATTAAGCTAATAGCGTTATATCGACTAGCGTAAAATCAGCCATAACGCGTGGATTATACCAGGAACAAAAAACAAGATACTTAACAAAATATTTATCACTAAGTCTTTTCCTACACCACTATTTAACGCAACTGCAATAGGTGGAAATATAATTGCCAATATGATCAACACCAATTTATTCATTGTCTTCTCCATAATTATGAATTATCAGGAGCGTAGTTCAGCACAACCAACTCGCCCACCTTAAGGCTAATGCAAAAACCCACCTTTGCAATGTAGGCGAACATTTTTAACAAAATAAAAACAAAAAAACCACCAATATGAGTGAGTGGTTTTATAGTGATTTATATATAAAATTTTTAATTGTTACTGTTTATTCGACGCACAAGAGCAAGCATCAACAGACTCATCATATATACACCAAAGCCAAATGTACCCGAGCTTGATGGTTTTTCTCCACCACTATTCGGTTTTAGTACCACCTCAGCCAACTTAGTATATTGCGCAGTGATGATAAGTGCAGTTGTCACCTCATCAAAGGGTTGGCTCCATTGTGAAAAAGTATACCCTTCACGGCTTGGGTTCACAGGAGGCACTGCCGCCAAACCGTGAGAAACACGTTGATTTTCAAGTTCTTTACCATCCCAATCTTTAAATACAACAATGTATTCATTGATACTGTACTGCGCTGTAGCCACCGTATTACCTGTTATATTAGTCAGTGCAACATCCCAACCTACAAAAGTATAGCCTTCTCTTACGGGATGAATTAAAGGAGCTGGAACGGCCGATCCGTAATTTACGATCACATCACTTAAAATAGTGCCATCCCAATCTTTAAATACAACAATGTATTCATTGATACTGTACTGCGCTGTAGCCACCGTATTACCTGTTATATTAGTCAGTGCAACATCCCAACCTATAAAAGTATAGCCTTCTCTTACAGGGTGAGTAGCAAGAGCTGGCACGGCTGCTCCATAATTTACAATCACATCACTTAAAATAGTGCCATCCCAATCTTTAAAAGTAACTGTGTAGGTATTAATCTCGTATTGTGCGGTTAGTACACTTTCGCTTTTAATCTCTTTACTTTGTCCAGACCAACCAATAAATGTATAACCCTCTCGATCTGGGTTGTTAGTTGGACCCTTTGCATCTGTACCATATGCAACTTGTTCACTAAACAACGTGCTGCCATTCCAGTCAAGATAAGTTACCGTATACTTATTAACTTCATACTGTGCGGTGATCACCGTATCTGTAACTATTTTTGACATAGCTCGATCCCAACCTTTAAAAGTGTGACCTTCTCGTATCATTGCTTGCTCTGGTGGTATGGCATTTTTACCTGCAGCAACTTCTTGTGTAGATAAAACGGTGCCATCCCAATCTAAAAATTGTACTGTATAAGTAATTGGTTCAATACCCGTAACTGTAACATCGGCCACATTGTTATTAAAAATGAGTTCTGGCACATCTGAAACTAACCTAAATTGTACTGAGGCAGAACTCAATGTTCGTGGTGTAATGTTAAATGCCACATCAGCATCTAAAGTCTCGGCAGGAACTAAGATGTTGCATGTGCCATTACCATTTACTAATGTGCACTGTGTAGTAGAATTACCGCTCACACTACTAAATAACACACTGGTATTATCATCGCTAATCACATCAATCGAGAACGCTTCTGGTAACGCTTGACCCACTAGCTCTTTAAGGCTCAATTTAATCTCAATACTATCATTAATGGTACCTTCAAAAGATTTTGCAGTTGTATCAATATTTAGATCTTTAATATCTGACTGCTCAACGTTGAAAAATACATACGGATTAGCACCTAAAGCAACAATGTCATTTGGCTTTGTTCTATCAAAGCGATTGTCATTGCCATCAAGCACCCACCAGCTTCTCACGTACCAAACACCCGCTTTATCCTCTTGAGACAATGTGAACTCAATGGTTGTTGAATAGACATCCTTTTCGGTTGTTTTTTGCCAGCTTTCAATATTCTCAATTTTATCTTTCCCGCCATCTGGGGATACTAAAGATATATACCCTGCGCCCATACCAGAGGGGTCAAAAAACGTTGCTGTAGCAGTGAGTGTTTGCTGCCCCGCTAAAAGTGCTACCTCATTAGTAGATAGCACTAAGCTTTTCAATTTAGGAGGGGTAGTATCTACAGTAGATGTATTTAAGATTGTAATATGTGGGTCAAAGCCTGCATCAACTATCTTTTGTGAACTTATTCTCTCGTAATTGTTCAAGTCATCATAAACGCTAACTCTTGCTCTCCAAACACCAGCAACATCTGTGTTATCCAGCGTGAAACTGACATTTGCTTCAACAATGCCTTGCTCTTGTGTCTCTTTAAATTCAGTAACAGTGTGTATTTTACTTAACGTGTAACTGTACTCTTTTGGTGGCTCTAATGACATGAAAACGCTGTGGACCCCTGTATCATCAAAGAGTTGAATTGTTGCATTAATAGTTTGTTGCCCTTGGTCAACGTTGACCTCTTGTTTTGAAAGTGAAAACGCTTTAATCTTAGGCGCTTTCACATCAATTTGAGTGCTATTTACGATGATTAGGTAAGGATTAAAGCCCATCGCTTTAAGTTGCTGATGATTAGCACTTCTCATTTTATCGTTAATACTTCTGATCCACCATACACCAGCACGCCACTGACCTGAAACATCAGTTTGCGTCTCAAAGCTTATTGAAGCTGACGCTTGATAGACATTATCTTCTGCAGTGCTTTGCCAATCATCTAACGTCACACGCTTTTTTTGCAGCGAGTCTGAGTTATCTGGGGGAAGAATAAGTACAGTTGCTGTTTTTATTCCGTTTTCATCATATGCTTTTAGGGTTACAGTGATATTTTTATTACCTGAATCCAAATTTAGGCTGCTATGAGATAATTTAAAGTCCGTTATTTTTAGCTGAGGTTGTTCGATACTATCGGCTAATAACTGCCTACTAAATTTGGGTTTTGCTAAATAGCATTGCGATTTGAAGTAATTGAGTGCATCGTTTAAGTGTGCTTGCCCATAATGTGCAACCAAGTCTAACCGTTCATGTAACTGCCGATCATTTAGCTGACATAAATTATTGTCAGTATTCGTTGCGTGAACAGGAAGGACGAACAAAGTAATAGTACATTGCATTACCAAGCAAAACCATTTACAGAAGTTTTTCATGCTGTAGAGATTCCTTTCATTTTATTTTTAAATAAAAAAGGAATGGTTAGCTGCGAGT
This sequence comes from Pseudoalteromonas holothuriae, assembly GCF_945859825.1. Classification (GTDB taxonomy): domain Bacteria; phylum Pseudomonadota; class Gammaproteobacteria; order Enterobacterales; family Alteromonadaceae; genus Pseudoalteromonas; species Pseudoalteromonas holothuriae. The sequence continues at coordinate 438,563 of NZ_CAMAPC010000003.1, forward strand.
GAAAAAGCCCAAAAGTAACCAATCCTTGTTACCTAGCTTTAGGATAGTAGCATGTTTCTATATTAAATACATTAAATCTGATTTTCTAGGATAAACTAGATCAAAAATATCATTATCTCTATACCTAAGAATTTAACTCTAGAGCGTCACCAATTAGCATTTTCATTTGAAAGAGATAGAGGCTTTGAGTAAAAGCTATATTTGTCAATGGCTGATATTTTCGCTTTTACTATCAATTAATTTAACCAATTGTACGAGACTGACTTATGCTTTGATCTACTTTAATGATTGGATCAATATCTTGTGCCGATTTGGGCCTAGAAAAATAATAACCTTGCAGCTGCTGGCACCCAGCTTGGGCTAATTTTGTTGCTTGCTCAGCAGTCTCAACGCCTTCAGCAACACAGTTAACATGTAAACTCTTCGCCATATTAACAATAACAATCGCCAATTCTCCTTTCGTTCTTCCCTGAGTAAGCTCTGCAACAAACTTTTGATCTACTTTAATCGTGTCAAAATTTAGGTATTTTAAATAACTTAAACTGGAGTAGCCGGTACCAAAATCGTCAATTGCCACTTTGATCCCACACTGCTGGACCTCAAAAAGTGTTTGCTTCATCGCTTCAATATTGGACACTAATGAGGACTCCGTAATCTCTATCTCTATATTATTAGGAGGAATACTGTACTCTTTTAAAAATGTAGTAAACGCTTTAACAAATTTAGGCTCAACAAGCTGTAATACCGATATATTTACACTTAATATGAGCGTTGGCATTTTTTTAATCCAACCAGAAAAGTCACTAAACGCTTGGTTTAATAATTGATTCGATACCTTCTCAATTAAATTAGCTTCTTCGGCGATGTTAATAAAGCTGTCGGGGCTCTGTAATACGCCTTTATGATGCCAACGAGCAAGCATTTCTAGCTTTTCTAATGAGTAGCTCTGCGCATTAACAACGGGTTGATAATAAGGTATAAATTCGTTTTCTTTCACACCACTGACAATAGCCGCTTCTTGCGCTATACGAAGTTCTGCCGCCTGATCAAGCTCTATGCTGTAAAATTCATAATCACTTTTGCTGACCTTTTTGGCTCGATACATCGCCGTATCAGCATGCTTCATTAAAGATTCGGCACAGTCACCATCTTGTGGATATATTGCTATGCCAGCACTAACCGATAGTTCAACGTGAACACTGTCTAACTCATATCCACCTGACACACAATTGAGTATTTTTTTTACTACTTTCGCCACTTGATGTTTGTCCTTCGTTTTATCTAACAACAAAACAAACTCATCCCCCCCCATTCGTGACACTGTATCACAAGCGCGTACGCTCCGAGTGAAGCGACTGGCCACTTGTTTTAACAATAAATCGCCCACGTCATGTCCTAAAGAATCATTAATTTTTTTAAATTTATCTAAATCAACAAAAGCCACTGCAAATTTATGGCTTTCTCGTTTAGCTCGCTTGCAAAATTGCGACAGTCTATCTTGTAATAACAGTCTATTAGGTAATCCTGTGAGCACATCATGGTGAGCCATATGATTAAGCTTTCTAGACATTAAACGAGATTCAGACACATCCTGAAAAACCATAACTGCACCCACTATTTCACCATTTTTAAGATAAATAGGGGAGATAGAATCTTGAACTGCAAACTCAAGCTGTAAGTGGTTTCTCACACAGGTTAATTCGGGTAACCCCATTAGCTGATTGTTCTTAATGCATTGTTCGATAAGGCCCCTAATAGGCTGTTTGGTATCTTCATTATAGAGCGGCATAACTTCATCAAATGACACCCCTTCAACTTCACGAGTCAGTTTCGCTAATATCGCTTCTGCAACAGGGTTCATGTAAGTAACTTTGCCATTTACATCGGTACAAATGACGCCATCACCGATAGAGCTTAAAGTCACCTCCAACAATTCTTTTTCTTGTTCTAACACATCAGCTAATTTTATTTGCTCAGATATATCTTGCAAAAAACATAGCGTAGAATGCCCTTGCTCAAATTCAAAAACTTGGGCTTTAAAATTAACTATCAAATTTTTGCCATACTTATCGACTAAAGTTAGGGCATCTAATTTAAATTTGTGCGCGTAATTAAGTTGGTGCGATAAAAAAGATTGCTTATCTTTGTCTGATATAAAACTATCTAATCTCCTACCAATTATATGTAATCTTGAAATTTGGATAGCTGATAAAAACCCTTCGCTTACCTCCAAGATAACCCCGTCACTGTTGAGCGTGAGCAACATTTCTGGACTCAATTCAAAGGTATGTTCAAAATTAATATTGAGTTGCTTTAAACGCATACAAGAATTGTCTGTAATTTTTTTATACCGCCATAGTATTAATGCAATGCAATAACCTGAGATTAGGGTTACAAACAGCGTAAACCCTAAGTTAAGCAAATCATCATTATACAAATGCCTATTTGCATACAATACAATGCCGGCGGAGCCACCTAAAATATAGCCAACCAAACTCAGTAATTTAAAACTATACAAAACAGCACTTAATGCTAGTAAAGCCACTACCGTAATAGTAAATATGCTCCATGATAATAGCGCAGTCATGGCCATAAGACTTATCATCACGAAACATAACAAAATGTGACGAAATTTATAAACCTCTTGAAGGTATACATCGCCTCGGGCTTGGTATAATAAGATAAAAGGCGTACCTATTAACAACCCTAGCGTATTGGTCACAACCAAAACAGCTAGTAAAAATGAAAAGCTAAATGATGTATACATACTTGCTATCACACAGCTCAAAACTCCAAAACACAGTGATGGCAAGATTGTGAATTGCGTAATTTGAATGGCTATTTTTTTAACCGAACTGTGAGTCACGTCAAAGTTGCACTTATTTACTAATAATTCACTAAGTAATAAAACAGCTATCAAGTTTAAAAATATTAAAACACTTGCCAAATAGTAATTAATTGGGAGAAAAAACAAAGCAACACAAATGATTAAGCTAACAATAAAACATATTGCTGCACGTGTAGAAAATGCTTGATTGATCATCGCTCCAAGCAACCAAACACTTACGCCGCTCAAGGAGATAATAGTAAGTTCTGATGGTAGTTGAAATAATAGAGCAATGACGATTGCTAAATAACCCAAAACCCAAAAAAACAAATGTTTCATGTGGCCAACCTAACCTTGGTTTACAATACGGGGCAGTTCATTTAGTTAAAAATATGAGTCAGAGATACACATTTAGCAAGGCTGCGGCTCAATATTGCAGATTTTTATAGGTTTTTTGGGCGAATAAAGTGAAAGTTATCTATGCTCTACAAATTGCAATATGTGAGTATCTTTGATGACCAATAAAAGTAAAGTCACTTTAGCGATTGAAAATTTTGTTCGTGTCGCGAATATAGTCTCCAACTTAGACAAAATTTTGCAAGAAGCTAAAAACCTCTCGCTAACCGCTAAAAATGCGCGTGTTGTGGCACTGAGAGCGGGTGATTCAGCCTACGGGTTTAAACCTATTACAAATTTTATTGATGAATTCTCTGAACTGACAATCAAAACAACCAAAAATATTTCGCTGCTTTCCAGTAATCTATTTGCCATTGCCTTAGCCGTAGTGAGGTATAGCGAGTTTCAACAACGCTTAAATACTGCGTTTGAAATCACCAATCACCGTGACATTGCTCAGTTACAACATCAAGGAAATATAGATCTTCTAAGAACAATGAAACAACTAGAATCTGCCATTACTCATTTAGAAAGTTATTTTGAAGACATTTTAAAACAGATGCGCAGCGCAGAATATATCGCAGTCACGAGTCGTGTTGAAGCCTCTAATGCTGGAGAGTTTAGTGAGAGCTTACAATCGGTATCAAATTTTATCACCAGCGCTGCAAAAAAAATAAAGCAAGCCATCAATGACAATTTAAAAGAGATGCACCTAATAAGAGGAGCTTTACGTTGAAATCAACAGAAATTTACAGCTCAGCTACACATTCTTGGATAGTACTGGGACGGGACTCACAAAAGTCTGAGAGCATCATAGATACCAACCAATACTTAATAAAAAGTGCTGATGAAGCTATTATTTTAGACCCTGGTGGAATCGAGCTATTTTCACCTATGCTGGCAAGCCTCCTTAAACACGTAAAGCTCGAGAATATCACGGCCCTTTTTGCGTCACACCAAGACCCAGACATTATTTCATCACTTGGACTTTGGGATAAAGCAGTACCACATGCAACACTGTATGCGCCATGGCTTTGGGAAGGGTTTATCCGGCACTTTGGAATAGACAACATTCATTATCAACCTATCAAAGACGAAGGAGGTGAAGTAAAAATAGCTAAAGCAACGTTGAAATTTATCCCTGCCCATTATTTGCACTCCTCTGGTAACTTTAATGTGTATGACCCCAAAGCAAAAATTTTGATGAGTGGCGATATCGGCGCGGCATTAGAAAAAGGTGAACCTCCTATGTTCGTAGAAGATTTTGCAAGCCACATAAAATATATGGAATATTTTCATCGTCGTTGGATGCCCTCAAATCGCGCTAAAAACAATTGGATTTCACGTGTTCGCGAATTAGAAGTCGACATGATGGCACCGCAACATGGCCGAATATTTAAAGGCGACATGGTACATGAGTTTTTAGAGTGGTTTGCACGCCTAGATGTCGGTAGTGCCTGCGAATAGCTCGCACTACCGTAAACTTGCTTTTAAGAATCTGACCAAATTGCTAATTCATTGCCACTTGGTTCAATAAAATGAAACCGGCGACCACCTGGGAAGCTAAAAATTTCTTTGCTGATAACCCCACCCGCTTGTAGCACCTTCTCCTTTATCAGCTCTAATTCAGAGCTATAAAGTACCACTAAAACACTACCGTTAGCTGTGCTGGCAGCCAAGTCGCTACGATAAAAACCACCCTCTAAACCTGCATTGCTAAAAGCAATATAATCCGGTCCATAATGTTCAAACTGCCATGCAAATGCATGATTAAAAAACCGTTCTGTTTGCGCCAAGTCTGCTGCCGCAAACTCAACATAATTAATATGGTTTTGCATATTCATCTATTTCCCTGTAAAGCATCAATGCGAATAAATAATCAGCTTATTATTGTTTACTACACAATATCACTACTCTCCCATTGTATACGACCAATGTCTATTGGTTAAAAATGATACAGCACGTACATTTGACCTTGATACAACATGTTAACTACAGGAGATCATTATGATCAAGAAAATAATTACCGCGTCAGGTTTACTCTTTCTATTGCTTTTTTATTCACATAGTTATGCAAATAACTGCCACGACATCAACGAATATCCTAATTGGACTCAGAGCAATTGGGCTGGAGTTTATGATCATGCACTTGCTGGGGATAAAATGCACCATCAAGGTGTTCTATATCGTGCTAACTGGTGGACTAATGCAATACCTGGCAGCACTGGTGCTTGGCAAAAGCTGGGGTTATGTGAAACTCAACCTCCGGTAGAAGGTGGGCCATTTAGTCGCCATGGTAAGCTCAGTGTATGTGGTACAACACTATGCAACGAAAGCAAAATACCCGTTCAATTACGAGGCATGAGTTCTCATGGGCTACAATGGTTTGGCTTAAATAAATGCCTAACAACAAAATCAATGGAAGTGTTAGCACAGCAATGGCAGGCAGATATTGTTCGCTTAAGTCTTTATGTTCAAGAAGGTGGCTATATAACCGACCCTGTAGGCTTTACTGAACAAGTAAACCAACTCATTACAATGGCTTCCAACCTTGATATGTATGTACTGGTAGATTGGCACCAATTAAACCCTGGTGATCCGAACGAAAATTTACAAGCCGCTAAGCAGTTTTTCAATTATATTGTATTGGCTAATAAACATCGCAGTAATATTATTTATGATATCGCCAATGAGCCAAACGGTGTAAATTGGCAAAGTATTCATGATTATGCTCTAGAAGTAATTCCTGTCATTCGTGACTTAGACCCAGATGCGGTGGTACTGGTGGGTACGCATGGTTGGTCAACATTTGGCGCATCTGATGGAGGCAGTTATATGGATATAGTGAATAACCCGCTACCATTTGCCAATATTATGTATACCTTCCATTTTTATGCCGCATCTCATCGCGAATTTCACCGTAATATGCTAGATAAAGCCTCTGATGTACTGCCTGTTTTCGTAACCGAATGGGGCACTCAGAATTACAAAGGTGAAGATGAAAATGACTTTGTTAGTGCGCAAGCTTATATTGATCTCATGGCCAATAAAAAAATTAGCTGGACCAATTGGAACTACTCCGATGATTGGCGCTCTGGTGCTGTTTTTAAAGCAGGTGCTTGCCAACAAGGTAACTTCGATGACTCACAATTAAAAGAGGCTGGAATATGGGTAAAACAACAAATAATTAATGGTCGCTAACTGGCTCTCAATCAGTTAAAAGCTGGCTACTTGTTTAATATCGCAAGTAGCCATTAATATTTAAAACTTACCGACTACTTTGACGCTATCTGTTACCTTTGCACTATCAACATAACCAATCGCGTCGGCATTTGCTGCAACAAAGTCAATCACAGCTTGCTCACTGCCCAATGCTTCTGGAGGCGTACCTTTACCAGTAAATATCAACTTCGACCAATACGCCTTATATTGACTGCTCGATTTACCGACTACATTAGCTGTGAACTTACCCACTGAGTCGCCACTGCTTAACCCGACAGCATTAACCTTAGTACCATTACTAAAAGACTTCATTTTACCTAAATAAATCTTTGCAATGGCTTCTTTGTCTAACGCAGTATTATTGCTTGGGTTAATTATGACTGCTACTTCTGCCTGTATAGCGGCACTGACAGCTAATAGTGTGCCTGCCACAAAATATTTTTTCATATGTGCCCCCCTAAAATACCAAATCAATTGCAACGGCTATCACATCATTGTCTTGATTACTGAGGTCGTTATCTAGACGGCTCCACTCTACTTTGAGCGCAGCAGATGGATGAAAATCATAGCGCGCGCCCACAGATACTGTATTAGTGTCGTTATGAGCTGTTCGTAAAGCATTATTCATTGCATCTTTAATAAGAGGTGCATTAGGGTTAGTTGAGTCTGTCGAAACCCTTATTTGCTCTCCATTAGCTGCCGTAATGGTTTCAGGCACTTGATTAAAACGACTCGTTGGGTGTTCATCATCATTACTCTCGTAAGTTAAATGCACAGTCCAATCATTTAATCGATACCCAACTGAAATATAATATTGTGACTGCTCAGCAAGCAAGCTATTGTCTACCTCAATTTCGGTATATTCGCCATCAAGTAAAAAGTTATTATAATCAATTGCAAAACCTACCCCGATGAACGTGCCATCATCTTCATTAATTAACAACTTATTATATTCATCTTGAATCCCAAATTGCTGTAATGCATTTGCCAAACCGGTTAACTGGGCTGAGTTGTCAAGACTAATGGTAGTTTCTGCCATAACATAGGAGGCTCGTAAAGTGAGCCAATCTCGAGTCATGGTCCAATTAAAACCAAGAATATCATTTAACTTACCACGGTCTTGACCAGTAACAGCGATAAAGTCCCCTTCAAAACGCCCATAAACAGCTTGCGCAGTAGAGTCCCAATCGCCAATTTGAGTGTTATGTAAAAGACTCAGCCCCGTTGGAGTAGAAAATGCAAAGTTATATACCGACTGAGGTGGACGTATCCATCTGTATGCGTAACCTACTTCAATAAAGTCTGAATAGCGAAACAAAGGTAAACGCATTTTACCAGCACTTATACGCAATGAATCATTTATATCATAAGATACATACGCCCACTCAAACTTAGCATCATAATCATCCCGACCTCTAGAGACTATCTGAGCCGTAGCACTTAACCCATCTCCTAAGTCAGACGAAACCTGAATAGCAAACATACTTTCATTGCTAAATGATACTTCATCTTCATATCCAAATACGGCCATATTGTCATCAGAGGCAGAGCCTGCAACAATAGAAGCAAAACCGTTAATACGTAAATCGGCTCCATAAGCAGTACCATTTAAGGCGCAGCACAAAGCCCCAGCTATCAATTGTTTTTTCATTGTGTCATCCCAAGTGATAATTAATTTAATATCAATATCGACTTGAGTATAGGAGTGAATTTTATTTTTAACGTAGTAATCACGAAAAAAATCATGCCCAAGAGTTAGCCTTTAATTGATGATTCTGAATCATATTTTGAGAATGAGTACATCTTAGGTACAGCAAAATATAATAAGCCCTCTAAAAAGAGGGCTTATTAATATATGCTTATATAACTCGTTAGCCTAGTTTGCGCAGTAACCCTTGCGTATTTTGCCGCATCGTATTAGACACCATAAAATACCCAATCAGAGCAACAAAGCCCGCACCTACGGCTGGACCAAGTACCCATACATATGGGTGCATTTTTCCATCTACGTCAAACAACTGCTGCTGAATGACCAATAAAGTAACATCACTCACCAAAGCGGCAACAAGCCCTGCAATTGCACCTAATAATAAGAATTCATATAAGGTAGCCAATTTTATCAATCGCCCTCGGGCACCCAAAGTGCGTAATATCACCACCTCTTGCATGCGCTCTGCAAGACTAGCTTGGACCTGTGACACCAGTACAAGCGCGCCGCTGATCAGTACAATTGCAAGTACAAACCCAATCGCCAACGACACTTGAGCTATAATTGACTGCGCCTGTTCCAAACGGCTTTTAATGTCAATCATGCTTATAGTGGGGTAGCGTTGCAACAAGCTACTAATTGCCTTCGTATGGCTATTATCAAGTTTTGCGGCACTAAAGTATGTAACAGGCACTTTACCTGCCATATTAGGGCTTAAAATCATCACAAAGTTAGGCTTTAATGTGCCCCAATCTACGCTTCTAAAGCTGGTAACCACCGCATCAAAACGTTGCTCATTAACTAAAAAGCTAATCTCATCGCCTAACTCTAAGTCTAACCGCTCTTGCCAACCATCAAATACTGACACCTCAATACGGTCACTTTGGCTATTGTTATCAAACCACTTACCTTGCGTAATTTCATTTCCTTCAGGTAATTCAGTTAGCCAAGTTAAGTTTGGCTCTCGATTTACACCTTCTCGTTCACTATCAGCTTTTTCTTCACCTTCTTGGCGAGAAATTCTGCGAGCCAGCTCTTCACCATTAACAGCGTCAACCCGCGCATTAAAGACAGGAAAGAATGCTTCGTGTGTTATGCTATTTTGCTCAAAAAAATCATCCAAGGGCTGAACTTCACTTTGCCCAATATTAATCAAAAACATATTTGGCGCATCTGCGGGTACTTGTGTTTGCCAGTCAGAGATCATGTCATTTTTAAGTACCACCAAAAACAGCATAAGCTTGATTGCTAAAGCAAAACTAATTAACTGGACAGCGTTAGCATTTGCTCGCTTTTGCAATGTAGCAATGGCCAGTGACCAGCTAGAGCCGGGGCTAAGCCCAAGCTTTCTTCCAGCACTAAAAACAAGACGAGATATACCAAATAATACGGCAATAACCAGCAGCGTAGAACCAAACAAAATTAACGTAGTAAGTAATTGCTCGCTAAACATCCACATTAGTAAAAATATAGTCAACAAAGATAAGCCTATATGAATACGGCTCAAAGCGAGCTTATCACCTAAGCTTCGACGTAAAACACGTAACGGTGGAATATCAAACAAATCGAGTAATGGCTTTAGTGAAAACATAAGTGCGCAAACAATACCGATAAACACCGATAGTAACCAAGGCCTAACACCTGCAACAGGTAGATCTGTGCCCATAAACTTTGCTAAGTAAGCGGCTCCAATATGCTGCAACACAAAGCCTAATAACAAACCCACTAAAATTGAAAAGCCAGTAACTAAACTTAGATGCAATAAATAAATATTACGGATCACTTGCCGACTTCCACCAAGCGTTTTCATCATTGCGACGGGGTCATATTGGCGCTCGCAATAGCGCTTTGCCGATACCGCCATCGCGACAGCTGCCAGCATAATTCCGAATAAACCAGCAAGAAGGAGAAACCGCTCTGCTCGTGCTAAATTGTTACCTAGCGGTGATTGCCTATCCTTTATACCTTGCCATGATTGATTTGCTTTAAGTTGCGGTTTTAACCAAGCATAATAGTCACTTAACTGTTGCTCTTGGCCGGCAAATAGTAGCCTGTGAAACACTCGACTTCCGGGCTGTACCGCTTGTGTTGCTGCTATGTCATCGTAACTTAATAATACCCGACGATTGCCTGCTAACGAAAAAAACGGTGCATCAGGCTCGTTGACAAGAACTTTTGAAACAGTGAAGTTTCCAGCCCCAAGTTCTACTTGATCGCCAACTTTAAGACCTAGGCTATAGAACAGCCCTTCACTTAACCAAACGTTGCCTTTTTTAGGTCCACCTCTTACTTCGTAGGGAACACCATTGAGGTTATCCTTCAAAGTAACCTCTCCTCTTAAGGGATATTCCGGTGATACCGCCTTTATAGAACCTAGTATTAGCTCTTCATTAGCGAACAACATTGAATCAAAAAACAGCATTTTTGCTGTTTCAAGCCCAAATTCAGCACCTTTAGCTAAAATGTGTGGTTCGATAGGGTGATTGCTGGAAAGGCGACGATCTGCGGCGATAAAATCACTGGTTTTTTGCTCTATGTTTAGCCCTATTCGCTGCGTCACGGATGACAAACTAAAAACGGTTAACACCGCCAGTGCTATTGCAGCAAAGATAATAGACAACTCACCTCTGCGAAACTCTCTGGCAAAGAGTTTAAATGCTAACTTAATCCACATAGGCAGCCTCTCCATTACGAATAGTTTCAAGCTTTCCAGCTTCAATATGGATAATACGGTCGCATTGTTTGGCTAGATGCTCATCATGCGTAACCAATATAAGCGTTGTGCCATTTTGTTTATTAAGATCAAATAGTAACTTTTCAACTAAATGACCATTTTTACTATCTAAATTAGCTGATGGCTCATCGGCAAATAAGATTTTAGGTGAACCAATAAATGCCCGAGCTATGGCAACACGTTGTTGCTCTCCACCTGACAATTGTGATGGATAATGCTCTAAACGATGTGACAGGCCTACTTTTTCCAGCAAGCTTAAAGCTTGCTGCTTTGCATTGCTATCTCCTGCCAATTCAGCGGGTAGCATCACATTTTCAAGCGCAGTTAAGCTTTGTACCAGCATAAAAGATTGAAATACAAAACCAACTTTTTTGGCTCTAAGTTGCGCTCTCGCCTCTTCATTGAGTTCACTCAATTGCTCACCATCTAAACAAATATCGCCCTTACTCGCTACATCAAGACCAGCAAGTAAGCTAAGTAACGTGGATTTTCCAGAGCCTGAAGCCCCAACAATCGCAACTGACTCTCCTGACTTGACAGAAAAATTGATATCGCTGAGGATAGTGAGCTCGCCCTCTAGGGTATTTACTGATTTAGTAAGCCCAGTGACGTTAATAATATTTAACTGAGAAAGTACTGACATGACGCGTTTTTTCCTAAAGTTCTTAGTGCTCTTTGCGCTAGCGCTACATCCAATTAGCAGTTTTGCCAAAGATAGAATTATGATTATTGGAGATAGCTTAAGCGCAGGCTATGGCCTTAAACAAGCACAAGCTTGGGTTAATTTGTTACAAAATAAATACGATACACAGCAAAAACCGATCGAATTAATTAATACCGCAATCAGTGGGCAAACAACAGATAACGCTTTACTTAAAGTTGACGCTTGGCTAAAAGCCCACAAACCAAGTCATGTGTTGATTGAACTAGGTGGCAATGATGGCATAAGAGGTTTTCCCGTTAAACTATTAAGAAAACACTTAACTCAGTTAGTCACTAAAAGCCAGCAAGCGGGTGCACATGTTGCCCTTATGGAGATCCACATTCCTCCTAACTTAGGGCCACGGTACACGCAAATGTTTACACAAAGCTATGAAAAAGTCGCTAATAAAACCGATGCTTATTTAATGCCATACTTTATGTTGCCTATTGCTGTTAACCCAGCACTCATGCAAGACGATAACCTGCATCCAAATGCCAAAGCTCAACCGTTAATTAGAGACTTTATGGAAAAAGAGATTGCAACTTGGTTAAGTAGTAGCAAACATAATAAATGAGAAGGTTAGGATTTTGAGAAAGGAGTTGAGCTGGTAATTCCAGCTCTGCCACCAAAATTGTGACGGAGCTGGTCTTTATTTACATGTTACTCATTTTAATAAAAATGGTATTAGGCATGTGCCTGAGTCAGCCACTTTATAAAACTTCTAGCATCGCTTGATGTTGAAAAACGCGTATTTTTCAAACCCGCTTTATCTGCAAAAGTAACACTACTTTTATTGACTGAGATTGACAGCACAGGCTGCGCTATTTGGATCACAGATCCATTATATTCATATGACATAGAAAACTCACAAACTTAATGCCAGTATTTGACTGGCAAATTTATATATAAGCTTCACTACAGTTTTGACGATATTCCCAACGGTCACGGTCTTTTTTTAAGACAAGTTCTACCAGCGAGGATGTGCTGGCTATTTGGTCGCCGTACAATAATTCAGCTTTCGATTTTTTAATGCTGGCTTACTGGATCAGGGTAAGAAAGGACATTACAAGTCGCTCTTAAATTCACAAGAGCAAAACCAAGTTGATAAATATACCATTAAATAAAACTTACGCACAAGTAATATTTACAACATTTTACGTAAAACCCAACTAACAGCTCCAATTTACCCATGTTGTTTATAATCCTATTACTTTAGACAGGTGTGTACTCAAGCTTAAATCTACTTGATCATTTGGGGCTTTTAGTTCAACCAGTGCATTATCAAAGTCACCTTTACTAAAGTGATCATAAATATTGTTTGATAACGCGTAAGGCTCACTGGGCATACCTAAAAATGGAAAGATCATCCTATCTAGCTGACCGTCACTGTCTTTGTCGTGAATCACATTTATGGCATATTTTCCTGCAGGTAGATTATTGAATACCACTAAAGTGTTTGGTTTCGTTGGAGTGACTACTTTTTTGCTAAAATAATGAGCCTTCGGGTCGTTAATATTTAAATCAGCATGGAAGTCTGCACTATTGTCATGGATCATCACAAGTAGTTGCCCTTCTTCACTATCAACATTGCTGATGTTTATCACCAGTTTCGTTGCCTCTCCCCGCTTCGTATTCACGCTTTGCTTGGTTGTTGATTGGCACGCCATTAAAACCACACTAGCCGCCACCATTGTCAATATTTTATACATAAACTAACCTCCTTATTTTAGGGCATGTTGATCTTTACTGTGTGTTTTTAACATAACAGCATTCATGTGTGATAAATATCATATCGATACGCTATTTTTGTAAAAATATGTAGACTTAGCAAATACCTACAAAAGTTCACCCAATATTGAGATTTTATACAGACATGAACAGACCTAATATCACGATACATTATTGTGTGTTATGCCAATGGCTACTTCGTAGCGGCTGGCTAGCGCAAGAGTTACTTTCAACATTCTCCGATGAATTACAACAAGTTGCGCTGTCTCCAGCATCAAAAGGTATCTTTCAAATTTACTATAACGATGAACTTATTTGGTGCCGAGTGCTGGATGGTGGTTTCCCTGATGCCAAAGTTTTGAAACGCAGAGTGAGAGACAAATTAGATCCTACGAGAAATCTAGGCCATATAGATAGCTAAAATATATATTTAGAGATTGATTATTAAATGGCATTTGGTTAATTTAATTAAACTTTCACAATACATTAGAAAGCTGCACTTAAAAATTAACTGTAAATTCACCGTGCTTTTGCAATAGAGGTGATATGCTGATATAACATGTAAAAAAGGTACATCCATCAATTGGATTAAATAATAAAAATGAAATTTAGTTTTAGCCATTTTGAATTTGACTGCGACGCTTTAGTACTCACTAATAAGGGTAAAGTTTTTTCGCTAAACGAAAAGCCAGCCAAATTACTCGCACTTCTCATCATGGGTGCCGATCGTATTCACAGTAAAGATGAAATATTAGAGGTAGTTTGGCCTGGTCGTACTGTGACAAACCAAGTTGTCTTCCAAAGTATTGGTCACCTTAGAGCTCTGTTTGGTGATGATGCAATTAAAACCTTTTCTCGTAAGGGGTATCAATGGCAATTGCCCTTGGTTCCGGTAAAAGACGATGATCATGCTAATAACAAAGCGCCAGAGCAAGAGGAACTACCAAAAAACAACTCCAATGAAAGACATGATAATTCAAGCGATGAGCCCGCTGAACCATCGACACCATCAGCAAGAATTAATAGATCGACAGCAATTTGGCCTGTGGCAGCAGTTACAATATTGGGTGTACTCGCTGGCGTTTACTTCTTAGTTTGATCAATTTAAGTTAAACGCTCATTATTTAGGTCACAATGCCTAAACAATGGAAGCGATATGTTAAATACATCAAACTGCGGACTAATCGTTATAGATATACAAGGAAAGCTGGCTCACAAAGTTGCCAATAGTTCAGAGCTTATCGCCAACACCAGAACGTTGATTCTCGGTTGTCAGGCGCTCAAACTGCCTATTCTTTGGCTGGAACAGACGCCTGATAAATTAGGTATTACAGTTAAAGAACTTGCGCAGCTAATGCCTTTTGAGCAGCCCATTGCGAAAACAACGTTCAGTGGGTGTGCTAATCACACGTTTATGCAGCGATTAAGACATACCAATAAATGCCATTGGCTAATTTGTGGCATTGAAGCACATATTTGTGTGTACCAAACTGCCTCTGATTTGCTTGCATTGAACTTCAATGTAGTACTCATAGATGATGCTATTTCATCTCGTAGTGCCAGTCATAAAGCACTCGCCTTGCAAAAATTACAGCATAACGGTGCGCAATTAAGCAATATTGAAATGTGTCTGTATGAGCTACTAGCTGACTCACTACACCCCGAATTTAGAACTATTTTACAACTAATTAAGTAAAGAAACACAACATGCTACTTACTCAGCATGTTTTATATACAGGTATCCATTCATGGCAAGAGAGTATAAATCCTCTCTATTAAGTGGAGGTTACTGAGTAAAGGGGAGCATGATGTATAAAGATGTGACCCCTTTTACGGCTCAAGGCTCATTCGTTACTTAACTCCATAGCTTGACTGGCAAGTACCGTTTGCAAAGCTTCATCCATTTTCTTTATGAAATCATGTTTATAAGGGAACTTACTGAGTGAATCTTTAACATAGCCTATATGTGCCGTGTGTCTAACAACGACTCTGTCTTCTGAAAGGTTATTTAAGTCAAACCCCGGGTGTAAGCGTTTAACATTTCTAAGCCCAAGCAGCGTCGAAAGCCTATCATTCACATAGCAATCAATACGCCGTTTTGCTAATTTTATTATGTTTGAATAAGTATCTTTATTTTCCCATAACTTGATCTTGCCTTGCTTACTGGCCTGTTCTAGTCCGTCATCTAAGATCATATACCCCGCATTTAAACCCACATTAATAGGACTTGCCGTGGTGTCTCTAGTTTCTATATCAACCAACGAAACACCTTTATTACAAAAGGCGACCACCACTTCTTCAAGCAGTGGAACAGAATATGGCCAAATAAAGGGTCTGCGCTTAATATGTTTGTAAGGTGGCATTAATGCAAAGCTATCACCATTTTCAAGGGCAGCTAATCCTCTCTTCCAAGGTACAGGGTGTAATTCTACAATATATTTATCATCAATTAACTTGATTGCTTGGCGGACTAAATCTACATAAACACCGGCAAGTTCGCCGTTATTTACATAAGTATAAGGTGGGTAACTTTCGTCAACCAAAATGGTCACTCTGTATTGTGGTTCAGCTTGAATTGGCCAGATAATCATCGCTATCAAAAGCGTCATTAATAGCGACCAAAAGTGCGCTTTTTTTCGCATAATAATCACTTACCCGCTTTCACAATGAATTTCTACTAAGTGTGAAACCACTCTAATAACATCACACATTTAAATCATCTCCTCACAAACTACGTTATAGGCAGCGCCTGATGCTACAAGGTAAACTTAGACAGTAATGTTTCTTGTTCGTGTGCGTGTTCGGCCAATTTATCGCTAGCACGGTATTGCTTGTCAGCAAAACTGCCCACTTCAACACTAATATCATTAATATAGTTAGTGTTTTTATTAATTTCCTCAATAACCACACTTTGCTGCTCTATCGCAGTAGCAATTTGAATATTCCTATCCATTAGCTCTTTCACCGCTTCCGTAATTTCGTCTAGCATATCCGTTGCTTGTTCTGTTTGCTCCACACATAACTGTGTTTTATCACGGCTACTCCCCATTGACTGTTGCACTTGGCCAGAAGACACTTGAATTTGGTCAATCATGGCTTTAATTTCAGTTGTAGATTCTTGTGTTTTTGATGCTAAAGAGCGAACTTCGTCAGCCACAACTGCAAACCCCCGACCTTGCTCACCGGCACGTGCTGCTTCAATTGCAGCATTTAGAGCCAATAAATTTGTTTGTTCTGCAATTCCGTTGATAACGGATAAAATATTCTCAATACTTTGACTATATTCAGCCAACTGTGTACTGAGCGTATGTGACTGCTCAATATCCTGCGCAAGTGCAGTTATCTGCTCTTTGGCTTGCAAAAATACACTTTGCCCTTCGGCCGTTTTATCATTTACATGCGTTATAGAACTGGCTGCTTGCTGAGCATTGCCTGCAATTTCAGTAGACGTGGTACTCATTTGGTGCATTGCAGTGGCTAAGCTCTCAATTAAGCTAACTTGCTCATCGAGTTTTTTCATTGAATCAGTAGAAAGTGATTTGGCAGAATCACTACTACTGACTACCTGATCAGCACGTTCTTTTACACTAGAAACTAACTGCTGAAGAGATGCCAAGAAAAGGTTAAATTGGCGCGCAACCACACCACACTCATCCTCATTAACAATTTTAAGACGACGTGTTAAATCTCCACCACCGCTTGCCATGCCTGTAATTGCCTGCTCTAAATCTTTTAATGGTTTAAGTAAGTGTAGTGCTAAGGTCCGCACACAGATAACGCCAAATAATACTGCTATTACTGCAATGATCAGTGAATTTATCGTAATATCGAATAATGTTTCGTAAGCTAGCGATTTATCTATTAACACAGCTAGATACCAGTTTGTACCAAAATCATTATCCAAAGCATGTAAATAAAATAACTTTATACCATCTTTAGTTGCTACTTCGGTCAATATATCCTGCTTTGAAATCGACAGTTCAGGATAGATTTTATCAATGCCTTGACCATTAAATTTTGGATTCTGGTGA
Source organism: Pseudoalteromonas holothuriae (assembly GCF_945859825.1). Classification (GTDB taxonomy): domain Bacteria; phylum Pseudomonadota; class Gammaproteobacteria; order Enterobacterales; family Alteromonadaceae; genus Pseudoalteromonas; species Pseudoalteromonas holothuriae. The sequence continues at coordinate 455,912 of NZ_CAMAPC010000003.1, forward strand.
GTTATAATTTTGCCATTACTGTCAACAAGAAAGGCATATCCAGTATTGTCAAAATTCACAGCATTAACGCTTTTGGCGATAACATCAAGGCTTATATCTCCACCAACAACGCCTTTTAATTGACCATTAGCTGTGATGGAGGATACCACTGACAGTAACAATTCCCCAGTTGCTGCGTCTATATAAGGACTTGTAAAAACAGTGTTTTCTTGTTTTTTACCAAGTTGATACCAGCCTCGCTGACGAAAGTCAACACCAGGAGGGTTTTGTCTATTTGGGTTATTTGAACGCAACTGGGATTCATTTTCTAAGGTGCCAAAAGCAAGTAAAAACTCTTGCTTTAAAAACGGTGTGTTTAGCTTTTCTTGAAACTGCTCAACACTAAAATTTTGCGCCAGCTGGCTTTTTATCACATTAATTTGGCTTGCTTTTATCGCTAACCAATTATCAATACTAATGGCTAGCAGTTGCGTACTGTCACTGACGTGAGCGTGTGTCTTAGCTTTGACTGAGTTACTCACAAACCAATACGTAGACCATGTGGTAATTGAAATTATAAGTAAAATAACGACAGCAGAGGTAACGGAGAACTTGGTGCGGATCTGCATTTTTTGACACCTAAACAAAAATTAGCCTGATTTCAAAAGTGTTGTCTATAATTCGGTGAATGGCAACTATCTAAAGTGAAAGCGATGCGAATTATTAATCAATATATATTTGCTCTAGTAGCTCTTGCAGTTTTATTCACCAGCCAAACGGTAAGTGCAGCACCTGCTGTTACCATGGCAGATATTAAAGCATTAGAAGCTCAGCTAGAAAAACTAAAAGCACTACTACTAGAACAAAACAAACAACCCAAAACTGTTCATAAAACACCCCAAAGTACGACAATAAAACCCCAGCAATCGACCCAAACCAAACCTATCACAGAAACAACGATAGATGTTTATGCCACCATCAGGCCAACCTTTGGCTTAATTGATGAACAAACACAAAGCAATTGGGACATACGTGACGCACTGTCTCATAGCGGTTTTAAGGTGACACATGAATTTGCTGATGGATGGGCTGCTGAACTGCACGGCGAGTGGGGGATAGATTTAGCTAACGAAGGTAACTTTGGCAAATCTAGGCGTGCTTATACCGCTATTTCAACACCCTACGGTCGCTTTGGCATTGGTAAACAAAGGCCAGCACAATACCTATTTATTGCCGAATACGTGGATATTTTTAACCATTCAGCCAGCCCTTTTGCCTATGACCCTGAAAGCATTTTCTTTGTTGATAACTTGCTCAGTTACCGTCTAGATAAAGGCCCATTTACTTTTGTTGCCGTGGGGCAATTTGATGGCAATAATGGCGATAATCAAACTGATTTATTTAATACCGGGCTAAGTTATGATGCGAATGGCCTTCATGCTGCAATCACTTATCAACACAATGACGTTTATGACAAGGATCTTCATCTAGGGGAGAACAGTATTTGGGCCAGCTCTTTCGCCTATGAATTTACAGATAAGTTCTATGGTGCGGTGTCTTATCAAGATAAAGACTATGACCGAATTAACAATACCTTATCTAGACAAGGACATACATTTGACTTGTCACTCGCTTATCGATTAGCCAAACATTACAAACTTAAAACGGGTATTTTTGATTTTAGCGACGGTTACCATAGCAATGATGCCAATAATCAAAGCTTTGATGGCTACAACATCACACTTGAATGGCTACCAACTCCGCCATTGAGAGTGCACCTAGAGTATTTAAATAAATCGTTCGATAACCAACATGATATGCAATCAATATCCGTTGGCTTTCGTTATGACTTTAAGCATCAGTGGCAATATCAATAGGTCGGTTTAATTACCAAGTTACTGCATCTAAGAATGCAGAATTATTTAGGTTCCATTTAGATCTGTATTTTAAATGTGATCTGTGGCTGAGACTGCTCATTTGTTTTGCTGTAATGAGAGGAAAGTAGCTGATTCTTTGCCAACTTACAAAACATAAATATTTTATCAGGAGCTGTTGCTCTTAAAAGTATGAATTTTGTTCAAACCAAAGGCTTTCAGTACGTGAAATGAGCAATGCTGCATAATAGTTTATGTCAGTTGCGAATGACAAAGTAGTGAAAGCCTTTAGTTGAACCCTTTGGGTATTTTTTCTTCGTTATCACTTGGCTTACATAGACTAACTATGGATGCAGGCTCTGCCTAGGGAGAATACCCGAATGACTGCAGCAAAAGCACACAGAAAAGTTCACCCCCTACTCACTCAATTTTTTTAATGCTAAATCATCAAAAGAATAAGCAAGTTAAGTAATTAGCCAACAAATAAACCGACGGCGTAAAAACGAATGAGTTTATTTGCGAGTGACTCTATCATTGGCTACCTTTACATACAGCCATATGGAAATAATCAAAATTAGGAAAGCTTGTGAATATACTGTCCGTTGACGATAACCCTCAAAATAGAATGGTTCTTGAAAAGGCGCTCTCTAAGCAATACGACATTACTTCTTCCAATGGCAGTGATCCCATACTTGAGCTAATGGAAACACATCAGCCTCAAGTCGTTCTAATGGATATTATGCTAGGCACTAACTATACAGGTTACGACTTAGTCAAAGAAATCAAAGCACACGGTGCATACAACGAATGTGAAATTATCTTTATCTCGGCATTAACATCAAGCGAAGACAAATTAACCGCTTACGGCAGTGGTGGAGATGACTACATTGCCAAACCAGTAGACTTCAAAGAGTTACGTGAAAAGCTCAAGCGGGTTGAGCTACGTATATCCGAGCGCAATGACTTAAAAGAAATGTTTGAAATGGCCTCCTCCACCGCTTTTACTTCCATGCAACAAGCAAGTGAGTTGGGTGAACTGGTTACATTTTTTACCGACAACCTTGAGGTGTCTGACCTTAACATACTGTTTGAAAACATAAAGCACTACTACGCAAATGCAGGCGTAACTTGTTGTATTGAATTTCGAGTCGCGGGCCAACATGAGCAATTCCCCAAGCAAACTATCACCGATTTGGAAAAAGAAATTCTCGAATTAGGACGAAACGCTAAACGTATTGTGCCCTTTGGTTCGAACTTATTATTTAACTCTCCAAATTGCTCAATGCTCGTTAAGGGTATCCATGCAAATGATGAAGATGTTATTGGCCGTCTTCGCGATAACTTTGCCATTTTACTTACAATTATTGACAGTCGAGTCGACTTTATTGAAGAACAAGTTGAAAAAAGCAATATACGACAAAAAGCACTCAATAACCTTAAAAGCCAGCTGACCGATGATTTTGGTACGATCAAAACGCTCTGCTTCAACCAAGATGCGCAAATAAAGCAACTCGTTAATGACTTATCCCAAGCGGTACAACTTAAAATTATTACCTTAGGCTTAGATGAAGAACAAGAATCAGAGTTGATGTGCTTAGTAGATGAAACAAAAGAAGTTGTTGAAGAAACATTGGGATTATCTTTTGTGCTAGAAGACAAACTTAGAAATATCACTGATCGCCTAAAAGCCGTTGAATAACGGCCAATATAAAGCAATCTACAACCAAAAAAGTTATTTTATATTCATAAACTAGGTCACTAACAGTGGAAGAGATACGACACAATTCAGTTATCCTTGCTATTGATGATAACCCAACAAACTTAAAGTTATTGCACCGGTTGCTAAGCGCTAGGGGTTATCAAAATGTGCATTTACTGTCTGACTCTCGCGAAGCTGTGAATACCTTTTTAGATTTACAACCTGATCTCATTTTGCTTGATATCAATATGCCTGATTTAGACGGCTTTGAAGTCATGGATGCATTATTTGCACTCAACTTAAAATTAATGCCTCCAATAGTCATTATCTCTGCACAACAAAGCATTGAAAGTACATTAACAGCTTTAAGAAAAGGTGCGCGAGATTATGTTTCAAAACCATTTGAAAAAAATGAACTTCTCATGCGAGTACAAAACTTATTAGATGCGCATCTAGCCCACAAAATGCTCAACGATCAAGCACAAGTACTTGAGCAAATGGTCAACCATAGGACAAAGGAACTGCATAGCACACGGTTGAGTGTTGTACAAAGGCTCGGTATGGCCGCTGAATATAAAGATGAAGAAACAGGTAACCATATTCTACGTATGAGTCATATTTGCATGCTGCTGGCACAACAACTTGGCTGGTCAGATTACAGGTGTAAACTATTACTCCATGCAAGCCCTATGCATGATATCGGTAAGATTGGTATCCCTGACTCCATCTTATTAAAGGAAGGCCCATTAGACCCACAGCAGTGGGAAATAATGAAAACACATGCTCAAATTGGAGGAGAGTTGTTAGGTGGTGACAACTCAGATTTGATGATTATGGCAAGAAGTATCGCCTTAACACATCATGAAAAATACAATGGTACAGGCTACCCGCATGGACTCCAACAAGAAGAGATCCCTATAGAAGGCAGAATTGCTGCAATTGCAGACGTATATGACGCCTTAACCTCTGCTAGGCCCTATAAACAAGCTTGGAGTACCGAAGCGGCTTTAAATTACATAAAAGAACAAAGTGGACAGCATTTTGACCCAACTATCGCGGAAATATTTTTGAGTAACGTGCAACATGTTTTACATATTAAAAACCGATTTCAAGACTAAGCTTATTGTCAGCAGCATAGTGGTCATTAATTTTATTGAGCCCAAGAATAATCAGGAGTATAAGTAAAATGTATACCGAACAAAGCTTACTCCACAAGCTGAAAACTTTAAGCACACAGCTCAAAGGTATAAATGAAATACAACCAACATCCATAAAAGAAGTGCTCGAATTAAGCAAGGAACTTAGTAAGGCTCAAAGAGGTGTTGGTATATTCCCTGAGTCCGCTTTACAGGATTTATTATCTAGTTTAGACACATACCTTGAGCAACCTAATGCTTCCCTTACTTATCTGCTCATAGAAAGAATTGAAGAAATTTGCCGCATCCTAGCTCAAAATAATATGTTCGTTAATAATATGCATGTTGAAGTGATAAAAAAAAATACAACACAGTTGTATAACAAAGCACTGATCATTGACAGTTGCCATGAAGACGGAGCAAAACTAGTCTCAATAATCAATAAATGTGATTACGATGCCGTATTAATTAGTAATACGAATGAATTAAGCGCCTACCTTCATGCTCACGAGCATTCATCATCTCCCCTTATAGTTATTTTAAAGTGGAATGATGCTGTAAATGAGCCTGAATTACTTAGAAAAATAACAGAAATAAAAAGCGTACTTCCTGCCAACGCTTTATTACTATTAATGTGCCAAGCCATAGATATACAATTTAGGCTCAAAGTACTCAGAACAGGCGTTGATCGATACATCCGCATACCTAACCATGAGACTTACATTACTTCAATCGTTAACTCTGTATCAGATATGAAAAAACAGTCTCCATATCGTGCACTGATTGTTGATGATAATAAAATTTTTTTACGCTTGTACGCTGATTTACTAAAGTCACAAGGCTTTGAGACCTATGAGTTTCTAAACCCCATGGAGGTACTCGAACATTTAGAAAAAATGCAGCCTGACGTTATTATACTTGACTATCATATGCCTGATATCATGGGACCAGAGCTGGCAATTTTACTTCGGGAACAACCCCAATATGTTGACGTACCTATTGTTTTTATCTCAGCTGACACCGATTATACGTCTCAGTTATATGCTCTAAAAACTGGCGCTGACGACTTTTTATTAAAACCGGTTGAAAATGAACATTTTTGCGCATCAGTTTTAGTTAGGGCCAGACGGTACCGCTTAAAAGCAACGTTAAAAGAAAATCTACAAAAAGAAGTCTATGAGAGAGACAAAGAACACCAAGCCATTAATTCACACGCCATCGTAAGTATTACCGATAAAAAAGGAGATATCATATATGTAAATGACTATTTCTGTCAGATCAGTGGTTATACAAAAGAAGAAATAATCGGAAAAAACCACCGTCTTATTAAATCTAATGTGCATGATGAAGCTTTTTACAGAGAAATTTGGAGCACAATAAAAAGTGGCAAAACTTGGCGAGGGGATATTTGTAATAAACAAAAAGAAGGTGGCCTATATTGGGTAAATTCTACCATCACCCCCATGGTAGACAAAGAGGGTAAGCCTTATCAATACATCTCTATTAGAACCGATATAACTGCCAATAAAATGCTGCAACAAGCGCTCCAAGCCATGGTAATTAGCACATCCACAACCATTGGCACGGAATTTTTTGAACAAACAACACAAGGGCTCACTTTAGCAACAGGTGCTACTACTAGCTTTATCTCTGTGCCAACAAATAACCCCGGCATAATGAAAGCAATTTCATTATTTCATGAAGGTGAATTGCTAAATGAATTTGAATATGAACTTAACGGAACACCGTGTGAGCAAGTAAAAAATAATGAAATCTGCTTTTACAAAGAGAATGTACATAACCAGTTTCCAAAAGACACATTTCTAAAAAGTAATAATATTGAAGCTTATATTGCTGTGCCACTCATATCAGCTCATGGTGAAAGGTTAGGTCATATTGGCTTAATGAGCGATAAAAAGCTGTTTAACTCTGATTACATAGTGTCGTTATTAAGCCTATTTGCAGATCGTGTTTGCTTAGAAATGCTCCGACTCAGAAACGAAGCAATGCTTGTTCAAGCTAAAGAAGAAGCTGATAGAGCCAATAGAGCTAAATCAGAGTTTCTATCTAATATGAGTCACGAACTACGCACACCTCTTAATGCCATTTTAGGGTTTGGCCAATTGCTTGAAGCCTCAGACAGTATAGCTCAGAGTGACTTAGAAGATGTTGATGAAATTCTCAAAGCCAGTAGGCACTTACTACATTTAATAAACGAAATTTTAGATTTATCAAAAGTAGAGGCAGGTAAGTTTAACATTACAAACAAAACCACAGACGTCACCCAAATCGTTGCAGAATGTACTAAATTAATTGCAGCTCAATGCGCTGAAAAAACACTTACTTTGCATGTTGAGCAAACTTCAAAAGTCTTCGCCTTATGCGATCCTTTGCGACTAAAGCAAGTACTTATCAATTTGCTCTCCAACGCCGTAAAATACAATCGTAGTAATGGAGAGGTATGTATTTCAGTCTCAAGTAATGATTATGGTTGCTCTATCTCAGTTGCAGATACAGGTGTGGGTATGACTGAACAAGATTTAGAAAAAATTTATGAACCCTTCAACCGCCTTGGTGCTGAAGACTCAGAAACAGAAGGTACTGGTATCGGACTCACACTGACCAAAAAGTTAGTTGAGTTGATGAATGGAGAGCTACTCGTAGAGAGTGAACTTAATGTAGGCAGTACCTTCACAATAATGTTGCTAAAAGAGCAAGTTAAGCCAGATTATTAACGGCAAAAATAAGTGCAGCAGCATTCATGAGGTATATAAGCAATAATGAAAATATCTGAATCAGTCCCCTACCCATATATGGTTACGCTACTTGTAACAATGTGCATGGCTACCTTGTATTTTTTCGCGCAGCAACGTTTTACTGAAAACTCAATTAATACACTCTCAGCAAACCAACTACAGCAATTAGAAAATACGCTACAACGATTTGAGGCTTCATCAAAACATCAAAACTCAAAAACTTTATTTCTTGCATGGTCAGCTCCCTCGGGCATAAAGCACACACATACGACGTATGAGTATTTAATTTCAACAAAAAGCACCAAGGTACTGGCTACCACAAACAATGTAGATATGAGTAAGCGACTAGCAGAAATTAGCCCTTCTGCGAGTCGTTTTGAAGGCTTAAAAGAGTCTGAACTGGCCATTTTTAGTGATAAAACTGTGCTTCATGGCGCAATAAAAGTGTGCAGTACAGATGCCTCGGCTCAAAGCTTGTGCTACCTCTACTATGTAAAATATAATTTACCGCAGCGTTTAACTGCATTACAGTTCGACTTTTTACTGCTTTTTATCGGATGTGGAATACTCTTAATAGTACTCATCACCAGTTATATAAAGTTAAAAGTTCGCCCGCTAAACAAAGCACTTTTTAACTTTCCAAGCTCTCAAAAGTTCGACAATAAAACAGGAGATGAATTTTCCAAAATTGTACAAAACCTTTCCTCCATAGAAGCACAAAGTAAGGCAGATAAACTACAACTAGAAACTGAACTATCGCAAAAAGAAATCCTATCTTCTCAGCTTCACTCTCAATATTCCCGTATATCAGCCATTATCAATACGGTTGTAGATGGCATTATAACGATAGATAAAAATGGTATTGTAGAAACCTTTAACCCAGCAGCACAAACCATATTTGGCTATCAATCAAGTGAAGTCATTGGCAAAAACGTGAAAATGCTTATGCCCTCTCCTTATCAAGAAGAACACGACCATTATGTTGCGAATTACTTAAAAACAAATAAAGCAAAAATAATTGGCTCTGGAAGGGAGGTACTTGGTCAAAGAGCCAATGGTGAACTATTCCCGATGGAGTTATCCGTCAGTGAGATGAGCGTTGACGGCCAAAGAATGTTTACAGGGATTGTCAAAGATATTTCAGACATTGCGCAGCAAAAATCACTTTTAAGTGACCAGGTTGCTCGAATAAAAGCCATTATTGAAACAGTTATTGACGGTATTATTACCATTAATGACAAAGGGCTAGTCGATAGCCTTAACCCGGCGGCAGAAAGAATATTCGGTTACAAAGAACATGAAGTCATTGGTAACAACATAAAAATGTTAATGCCTGCGCCATATCAGCAAGAACATGATCAGTATCTAGTTAACTACATCACTGGCGGCGAAAAAAAGGTAATTGGTTCTGGGCGCGATGTGTTAGGCAAACGAAAAGATGGGTCCATTTTTTCTATGTCACTGGCCGTCAGCGAGATGGATGTAAATGGCGAGCGAATGTTTACCGGCATAGTCAGAGATATATCGGGTATCGCCCAGCAAAAAGCACTACTTGACGACCAAGTGTCAAGAATCAAAGCGATTATTGAAACCGTTATCGACGGTATTATTACAATCGATGATAAAGGCCTAGTAGATAGTTTTAATCCTGCCGCAGAAAAAATATTTGGCTACCAAGAACATGAAGTGATTGGTAAAAACATTAAAATGCTTATGCCTGCGCCTTATCAACAGGAGCATGACCAGTACCTAGCTAATTACATGACCAGTGGCATAAAAAAAATAATTGGGTCCGGCCGTGAAGTATTAGGAAGAAAAAAAGACGGCTCCGTTTTTTCTATGTCACTCGCCGTGAGTGAAATGTTTGTCGGTGACAAGAAAATGTTCACTGGTATTGTGCGTGATATTACCGAACAAAAAAAATATGAAGCAGCATTGAACCAATACCGCCAAGACTTAGAAGAACAAGTTATACAAAGAACCAGTGATCTTGAAGCTGCCACTAAACAAGCACAATCAGCAAGCCATGCTAAGTCTAAATTTTTATCTCGAATGAGCCATGAGCTTAGAACGCCACTTAATGCAATCATTGGTTTTACACAACTTTTAGAGGAGGAAAACTTAACCCTAAGTCAAACTGATAGCCTTAAAGAAATCTCAACGGCTGGCAAAGATCTAGCTCTTATGGTCAATGAAATTTTGCAAATCGCATCAATTCAAACGGGTAATCTATCACTGAGTTTGGAAGAAGTGTCACTCAACGAAAGTTTGCAAGAATCTATTGAGCAACTATTATCCGCTGCAAATAATAAAAACATCTCAGTGTCATTTGATAATGATATTCAATTTTACGTCAAGGCAGACTATGCAAAGTTAAAGCAAGTTATTACCAGCCTTATTGATAATGCCATTCGATATAGTAATGACCACAGTAGCATCTCAATCAAATTAGTGAGAAATAGTAATGATGTCAGCACCCACATTATCGATACAGGTATTGGCATATCAGCTCGAAGACTTAAGCATATATTTGAACCATTTGAGCGTGGGGGCGATCAGTACACTGGTGAAGAGGGGGTTGGTATTGGATTAACAATCGCAAAAGAGTTTACCGAGGCTATGGGCGGCTTCATGCGTATTCAAAGTACAGAAGGTGAAGGTACCACTGCTACTTTTGACTTACCACTAATAAGAGAAGAAACACTCTGCGAGACTAATGTTAATAGCGTACTCTACATCGAAGACAATGCGACAAATAGAAAATTGATGAAGCGACTTGTTAATCGCTTTGACAATATTGTGTACCATGAAGCAGTCAACGGCTACAGCGGTATAGAAGCCGCTAAATCGCTCAAACCCAGCTTAATTTTATTGGATATAAATTTACCCGATATTTCAGGCTATGAAGTATTTCAAGCCCTCAAAAACCATGAAGATACCAAAAACATTGCTATTGTAGGTATCTCAGCAAACGCGATGTCTACAGATCAAGACAAGGCAAAAGACCTTGGTTTCACAAGCTATATTACCAAACCCATTGAGCTTGATGAATTGAAAGCAACGTTTGAAACCTTGCTACATTAGGATTCAGTTATGACGGGTTATTTTACGTTTCTTGTGTAACTGCCTGAGGTTTGGATAAGGTTTTTTAATAGGAAAAGCTATAACTTACATTTCTTATATGAAAATAATGATATTTCATTCCCTCCCAAGGTGTTTTTATACCAATTGAATTAAATAAATGAGCAGATATTACGATAGATAAATCATTTAATAACTAGGCAGGTGTACTGGTATCCATTGACGCAATGGGCTGCCAAACTGATATTGCCGAGAAAATTATTGATAAGGGAGGAGACTATTTATTAGCACTAAAAGCAAATCAAAGCACCTTATTTGAAGCGGTAAAACGAGCATTTAAAGCCCAGCGTCAGCAGCCGATGGATGGCATTATTATAGAAAAAATAAGGGTCGAATTGAGGCCAGAATCTACTATACACAAGATGCCAGCGCGCTAGCAGAGCAGTTTCCCCAATGGCCCCAATTGCTTACACTAGGCATGAGCATTCGCTTTCGGGCAACCAAAGGCAAAGAGCCAGAATTAAGCTACCGATATCACATCAGTTCAGCCAATTTAAATGAACAGCAACTGGCTAATGGCGTTCGCCACCATTGGCAAATAGAAAACAGTCTGCATTGGGTACTGGATGTGAGTATGAATGAGGATAATTGCCAAATTTATCAAGATAATGGAGCAGAAAATCTCGCAGTATTACGGCAGTTGGCATTGAACATGCTCAGACAAGAGCCATCCAAATTAAGTATTCCAAAAAAGCAGAAAAAAGCTTGGATGAAAACTGAATATTTAGAGGCTATTTTGACGGCGGGAATAACCGCTGGGTAAAAAGTGCTCACTCAGGCGGTTGCCCTGCAACTTACCCTCTGCAGTGAGTAAAATAATTTTATTGTGCTAACTCACTTATCCAGAGCTAAGGTTATATAGCCATACTATTATGACTATATAACCCTAGTGAATTTTGGTAATCCATCAAGTGAAAGCTGATACCTTAAGTTCTGCATTGCTATATTAATGCATCTAAATGTTGCAACGACCACTTTGCACTTCTGGCACGAAGAGGACTGCCAAATAAAGTTTATATTTACTCATGTGAACTCTCAAATTGCAGCTGGCATAAACGCTTATATAACGGGTCTGAGTCGATTAAAACGTGATGTTTACCACGATTAACAATTTTTCCTTTGTCCATCACAACAATACTATCAGCGTGCTTTACTGTAGATAAGCGATGCGCAATTATCAAGGTTGTTCGTTGCTTCATTAATTCCACTAAAGCAGCCTGAACATGATACTCACTCTGGGAGTCAAGGGCGCTTGTTGCTTCATCCAGTAATAGGATTTTGGGATCTTTTAAAATAGCACGCGCAATAGCAATGCGCTGCTTTTGACCACCTGATAGTCTTACGCCCTGTTCTCCTAAATAGCTGCTATACCCTTGTGGTAATGCCTCAATAAACTCATGAGCATGCGCTTTTTTTGCAGCTCTAATAACTTCCTCATCACTAGCCGACGGTTTTCCATAGCGAATGTTATGCATTACATCCGCACTAAAGAGTATCGGGTTTTGAGGCACTAATCCCATAAGCGCCCTCAGGTCAGATAACGATATATCACGAACATTCACGCCATTAATGCTTATCATTCCCTGCTGCGGATCATAAAAACGCTGTAACATTTCAAACAACGTACTTTTCCCCGCCCCAGATGGACCAACAATGGCCACCACCTCACCGTGATTAATCGTTAAATCAATTTGATCCAATGCTATCTGCGTTGGCCTTGAAGGGTAGCTAAATGATAGCTGTTTAATGTCAATGGTCATATCTGCATTCAAAGCCAATTTTTCTGGTTGTAACGCATTGGGTAAATTACTATCTACTTCAAGCAAATGTAATAACCTTTGGGCTGCGCCTGCGGCACGCTGTAGCTCAGAGTAAACCTCAGCGATGGTTGCAACCGACATAGCCACCAGAACTGCATAAAACGCAAATGCAGCCAATTCTCCTGCGGTAATTTTGGCTAAGATCACATCATTACCCCCGACCCAAAACATCGCCGTAATCGCACTAAAAATAAAGAAAATAGCAGTCGCAATTAACAACGAGAAGTGCCTAATTCTTGCTTTGGAGATGATAAATGCTGATTCCACTTCATTTGAAAATGCCTGATACTCAGATTTTTCTTGTGTATAGCTTTGTACCACTTTAATGTTTTGGATTATTTCACCTGCATAAGTACCTATATCGGCGATGGCATCTTGACTACTGCTAGCGAGCTTTCTTACTTTTTTACCAAAAACAAGTATCGGCAGCAACACCAAAGGAACAAACGCAATGACAATGATCGCTAGTTTAAAATTAGTGATAAATAACATTATCACACCACCTATTAGCATTAGCGTACCGCGCAGTGCCATTGAAAACGATACGCCTATAATAGATTGCAGCAAGCCCGTATCAGTGGTTAATCGAGAAGTTATTTCACCGCTGCGATTATCTTCAAAATAGCTAGGATGTAAAAAGACTATTTTTTCAAACACCGCTTTACGAAGATCAGCAACTACTCGCTCTCCTAACCAGCTCATTAAATAAAAACGAAAAAATGTGCCAATAGCTAATAGCAGTATTAATACAATCATGCTCAGTACGGCGCTTTGTAGTTGCGCTGATGAATTTGCTACAAAGCCACTATCAACAACAAATCGAACACCTTGACCAAGAGACAAAGTTACTGCCGATGTTACAAACAACGCAAGCAAAGCTAATAACACCATTAGTTTATAAGGCTTAACAAATGAAATAATTGGTAGGATACTTTTTATTGGTTCTTTTGTATTCGCCACATTTTTTGCTGCGGTTAAGTTACTCATTAACTATTTTCTCCTTTGCTGAATTCTATTTTCTCCAGCGTTTATAAACAATAAAATACCATGTTATGGTATTAGTCCATATTAAACGGTTCAGGGCACTTTAAGATAAAATTAAAAGATAATCTCTACTTGGGTGCCAGAGCTATCGCTCGTTAATGTATATTGCAAGGCCAGCTTTTCACACAAGCGTTTAACGATATTTAAACCTAACCCCAAACCTTGACTGTTTTTCCCTTTAACACCTTCGTCAAAAACCAATAACTGTTCGTCATTCTTAATGCCTTGCCCTGTATCTTCTATAAGTAACGTATTATTTGCAAAAGAAATAGTAATACGCCCTTGCGATGTATATTTAAATGCATTGCCTAGTAGATTATTTAATAAAATTAACAAACTTGTTTTCTCTACAGGTACTTCTATGAGGCTACCAACATCAACTGTTAGTTCAATGTCTTTACCATCAAGGTGATCGTATTGCTGTATTATGCTTTGCTCAATTGCAGCCAGTAGCCGACTTTTTCCTTGCCCTAACTGATCTTCACGTGCCAGCGCAAGCAAAACCGTGAGGCTTTGCTCTATTTGTTGTTGAGCTGAATCAATGCGCTGAACCAAAGATGTTTGCTGTTGATCTAAACTGGTTTGCTTTAACAATGTTAAAGCGCCTTGACTTATCGTCACAGGCGTTCTTAATTCATGAGAGACATCTCGGGTAAAGACCTGCTCTCGACTAATGAAAGCCCGAATTCTATCTAGGGCTGATTCTAGCGTTTTTGCAAACGTGCCTATTTCATCGTTTTTGAACTCAGTTGCAAACCCTTGAGGCAGTTTATCAACAGGCGCATTGTTGAGTATAACCATTAAATTATCTAAGGGTTTGAGCAAACGCTTCGCTATTTTATATGAAGCAAAGCCCATAATAATGGCGATCAAACAGGCAAAAGCACAAACAAAAAGCAAAAAGTACACCATCCCCTCAGTGATCTTTCGAACCACTAAATGATCACTCACTTCTGCCAGTAGATATCCCTGCTGCTGTTTTAACTTTAAAAGATGAAAGTGTTGATCATTTTCACCGGCAAACTCTCTGCGATTTGGCTCTTCAAGCAACAAACTCAAGACCACGCTAGGTAGCTGCGCTTGGGTTTGAAAGTAACGAATAAAGTCAAGCTTGGGCTGGGCAGCCTGCCCTTGAGAGAGCTGTGTTTGCACAACCTTAGCTTCATCTTTAAGTAAGTCGTAAAAAAACTGATCCTCAATGTTATATGCAAACAAAAAGCTACTTAGACCAAATAGAGCACTGGTAAGTAGCGTGCTCCCTACAAAATAGATAACGATACGGTTACGTAATTGAGCTGTTTTCATCACTAACCTACTTAATTTACTCAGAAACTGAAATGTCTAAAGCAAAGCCCACGCCGTGAAGCGTTTTGATAACCGCCTTAGGGAATGGCTTATCTATAGCCTTACGCAATTGGTAAATGTGTGAACGTAATGCATCCGAATCAGTGGGCTCATCAGCCCAAATTTTGTCACATAACTCGCTACGGCTTAAAGCTCTTGGATGTGCTTCCATCAGCACACGTAGGATTTTCAGTGGAATGGGCTGCAAACTAATTTTTTTTCCTAAACGCTCAACATGGTGTGTTTGTTTGTTAAAAGTAATATCTCCAATGGTAAGCGTATGCGTAGTATTGAGCATATGACGTTGTGTCAGAGCCATACAGCGCACCCACAGCTCCTCCAGCGCAAATGGTTTAGTTAAATAGTCATCAGCACCTTGCTCAAACCCTTGTAATTTATCTGCCAAAGTATCACGTGCTGTCAACATAATAATCGGAACGTGCCTATCAGCATGTTGCCTTATTTTTTCACAAACCTGTAGCCCATCAATTTTTGGCAACATTAAATCAAGTACAATGCAATCATAATAATGTTCAAGCGCTAACGACAATCCTTGCTCTCCGTTGTACGCAAAATCCACCACAGCGTGCTTTGATTCAAAATAATCGGCAATATTACGGCTGATATCTTGTTGATCTTCAACTAGCAATACTTTTATAGAGTTTGCAGGCATCGTTACTTCTACCCTGTATTTATTAAATCAAAAAAATAATATAGCTGCACTTGTGAAAGCAACGTGAAACCTGCTTTCACACTGTCTTCACACCCAAGTTGGCACCTTAACATGATATCTATATAGGATCATATGTCATGCATAAAAACTCAGGTATCACCCTAACAGCATCAGCGCTCTGTCATCAGGTAAAAGTTAACGCTGGTGACACTCTAAGTTTAATTAATAAGTTATCGCTAAGTATAAAAAGTGCTGAACAAATCGCTATCACGGGCGCATCGGGTAGTGGCAAGTCCACCTTACTTAGCTTACTTGCAGGCCTTGAAAACATTCAACAAGGCACTTTAACCGTTGAGCATCAAGGTATTTCTGTTGACGATAATTATCTTCGTCAACATAGTGGCTTTGTTTTCCAGCAATTTCACCTATTGCCCGAGCTTGACGCTATCAATAATGTTGCATTACCACTGAAGTTGCGAGCCGTCAAAAATGCTGATGAACAAGCCGCCCAATGGCTAGAAAACGTGGGCCTATCACACAGAAAAAACCAACCTATCAGTAAACTCAGCGGCGGTGAACAGCAACGTGTTGCCATAGCAAGAGCATTTGTTAATCAGCCAAGTATTATTTTTGCTGACGAACCAACGGGTAATTTAGATGAGCAAACAGCTGGGGAGGTTGCTTCACTTATGTGTGATTTTGCACGAAAAAACCACACCACATTGGTTTTAGTTACGCATAATTTAGCGCTTGCCAAGCAATTAGATAGCCAGTATTGCTTAGTACAAGGAGCACTAGAAAAATGCGAATAAGCCACCCGAATCAGCTACTTTCAATATGTATGCTATCGCTACAACAAGTATATTTACACACTAAACGAGGGCATAATTTGCTGACTGTTTTAAGCCTTAGTGTGCTATTTTTTTACTTCAGCTTTATTACATTAGTCGCACAAGGCACCCACAATTACCTAACGCAAAACTTGCAGCAGCTATTAGGGGCCGATACGGTAATTCAAACCAATCGTCTTATTCCTGAAGATGACTTAACCAAGCTGGAAAACTTAACGAGTAACGTAAGCATAGGTCAACTATATAAGCTCACGTTAACCCACAAAAATCGGCATCAATTCATACAACTTAAAGCAGTTGATGATAACTACCCACTGCAAGGCCAATTAAAATATAGCCAAGATACCAACCTCAATGGAGAAAATATAGCGTTGCCACCTAAGCTGTCGCAAATATGGCTAGAACCGAGACTTGCCTCTGCATTAGGCATAGAAATAGGAGAGACACTAACCTTAGGTAGTACTGAATTACTCTTCTGCGCTTACCTTATTCATGAGCCTGACAGGTTGCATGAAGGTCATTCTAGTGACATGCGTGCTCTAGTTCATAAAGCGAGTATCGAGCGTGAACACCTCAAAGTGAGCCAACACCGTTACTCATTTAATCACCCAGATGAAGTCATAGATAAAATACAAAATATTCAGCGTAATATGAGCGACAGCCGCCTATTTAGCAAAGCTCTTGGCAGACACCCCGTCTCAGCTATTTATCAAAGAGTTGAGAAATTTCTAGGGCTACTAAGCGTGTTACTTATCATTTTGGTCGGGATTATTTTATTGTTAGCGAGTAATAAAACCAGTGAACCATTAAGCCGCTTTATCGCAATCTGCATGGCCAATGGTATGAACAAAAAATACAGACTCCCTGTCATTACGGTTAATTGTTTATTTATTCTCATCGTAAGCTTTGCGCCAGCATTTATACTGGCACTTTTAAGTGCATTATACTTCGAGCAGTTTGTTCAACAACACATGCTTGGCTTTGCACTTATCTGGCAGCCTATCGATTTAATCAAAGTGTTACTATTATCATCAATGGTCTATATCGGCCTATCAGCACCTATTTGGTTTAAAGTCTATCAAGCACAAACCATGCAATTGCTATGCGCACATACTCCAAGTAAAAGTCAATTAGTAGTAAGTGGCCTTTTTCTGTGTTTTGTGATGACATGTATTGTTTATTGGTATTCAGATAATTGGACCTTAACGGCTCTATTATTGGGTAGCCTTAGTGTATGCATCGTTGGATTATTAATAATTAGCACCTTGGTGCTAAATCTAGGGCGATGGGGACTCGGCAAGCATGGAAAGCTGATTGGCTTTGCGCTTTATTTAATGCGAAAAAGGATCTATATAAAAACGGCTCAAATGATGTCTCTGGGCCTAAGTATTACACTCGTTTTAATGTGTACCAGAATACACCAAGATGTCAGCTCTATGCTTGAACACTTTAAGTATACACAACAAGGAAACCTTTTAATTACCCAAGTTGATAAACAACAACAACACTCACTTGAACAGTTTTTAAAAACACACAAAGGAGAACTTAAAGAACTTTATCAATACCAATATGCGCAACTGACCCACATCAATAATGTACCATTAAATGACGTTGATATTTCAGTCAGTGATACGTTGAGCACAGTACAAAAGCCAATCAGGCTTCATTGGAATCATGCTACTCCTCATAACAATAAGCTTGAGCGTGGCAATTGGAATAAAAAAGTACAATCAAATGCGCTGAAAAGTATTTCTATTGAAGACGAGGTATTTAATGAACTAAACCTAAAACTTGGCGATACCATTCAAATGCAAATGCTGGAACAGAGCGAAATATTTAGAGTGTCTTCAGTTCATAGCTTTGTGCCAGGTAGCAGTAATGTTACTTTTTGGTTTGTAACACACGCAGCCAATCCGATAGAAGGTGTACCCATATATAACATTGGCAGTGCACAAATACCCGATGATGCGTGGCAAGCTCTTGCAACACTTTGGCAAGCACACCCATCAATGCGGTTGCATTCTATCGATACACTCCTCAGTCAAACACGTAAATACCTCAATATTTTGACCAGTGCAATACTCACCTATAGTACTTTAATCAGTTTACTGACGATATTGCTTCTCATCGCAGCAATACAAAGGCACTTGCAGCAAGATCAAAAGCGCAATGGTTTACTTATTAGCTTTGGGTTAAGTAAAAATCAACAATACAAACTAGCGCTCTATGAGTGGCTAATAATTGCGACATTACCAACTGTTAGTGCGTTTACTTGTGTGTATTTTACGATTGATGCATTTTATCAATATGAATTAGGACTTGATTACAAACCTGACCATTTAACGCTATTACGCCATGCTGCCAGTGCTGTATTAGTGATTACTTTAATAGGATTGATGGCCACAAAAAAACAATTTGCGGATAGCGTAGCATCGCTGCTATTAAATAAATAAGGGTGTAAATGCCCTTTACACCCTTATTTATAAACAGTTATGCCCGTTAGCATAAGTAACAAGCAAAGTTACTAGTGAGAAATTTATGCTAATTGGTATGACTGAGCGCATATCCACCTTTAAGGTGACCAACATGCTCAAAGCCCAAGCGCGATAGAGCCTGCGCTGCTACTTGAGAGCGACTGCCACTGCGGCAAACTAAAATGAGCTCTTGTGATTTATCGTGTTGCTGTTGACAAATAAAGTCTGTTAACCGCGTTAATGGCACATTCACGTCAAACTCTTGGCTGTGATTAAGTGCATACTCGTGTGGCTCTCGAATATCAATAAGCTTAGCCTGAGAATTGGCTTGCAACTTTGCTTTAAGTTCAGGAGCATTATACTCTTGCAACTGTTTTTTGTTACATGCGCTTGTGAACGCACCACACATAATTTCTTCACCAATGTCATCATTGATATTTTTATCTAAATCTTGTTTGCGCTTCACAAACTGTTCAACGCTCACCTCTGAAGTTAAAACATCATTGAGCAACGAATTCCTGCTTGCTTCTGCTTTAAAATTAGTCACAAATTCATTATGGTAATCATGGCTTGGGCAAAGCAAGCTTTGTTGCCCTACAAGTTGCGCAAGCATTTTCAAGCTCTGATACATTTGCTTCGTGTTGCTGCTTGAAAAATTTGTTCTTCCAAGGCTGCCCATTAACACCAGATCACCACAAAAAACATAGTTTGGCACCAGTTCGCCAAGTTGTAATTGCTCTTTTTCACATAACACTATAGTAATACTGTCATCAGTATGTCCGGGCGTAGCAACACGTAACAAGTATTTATCACCTATTGAAATGGCTTCAAACTGCTGATTATTTAATTCTACTCTGGTAACTTCTGTAGGCCAGCCAAGATGATCAGCATGCTGTTGTACTAAATGCTGTTGTGCTAACGCAACACGACCTGACTGATGATCAGCATGTCCATGGGTATCAATCGCGGCAATTAATTGTAATTGCTGACATTGCAAGATAGTAAGTAAACGCTTACTCAATTCAGGTAAAGGATCTATGATCACTGCGGTTTTGGTTAATGGGTCTGCGTATAACCATGTACAACTGCCACCCATTTTAAACTGTACTAACCCTTGTAATTGTGACTTATCATCGATACTGCCGGTGGCATTTAATAAGCAACTATGACCTAACGCTTGTGCACAATGGTGAATACGATCACAGGCTTGATCTATTTGCTGCTGAGTAACCGCAGGGCCAAATGACATTCTAATCGCAGACTCACTTTGCCAAGCGGGCAACCCCATTGCATCAAGCACAAAACTACGTGTTACTTTAGAACTACAAGCCGAGCCTGAACTGACTCGAATATTGGCCGCATCAAACAAGTCCATTATTTCTTTTGAACTAAAGCCTGGAATAGCAAAGTTAAGCGTTGTTGGTACACTGTTGGCAAAATCGTGATTAAATAAAACAGTCGGAAAGGCATTTTTTAATGCTAATGCCAGTTGAGAGCGAAACAGCTGTAGCTTACCCTCACTTGCAAATACGCCATCACCATTACCTTGCAGCTCATCAAAAATAACATTCAATGCCGCTAAACCTGGCAAATTTTCAGTGCCAGATCGCAACCCCCCCTCTTGGCCGCCGCCTGCAATAAACGGCGTAAAAGGCGCGCCTTGGCGAATGTATACAAAGCCAATTCCCTTAGGAGCATATAGCTTATGACCACTAAAAGGGGCATAATCTATACTGGTTTTTGCCAACTCTAAACCACGTTTTCCCAATGCTTGAACACAATCTACAAGCCAATAAACATCTGCATTGTTAGCACGAATAACCATTTCAAGCGCATTTAAATCTTGATATACGCCGGTTTCATTATTAACAGCCATAGTGCAAATCATCAGTGCGTTTGGCACTTCTTTGGCGATAAAGTCGTAATCAAGCGTGCCCTTTTCATCTACAGGGATTGCTTTAATTGTGGCGTTAATTTCTAACACTTGGTTCCAGTGCTTTAAAGATTCAGGTACTGCTTTATGTTCCGTTGCACCATATAAAATGCTGTAATTTTTACCCGGTTGCATTTTTTTTCTTGCCGCGCAAAGGGCCGATAAAATACCAGTTTGGATCCCTTCCGTTGCGCCACTGGTAAAAATAACTTGCCCATTGCCTGCGCCCAAAACTTCACCCGCTTTACTGCGCGTTTCATCCATAACTTGTTTTGCCTGCAAACCACTAATGTGACTGCTACTTGGGTTGCCAAACATAGTTTCCATCGTGGATAAAGCCGCTTTTGCAGCCTTTGGTAATACGGGTGTTGTCGCGTTTGCATCTAAATAAATTTGACTTAACGCTTGTTGATCAGACATGGCTGGACCTTTCTTTATATCGAATTGGCTAGTTATAACTAAAAATTATATCTAATTACTTATTGCTATATTAGCAAGTTTAGCTGCTTATTCAACCATTAATTTTCTTAAAATGCCGTGCAATTGCTCTAGCTGTAAGCTTTTCATTGAGTTGTAGTGAATGTTTTTCGACCCCCCCCTTATAACATTGTTGTGCATTTTAGGTTAAATTAAAGTTAAAAAAATATAACAATGCAGTTTATTTTTTGTTCATTTTAGGTCATCGTAAATGTGAATCCACTTCAAACAACATGTAAAGGAAATAATATGACAAAGCTAAACACTCTCACTTTAGCCGTTACTTTAGGTTTGGCTGCAAACAGTTACGCAGCACAAATGCTACCAGTAGACCCTGATAAAGCGATTGAAGATAAATATATTGTGGTCTTTGACACACCAACTGTGGTTGACCAAAAAGATGCAAATCGCATATCGGCTTATTTAAGTACACAAGGGAATGATTTAGAGACTAAGTATAATGTACGTGTAGAGCGTAACTTTGGTACGGCACTAAATGGTGTGCTCGTTAAAGCAAGTAAAAAACAAATCCATGAAATGTTAAAAGATGGCAACATCAAATACATTGAACAGGATCAGGTAGTTTCAGTAGAGCCAATGGTTGATACTAAAGTTGAGCAAAAAGCAATTGACATACAAGGCGACCAAAATAACGCGGTTTGGGGACTAGACCGAATTGATCAAGCCGACCTACCACTTAATGGTGTGTATCATTATGATTATGATGGCTCTGGTGTCACCGCTTACGTTATTGATACCGGTGTACTGATTAGTCATAATGAATTTGGTAACCGAGCAAGCCATGGTTATGACTTCATCGACAATGACTCAGACGCAACTGACTGTAACGGTCATGGTACACATGTCGCTGGTACAATTGGCGGCTCGCTTTATGGTGTTGCCAAAAATGTTAACGTAGTCGGTGTTAGAGTGCTAAGTTGTAGCGGTTCAGGCTCAAATTCAGGCGTTATTGCGGGTATTAATTGGGTTAAGAACAACGCCAGTGGCCCATCTGTTGCCAATATGAGTTTAGGCGGTGGCGCTTCACAAGCCACTGATGATGCAGTCAACAATGCCGTAGCATCTGGCATTAGCTTTGTAGTCGCTGCAGGTAATGATAACAGCAGTGCATGTAATTACTCGCCAGCTCGCGCAGCAAATGCCATTACTGTTGGCTCAACAACTAGTGGGGATAGCCGCTCAAGCTTCTCAAACTATGGCACATGTTTAGATATCTACGCGCCAGGGTCAAGCATCAAATCAGCATGGTACAACTCAAACTCTGCAACTAACACCATCAGCGGCACTTCGATGGCTGCACCTCATGTTGCCGGTGCTGTTGCGTTATACCTTGATGAAAACCCAAGTTTAAGCCCTGCGCAACTGGATCAAATGTTAAGCGCACAAAGTGCCAAGAATAAGCTGTCTGATGCTAAATCAGGTTCACCCAACGAGCTACTTCAAGCGGCAAGTGGACCAATTGTTGAGCCACCCATTACAGAGTTAACCAGTGGTGTTGGCGTGCCTGCAAACGGTGGTGCAGGTTCTCAAACATACTTTAAAATTGATGTCCCAGCAGGCAGTGATGCACTATCATTCGTATTAGCAGGTGGCTCTGGTGATGCTGACCTCTACGTTCAACAAGGCCAAAAGCCGACCCAAAATAGCTACCTATGTCGTCCGTATAAAAATGGTAATGCTGAGCAATGTGACTTTACTAACCCAGCAGGGGGTGAATGGTTTGCTATGCTACACGGTTACGCGGCATACAGCGGTGCCACATTAACCGCAACAGTTGGCGGCGATACCGGCGGCTGTGGCAGTAACTGCTTGCAAAACGGCGTACCTGTGACAGGTTTAGCTGGCAGTCAAAACCAACAAATAAGCTATACAATTGATGTACCTGCTAACGTAACACTTAATGTGTCAATTTCTGGTGGCACTGGTGATGCTGATTTATATGTTAAACAAGGCTCAGCAGCAACCAAGACTAATTACGATTGCCGTCCATTTGTAAATGGTAACAACGAAACATGTACCCTTAACTCAGGCCAAGGTGGTAAATTCCACATTATGCTAAATGGATATAACAGCTTTTCAGGCGTAAGCTTAGTAGGGCAGTACTAATATCGTTTTATAAATTCATAAACACAAAAAGCCCCAACTAATAATTGGGGCTTTTAATTACTCAAACAATCACTTCTGGTTTATTTATTAACACGTTTATACAACCCATCAAATACAGTTTGCCACTTTGCTTGCTTATGCGTTTTACTTTGCCACAATTGACGCACTGTACCATCCTTATTTGGTGTCCAAGTGATACGCTCAAAAATAAAGGTACCTGATTTATTTTGGCGCTTGCCCGACAACGACATGCTACCAGTACTCAAACCACCATTTAGCTGTAGTAATAAGCCTGAATTATCTACCCATGTTTGATGCCACCTGCGCGTAGTCGTATCAAAAATATTCAAACTTTCTCCAGAAAACCCCGACAATGCAGTGTATTGTTCTTTCACAACACAACCGCCATGCGATTTACTAATAACGTTATTTCCCACCAGCTTATTATCTGCGGTAAATACCTGCCAGTTGCCTAACCAAAAATCAAATTCATTAAATACTTTGTCATCGCACTTTGCCAAACTCTGTGTGCTGATAAAAAAACAGCCAATAAGCAGTGGTAATTTTAACATCGTCACCTTCTTAACCTCTTATTATTATATAAAATAGGCACTCGACCCCAAAACAAAGCCAAAGTAAGGGCTCATCAAAACGCCGTAATACATAATACGCTTTTTAGCTTTCTTTTTTATAGTAACGTTGTTACAAGCGAATAAGCAGCAAAGCACCACTTCACTAACTTCGTAACGTGTTGAATGTGGGTACTTTGCAGAGCGCTTTATGTAAGTGGCGAATGATAAAGCAGTGAAAGCCTCGATTGAACTGTGCAAATAATCAAACTCACCCGTCAACTTCCATTATTAAGACATTCACACTCAGTAGTTGGCTACACACCTAAATGTTTAAACATCTTGTTGTTTACTCATAAAATCAGCCATCCGCTGCATAACTTGTTCTTGGGTTAATTCTTCTTTATGCGTACCTATAGTCCAAATATGTCCGAATGGGTCTTGCAGTGTACCCGCTCTATCACCGTAAAATTGATCCTGTATAGGCCTAACTTCTGTCGCTCCATGAGCAATCGCTTGGGCAAATACTTTATCTACATCGGCAACATACAGCATTAAGCTAACAGGCGTCCCCCCTAATGTTTGCGGGTCCTGAAAATGCGCTTCGGGGCACATATCTGAGAGCATAATATGTGAGTCTCCAATTTTAAGCTCTGCATGCGCAATTCCTCCATCTGGCATTGGTAACTGCATTACCAGCTCCGCATCAAACGCTTTTTTGTAAAACTCAATCGCATTAACGGAGCCATTAATAATTAAGTAAGGGGTCACACTGTGGTAGCCTTTTGGGGTAGTTGGTACTGTCATCACTTTCTCCTTTTTTAAAACCCGTTTATGAGGTTAGTTTAAGATTGTGACAAACGCACAAGATGTTTTTATGAGTAATGCAATTAAGCGCAAGCACTTAGTGTGTATTTCATGGTGCAACATGGTATTAGGCCATTAAGTACAATCAACACGAAGTGCTACTTTTTCAATACCATGTGATGGGGTCCACTGTTTAAATACTGCAAAACCATATTTATTGTATAGCTTAATCGCTGGGGCATTAACGAGTGCGGTTTCAACCGTTGCTTGTTTTATATCACACTCATTCAATACGTAGTTGATGAGTTTACCCGCAATGCCTTTTCTAAAAAATTGCGGATCAACAGTTAAACTATGAATATCTAAATGCTGCTCACTAATTTGTATTTCAATCACCGCGGCTAATGTTTGCTGATCAATAAAACCATAAAATTCGCTCTTTGAACTGGCTATATCTTCAATGCTACGCGACAGTGGAGGGAAGTTCTCCACACCTATCAGTTGCGCCTCTATCTTGTAAGACTTTTGAAATACCGTATGAATGCCTTTGGCCTGAGCAATTTGAGTGTGATCTAGCTTGGTTATCATTTCTATCCTTTTTTGTAAGACCTTAACGCTGAGCATAAAAAATAGTAATTAATCATAAATATGATGACAGTAAATGTATCAAGTAATAACTATACTTATTAATTGTAAATAAGTGCTGTCAAATTTGTTTGCTACCAAAGTGCATAAAGAAACCTCGGAATGTGTAGCCAAGCTAACATAACGGCATATAAAACAAAGCTATTCTATATACTACAAGGAGATAAAACATGAGTTATGTAGACGGTTACGTTTGCGCGGTACCAACCAGTAAACGAGAAGAGTATTTGCAACACGCAAAAGTGGCTGCAAAACAATTAAAAAAATATGGTGCAGAGCGCATCATCGAAAATTGGGGTGATGATGTGCCTGATGGTGAACACACTTCTTTTGTCAAAGCAGTTAAATGCCAAGATGATGAAACAGTGGTGTTCTCTTGGATAATGTGGCCATCAAAAGCAATTCGAGATGCAGGCATGGCCAAATTTATGGAAGACCCTATTTGCGACCCTCAACAAAACCCTATGCCTTTTGACGGTAAGCGACTCATCTACGGTGGGTTTGAAACTATTTTAAGCATATAGTTAAGACAGCCATTTTTATAATAGCTAGTTTGTCTATATCGAGGTTTTGGTCTGGCTTTTAAAGACCATAAACTAGCTAAAAGGCAAATCATTGCATATTTTATTACATATTTTTTTATGCGATTGCAATATTGTATTAATCGCTTTTTTTAGTTACAAGAAAGGTCAACCCATTAACAAAACTT
The DNA here is from genome assembly GCF_945859825.1 of Pseudoalteromonas holothuriae. Lineage (GTDB taxonomy): Bacteria > Pseudomonadota > Gammaproteobacteria > Enterobacterales > Alteromonadaceae > Pseudoalteromonas > Pseudoalteromonas holothuriae. The sequence continues at coordinate 481,970 of NZ_CAMAPC010000003.1, forward strand.
TGCCCAATTTAAGGTATTTCTAGCAAATTTATAGTGATACGGCTATTTTTTTATTCAATCAGTCAAATTTATTATCCCAACAAACAAAATAAAAATAAACAATCGTTCACCTCACAATAAAAGTACAAAAGTAGTTAACCTTTGCAAGCCACTTTATTAACATATTGTTTTTAGCACAATAAAAGTGACACAGCAGACTTTGCTTAACTTAAAAGCCCTCATTTCTCTTCTTTAACCCCTATTTATAACTTTAGAATATACTAAATTACAAAACAATATTTGACATCATTAGTTTTTCTCAATTGCCGATGTAATTGTGTTCGGTACACTCTGTTTTGGGTTACTTGTCTAGGCCATCTACACGTCTTTAGCAACTAATTCACCCCGCTATTAATAATAAAAATGAATTATCAAGGGATTCTTATGACATACAAACTATCTCCTGTTCGTAATGCCGTAACTACGGCACTACTAATGATGTCAGGCACAAGCTTTGCCTCAGATGGCGTAAATGAAGCAGCAAACAAAAAAGAAACAAAAGAAATTGAACGAGTCGCTGTAACAGGCTCTCGCCTTATCAGGCCAGAGCTTACGTCTTCTTTACCTATCACAACAGTAACCAGTGAAGATATCGCCCTCAGTGGACTTACCTCTATCACTGACGTGTTCACTCGATTACCCGCAATGAATGGCAACCAAGTGTCTATTGATGAGAACTTTGGTGCCGATGCAAGAAACAATGATGGTAGACAAAAAATTCAGCTGCGTGGCCTAGGCTATGCTCGCACCTTAAATCTACTCGATGGTGTAAGAATGGCTGCTGATACCGATGGTTCGGTCGATATTTCAATCATTCCAACCACAATGCTTAAAAGGGTTGATATTAAAAAAGGATCGGCTTCTGCAATTTATGGCTCCGATGCCATTGCTGGGGTAGTTAACTATCAATTACTAAAAGACTTTGAAGGAATAAAACTCAGTGCATCAACGGGGATCAGCGAATACAATGATGCCCCAACGCACACTTTCAGCTTCGTTGGTGGTACAAGTTTTGACAATGGCGGAATAACGCTAGGAATAGAAGCAAAAAAAGTGGGGACATATAACCGTGGCTCTCGCAGCTTTTATCACCCAGATCGAAGCGACCAAAAGATCAGTGGTATTTTTGAAGGTACTAACTTTTTGAGCATTTATGGCCCAGATGGCAACTTCACCTATTCTGATTGTGACCCAGATACTGCCACCGCCACTTATTACATGATGCACAGAAGTAATGGCTCAGATGGCAACAACTTATCTGATTTTGCACCCTATTCAGCCACATACAAAGGACAAGCAGGGCAAGCATGTTGGGAATTAGAAGAGATTGCCCAAGAGGAAGCAGAGAAAAAATACAAAGAGGCCCATGGTTATAACTACCAAAGTGAAACACTCGATGCCTCAAAAAGAACCGAGTACAGCGTTTTGCTCAACTCCTATTATAACTTTACAAATACGTTAGAGGGCACTTTCCAGCTTCTATATGCTGACAAAGAGAACTACGCTCAAGAAGCTGCAGCGGTCGTATCAGGTCTATTTGTTAGCAAGGATAATGAGTTCAATCCATTTGGTCGTGATGTGCGAATGAACCGCCGTTTAACCAACCTCAATAAACGAAACACCACAACAGTAACAACACCTTTGCATGTGCGCTTTGGCCTAAGTGGAGAGCTGTTTGAAAACTGGACCTGGTCAAGCGACTTAGTACACAGTACTTATGAAGCCAAAACAGCCTACCCTGCGGCTTTAAATAGAACGCTACTTCAAAACAGCTTAAGTGGCCCCGATGTGTGCCTTGCAGAAGATAACTGCTCGGCACTAAACCCTTTTCTAGATTTAGAAAACCTCAATAGCGAGTTATTAGATGCCATTATGATTGAGGGTATTTGGACTGAGCATAAAGCGACTACCAACACCTTCAATCTAAGCGCCGTTGGTGAAGTGTACGAGCTACCTGCAGGCAGCATCCAAGTCGCACTCGGAGTTGAGTATCGCACGGAAGAGGCTAGCAACAAATTTGATGATGTTCGAGGCAAGTATAAATTGGTCGGTAATTTAGCGCAGGAAGAAAGCAACATACCACCCAAACGTAAGATTAAAGAAGCCTACATAGAAACCAGTATACCTTTACTTGAAGACGCTTATTTTGCAAAGCACTTAAGTATTGAATTGGCTTTGCGCTATTCAAACTACAGTGATTCGGGTTCATCAAGCACGCCGTCAGTCAATATTTATTGGAAGCCCGTTGATGAGCTCATGGTACGGGCAAACTACTCCGAAGGTTTTAGAGCCCCTACCTTGTTTGATTTATATCGTGGTAGAGAAATACTTACCGATCGTTGGTACTCTAACTCTTCAGATCCGTGTAGCAACACGGGTTGGGAGCAACTCCCACTATGTAAAAGTTTTGGTGCAAGAGTTGCCGAAGCTGAGCCCTATCAATGGTCGTTTGAAATGGGTGGAAACGAAAACTTGAACCCCGAGACTTCTACATCACGCAACTTAGGCTTGGTTTGGACACCAGAATATATCAAAGGCTTGAGTGCAACTTTGGATTTCTGGAAAGTTGATATTGAAAATGCCCCAGAGCGTTTAACACGCGTCATGTTGCGCGAAAACGCACGTACCAATGGTGAGTTGTTTGCTGATTTAATTCAGCGTAACCCAACCACGCATGTGCTTGAACATTACAAAAGTATTATTATTAACATCGGAAAAACGCGATCTCAAGGATATGACTTAGACTTAAATTACGCATTTTCAGAAACGGCATTGGGACAATTTACAGTAAATTATTCTTTGGCTGAAATCACGCGTGGTGAAAACCAATACTTAGGGGATGACGAGTGGACGCCATCAATAGGACGCTATAATAATTTAGAAACTAAGCAGTCTTTTGGTATATTTTGGAATAAAGGAAATTGGAGTTCATCATTTACTGTAGCCTACGGTAGCAAAGCATTTAACTCCGATGAAGATGACATACTTGATTTAACCGACATACCAGAAAAAGACCAATACAGAGAAGCCAGAGAGTATGCCAAAAGCTGGTCGCCCTCTTATGACTTAAAAACCCTTACACTTGGGTATGATGCTCAAGCATATGGTCGTTTTAATCTAACCGTGCAAAACCCATTTGGTGAAACACCGCCATTTTATGATATCGCACGAGGATATGACCGAGGGCCAAACCCAAGGGGTCGTTACTTCACTTTATCATGGTTTAAAGAGTTTTAACCAAAGATAGGCAAAACAAAGCGTGCAGTGCTCAAAATAATGACCACTGCGCGTTCATTGTTTAAATTTCACACTACTCTAATCAAACAGCATACATTAATAATGGAATATAACCCCTTCACACGTCTCAAATGCAGCAGCTTATATCTAATCGATAAATAGATTTGGAGTTCACCAGACAGGCAGCTATGAGCGAGGAACTGCAGGAACAGACGGCCGCTCAAACCTGCTTTTGGACAGAAACCTGTTAGACAATTAACGAGCCTGTAGAATTTCTAAAAATGAAGAAACAGCTCGATTTTTTATTTGTGAAATTGATAAAAAATGCACTCATACATGAATTATTGATAGGTTTCACCCTCAATACTCGTTACTTTTTAACGTAGTGCACCTCAAAATGCTGGCTCTAGAGAAATTCTACAGCCTCAACGCCGTAATATGGGGCGTTGTTAAGCATTTACAATTCTATTAATCACGAATGAGCCATAGAGTATTATTCTTTTCATCAATCACTCTTTGAAGCATACGATCATTTGGATCAGTGCCATGATTTAGCAAAAGGTAAATGTCAGTAACTAATCCCCGATAGTTTGCATAAAACGAATGACCAAAAAACTGGGCTGATATCTCTTGTCTGGTATCTACCGTGTCCATACCGTCTACTACAAAAAAGCCAGCGGAAGAGTCGCCTAAGCGTGCTTGCCCTGTACCTTCTATGAAGTAGTTCATAAATCTTGAAGCCTTGCTCAGCACGTGGTCGTTAATGGATGAATACAGGGTTATTTTTCTTGCAACTTTAGACAAACTATATCGATTGAATTTATGATGATATTCGTCCATCGATATATCTGGGGCAGCGAGAATTATTTGATTAAATATCTTGTTGTTATTTTTCAACCGTCTTGATTTAAGGAGGTTATCATTTCCATCTATCTCCTCGTTGATAATAGAGAGCGAATTAACTAGCAAATATGTACCCATGCTGTGCGCAACAATATGAATCTGCTTATCTGTGTTTTCAGATAATTTAATTAGGAATTCTGCCAAGAACTTAAAATTATCTTTCGCTCTTTTCTTGTCAGTCGAGTAAGTTGCAGGGTTTTCTGATGATGGCCAACTAAAAAAAACCGCCTCTCCCTTGAAGTTAGTATCGTGCGCCAACTGAGCTGTTCTTATCGCAGCATTAGTAAAAGAGGTATTGAATCCATGAACAAAAACTAATAAATCGTCAGATGTAAGCTTAGAAATAAAGGGTGTAAATCCAATGTCATGCTCTAGTTTTGTGATTGACATCCCTTCAATACCGCCAATTTCTTTAGTAAATGGAATTTTTACTGTAGCTGTTCCGTATTGTATTTCCTTATTTGTATACTTATTTCCGGTGTTAAGCCTAGTTACATCACGAAGGCAATATTGATTAATTTGCGTTGTTATTGCACCTGCTATAGAGTCATGGCGCTCAATACACTTATCTACTCTCGTTGTACCGTAATGGACTTTTTTTTGGTAATAGGATTTCTCCGAAATCCACCCGTCACCATCAAGTAACGCGGATCCCGTTGACATTGTAGTACTAGTACACCCTGCTATAAGCAGGGGCATAACAAGTATTGGAACAAGCGCAGTCTTTAATTTATAGATTCTCAAGTCCACCTCCACATATTTTCAATGCCTAACAATTTAATAGTGAATGATTGGGTCATTTACATAACAGGAGCAATTACTTTTTTAATTGCCAATATTATTAGCAGATTATCTAAAATGTTACCAACTTTGATATTTTTCTGAAATCCAGCTAACGTGGACAGGCATTTAAGCTTTTCAAACTTAAAACTTTGAGTGCTTTGCCTAAGCTTTTAATTCTCAAAATCATTTCAAATTCTAAGTTCAAGGAGTGAACGATGGATTTAGCAAGGAAGCGGCAGATAAGTTTGTCAGATACTCGATATTATCATTGTGTTTCGCGCTGTGTGCATAGGGCATTTTGAGCTATAAGCAGACATATACACTTTAACTAGTAGTGTATTATACCTGCACCCTTTTGAATAAAAAGTCTAGGGAGTTATCCGCATAATCTGGTGTCAATTCACCATTTGAGTCACATGCTAGTGCCATTGAAAAGCCATGAAGATAGTCAACTAATAGATCAAGAAAAGCCTTTTCTTGATCGCTTCTTAGTTTTAATGGGTTAACAATTAAATTAAATCTACTTACAAATACATCAGCAGGACTGTTTGAAGACATAGATAAGAGGGTCTTTAATAAGCCATCATATTTTTGGAGAATTGCTAAATAGCTTTTTGAAAGCTCTTTTAGTTCCTGTTTCCAATCTAATTTTCCGCTAGGTACATATATTTCAGACATTAGTGACTTAGCAACACCCTCCAGTAAAATATTTTTGTTTTTAAAGTAATAATATAAAGCCATAGGATCGACATTTAATTCTTTCGAAATGGCCCTCATACTAGGCACTTTACCAGTGCCAGCCATCATACATTTAGCTTTACTTACTATTAACTCGGCACTAAGGCTGTTTTTATCTTTGGACGGGCGACCTCTTTTTGCTTCGGATTGCTTCATATAAAAATCTATATACTTTACTTTTAATTTCTACGCTGTAGAATAATTTTACAATATTCTACAGCGTAGAATAAAGTAAAATTAAGTTAATAGGGGTATTTATGTCCAATAAAGTATTTATAGCTACAAGCCTCGATGGTTACATCGCTGGAAAAAATAATGAAATTGATTGGTTAGAGGCTATCCCTAATCCAGATAATATCGATATGGGTTATCAGGCTCATATGGAAAGTATCGATGCTTTAGTTATGGGTCGTAACACGATGGAGTTAGTTGCAAGTATGGATATTGAATGGCCTTACAGCAAACCGGTTTTCGTTTTAAGTAAATCATTGACGAAAATGCCAGATAAACTGAAAGGAAAAGCATTTTTAGTTAAAGGGGATATAAAAAGTATCAATAACGAGTTAAAGAAAAAAGGATACAACAACTTATATATAGATGGTGGCTTGACTATTCAGAGTTTTTTAAAAGAAGACTTGGTTGATGAGCTTCTAATTACAACAATACCAATATTACTTGGCAGTGGAATCCGGCTCTTCGGTGAATTAAATCGTGTAATAGAATTTAGGTGTACAAAATCTGAAAGGTACTCAAATGGTATCTGCCAAAATCGTTTTGAGCGCTACGTTGGTTAATATTCAATTAAATACATGTGCCAATGCGAAAGACCGCTTTTGGCACACGGAACTATTAGGTTTTATTAAGTTCGCTTAGCCTAATTTGAAAAATCAAGTTAAGACTTATTCACCTCAAACATATTAAAAGCGAATATGGGCAATAAAGCGCCTCTGACAAAACCGAGTACACTGCACGCTGATTTTGGCTAAGAACTTCCTTAAAGTGTACTAGCTCAGACTTGATCTGACAGTTACCCGTTTTTTAATCGGTGACTGTCAGTCTAGATTTGAGCTAAATTTTTCTCAGCCCAGATCAATTTTCCATCTAATAAAGTTTCCAATGGC
>NZ_CAMAPC010000004.1:0-211669 GCF_945859825.1 Pseudoalteromonas holothuriae
AATCACTCGAAAGTGAATTAGTTCTGCTGTTAGAACTCAATCTGTACGAGTGCCCACACAGATGATTGCTTCATATTTTTAAAGAACAATTTATGATTACGCTTTGGTAATCAAGGCGGTGATGAAGCGCTTTGCTTTATCTCGCTAGGGCTGCGCATGTTACGCTTTCCTATTTTTTTGTCAATACTTAATTTGAAGTTTTTGTTTTACTAAAAAGTCATTTTAAGTTTTACTCGACGCTGACTCGTTTTGCTTTGCTTGTTAGCGCCGCTCTCCGTGTCAGTGGGGTCGCATTATAGGGCGATCCTTTTTTTGATCAAGTGTTTTTTTCAACTTTTGTTAGATAAATGAGAAAAACAGCCATTTCGAGTGAAAAGCATACTGAAATAGCTTAAATCTCAGCTTTAAGGAAGATTTTCCTCATCAAAATATAAAATGCCGCTTTATTTGAAGCGGCATTTTTGTATTTTACTTCTAGTTAAGCATCATCAAACTTTATATTTAGCTACTGCATCTTTGAGTACTTTAGCTTGCTCAGAAACTTCCTCGCTACTTTGTGCATTTGCTTGCGCATGCTCAGAAGCAACCTGCGCAATGTCACGAATACGCACTACATTTTTATTAACTTCGCTGGCTACTTGGCTCTGTTCATCGATTGCCGTAGCTATATGAGTGCTCATATCCATAATATTTTGCACGTCTTCTGTAATCATACTCAACAACTCACCCGCCTTTTCCGCTTGCGCAACACTTTCTCCACCTTGATTACGACACTGCTGCATTATATTAACGACCTCTTGAGTTCGCTGCTGTAACGTGGAAATAATGCTTTCAATTTCTTGTGTCGAGTCTTGAGTTCGCTGTGCAAGCGATCTCACTTCATCCGCTACAACCGCGAAACCACGTCCTTGCTCACCTGCTCGAGCAGCCTCGATTGCGGCATTTAACGCAAGTAAATTAGTTTGTTCTGCTATACCTCTTATAACATCAAGTACAGATCCAATCGTTTCCCCATCTTTTTCTAACTGTGAAACAACATTTGAAGCACCACTTAGCGACTCTGACAATGCAATTATATGCTTAATAGTAGCATCAACTTCTGAGCGACCTTGCTGAGCATTGCCATTTGTTGACTCTGCTTTTTGAGAAGCAGCTTCTGTATTATGTGAAATATCTTGAATAGTCGCTTGCATTTGGGTTGCTGCAGTTGCCACCATATCAGCCTCATGGAGCTGCTCGCTCACACCTGCACTAGTTTGTGCTGTTGATTCTGTTAAATGAGAAGTTGCATCATTAATTGTATGCAATGCACTATTCACCTCTGTTATTAAAAGCTTAAAGTCATTAATTAAACTATTAAAGTCTTGAGTCATAATAGTAATTTCATCGTTACCGCTTTGCTCTATTTGCAACCCCAAGTTATTTTCCTTACGGATCCGCTCTATGGTTAAATAAACCCGCTCCACAGGTCTAACAATAGAGTTACTCGTAGATAATACCAGCGCCATAACTATGATTGATGCTGTAGCAAAAACAGAAAATGCAATGAATTGAACTGAATCAGAGCTTGTTGAGATCACTTTTTGAGTTGCTGCTACTACTTCGGTGACCAACTCTTCGCTTCTTTCGACGCTACTTTTCATTTGACCTAATGCGCCGTCATCTAAATGCAAACCTAATTCTACTTGAGCATCAACCAAAGCTTGAAATTTAGTTTGATATTCGTTGAGTAAACGAAGCAGTTCATTTTGATACCCACTCGGAAAGCCTGCTGATTTAATTTGCTCACTAAATGTTGATACCAAACTCAATAATTTAGTTAAATATTTTGTATCCAAACGAAGCATAAAATCTTTTTCTGCTCGTCGTAAGTGCAGCATAGTCGACAACAACTCATAATTTTCGCGCTCTTTTAATAACGTTTCAACACCATGAACAGCCGCCCTCAATTCACCGTAAAGGGCATCTTTCGGATGTAAGCCGATTGCTTTTTGTAGCGTCACCACATGCTGAAAATCTGTATTATATTGTTTTGCCAATCGCTCAAAGTCATTAAGCTTGTTAGCTTCAATGTCAAAATGTGCAAATGTTTGCTCAAGTAATGCTAATGTATTTTGTAACTTTGCATACTCGTCATCAAATTTATCTAATGAGTTTTCCTCTTTGTAAAACAAAAAGTTTTTTTCGTGTTTTCTCATTGTAAGTTGATGAACATTGAGTTCTTTTGAATATTGAATAGCATTATTAAGCTGCAACATCATTTTTGCTTCATAAATGATCACACCCAACATAACAACCAAAGCAATACCAACAACCAAAGCGTTTAACTGCAAACGCCGCTTTATTGTCAAATTCTCTAACAAAGCCATACTGTTACCCAAATAAAATAAACCTAAGGCAAGTATAGCTGAGAACTATATTTACTGCTGCAGTTAACATTGCACAATTTGGAACTTTCCTACAGAAGGTACAATTCTGTGATTTACGCTGCGTTTGACAACTTAGAGCTTATTGGTTGCCACAATTTGTTATGCAAACCCTCAACATCATCCCACTTGCTATTTATTAGCCAATTTACTAAAGGCGAAGGGTCTGATGGAAAGTGGACTGCCTCAGCCATAGGCAGCTCTAAAAACTCTTCTAACGCATTAGTACTTAAATAATGCATGACTTTCGCTCGCCCCATACTTTCTAACGTTAACGCATTACTTAACTGCTCAAATTGACCATTTAAAGGTTTTAATAACAGCTTTTTGCCGAATTTCATCGCTTCACTGGAAAGCTCAAAACCGGCGTTTGCGACGATGCCACTGGTATTTGCTAAGTCTTTCAAAAAGCCACTCCGACTGGGAGAGCGTAAATGGATATTGGCCAAAGACTGGTTTTGTGCATTTGGGTGATAACAATAAAACTCTTTATCAGGAAAATCCTGTAACAACTCAATAATTTTATTTAACTCTTCAAAAGGTAAATATACAAGCACCTTATTTGCCACCGATTGACATTGTTTATCTGGTACTTCATAAGGGATAAATGGTGGAATTATATTCTTTGCAAATGGTTGCCAATGTACCCCCAAATATATATCGGCAGGGGCAAATTGTTTCAGTAACGTGCGTTTTATAAGCCCTGCCCCCTCTACGGGTACTTCTGGAAATAAAAAAGAGGCTTGGTGACTCATCGCAATAACAGGCACCTTCGCCAACTTTCCAGCCCAAGCGGTAACTGGCTCAAAATCATTAAAAACTAAATCATAACGAGCAACATCTAAATGACGTATGTCCTTATAAAGCTGGCCTAGTTTTAGCTGTTTAAGTGTATCAAACTTGTTTACCTGACCACTTTGAGTCGAAAAACTCAAACCATCTCGGCTTTTGTAGTCACCAAATACACTCATGTCAAAATACTTTTCCCTTCGCCTACCTGAGAATAAATAATCAACTTCTACGCCGTGTTCAGCAAAACACGCGGCCATAATTCGCGCACGTGTTGTATGACCATTTCCGGTACCTTGTACTCCATACAATATCTTCATAGCATTCCTACTAGCCCAATAGCCAAACTGGCACAACCTATTCCCATTAAAGCCCCCACTACTACATCTAATGGATAATGTACTCCAACTACAACCCTAGACAACGAAACACCTGTAGCCCAAATCAATAATGGAATAGACAAGATGGGAATGTGCTCTGATAGACATGTCGCATATAACCATGCCCCAGCACTATGCCCCGATGGCAAACTAAATTTATCACCCGGTGTTAACAAAGCCTTTTGTGAAAAGCAGTCACAAGGGCGCACTCGAGCAATACGCTTTTTTAAATAAAAATAAACTGGTCGCTCAAGCGCAAACGCTAACACAGCAGTTAATGCAAACTGTTGCCCCAGCTGTTCTAGAAAAATGGCACAAATAATAGCTAGCAACACATATAAACCACCATTACCGCTTTTAGATAAGCCTAATGCTACAATTCGCCACCAATGCTTAGGGCTTGGAGTGAAAACTGCAAAATATAAAGCCGTATCAAGCTGTGCTAGTTTACCTTTCATGATGTTTAACTCACATATTGTGGATAAATTCAGCATAGAAGAGCTAAATAACAAAACCGTGACAATTATGAGACACTAATATGTAACTTACTGTTTGGCATTGCTAAGGTTATATATGGGAGTATACTCACCCTGACTTAATGTTATTTTCTGAGGATAATAGTTATGGATTACAGCACTTCCGATTTATGTGACCACTTTGCTGATGTAGTTGATGTACTCGAACCAATGTTCATTAACTTTGGTGGCCAGGCTTCATTTTGTGGCCGTATTACCACAGTTAAGTGTTTTGAAAATAACGAGCTCATCCAGAGCATGCTAGAACAAGATGGAACTGAACGAGTCTTGTTAATTGATGGCGGCGGTTCTACACGTCGTGCGCTTATTGACATTGACCTTGCAGAACTTGCTGTAGAAAATAACTGGCAAGGTATAATCGTTTATGGTGCTGTTCGTCACGTAGATGAACTTGAAGAATGCGACTTGGGGATCCAAGCAATAGCCTCTATCCCTGTCGCCGCAGATAGCGAAGGCTCAGGCGAACAAGCAATACCTGTCAACTTTGCTGGAGTGTCATTTTTTGAAGATGACTTTTTATACGCAGACAGTACAGGCATTATTATTTCTGCACAAGAACTACTCTTAGAGCCTGAAGAAGAACAAGAATAATTGGTATGAATAACTGGTTACATGTTTATAGTGAGGCTGATGTTATCAACCTCACTTCGACAAGAGAAAATGAGCTGAGGTATTGGCAGTCTCTTACTTTTTTAGAGCCCAACTCACAGCTTAATGTAGCACTAAAAGATGCAGCAGCATTTGGTATTAAGTATGTATTAGTTGGTATTAATGAAGATTTTGGACCAAAAGCAAATTGCGGAAAAGGAGGCGCGACATTAGGCTGGCAAGCATTTTTACAGCGCTTTTTAAATTTACCGTGTAATGACTTTTTAACGCCAAAGGATGTACTGCTATTAGGTGAAGTTAATTGTGATGACTTACAACAACAAAGTAGTAATTTGGATAACTCTAATCCTGAACAACTGGTTGCCCTTCGACAACTATGCGAGCAATTAGATGAAAGAGTCGTATATGTTTTAAGTATGATATTTGCTGCAGGGCTTGAGCCTATTATTATCGGTGGTGGTCATAACAATTGCTTTGGTATTTTAAAAGCGCTCGCACAAACCAAAGGAACAGCATGCCATGCTATTAACTTTGATCCACATGCAGATTTTAGAGCATTAGAGGGCAGACACAGTGGCAATGGGTTTCATTATGCACATCAAAATTCATACCTTTGCGACTACCATGTAGTAGGGATGCATGAACAAAAAAATAACCAAGCTATTATAGCTGCTTTGAACCAAGCTCAATATAGTTATATCAGCTATCAAGATATTTTAGTAAGTCGCAAATATTCATTAACTCAAGCTTGCGAGTTAGGCTTGAAACGCTTTGCAAACAAAGCGCCTTTAGGTGTAGAGGTAGATGTTGATAGCATTAGTTATATGCCTGTAAGTGCTTTTACTAACTGTGGTTTTAGCGTCAGTGATGCAGAACACTTTGTCTATTTGGGCGCTCAACAAGCAAACGCTTCTTATTTACACCTCTGCGAAGCGGCACCTGGCAATCACCCTCAAGGTTTAGCCCAAGGCATGCTTGAAGCTGGGCAAGTACTTAGTGGCTTAGTATGCAGTTATTTACGTGCAAAAAGGCATAAAGCCTAATCCTTTCGTTGAGCCTTAAAATTATGTAGCCAACCAATGAGCCCTTTACAGCTCATTGGTTGAGCTAAAAAATGCCCTTGAATTGCATTGCAACTAAGCTGCTCAGCAAATTCTAACTGCACTTTATTTTCAACTCCTTCACATATCACTTTTATACCCCTTTCATGTTGCATCGCAACAATGTTATGTAAAAGAGCTTCAACGCCAGCAGGTTGAGGTTGCTCAGTTAATGCTGAAGAGAGCTTAATAAAATCAACTTGTAGATTAAACAAATTGCTCAATTTCAGTGCTGATTCACCAAACCTATCAATCCCTATATGAACACCCAGCTGTCTTAATTGAGTTATACAAACCTGTGTTTGTTGATCTATATTAGTAAATAGGCTGGCTGGGAACTCCAATAAAATTTCACCGTCCTGCAAATAATGCTCTAATAAAATATGTTCCATAAAGCTCAAAAAGTCTTTTTGCAACATTTCAGGGCCAAAAATATTAATGCTCAAAGGCACTTTAAGGCCTTCCATCTTTATAGCCATTGCTATTTCTGCAGCACGCTCAATAACAAAATGCGCTACGGGTAAAGATAAACCAGCTAAACGTATATCTTCAATAAAGTACTCTGCAGTCAACAGCCCTTGTTTAGGGTGTGGCCAACGCAATAACAATTCTAAGTAAGCGATTTCTCCGCTTGGATGCGAAAAAGCAGGCTGAAAATATACTTCTAACTCCTCACTTATCATCACTTTTGCCAGTTCCCTCAATCGAGTTTGCTGCTCTACTTGGCTAATTTGCATCTGCTGCTGATACGCACATACCGCCTGATTAGAGAGTTTATCTAGTGCCAAGTATGCACACGCTATCAAACTATCAATTTGACCTAGCTCTTCATCACAATTGACATAACTTGCTCGAGCCGATATATCTAAGGTACAACTACCAACATGGAATGGTTTTTCAACACTTAATAAAATATCATCAATAAGCTGCTCATGAAGATATTCAAAACGTCCCAAACGACACACAAATGCAAAGTGTAACCCTCCTAGGTGTGCGAGTCTTGATACCGAGTTGCCATCAGGAATAGGAAAAATGTCTGTAGCACTATTAAGCTGCTGCTTTATTCTATTCGCTGATTCAGCAAGCAAGGTATCCCCAAACTCTCTGCCTAAATGAATATTAACTTGCTCAATTCCCTCTAAAAATATTAAAACAAGCATGGCAGGCCCAGGGTCTAACTTTCTTTGTATCTCATAGGCATGCCTCAAACTCGCTCGGTTAGGTATACCTAAGTCATTACCACTTAGCTCTTTATCATAAGAAGTTGAGCGCTGCTCTTCACGAGTTTCATTGATAGTGGCATAAAGTAGTCCGAAATAAATAGGAAAAAGCGCAATAACAGCTAAATTCACAGGCCATTGCGACAATAAATAGCCACTTAAAATAGCGGCATATATACATGTACTGGCCGCAACTAACCTACTTATCCACGATACAGAAAATGAAAAAGAGTAGGCAAGATAAATAGCAAAAACGATAACCAGCACAAACATTGCCAGCGGCACATTTAAAAATAGTAAAAGCAACGTGATAATACACAAAGAGAAATGTAAGCCTTTTAGTAATAGCTCTTTGGTAACAACACATAACATCACACCGGCGGTAACAATACCACCCGCAGACAAGACATCAAACAACGGCACTGAGTGCGCCGTTGTATCTGAGAGTGAAGGTAATAAAGCGGCAAACCAAGTTAATGACTGTAACAACACCTGCTTACCATTAAATAAACGATTAGTAGTGAATAAGTTTACCCGAGATCCACAAATTTGATAGGTCACTTACGCCAAATTGATAACTTAGTTCTGCAGGGTGATCTACTTGCCACAAAGCAATATCTGCTCGCATACCGACTTTTAGCATACCTCTATCGCTTAGTCCTAGGGCTTTTGCAGCGTTAACTGTTACCCCCTCTAACGCTTCTAGTGGTGTCATACGAAATAGTGTACATGCCATATTAAGCATTAAACGTAATGAACATAGTGGTGCGGTGCCTGGGTTAAAATCACTGGCAATAGCCATTGATACTTTATGTTTTCGCAATAGCTCAATCGGTGGTAACTGAGTTTCTCTTAAGAAATAAAATGCGCCAGGTAAAACAACCGCCGTAGTGCCAGCTTTTGCCATAGCCATGACACCTTGTTCATCTAAATACTCAATATGATCTGCTGATAGGCCTGCAAATTCCGCCACTAACTCACTACCATGCTGGTTAGATAATTGTTCAGCATGACATTTTATTTTTAGTCCTAATTGCTGTGCCTTTGTAAATACTTTTTTGGTTTGTTCGTAGCTAAAACCCACATTTTCACAAAATACATCCACAGCAACGGCCAGACCTTGCTCAGCAACTTGAGGAAGCATTTGCTCACAGACTAAATCAATATAGTCATCTGCTCTATCTTTATACTCGGGAGGAAGTGCATGTGCACCTAAAAAAGTACTTTGCACATCAATTGGGTGACATTCATTTAGTAACTTATTCGTTTGTAGTAATTTCAGCTCGTTGTCACAATCTAATCCATACCCTGATTTACTCTCAACCGTTGTTACACCTTCACGCAACAAGCTATTAAGACGCTCTTTGCCTGTAACAAATAAAGTTTGTATGTCAGCTTGTCGAGTCGCACGTACAGTACTTGCGATACCACCACCTTGTTGCGCAATATCTTGATAAGAAACTCCATTTAGCCGCTGTTCAAACTCAGCTGCTCGGTTTCCAGAAAATAAAATATGTGTATGGCAGTCAATCAATCCTGGTGTTAGTAACTGACCTTTTGCATCATGAAGTGGTGTTGCTAGCACATCAAACTCAGGCATATTACTTTGCTCTCCAAGCCAAGCAATGCTACCCGCTTTAAGCATAATAGCGCCCTGTTCAATTAATCCGTATGGATTCGATATATCAGGGTCCATTGTGGCGAGTGTGACATTGGTGATCACTAAATCTACTTCCAGCATAACAGCCTCTTTAAATAGTAAAACTGTAATGAGTGTAGCAATCTAGCTTGTATATACAAGACATGTGTGCCATGTTTATTTTAATAAGAAGCGTGTAGAGCAGAAAAATATGGAAAATACACCAAAGTTTGCACAAATAAAGCAGCATATCATCGACAATATCCGAGCAGGCGTTTGGCATGAAAACCAACAAGTTCCCTCTGAAAACGAGCTAGCTAATCAATTTAAAGTAAGCCGTATGACAGCTCGACGTGCGCTAACCGAGCTAACTGATAGTGGTATTTTAACCCGCAGTCAAGGGCTGGGCACTTTTGTCGCAAGTTTTAAGTCACAATCATCATTGTTAGAGATAAAAAGTATTGCCGAAGAAGTTCGTCAAAGAAATAGTCACTACTCATGTACTGTTTTATCTCTGGAGTCTATCGCAGCGCTTGCACCAATTGCTATTGCTTTAGGCGTTGAAATTGATAGCCAGGTTTATCGTAGCGTATTACTTCATAACGAAAATGATACACCACTGCAAGTGGAGGAACGTTTTGTTAATCCAGCACTTGCGGCCGATTATTTACAACAGAACTTTAGTGAACTTACCCCTCATGAATACTTATCAAATGTTGCACCACTTACCGAGGCAAGACATACCGTCGAGGCGATTATGCCCAGTGAAGAAGTTTGCCAATGGCTCAATTTATTCAACGAAGAGCCTTGTTTACAAGTGATCCGTCGCACATGGTCATCTTCAGGCATTGTGAGCTTTGCACGCTTGGTTTCACCAGGCAGTAAATATCGTCTAGGGGGTCATTTAACATTTAAGCGACCCATTTAAACGTAATAAACCCAACCACCCTTATCTAAATGTCATGCTGGTAACTAAAACCTAATTGATGAATTGCTGAGCCGTCAATTATACGCTGTGAATGTTCCTCACTTGCATACGTTGGCACTTGAGTATCAAATTGTGCGCATTTTTGTTGGTAGTAGCTTGCTCTTGTTGGGTGCCAAGGGTTACACACATTGTAAATTCTTGCTGCTTTTTGCCACGCGTCCAATAGGCAGAATATGGCTTCAATTACATCTTGTTGATGCACCATATTAATTGCCCCTTGAGATGAGCTTGCTAGTTGCTTACCCGAAACAAAGCGCCCCGGTTCTCTATTCGGTCCAACTAAACCAGCCAAACGAAGCACCTTTCCGTTCATATTAAGCACCATTTGCTCTGCTTTTTGCAAAATACTTTGCCGAGCATCGACAGCTTGAACATCATAGCTTTCGTAATATCTACCACTTTCTTTCGGGTAAACTCCCGTACTTGAGCATAACAAAAAGCCTTTACATGTAAATCGCTGGCTAAGTTTTAAAGCGTTATCTAACAACTGTAAGTAGTTACTGCTTTCATGTCGAGCTCTGGGGGGAATAGCACACACCCAGTAAGCCTCATTAAGAGAAATACTGCTGATTAATTGCTCATTTTCCAAGCGAAATATACGTTCATATTCCTGCTCGCAATTATCTTGCGTACGCGTGCCTTCAACAAGCCACCCTTTTTGTTTGGCTTGCAAACACAAAGGTTTTCCTAACCAACCAGCTCCTAACACTACGAGCTTATTCATAAAGCCGATGACCTCTAAAGAAATTATGTATTACATGCAGGCAAAACAACTTCGGCGCTTAAACCTCCACCGTTTCTGTTTCTGAGTTTAACTCTGCCACCATGGGTGGTGACTATGCGTTTAATAATAGCTAAGCCTAGACCACTCCCTTCACTACCACGTGCTTGATCTCCTTGTTTAAATGGCTCAAATACGCTTTCTAATTCAGCTTCAGGAATACCAGGGCCACGGTCTTTTACTTTTATCATGACCTCTTTAGTTCTGGCACTGTAATGCGTACTGACTTCTATTGCGTCATCGGAATAACGTATGGCATTTTCAATCATATTGGTTAATACGCGTTTGAGTGCAACGGAGTTCATAAGTACTTTGGGCACATTTTGCTCTTTGATAAAGCCAATAGTGCGCTTATGTTTCTTTTCTGCTTGGACAACATCCTCTACCAATGCGTTTAAATTTTCAGGAGACATTTGTCCACTATGATGGTGGCGAAGGTATTCTATAAATTGATCAATAATAGCATTCATATCTTCGATGTCGTCAATGATCCCTTCTTTTAGATAATCTTCTTCATCAGCCATCATCTCTGTTGCCAATCTAATGCGTGTAAGCGGCGTGCGAAGATCATGAGACACCCCCGCCATTAATAATCTTCGGTCATTTTCAAGCTCAGCTATTCCTTTTGACATCTGATTAAAAGCGCGAGTTACTTCAATCACCTCTGTAGAGCCTCGTTCGACCAAACGCGTTGAAAAATCCCCAACGCCAACACGGCCTGCGGCCATTTGCAATGCTTTTAAAGGTCGATTGAGATGACGAGCAAACCACCAACCACCAAGAACACTCAAAAAACCAATACTAGAGAGATAAAAAACCAAAAACTCTAGCTTGGCTTCACTGAGCCCTGTCAGTGGCACCCTCACCCAATAACCGGGGGCTTGAGGCGCTTCTACCCAATATACTATAGGGTCTCCTTGGCTGATCCGTACTCGTGCTGAGCCATTTAGTTGCTCTGACATACTTTGTGATAACAAGCTGTATTCTTTAGCCCTATCTAATCCATTAATATAAGCCTGCCGTTGAGTCATTACTTCAATACCTGTAATTTCAAAAAACTTTTCCGACAGTTCATCATTGACCTCTACACCCTCTTCCCAATCTATAAAAACCGTTTTAACCTGTTTCGCAAGCATTAAATTCACTTGCTCAAATGTTGGTTTAAATACATAAAGAGTGACGGTAATGTAGGAAACAATCTGATTTAACAGCAGCAGCGCACCAACAAAAAAAACGGTTTGTCCGAAGGCGCTTCTTGGGAATAAACTCATAAAAAACAACTAACCTTGACCGTCAGGTACAAATACATATCCTAAACCCCATACCGTTTGGATATAACGCGGGTTAGCTGCGTCATCTTCGATCATACGCCTTAACCTTGATACCTGAACATCGATACTACGCTCAAGCGCACTGTAATCACGCCCGCGCGCTAAATTCATTAACTTGTCACGACTAAGTGGCTCCCTTGGATGGCTGACCAGCGCTTTTAAAACAGCAAACTCACCACTGGTTAGAGACAGTACTTCATCCCCTTTTTGCATTTCTCGTGTTGCTAGATTGAGCTTAAAAATACCAAATGACACTTCGTTTTCTTCTGAAGAAGGCGCACCTGGCACTTCTTTGGCTCGACGACGTAAAATTGCCTTTATCCGTGCAAGTAACTCTCTAGGGTTGAATGGTTTTGGGATATAGTCATCTGCACCTAACTCCAAACCTATAATACGATCTACTTCATCACCTTTTGCCGTCAACATAACAATTGGAATTTCATTTTCTTTTTGTCTTATTCGTCGGCAAATAGATAACCCATCTTCACCCGGTAACATCAAGTCTAAAACCATAAGGTGAAAATTTTCACGCTCTAGTAAACGATCCATTTGTTCACTATTGGCAGCTGTACGAACAATAAAACCTTGCTCAACAAGGTAACGCTCGAGCAAACTACGCAAACGCATATCATCATCGACAACTAATACTTTGGTGGTTTCGCTTCCCATACTATGTTCTTCTTGTTATTAAATACCTTAGCTTAATATAATTGAAAAATGACAAACTAGACACCATACCTTATAAGAACTTTTGTTACTGAACGTTACAAATTTAGTAACTGGATAAATAGCAAACAATGTCGTGCCTGTCTCATTAGGCTTACTTAACTTTAGCGTTCAATAAAATTGACTAAATACCAAATATGAAAACCAACTTGATCACCCCTGAAGGATATCGACAACTTCAACAAGAGCATGACCATTTATGGCATGAGAAGCGCCCTGAAATTACCAAGATTGTGTCATGGGCTGCAAGCCTAGGGGATCGTTCAGAAAATGCAGATTATACTTTTAATAAGCGTCTATTAAGGCAAATAGACCGTCGTGTACGGTACCTACGAAAACGCTTACCTGATCTAAAAATCGTAGAATACTCTGAACAACAGGCCGGTAAAGTATATTTTGGGGCTTGGGTAGAAATAGAAAATGAACAAGCTGAGACAAAACATTTTCGCATTGTTGGACCTGATGAAATATATGAGCGTAAAGATTATATTTCTATTGACTCACCCATGGCGCGCGCCCTACTTGGTAAACAAGTAGATGATGAATTTAGCGTTCGTACCCCTGAAGGCGAAAAAACTTGGTTTGTAAATAGCATTGAATATAGTATCTGAGGTTATTATTCATCGCTGCTATGGTATTATTTGTATTATTCACGCTCATCATGCACAAAGAGCGTATATGACTGAACTTTATAAGGATTTTGCATGAGCAACATCTCGGCTCGTTTAGCACAGGAGCTAAACGCCAAAGAACAACAAGTATTAGCAGCCACAGCTTTACTTGATGAAGGCGCCACTGTGCCATTTATCGCACGTTACCGTAAAGAAGTAACGGGAGGCTTAGACGATAGTCAATTGCGCCTGTTAGAACAACGTTTAGGTTACCTCCGTGAGTTAGAAGAGCGTCGTACCTTTATTCTTAATACTATTGCTGAGCAGGGAAAGCTATCTGACCCTCTCGCATTAGATATCAACAATGCTCAAAGTAAAACTGAGTTAGAAGATCTTTATCTGCCTTACAAACCTAAACGTAGAACCAAAGGTCAAATAGCAATTGAAGCTGGCTTAGAGCCTCTTGCAGACGCGCTGTTTGCCAATGATAGCTTGGTGCCTGAAAACTTAGCTGCTGACTTTATCAATGTTGATAAAGGCATAGCCGATACCAAAGCAGCATTAGATGGTGCTAAATTTATTCTTATGGAGCGTTTTGCAGAAGATGCCAAGTTACTCGCTAAGTTCCGTCGTCATATTCAACAAAATGGCCAACTTGAAGCTACGGTGATATCAGGAAAAGAAGAGACAGGTAGCAAATATCGCGACTATTTTGAACACCATGAAACGTTAGCTAAAATACCATCACATAGAGCGCTCGCTATGCTAAGAGCACGCAATGAGGGTATTTTGCAGCTTGCTATAAACCCTGAACCTGAAGTAGACGACCCACAACAGTTCTGTGCACAAATGATTGCAGATCACTACCAGCTTAATATCAGCACAGCTAATGCAAGCAAGTGGTTAATGACTATTGTGCAATGGGCATGGAAAGTAAAGCTGGCCTTACATCTAGAAAATGAGTTTTTAGGTGCACTGCGGGAGCGTGCAGAAACGGGCGCAATTGATGTCTTTGCTAAGAACCTAAAAGATTTACTAATGGCTGCGCCTGCTGGACCAAAGGTTACCATGGGTATCGACCCCGGCTTACGTACTGGTTGTAAAGTTGCGGTGGTCGATGCAACAGGAAAGTTATTGGCTACTAATACCATTTTCCCGCATGCTCCACAAAACCATTGGGAAAAGTCACTGCGTACATTAGAGCAAGTATGCCGCCAATACAAAGTTGAATTAATTGCGATTGGTAACGGAACAGCGTCTAGAGAAAGTGACAAACTAGCTGCAGAATTACTGAAGATAGCCAGTGAATTGAAACTAAATAAAATCATGGTCAGCGAAGCTGGTGCTTCCGTCTATTCGGCGTCTGAATTTGCAGCTAATGAATTTCCGGATCTTGATGTTTCCTTAAGAGGTGCAGTCTCTATTGCACGCCGCTTACAAGACCCTCTTGCCGAGCTTGTAAAAATTGAACCTAAATCTATCGGTGTAGGTCAATACCAACATGACGTATCGCAAAGCCAGTTAGGCCAAAGCCTGACCTCCGTTGTTGAAGATTGTGTCAACTCAGTGGGTGTCGATGTAAATACAGCTTCAGCTCCGTTGCTAACACGTGTTTCAGGGTTAAACAAAACACTGGCGACGAACATTATCAAATATCGCGATGAACATGGTTCTTTTACCAACCGAAGTCAATTAAAAAAAGTTGAGCGATTAGGGCCCAAAGCCTTTGAGCAAGCAGCTGGGTTCCTAAGAATTGTAAACGGTAAAGACCCACTTGATGGTTCAGCAGTGCATCCAGAAGCATATCCTGTAGTAAAGCAAATATGCGAAGTAAAACAGGTTCCTGTCTCAAATCTAATTGGTAATACCGAACTACTGAATAAACTTGTCGCCAATGACTTTACGAATGAAAAGTTTGGCCTACCCACAGTAACAGATATTCTTAAAGAGCTCGATAAGCCAGGCCGAGACCCTCGACCTGAATTTAAAACTGCCACATTTAAAGCTGGCGTAGAGAAAATTAATGACCTTAAAGTAGGTATGATTTTAGAGGGCGTAGTATCCAATGTCGCTAACTTTGGGGCTTTTGTAGACGTTGGTGTACATCAAGATGGTTTAGTACACATATCTGCAATTACTAACAAGTTCATCTCAGATCCGCGGGAAGTTGTTAAAGCCGGTGACATTGTGAAAGTGAAAGTAACCGAAGTGGATGCTGCACGCAAACGTATTAGCTTCACAATGCGCCTAGATGATGAAACCCATCATGCACCTAAAACGCAACAAACCACTACAAGTTTGAAAAAACCAAGCTCAACAAAGGCAGCCAATAAACCAAAGTCTAAACGAGATGCTGGTAATGCCGCTATGGGCAATGCTTTTGCTGAAGCTTTTGCGAAACTGAAAAAGTAAATGAAAAGCCGTATCCGCAGATACGGCTTTAATACACTATTTGCCTAAACGCTGAGAGATAAAGATGCAGGCGTATCAGGCGAGGCTATATGTTGATAAAAATCATTAATTCTCAGTGCTCTAGCTTGGATCTGAGGATCTCTTTCAATAGGCAATGCCATAGCGTAAGGATCAACATCTTCTTTTAACCTCACCCGTTCTTCATCAGAAACTCGCCCATCTTCTTCACCTTCTTTTAAGCGGCGAGTTTGATAAGTGCCAATTGGGGCTCGTTCAGATTGTTCGTCATTTCCACTAATACGCTGTTTTGCTAACTGTGCTTGCGCCGCCGATAGCTTCTGCGTTGCATCAGCAGCAATAGCTCGGTCAGCGCCTGACGGTTCTGCTGGTGCAAGCGCAGCAGCCCTAACAGTTTGCATTTTATCAATCGTCTGTTGCGGGTCACCAGGCACCTCAGCAACATCGATCATCACCTCACCACCAACGGCATAATTATTACCGTCAGGGCCTCTTTGATACTCATAACTAGGAGAACCAGCATATTGCCCACCAACACGGGCATGTGCTTGCTCATGCAATCTAACTTCTTGATCTCTGGCTTTGAGCTCTTGTATTTCTTGCTGCTTTACCTGCTCTTCTTGCTCATTATTAACCTCTTTGCTTTCATCCTGCGCACCATCACCTTTTTGTTGCCCTTGTTGACGACCTTGCTGCTCTTTGTCCTCAATGGTCTTGTTTTTGTCTGCTTGTGCATTTGAGCTATAAAGAGGTGAATCATCAGGCGAATTTGCCTTTGCTTTGTCGCCTTCATTTGCGCTTTTATTTTCTGTAAAGCTTGCTGCTGCGGGAGGTGCTTTTGGGATTATTTCGCGCACCTGATTGTCACGCCTAGCAGTTTCAGTGTAAACGTTTGCAGTATTGAGGTTCATCGCCGGTGGTGGCGTTACTATGTTCATAACATATTTATAAATCTAAACCCTAATATCAATTAAGGTGCCTAAAGCTTCATCCGCTGTTCGGATTGTTTGAGTATTTGCTTTAGCATTAAACTCTTCGACTTTTAAATTAACCAAAGACTCATCTATCTTTGCGGGCTGTGAAACGGGCGCTGTCGTTGCTTCATTTGCACTGGCTGCTTGCAATTGACGCTGTTGCGATTGCTCCTGATCACTTTGATTTTGCACCGTAGCACGATTAATTTCAGCACTAGCACGTTCGATGCCTTGACTGGCTCTATTAAAACCTTCCAAGCCTGTATTTAATACGTCACCTATTGGCATATCTCTCTCCCGATACAAATACACATGATTAATTATTGCTCAAAAAGCAGTAAAGATAAAGTATTAGTGACTAAAAAAACTACCATTCAAAAGCGCTAGTTTTAAAGTATTGATTTTAGATAGGATATAAATTCATCACGATGAGAAATAAAAGGAGCATGAGATGCTTTTTCAATCATTTTGTAGCTAAAGTCAGGGTTTAGTTCTGACATCCGTGCGCAAACTCTTTTGGGCACCAACGTATCAAGACAACCGAAAACACCATACATAGGTATAGATAAGCGACTAAACAAAGTCCGCAAATCTTGCTTTTGAAGTAATTCCAACCCAACAGATAAGGCTTGCTTACTTGCAACCGGTTGCAGCTTAAGTAGTGCCCGTAGAGCTTTGATATCTTCTTTTGCATGCTCGCTACCCATTGCTTGGATAGCCAAAAACCTGTCTATGGTTTTATTACTATCTTGCACAAGTTGATCTTTAAATTTATCAAGTACTTGTCCACTAACCCCTTCCCATTCGTCCTGTTCAACAAAACAAGGTGAAGACGAAACTAACACAACTTTAGAAACTTTTTTGGGGTAATACTTGGCTAGGTATAATGCAAACAAACCACCTAAAGACCACGCAACAATTGTGCTATTGTCATTTATCTGCTTAGCAAGTTGCTGCACGGCAGAAGCCAATGAATATTCTTTATCAGGTACCGCAGCACCGCCAAAGCCCGGTAGATTTAAGCTATAAATAGCGCCGTTATACTCATTACTCAGCTCTTTTTCACACAACTGCCATACCGACTTGTTCATTCCCCAACCATGTAAAAGAATTAGGTCGTTTTGCATTTTTATTATCCTATACCACACTTACCATTATGATAACCACTTAGCCTGATAAAGTAACGAAAGGACTCAATATGCTTTTAGATTGGTTGTTTTCAAAGCAATGCCCATGCTGTCAAAGTGCGCTAATTAACACACAAGGATTATGTGCTCACTGTTTGTACGACTTCCCCTTATTTTGCGTTAATCAAGGAAACCTTTTATTTCGACCTGATATTAATAGAATTATCACCTTAAAAAATTGTGATGGCCTATTTGCTTGTGGCTGGTATCAAGGTTGGTTGCAAACTTGGCTCAGTGATTACAAGTTTCATCATCGTACGTATTTAAAGCAAATCCTAAAACAGCTTATTCATTACCAAATGCTACAGTTTTGGCAATCCAATTACTTTATGCCTGATATTTGCTTTTTCATGCCATTGTCACAAACTCGATACATTAGAAGAGGATACAATCAAGTCGCGCAAACTTGGCTTCCCTCAATAAAGCCCTACACTCATATTAGTCTTGGACTCACTAGAATAAAAACGACAAAACCACAAAGTGAGCTTTCAAAAAAACAGCGTAAAGATAATGTAAAAAATGCATTCTTAGTACAAGAAGATATTAAAGATAAAAAAGTGGCGATTATTGATGACGTCATTACAACGGGCAGTACAATGAGCGCGGCAGCACAAGCATGTATACACGCGGGCGCTGCACAAGTTTGGGCTTTTTCGACAGCCTTAACGCCCTTGAACGCTCAGTAAGTCACCAAAAAATATTGCATTGGTTAACACTCTGCTTGTGCCATACCAATAGCCTCTAAATACGGGGTTATCGGTCATTGCTATCACTCCCCCTTGACCATAACCATGTGCCAAAATGCTGGCTTTATTGGCGATTTTAGCTACGTTTTCAGGCGCGCTGTAACCTGCCATGAGGGGTGTACTTGTATATTTTCCCACTGTGACGAAAGGCTGCTCTGATGGCTTTAAGAGCCAAGTACTATTTTTGAATACAGGCAATAATGCACGCTGAAATCCATAGTTCAAGGGATGAGAAAGATCGACTTCAGTAGCAAATATAGCGCCTGCAATACGTTGCTTTGCTGATAACTTGTCACGGTCTTGATAACTTAGCTGATGCGTATCAAATTGCTCCGCCATCTCTTTACGAGAAATACTTTGTGCTTTTAAAAGTTGATTTGCTAATAACCATTTGGCACCGCGTTTGTGGCCCCAAATTATGCCTCCCCCCTTAACCCAACGCTTAATATTTTTAGTTACTCTCTCGTTAAGATCCGAATACAGCCCATCGACTAAAATTATATGGCTATATTTTTCAAGTGAAATTTTCGATAGGCGACGTTGTTCAACTAAAGTGGGGGCTACATCTAAATGCTTATCTAAATGATACCAAACCTCCCCAACTTCATACTGGCTAACTCCCTCACCACCAACGAGTAATACTCGAGGCGCTTTGAGTGGACGCATAAAACGCGAACCTAAGTCTATCCCTTGTGCTGTTAAGCCACTGTGAATGCCAAGCACTTCAATATCAAATTTTTTCTTTGCTTGATTTAATGCCTCTAACCACTTTTGTTCCGTTTGTAATACAGCTGGAATAATAATACTGCCAGATTGAAACTGTTGTTTACCATCTGTTGTATCTGCAGTAAATTCACTCAAAGCAACTCGAGCCTTCACTCCTTTTTTTAATAAGAAATTTAACATTTTTGGTGCATAGAAGTGTTGCCAAGAAAAACCATAAGCATAAGTGCTTTGCAAATCAGCTTTAGGCATTGCTTTTTCAGGGAGCCAAGCCTTGCTTGCTAATTTTAAGTTACGCTTATTTTTAATTTTTTCAAAAGGTAAATTAAAGGCATGCGGTAAGGTCCACCCTGATACATCATAAAATGTATTGTCTTTAAACGATGTTTGCTCCGAAAAAGCGGCTTTTAACAAACGATATTGAGGTTGATCCAGTGGAATAAATACATCACCTTTACGGTAAGCTTTATAACTTGCTTGAAGCGAGTATGACTTTATTTTATGTTGCTTAAGTAGAGTTAAAAAAGCTGTGAATTTTTGTTTATCACCATCCGCAGCAACAAGGTAGCCGGCAAAGTTTTCTGCCTTTGCAAGCTGGTTAGCCTCATTATAAAATTTACGCTGATAGGCCAATAGTTGTTCTTTATTCTCTACCACTCCCTCAAAAGTAGACAAACTAGTAGTTAGCTGATTTTTTATTGTTTGAGCAAATGTCAACTCACCATTAATTGTATCTTGCACATGGCCTCGACTACTGGCTTGTTCAAACAATATTCCAATTGCACCATTAATATCTGGATAAGTTGAACCTTTACCGTAATAAAAATCATCAAAGCTTTCTTGTGTAAAATACAATTGCTGCTGTTTATCCAGTGCCCTAACATGGTATTGAGCTAAAATATTCGTTAACTCAATATTTTTCTGCGGAGTTATTGGATGCGTTCGAGATGGGACGCCAGGTTGAAAGAAATAACTACTATTAGAGCCCATTTCATGAAAGTCAGTTAATACATTCGGTTTCCAGTGGTGAAATTGAGCAACCCGAGCTCGCGACTCTGGGTGCTGTAATAATAACCAATCACGATTTAAATCAAACAAAAAGTGATTAGTGCGTCCTGAAGGCCAGCGCTCTACATGCTCTCGATGGTTCGGATCAGCAGATAAAACACGGCCTCTATTGCTATTGGCCCACTGTGCAAAACGCGCTAAACCATCAGGGTTCAATGACGGGTCAAGTAAAATCACCGTGTTGGCAAGTAGCTGCTCAATTTCTTTTCCTTGGGAAGCTGCCAAGTAATAAGCAACCAACATAGCTGCATTACTACCTGAAGACTCATTTCCGTGTACACTATATCCCATCCACAGTACCGCAGGCCCTCTATTATCGCTTGTCATATCAATTAAGCGTGTTAAGTGTTGCTGGCGCACCGTATCTATATTATCTAACTGACTTTTACTGCTAATTGTCAATAACAACAATGGACGCTGTTCATGGCTATAACCAATTGTATTAATATTTATACGCTCACTTTGCTTTGCAAGTATGTGTAAATACTGTACGAGCTGATCATGCCTTACATGCCATTGCCCAACTTCATAACCTAGCATTTCACTGGGCTTTGTTATATTGGTATCAAATGTGACTTCATCTGAAAAATAGAAGCTTAAAGGTTTTGCCACAGCCAAAAAGAGACTTTGCATTACCATCAAGACCATAAACAAAACAATACGCATAAAATACACTCTAATAATTTTTTATATGCAAACGCTAACAGGGCAAACAAACTGTGCCAAATTTTTACGTTCAACACTGGCGACAATACGACGAGGGGAGTATCATAGGCATTACCCGAGTAATTTAGTCAAGTATAGTAAAGTTATGATCACAATTTCAGAATCAGCACAAACACATTTTGCAAAACTACTTTCAGATCAAGCACCAGGCACTAATGTCAGAGTGTTTGTGGTTAACCCTGGTACTTCTCAAGCCGAGTGTGGTGTATCTTATTGCCCAGCCGACGCTGTTGAAGAGACCGATGTCCGTTTACCTTTTAATGGTTTTGATGCTGTTGTCGACACCGAAAGCGCACCATTTTTAGAAGAAGCAGAGATTGACTTTGTCACAGACAAAATGGGCACTCAGCTAACACTAAAAGCGCCCAATGCAAAAGCTAAAAAGCTGAGTAATAATGCATCATTACACGAGCAAATTGAGCATATGCTTACCACTGAAGTAAATCCACAGCTAGCAAATCATGGTGGTCAAGTCAGCTTAATTGAAATTACTGCACAAGGTATTGCAGTCGTACAATTTGGTGGTGGATGTAACGGTTGTTCAATGATTGATGTCACTTTAAAAGAAGGCATTGAGAAAGAAATGATCGCTAAGTTTGATGAAATCACAGGTGTAAGAGATATTACAGAGCACCAAGCAGGCGAACATTCATATTACTAGATGATGTTCAAACAAGTTATTTACCGGTTAGGCCAACAGCCTAAATTAAGCCTCAAACGATTTTTTATCGGCTTGGGGCTATTTTGTATTGCTGTTGGCACGATTGGTTATGGATATTATTACCAGCCAATTGTGCAGTTAATTGGCCTAATACTCTTAGTACCCGCACTGTTTTTTGCTCTGTGGGGTTATTTGGGTATATTTGCAAATCGATTTGCTCAAATTATTGTAACAATATCCCCTGACGACGAAGCTGTTGATAACGATAAAACAAGCTAACACCTCTGAGCGCCATAAAACATGTCATGGAGAACCACAAACCATGGTTTTGCCATGATGTTGTCAACATAAATGGTAAGAAAAACCCCATTGTTGCCGCTAAAAGCATGCTATTACGCATTTCTCTCGCACGTGTTAACCCGACAAAAACACCATCAAACAAAAAACATGCCATGGCAATGATTGGCAGTATAATAAGCCAAGGTAGGTAGCGGTATGCATGTGTTATTACTTCTGGAATATCAGTTAATAACATAATAATTTGATTACCAAATATAGCGAAAAGTAAGGAATAGAGTAGCGCAAATACCGCCCCCCAAAATACACTCAGCTTTACCCATAATTGAATTTTATTTGTATCATTTTGCCCTTTAGCATGTCCAACTTTTGCCTCAGCGGCATACGCTATGCCATCAAGTGCAAAACTCACTAACATTAGAAAGTTCAATAACACCGCATTGGCGGCCAAAGTCAACTCACCAAGCCTTGCACCATAAAATGTCATAAAACTAAAGCACAGTTGCAACATTAAAGAACGTAAAAAAATGTCGCGGTTTAATGTCAGTAACTGTGACACTTCAGTACGTGCAGGCAAATGCCACAACCACGCTATTTCATTTCTTTTAAATAGACACTTTACTAACAGTAATGCAAAAACCAAACCGCTATAATCTGCAATAAGTGATGCCCAAGCTGCGCCTGCTACCCCCCAATCAAAACCCACCACAAATACAATATCTAGTACGATATTAATTAAATTAGTAAACAAGACCAAATAAAAAGGCCCTTTCCCATAGTGCATTCCTAACATAAAACCCAGCAACACTAAGTTACACATGGCTGCTGGAGCACTGTAAATACGAATCGAGAAATATAAATTAGCCTGTTCTATCACTTGCTCTGATGCACCTGACAACTGCTCAATTGCCGTCAAAAAAACACCCTGTAGTGAAACAATGAGCAATGCAAAACTCACCGCAAGTAATAAACTACTTTGTAATAACATAGTTAGCTTTCGAGTGTTTTTTTGCCCAAATGCTTGTGAGATAACGCCAGTGGTGCTCATCCGTAAAAAGCTAGCTAACCAAAATAAAACCGAAATTGTACTAGCACCCAGTGCTATACCTGCTAGATAATGTGCTGATGACATATGACCAATCACCGCGGTGTCAACCAACCCTAGCAGTGGAACGGAAATATTTGATAAAATCATTGGCCCAGCCAAAAGTAATAGACTCAGGTGGTAAGATTTATAATGGTTAAAAAACTGCTTCATTTATTGACTCTGATATTTTTATTAAAAGTACAACACGCAACTGCAGCGGTGATCTTACAGTATCATCATGTCAGCGAAAAGTTACCGCCAGTCACTTCAATCAGTGCAGAACAACTTACAGCACACCTTAATTATTTACGCGATGGGCAGTTTAACGTGATGCCACTAGATGACATGCTAAATGCGCTAAAAAATGGCAAAGAGCTGCCCTCCAAAAGTGTTGCCATTACCTTTGACGACGGCTATGACAATAATATCGAGCAAGCAGCACCAATATTAGAAAAGTTTGGATTTGCCTATACAATATTTGTGAACCCTAAATTAATCGATGAAAAACAAGATTATGTCATGACATGGGAGCAACTGAGAACACTAGCCAAAAAAGGCGCGCTTATTGCCAATCATAGTGCCAAACACGATTACTTACATCACCTTAAAAAGAGTGAGACGATAAAACAATGGCGAACAAGGGTTGCCGAAGATATCACTTGGTCAGAGCAACGTATAAGTGCCGAAGTTGGCCATAATGCAAAATTGCTGGCTTATCCTTATGGTGAATTTAATCGTGAATTACAAAAACTGGTACACTCTCTTGGCTTTATAGGTATTGGACAACACTCTGGTGCTGTAGGAAAATACACTGATTTTACGCGTGTCCCTCGATTCCCTGCATCAGGAATTTATGCAAATTTGAATACATTAACAGTTAAACTCAACTCACAACCATTTGACATTGCTAAATTAACTTACGCCGATACAGTAACTAACCAAACTCAACCAAGTTTAATTATCGATTTTGAACACAAAAACTTTCTTCGTCACCAGTTTGCTTGTTACACGTCAGGGCAGGAAAAGGCCGATACAAAATGGTTAAATGAGCTACAGGTCATTATTACCGCCAAAGACAGGCTCTCTAATGGTAGAGCTCGCTATAATTGTACAGCACCAGTTCAAGGCCAAACTAAACAGTTCTTCTGGTTCTCTCAGCCTTGGGTAATTGCAAAATCCTAGGGACTGTTGATCTTTGAGGTATGAATTTTTTCAAATCAAAGGCTTTCATTACGCAAATAAGCAATGCAGCATAATAGTTTATGTCAGTTGCGAATGACAAAGTAGTGGAAACCTTTGGTTGAGCTCTTTGGGCAGCGCCATTCGGGCATTTTTCTACGTTATCACCTAGCTTACATAAAACACTATGGATGCAGGTTCTGCCTTGGGAAAATACCCAAATGACTGCTGCAAAAACACATAGCAAAGGTCAATAGCCCCTAATACAATTATTTTTTACATGCTGTGAGTAACGCATGCGTTACTTCTTGCAGTGGTACAATCGAGCGCGCTGCCTTCAGCTCAACTGCAGCGCGTGGCATTCCCCATACTACAGATGTATTCTCATCTTGCGCTACCGTAAATGCACCAGCTTGCAACAGGCGTAACATTGCTTTTGCTCCATCACTACCCATACCAGTTAACAAAGCAGCACAAACAGCTTCACCAAGAGGAAGTAACGAGTCGAACAACACATCAACCGCAGGTTTATGCCTATTGACTGGCTCTGTATCATCAAGTTCACAAACGAGCTTTCCGCCTTTTTTTACCACTTTTAGATGCTTATCACCAGGAGCAATAAACACGTGGCCCGCTAAAAGCTCATCTCCAACTGCAGCTTCTTTTACTTTGACGGTACAGCACTTGTCCATCCTTTGTGCAAATGACGTACTAAATACAGGTGGAATATGCTGTGTCACAACAACAGGTGGTGCATTTAAAGGTAACCTAATCAACACCTCTTTAATTGCTTCTGTGCCACCCGTCGATGCACCAATCGCCAAAACCGCACCACTTTTAAAGTACATATTAGGGATCTTTGCAGTGCTCGATTGACTAGCCAGCATCTTATATGAACGCACTCGTGCACTGGCTGCTATTCTTACTTTTTCATGCACTGATTGAGTATAACTTTTCAATTGATTCACTACATTGGAAACAGGTTTAGCAATAAAATCAACCGCACCAATTTCAAGTGCTTCAATTGTTGCTGGAGACCCCTGCTGCGTTAATGTCGATATCATCACAACAGGCATAGGTCGAAGCCGCATCAAATTTCTTAAAAAGCTAATGCCATCCATTTTCGGCATTTCAATATCTAATGTTAAAACATCAGGGTGTAAAGACTTTATCATTTCTCTAGCTTGATAGGGGTCTGCAGCGGCACCAACTACTTTGATATCAGACGCTTGATTTAGAATTTCTGTGAGAATTCCTCGGATCAGAGGGGAGTCATCAACAATAAGCACTTTGATCATACTCACCCCTAAAACAACTCAATATCAGTTTTAGCATCTTGAGCCTCAATATCATGTAAGTAACGCACCTCACGCTTTTCAATCGTATCATTATGCATTTCTCTTAACTTTTTAACTTGTGCTTTGCCAGTTTGTGGGTGAAACATAACTTTTCTTGGCCAAGGCCCTCCCACATCATGAGAAACCAAGTTTAGGCCTTCCTCTTGAACATAAGCATGTGCAAAACGAATATTACCCACTCCTATATCAGTCATAGAGCGTATAATTTTCCCTCCACCAAATAGCTTAATCTTCAAATTGGCTCGTGCTGCGCCATTTTTTATTACTTCATTGATTAAGAATTCCATCGCCCAGTTGCCATATCGGCAATTTAAATCATCAGCATGGATATCTTCTACATTTTTTGCCCCAGGGAGCATAAAATGATTCATCCCCCCTATACCTCTAACTTCATCATACACACAAGCAGCAATACAAGACCCTAAAACAGTAGAGATATATTCATCATTTCTTGATACATAGAACTCACCCGGTAATACTTTTGCAATCACGGCTGCACGACCAGAATCCCAAAACCGTTTTACGTGCTCAAATCCAGCCAGTACCGGTGCTAAGTCCCTATTCATAAGAAGCCTTTTGATACATGGTTTTCCCTAAATTAATAAATTCCGTGTGCTCTTTTCCCATAGTCTCAGAATGACCAATAAACAAGTGGCCACTTGGTGTTAATAATCTGTGGTATCCTGAAAATAATTTATCTTTAGTTTCTTTATCGAAATATATGAGCACATTTCTACAAAATATAAGATCAAAGGGCCCTTTCATAGGCCAACTTTCTAGCAGATTAAGACGTTTAAATGAAATCAAAGATTGAAGAGTTGGCTTCACTTTGTAAGATTCACCATCTGCGCTTTTCAAAAACCACTTTCTTAATTCTTCCTGCTCTAAACCATTAATGCTACGCGCACTATAAACACCTTCCTGAGCTTTAGCTAACACACTAGAATCTAGATCAGTTGCAAGAATCTTCACATCCCAATCAGTAGGAAAACGGCCTTGAATCGTCATTGCGATGCTGTAAGGCTCTTCACCTGTGGAGCACCCAGCAGACCAAATACGTACTCTTTTAGATGCTGAGTTCCTCTTTATCATCTCACTTACTAATACATTAGATAAATGTTCAAAGTGATGACTTTCCCTGAAAAAAGACGTTAAGTTTGTAGTTATTGCATTGATAAAGTGGCTAAACTCTTGCTCTGAATCATTATCAACTAATGCTATATATTGCTTAAATGACGTTAGCCCATTGGCTCTAATTCTACGAGCTATCCGAGAGTACACCATTTCTTTTTTATGCGGCCCAAGAACAATACCGCACGCCTTATACACACGCTTTGATAACCCTTGAAAATCATCGTCCGTAAAGAGAAACTCTCTCATGTTTACTCCAATTTAAAAAAACCTCTAATATGAGCGGCGCTTAGCCGCTCGGGAAGCACGCTTAGAACTCTTCCCACTCTTCAGAGGCATCGGCAAACTTGTTCCCGTTCGACATAGGTTTATTCTCTAA
This sequence comes from Pseudoalteromonas holothuriae, assembly GCF_945859825.1. GTDB lineage: Bacteria > Pseudomonadota > Gammaproteobacteria > Enterobacterales > Alteromonadaceae > Pseudoalteromonas > Pseudoalteromonas holothuriae. Next base: position 27,083 of record NZ_CAMAPC010000004.1, read on the forward strand.
CTTAGTATGCTCAGTCGTCTTATGGCTTTGTAAGTGAGAACTGGTCGTTACGTTGGCGGTAGACATTTGAGGAGGGAGCATTGCTTGCTCATTACTGTTATCAATCACAAAAAAGTGAAGCTGCTTGCGCATATCATTTGCTTGTTCAGCCATGGATTCCCCGGCTGCAGAAGCCTGTTCAACGAGCGCAGCATTTTGCTGGGTCATCTCATCCATTTGTGCCACGGCTTTGTTAACTTGCTCTATACCCGAACTTTGTTCCACTGACGCTTCGGCAATGTCTGATATCATTTCTGTAACACGCTTAACCGAAGCAACAATATCTTTTAGAGTTGACCCTGACTCGTTAACAAGCAAAGTACCATCTTCCACTTTTCCTACACTATCTCTGATTAAGTCTTTAATTTCCTTTGCGGCACCAGCGGAACGCTGAGCCAAGTTGCGTACTTCACCAGCAACTACCGCAAAACCACGACCTTGCTCTCCTGCTCTTGCAGCTTCTACCGCTGCATTTAACGCAAGTAAGTTTGTCTGAAATGCTATTTCATCGATTACACCAATAATATCGGCTATTTTCTTACTAGATTCATTAATAGCCGACATGCTTTCCACTGCACGACTGACCACTTCACCACCAAGAATCGCTTTATCACACGTCTCCTCAGCCAATCCATTCGCTACTTTGGCATTGTCCGCATTTTGCTTCACTGTACTGGTCATCTGCTCCATACTAGAGGCTGTTTCTTCCAATGATGAAGCTTGCTCCTCGGTACGCTGGCTCAAATCTGCATTACCTTGAGATATTTCCTCTGCACCACTGGCAACCAATCCTGCTGATGAGCTAATTTTGTTTATCACATCAGTTAATCTGTCAGCTGTACTATTTGCATCTCGTTTTAATTTATCAAAAGCGCCTTCGTACTCTCCTGTAATACGACGAGTTAAATTACCATTGGCCAATGCGTCTAGCATCTGTGCAGTATCTGACACCGCATCGTCTACAATACCAATTAACTCATTTAAGCCCTTGGCCAGACGTAAATAAAACCCATCCTTTCCTTGTTCATTTAAGCGAATGCTCAAATTACCTCCACCTGCAGAGATAACTAAATCATTCACTTCTTTTTCAATTGCGACTTCTATGGTTCTATCATCCCACTCCACAACCGTGCCAATTCTCTCACCTTCGTCATTAAGAATCGGATTGGCAACTAAACCAAATGTGCGCCCACCAACTGAAATTTCAGTTTTGTAAACTGTTGTCAGCTTATCTAATAAGCCTCGTTGGTGAGCTGGGTTCTTGTGAAATACATCCACATTGGCTCCAAGAAGTGAATTGACATCAAACTGAGGCAAGTCTTTACGAATATCACTTTGTGCATTACTCATCATATTTGTCACCGCTTTATTCATATAAACGATGTCATGTTCGTGATTGGCAATCATGGTGTTTGTCGCTACATTATCAAGTGCTCGTTTCACTCGTACATTTTCATAAGCTGCTTCTTTTTCTTTTTTCTCTCTTTCTAATCGTTCAGTTTTATCTTCCCATTCAACCACTGTGCCTAAACGGTTATTCTCTTCATCAAACACTGGGGTTGCAATTAACCCGAACGTAAATCCTGCTACTTGTATCTCAGTGATATAGGTTTCAGTTAATCCCTCTAGTAACTTACGCTGGTGACTTGCGTTAACGTGAAAAACATCGATGCACTCACCAATCAGGTTCTTTGTGTCGAAATTAGGCAACGCTTGGCGAAGTTGAGCTTGATTCTCCCCCAGCATTTGTAATACAGAGTGATTAGCATAAACAATATTACAATCTCCATCAGCCAGCATGACATTCGCTTGGCAAACATCCAAAGCACTAGAAATCCTTGCATTATTCGCTGCAAGCACCGCTTGCTTGTGTTCAGATGCAAGCTTTTCAGTAATATCTTTCCACTCAACTAAAGTTGATATACGTTCATTTTCAGCGTTAAAAACGGGGGTTGCGATTAAATCAAAAGTCAGACCAGAAACTTCAATCTGCGTCGTATAGACCCTGTTAAGGGTGGCTAAAATACCTCGCTGATGAGCTGGGTTTTTGTGAAAATCATCAATATTAGTACCAACTAAACTATCTACGTTAAATAGCGGTAAGCCCTCTTTTAAACGGCTTTCGTTTGCCTTAAGCATTTTCCGAACTGACTCATTTAAATATGTAATATTCAAATTAGTATCTGCAATCATGATGTTAGCCTGGCAGGTATGTAAGGCATTGAGCAGACTCTCAATATGATTTTTATCTTTATCAGCTTCGACATTTGTGCTAACTGCCCGTGCCAGTTCAGGCAAAGCACTCAAATCTAATCTAGCAAGCACATCCTGATCGGTTAACCGCAAGTAAGGTATTGCCGTATTTAAACAAACAAGCTTACGAGTAAGGCTATCAAGAAGTTGCTTCACATATAAAGTAGCAGCCAACGTAACTATCACTGGAAACCCGATAATTAAGCCACTTTTACCAGTGATTGTTATACCCAATAGCTGGAATGATCCTATAATTGCTGCCACCAGCACTACTGCAATAACTAATAACTTATTATTGTTCTCACTTTGCATGCTCTCACCCTTTCCTTTAATCTCAACCTTTGCGCGATTTACTTTGCATTAAGATCCAGTACTTTTGCTAAGTTGAGCAAAACCACCATTTTTTCACCTACATTGACTAAACCAGAAACATATTGTGCATTGTTAGAATCTTGAAAGTCTGGAACATCCTTTGCTTTTTCTTCCGAAATGCTATAAACATCTGATACTGCGTCAACAACCAACCCCATTACTTTTTGCTGTTCGCGTATGTATACAGACACCACAATGACAACTGTAAGTGGTCCGTAGTCGATACTAGAGATCCCAAATCTAAGCCTGAGATCTATAATTGGTACTATCGTGCCGCGTAAATTAATTGCACCCTTAACAAAATCAGCCGCATTAGGGATAGCGGTGATCTCCTCCCAGCCTCGAATTTCTTGCACAGCTAATATATCCAGGCCATACTCTTCATCGGCCATCATAAACGTTAAATATTGGTTTTCGTCCTGCTGCTTCCCAAGGCTTAACTGCTGGTTTAACTGAATACGCTCACTCATCAAGCCACCTCACTACCCTGTTGTTCAACCAACAACTCCTGTGTTCCTGGCCGCTTTAAACCGCTTAACTTTATTAACCCTGTGATGTCTACTATCAAAGACACTCTACCATCGCCTAATATTGTCGCACCTGAAATGCCATCAACCTTTTGATAGTTAGCTTCTAAACTTTTTATTACAACTTGCTGCTGTGCTAATAGATCATCAACGAGTATGCCTACTTTGTGATTATCACTTTCAACCACCACCAGAAGAGTCTTATCTAGCTCTTCGATTGCGCCTTGATGATTAAAAATATCGTACAAACGTAAAATAGGTATGTACTCATCTCTGAGTCTAAGTACATCTAAATCTTTGCCCACTCTACTCACTTTAGTGATATCAATTTGCAAGGACTCAACAATCGAAATAAGTGGAATAATATAAGTATGACGTGCTACCTGAACCAGCTGCCCATCAAGAATGGCCAAAGTTAACGGCAAACGAATGGTAAACGTAGACCCAACGCCTGACGCAGAAGCGACTTCAACAGAACCATTTAGAGCTTGAATATTTCTCCTGACTACATCCATGCCAACACCTCGTCCAGATATATCACTCACTTCATCAGCCGTAGAGAAGCCCGGCATAAAAATAAGCTCGTTGATCTCATCTGCTGTCAGTTCATCGTGTGCTTGGATTAGGCCATTTGCGATGGCTTTACTACGAATTTTATCAGTATTTAATCCCTGACCATCATCCATAATCTCAATCACTATATTGCCTCCTTGGTGGAAGGCATTAAGCGTAACGGTACCGACTGGTTCTTTACCTGCTGCAATGCGCTTGTCGGGCGTTTCTAAGCCATGATCCAATGAGTTGCGCACCAGATGAACCATAGGATCAGATATTTTTTCCATAACTGTTTTATCTAATTCTGTTTGCTCACCAATTAATTTAAGCTCCACTTGCTTATTCAGTTTTTGGGAAATATCTCTAACTAGCCTCGGAAAACGACTAAACACAAAACTGATTGGTAACATCCGAATACGCATAACATTCTCTTGTAAGTCTCTGGTGTTATGCGCTAACTGGGCAAGGCCTTCTTGTAAGGCTGTTATTGTAGACTCGGTGATCTCTTGCTCACCAATTTGACTCAGCATAGCTTGGGTAATCACCAATTCACCAACCATATTAATTAATGAGTCTACTTTATCTATCCCAACACGAATTGACGTAGAGGTGGATGACTCATTGTTTTTTTGCGGTTCTGCTTTTTTGTTGATTTCTTTAGGTGGCGTAATGGACGCTGAAGATATCTCTGCAGATTTACCATCTGCGCTTTCAGGTTCTGATAGTGTTTCTGTAGATGCTTCAAAAATACCACCGCATACAGTTATCGTGATCTCGGCATCATCTTCTACCCATTCAAATATCTCTTCTATTGCTTTGCTGTCACTGTCTGTAGTTAAGAAAAAGCGCCAACTTAAAAAGCACTCATCAGGATGAAGCTGCGCAATGTCGGGGATCGCATCATGAAATACTTGTGTTTCAATTTCTCCTAGCTCCCCTAATTCACTGATCATAAATAGCGGCTCATTACCTGTTTTAAACAAGTGCGCTTTAGGCTTAAAATCAATTTGATAGGTGCTTTGTGTTATCTCATCGGCTTTTTCATCATTAGACTCACAAGCAGTGGCCTCTGCAATGCCTAAAATCTCTTCAAACTTACTTCGTAACGCATCAGCTTCAGTCAAATCAGGCTCTTGCTCTGATTGTAGCGCTCGCAGAAGGGTTCTTAAGCAATCGACCGACTTTAACAGCAAATCTACATGTTCTGTGGTGAGGGTACGCCGACCATCACGTACTTGATCCAGCAAAGTTTCAAGTACATGGGTAAAATCGGATACAGAAGTAAAACCAAAAGTACCGCTGCCGCCTTTAATAGAATGTGCAGCACGAAATATGGTATTAATTGTTTCGCTGTCTTCTTTGCCTGGTTCCAAGTTCAATAACTCAGACTCCATTGCATCGAGTCCTTCAAAACTTTCTTCAAAGAACACCTCAAAAAACTGGCTAAGATCAATACTCATAAACCCAGCTCCTTAAGTTAACGTATTACTTTTTTCAACACTGCTAGTAACTGCTCGGGATTAAAGGGTTTTACTATCCAGCCTGTTGCGCCTGCAGCTTTGCCTTCAGTCTTTTTTTCTAGGCCTGACTCAGTTGTCAGCATCAACAAAGGCGTAAATTTATAGTTAGGTAGATTGCGTAACTCTCGAATTAATGTAATGCCATCCATAATGGGCATATTCACATCAGAGATAACAGCATCAAACCCTTGTTGTTTTGCAATACTTAGAGCCTCACTACCATCACGTGCTTCGGTAACATCAAACCCCGCTTTTTTTAATGTAAAACCGACCATTTGCCTCATTGATGCAGAATCGTCCACAGCTAAAATTTTCTTCATACCAACCCCTTAATTTCTATCATTGAGAGCCAAGAATTCCGTTAAACCAAGCTCTTCAACTGAATTTAAAAGTGCTTGGCTGTTTCCATGCCAAATGAGCTTGTGGCTAACTGTAAGAAAGTGCTTTTGCAATGCACAAAGCAATTGAATTGACGCTGTATCAATACGAGTTACTTCAGATATGTCTATAGTTATATCCTGTTCTATCTCCAGTTCTTGTAATAGTAACTGGTGTAACTCTTCAACTTGGCTAACAGCTAACTCTGAAGGAAGCTTTAACATATATGGGCACAGTTTAGATTTAATAACTCATAAATTTAGCTTAGACGTAGATATCAAAAAAGCCATAAAACTTATGCTAATAAAGACAAATTAATGAAGGTGTTAGAGAGTAATGCGAATGTCAGCACGCCAACTAAAATTTGTTGGCATACTGTGCGGCAATGATTTGAAAGTCTTCAGCAATTAAACTTGCATCAATAAGTGGCACTTCTCCCGCCAAAAATTTAGCTTTAAAGATTGCGCTTAAGTTACCTTGAGGATTTATCAATGCAACTGATGCACTGTGATCAACATAATAGTCAGGCTGGTCTGAATTACTAATTGCATAGATTAAGCCCATATTTCTCACTAATGGAAAGAGCTGAGCGTGAACATTACTTAATCCTTTAAACTCTTTATTGAAATAGTCAATATATGCTCTTCGTTTTGAGGCATCATCTCGATTAGGATCAACCGAGATAAACCATACGGTTAGCTTGTTATTCACCTGCAATTGATCATAAACTTGGCTTAGTTTTGCTAATGTCATTGGGCAAATATCAGGACAGTGGGTATACCCTAAAAAGACCAAGGTCCACTGCCCTTTCAAGTCTTTATTCGTGACCATCTGTTGATGTTGATCATATAATTCAAATGCACTCAATGACTTTGCGTTTTTATAGTGAAGTGTATGCTCTGAGACCTCTGGCAGTTCAGTACAAGAGGCCAAAACCATCACAACTAATATCCATAGCCATTTCATTGTAGCAACCATTGGTCAATAAATAATGCAATGAATAATATCAGTAAATAGCTGATAGAAAAACGAAAAAGTGCCATCGCTTGTTGCTCACTCTGGTGCCAGTATAAGTTAATACTTTTACTGATAAATACAGCGTTGAGTAAGCATGCACTACTCAAATAAACCCAGCCTGACATGCCAATTAAGTAAGGTAATAAGCACACAATGCCCAGCAACACACTATAGGCGATAATACATAACTTAGTAAAAGCTACACCATGCGTTACTGGCAGCATAGGAATATTAGCTCTTTGATAATCATTTTTACGCGCTATTGCCAGTGCCCAAAAGTGAGGTGGTGTCCATGTAAATATAATCATCACAAGCAGCCAAGGTGGTGCACTTAAAGTGCCTGTTTCACTTACCCAACCCAGCAATGGCGGCATCGCACCGGCGAGCCCACCTATCACTATATTTTGTGGTGTGGCTCGTTTCAAAAACAAAGTGTAAATCACAGCATAGCCAACCAATGCGCCAAGAGTAAGGATTGTGCACAGCAGGTTACTCCAAATAATTAACAGCGCACAGCCTAATATGGAAAGTATCAAAGCAAACAGCAGTGCATTTGTGATACTCAGTTGGGCACTGGCAATTGGTCTATGCCGAGTTCTAGCCATTTTTTTGTCTATTTCTCTATCTACAATGTGGTTAATGGCAGCAGCAGCCGCTGACAAAAAACCAATCCCTAGCAGACTCATTACTTGAGATACCCAACCACGTTGCATATCTGGTGCCAGTGCAATACCAATCCAAGCAGTCAATACCAACATAAGTACAACTTTAATTTTACAAATTGCTAAGTAGTTGCTTAACACTTGTTTTGGAGATAAATGCCACTTGGCAGGCACATGTAATACTGTCATATTGCAACTCCTTGTTTAGACGTTAATAAAAAGCATAACCGGACCATAGCAAGCAGTAACAATGCTGCCATAATGTTATGAAAAAGAGTAAGCAGTAATGGAAATTGAAGATGAACTATCAATCCACCAAGTACGAGCTGCGCCACTAAAAACGTACAGACTAGTTTTACAGCACTTTGTATTTCAACGTTTTGTTCTTTATAAAAAATTCGCCAGCTAACCCAAAAAAGAGTTACTGCTGTAACAACAGCCCAAATACGATGTAAAAAGTGAATAGATAACCTAGTTTCAAACGGTAATACACCAAATTCATAGTTACTTTGCCCAACGGGTAAATGAAGTAAGCTTTTGATGGAGAATAACTCAATGTTACTGCAAATAGGCAAACCGGAACAATGTGGAGCCGCATAGTTAGCTGCAACCCAACCCCCTAGTGCAATTTGTATAATCAACACACAGAGTGCAAAAATTGCTAATAAAAAAGACCTGTGCTGGTTAGGCCTCGCTTGCGTTATACCACTGTGATGTGTACGTAATAGTAACAACACCAATAACGCGAGAATTGTAAACCCTCCTAATAAATGGCCCATTACAATAAACGGTTGTAGGTTCATAGTAACCGTCCACATACCGAGCATCCCTTGAAACAGCACCAGTACCAGTAACCCAATTGAATGCTTCAATCGAGGACTTACGTGAGGACCATTAGAGAAACGATATTTGAATGCGATAATACATAACACCACGATTAACAACCCCAATAGGGATGCAAAGTAGCGATGTATCATTTCAATCCACGCTTTTTTGGGCTCCACTTGCGCATTCGGAAAATTTTCCTCAACAACAGAAAGCTCATGAGACTCATTAGGCACCGTTAAAAAGCCATAACAGCCTGGCCAGTCTGGACAACCAAGGCCGGCGTTACTTAAACGCGTATATGCACCTAAAGACACCACAACCAAAGCCAACATACAACTTGTCAAAACTAGCAGCTTATATCCTTTATTCATCATTTATTCCTTAGCTACTACGCGCATATTTTAATAATTTTTTTAGATCTTTAATGAGTCCTTTTTGTTCGATACGATTTTTATCCTGATCATCAAAATATGCATACTGTAATACCAACAACCCGCGATGATCTATCAAGTACAAACTTGCTGGTGGCAGTTTCTCATGTAAAGTATAGCTTTGATATTGAGGTGAAATTTGCTCACCAAATGTTCGGTTAAATACCACCAGAGAAACATCTTTTTGATGTTTCCCAAGTGCGATGTAGAGCTTTTCCAATGCTTCAAATTGTACATCACACTGACTTTGACAAGAGTCGGGGGCATTAATGGCAATGCTCCAAAGCTGCTCCCCCTTTGATTGCCAACTGGGAACTCGTAACTCTGAAGGTAAAAACTGACCATGATTTGTAGTGTGCTGCGGTAACCAATCAAGTTTTATAGCAGCATACGCCAATATCAAAGGTACTAAACAGCAAACGATAAAGATTCCAAGAGGCCTTTGTATCATTCGTATTTTCCTCTTTTAATAGCAAAAAAAGCGATGGCACCTGCAGCAACAGCAATTAATAGCCACTGCAATGCATAAGCACGGTGTTTATCAGCAGGCATAACAACATGTTGGTAATGTGGGATTGCCACAATAGCATCAACACCTTGTTGATAAGCGACCAATTGAAATAAGGACTGCTGCGTCGATCGACTTAAAAACTCTAAATCCACATATTGTAAAAGCTGTGGTTGCTGTATATTCATATTTGACTTAGAAGCTAAGGTGAAGCCCTTGATATCTTTGGACTTGATAATCACTTCAAGGGATACCTCATGTTCAGGTAAAGAAATAGAAGGTGTTTTGCGCATACCCAAAGCTTCAACAAACCCCAAATTGACCAACACCTTTTTGTTTGGATAGTCATTTAAGGTAAAAAGTGCCAAAGCGTCAAACCCCGCCTTACCATTGAGTACTTGGTTGTCTAGAAACCAAATTAAGTGAGAAGAGAAGCGCCCTTTAAGTATCGTAGACAAACCGTTATTTTTTGCAGCCGATAATGAAAGTGTTTGTATTGCACTTAGCCCTAACTGCAAATCTTGTTGCTGTTGCAGTTGTTGTTTATCTGCAGCACGCTGCCACTGCCAAAGCGCTAATGCTAAACAACTAAAAATTACTACGGTGACTAACACCAAGGTAATAACTGAACTAGACTTGAGCTTAACTCTTTGCTGCATAAGGACTCACTATGCTAATTAAATTTATTATTATTTTTTTACTGCTATTTATTATTTTTAATTTATTTAGAGCATTATTTTTGATGCTGCAAAATCCTACTGAAGGAAAACCCATGTCGCTCTATTTAGGTCGTCGAGTTATTTTCTCCGCAGTTGTTTTAATCATTATAATCATTGCTGCGAAGTTAGGTGCGATTCAATTGAATCGCACCCCAAGCCTTACAGCACATATACAAATACAAATAAACATAACCAAACAACGTCCACAAAATGCCAATACCAAGCAGCTGCTTGAAAGGCAAAATGTTGTTTAGCAGTAAAATGTCCTTTGAAAAGTCTTAACAATACAATCAATAACAATATTGTTCCTAAAGTCACATGCACGCCATGAAAGCCAGTAAGCATGTAGAAGGTATTTCCATAGATACCCGCTTGTAAAGTCAAATCTAAATCAGCATATGCATGCATATACTCAAGTACCTGTAGCGCTAAAAATATACATCCCAGCGCTACCGTTGCACCCAAGAATAGTTTTACTTTTGCACGTTGGTCTTGTTCAATTGCCACATGTGCAAAATGTAAAGTAACAGACGAAGTAAGTAGTATAAGAGTGTTGATCAACGGCAATCCCTGCCATCCCATTGCTTGTGTCGTCTCTCCTGCAGGGGTTGACAGCAGGGGCCAAACAGCTTCAAAAGTAGGCCACAATACCTCATTGGTCATTGCGTTATTACCCGCACCGCCAAGCCAAGGAACAGACAGCACTCTTGCGTAGAATAAAGCACCAAAGAATGCTCCAAAGAACATTACTTCAGAAAATATAAACCAACTCATACTTTGTCTAAATGAGCGGTCCATTTGAGCTGAATACAGCCCAGTTTGAGACTCATGGATAACATTTTTTATCCAACCAAATAGCATATAAAACAGAATAATTAGGCCTGCATATAATACATATTGGCCATAGCCCACATCACTGGATAACTGCATTACCGTAAGGCCTGCGCCTACGGCTATCAAAAACATCGCCACGGCTCCAACTATTGGCCAATGACTTTGCTCGGGTACATAATATTGCTCATACTTTTCCATTATTATCTCCTAACCTGCCTGTTGCTTAGCCGCTACCGTATTGCTTGCCGTAGCTTCGCTAATATCAAATACGGTATACGACAGGGTAAGCTCTTCAATCTCTTCGGGTAATTCAGTATCTACATAAAATACTAACGTGAATTCAACTTCTTGGTTGGCAGAAAATGGCTGCTGATCAAAGCAAAAACACGCCATTTTATGTAAATATTTAGCTGCCTTACCTGGACTAACCGAAGGTACTGCTTGCATAACCCTTGCTTCAGAGCTGAGGTTCTTCGCACTAAACTTCACTTCTACCATTTCGCCAGGGCTCACATTAACGCTATATTGGCGTGAATTAACTTCAAATGGCGCATTTCTTTGACTGTGGGTAGTGAAACTCACATCAACAGTCCTAGAAGTAAGTACCTTATTACTCTCAGTAGCTACTTCTAAGGACGGTTTTCCATTTAAGCCTGTTACATCGCAAAACACATCGTAAAGTGGCACCAACGCAAAGGCAAAGGCAAACATACCAATCACTACTAGTGTCAGCTTTTTTAACAAGCTACTGTGAGGCATTACTTCACCTCTGGCGGTGTTGAGAAAGTATGATAAGGCGCAGGCGAAGGCACTTCCCATTCTAGCCCCTCAGCACCATCCCATACTTTATCTGGCACAGCTGCACCGCCTTTCGCACACTTGTATACAACGGCAACAAACAGGAGTTGAGATAAACCAAAAGCAAACCCACCGATACTTATCAGAGCATTAAAATCAGCAAACTGAAGTGCATAATCAGGGATCCGTCTTGGCATACCTGCAAGACCAACAAAATGCATTGGGAAGAACAGCACATTGACACTCACTAAAGATAACCAAAAGTGTAATTTTGCTAACCTCTCGTTATACATATGCCCAGTCCACTTTGGTAACCAATAATAGGCACCAGCCATGATTGAAAATATTGCTCCAGTCACTAACACATAATGAAAATGTGCCACAACAAAGTAGGTATCATGATATTGGAAATCTGCAGGTGTAATTGCCAACATCAACCCAGAGAAACCACCTAAGGTAAACAATACAATAAATGCAATTGAAAATAGCATTGGCACTTCAAAACTAATTGATCCTCTCCACATCGTTGCGACCCAGTTGAATACTTTCACACCCGTAGGTACTGATATCAACATGGTTGCGTACATGAAAAATAGCTCTCCAGCTAACGGCATTCCCGTTGTAAACATGTGGTGTGCCCATACGATGAATGACAATAAAGCGATGGATGATGTGGCATATACCATCGATGCATAACCAAATAACTTCTTGCGAGAGAAAGTAGGTATGATGGTAGAAATAATACCAAACGCAGGTAAAATCATAATGTACACTTCAGGGTGACCAAAGAACCAAAAAATATGCTGGAACATCACGGGGTCCCCCCCACCTGCCGCATCAAAAAAGCTAGTACCAAAATACTTGTCGGTCAAAACCATTGTGACAGCACCTGCCAATACGGGCATGACTGCAATTAACAAAAATGCCGTGATCAACCAAGTCCAAACAAATAATGGCAGCTTCATCCAAGTCATACCTGGGGCTCGCAAATTCACTATAGTTACAATGACATTAATGGCACCCATAATAGAGCTAATACCCATAATATGAACGGCAAAAACGAATAGCGCTGTATTGTCATTACTGTAAGTTGTAGAAAGAGGTGCATAAAAAGTCCAACCAAATGCAGGTCCGCCTCCCTCCATAAACAAAGACATCAATAAAATTGCAAAGGCAAACGGTAATATCCAAAAGCTCCAGTTATTCATTCTAGGTAATGCCATGTCAGGCGCACCGATCATCATCGGGACCATCCAATTTGCAAGGCCAGTAAAAGCAGGCATAACAGCCCCAAATACCATAATCAAACCGTGAACTGTTGTCATTTGATTAAAAAAGTGAGGGTCAACTAACTGTAAACCTGGCTGAAAAAGCTCAGCTCTAATTACCATCGCCATGGCGCCGCCGATTAAAAACATCGTCAGCGAAAAAATTAAATATAATGAACCAATGTCTTTATGATTGGTGGTATATAACCAACGTTTAAATCCCTTAGCTGCATGATGATCATGATGATTTTGTTCTGATTGCGCTACGGTGCTCATTTACCAGCCTCCTTATTTGCATCTATACGTGCCTGTACTTCGCTCGGTTGTATTACTTGGTCTAAGTCATTTCCCCAGCTATTGCGCTTATATGTCACAACCCCTGCAATTTCTTTTATAGATAATTGCTTGGCAAATGCTTGCATTGCGGTTCCAGGTTTACCATGCAAAATAATATCAATGTGATCTTTGACCTCACCTAACACAATAGGGCTGCCTTTAACCGCAGGAAAGACACCGGGTAAACCCATACCTGTAGGCTGGTGACAAGCGGCGCAATATGCCATGTACACTTGTTCACCTGTTTGCATTAATTCGTCTTTACTGAGGGTTTGATCTAACAGTGCAACGCTTGCAGCAGCAGCCTCTAGTTTTTGCTGCTTTGCATTAGTTAACCAATGTTCAAACGCTTCTGGCGAGCGCGCATCTACCACAATCGGCATAAAACCATGATCTTTACCACATAGCTCAGCACACTGACCTCTGTAGATGCCCTCTTCATTTACACGTGTCCAAGCTTCATTGATAAAGCCTGGATTCGCATCTTTTTTAACCGCAAAATCAGGTACCCACCACGAGTGAATTACATCATCTGACGTCATTAAAAAGCGTACTTTTTTGTCTGTAGGAATAACCAAAGGCTTATCTACCTCTAGTAAATAGTTTTCTGATTTTTCTTCTAAATCATCAATTTGTGCTCTTGGCGTAGATAGCACAGAGTAAAAGTCAACATCATGCCCCATATATTCATAATGCCACTTCCATTGTGAACCAGTTACTTTAATGGTTAAGTCAGCCTTACTCACATCCTCCATTGCAATCAGAGTTTTTGTCGCCGGAACAGCCATGGCTACTAAAATAACAAAAGGAATTGCAGTCCAGAGTATCTCAACCTTTGTGCTTTCATGAAACTGCGCTGGTTGAGCACCTTTAGACTTTCGATGGTAGATCATAGCCCAGAACATTACTGCAAAAACCACTACCCCTATTGCACAGCAAATCAAGAATATAGTCATATGGAGCTGATAAACATTTTGACTGATATCTGTGACACCTTCGCGCATGTTAAATGCACTATTGCCATAGGAAAATAAAGGAGTAGTAAGCAAAAATGCACTGACCACCGATAGGTATTTGTTCATTTGACGCCTCCTGCGTTATCCATTTGCTAACTGAGGCAAACGATGAATAACCATTATTATTATTTGGATGACTGTCTAAACATGTGAACTTCATCACAAGTTAACTACACGACAACTAAACAATTAGTCAATAAATGAACAATTAGCAAGTTTTAGCTGTTTTTGATATAAAACTTTGGAAGTGCTTGATTGCAAGAGAAACTACTTAGTGCATTTTCACATCAAACAACACAATAAAGACACAAAATAGTCTATTTAACTCATATTTTTAGATTGCTTAGAGCATTGGCAGCGCATATAAGCAAATTTGTTTAATCATAAGGGTTTTGCAGTTTGTACCTGCTTACCTAATACTAGGTTTAAAGTGACTGTTTTTTATAAAATATTCGACCTTTAAACAAAATAATATCAGATACGTTCATATATATTTTCTCCCCTTCGATACTGGTTTCCAGACTTAAACCGTAAACAAATGATGACAAAGACCCCCAAATCAACACCATTTATTTCACACTAAATTTACATTCAATCTATAATCAATGAGCCGATTGTTTAAAAAGGATACAACATGAAAACAATATCAACTGCATTAATACTAGGTAGCTTACTACTCTCAAAAGCAGTCATAGCACAAGGGCAGCATAGTCACATCAGTGAATTCACTTTCGATGAACAGGCTCTTAAAAGCCTCCAGTTATATTCAATTCAAGTAATAGAAGAGCAGTCTTTCTTGTTTAGTAATTCGTTACAACATTATGATTTAGAAAACTTCCTCATGAGTTATGCTCCACATTTAGAAAGTAAAAAAGAAGTCCTGCTGCACTGGTCAGGTTATAGCAGCATCAGCCCTAAGTTATTACTTGCTTTGATGGAAACACAGAGTCAAGTGCTCAGCACACCCAATAAACAAAACTTAAATGCACCGTTTGGTAACCTTTCAACTCATAAAGGGTTTGATAAACAAGTTGAAGATATCGCGCTGTCACTCAGTAAACGCTATTATGCATATCAGCAATATGTCGAACTGAATATAAAAAATACGCTTGTGTCCACTAATGCCAGCACCGTAGCGATTGTGAGCATGTTGGAAAATCAGCGCACTGATTTAAATAAACTACTTGTTCAATACGAGCTCTTATTTGGTAAAAGCATGTTGCAAGCCAATGAAAAAAACCATATTCAAGTGCAAAATGTACAGCCACAAGTCAATTTCACTATGCGACTACCTTGGCCTTCTGGAAATGCATGGTACAGCGGTGGAGCTCATTCAAATACAGGCTCAGGTTACCCTTATTCTTCATTAGACTTTAACAATGGTTCAGGTGGCTGGGGAAGCAACACGCCCTGGGTACAAGCATCCCACAGTGGGCGTGTTACTCGCTACTCATCTTGTAGTATTCGCGTAACTCATTCTAGTGGCTACGCTACTCAATACTACCATATGGACAACTTGCAATATCAAAGCGGCGATACGATCTCCTCGGGTGCGTGGCTAGGTCGTTATGCTAACAATAGAAATCAAGCTTTATGCCAAGGAGGTAGCTCTAGCGGGCCACATGTTCACTTTTCATTACTTAATAATGGCCGTTTTATCTCGTTACATAACTGGTACATCAGCGGCTATCGAATAGATGTAGGCAACTCGAACTATGATGATAATTGTTGGAATTTTTATTTTGAAAAAAATGGCTATGTGACTTGTGCATGGAACCGTTTATATAAGTAAATTCTTATATTGCACACTGACTAGTAACTGTAAGTTAAGTGTGCATCTTCCTCATTTATTAGGCTCTTTTTTACAAGCTGTAGGTGCGCCATCAATTCTGCTATCTCAACTTGTGCAATGTAATAATTACTTTGCTGCTCCCCAAAATTACTTGCCAAAGATAACAAAATAATGGGCTGTATTAACAAGTCTTTAAGGTGATAACAAATAGGTAGCTCAAATTGCGGAAGTAAACTTTGAATATATTCATCAGAACGCTGTTTTAAAGGATTTATTTGCAACTCATTTGATATTAATAACAACTGCGAAATATAGTCCACGCACTGTGATTTTTGATCAGCAAATACTGCGAGCATGGTTTGCGCCGTGATATGAAGCTCATCACTTTGTGTTTTAAGCGCTTGCCGCTTTACATCTGCATATAAAGCAAGCTGTAACTTTTGTAGCTGTTCACTATATGTATTCAACAAAACCAACAATTTAGGCGAATCATGCACTTGCAAAGATTTATTTTGCTCAATACACGCTGTAATAACTACACATGCTATTATCACAGCGAATGTTTTAATCATTAAAATTGTACCTACTCAATGCCAAAAACTATAAAAAAAGCCGCATTGACGCGGCTTTTTTTAATTATTTAGTATTAAGGCATCGCATCAAGATCGGCGCCTTCTTTTTCTACTTCAACTGGAATTAAGTCTTCTTTACTTACCCCCATTGCAACAGCAACTGAGCTGGCAACATAGACAGAAGAATAAGTACCGATGAAAACACCAAACAACAGTGCTGTGGCAAATCCATGAATTGTTTGTCCACCCCATACAAATAACGCGACCAATACCAATATAGTGGTAATTGATGTTACTAATGTACGGTTAAGTGTTTGAGTTAAAGAAATATTAATTATTTCAATTGTATCGTCAATGCGCACTTTTCTGAAGTTCTCACGGATACGGTCTGAAACAACAATCGTATCATTTAACGAGTAACCTATAACAGCCAAAATCGCAGCTAATATGGTTAAGTCAAACTCAAGATCAAGTAACGAAAACAATCCCATCGTCAAGATCACATCATGGAACAAAGCAGCAACCGCACCAAGTGCAAAACGCCACTCAAAACGAAATGCGACATAAATCAAGATACAGATCATGGCAGTTAACATAGCTAAACCACCTTGTTCTTTGAGATCCTCACCGACACTTGGTCCTACAAACTCGATACGACGCATTTCTACACTACTATCAGCCTGTTGTAATGCAGCAATAAGTTGATTACCTATCTCTTCAGCTTTAACATCATCGCCACGAGGCGCTAAGCGAACCAGTACTTCTTGACTGGTACCAAATAGCTGTACCGATGCATCTGCAAACCCATTTTCAGCGAGTACATCGCGAATATTTTTTAAATCAGCTGGCTGTGAAAAACCAACTTCAACGGCAGTACCACCCGTGAAATCTAAGCCAAAGTTCAATCCACGAATTGCCATTGAAGCAATTGACGCCACTATCAGCAGCGCAGAGAAAGCCATTGTAAGCTTTCTTGCCGACATGAAGCGGATAGTGTCTTTTAAGTTTAATAACTGCATACCCGTCTCCTAGATAGAAAGCTTCTCAACACGTTTACCACCAATACAAAAATTGATCACCGCACGGGTGCCAACGATGGCTGTAAACATGGAAGTAATAATACCAATCGCCAACGTCACTGCGAACCCTGCAATTGGTCCTGTACCAACTGAGAACAAAATAATTGCAGCAATTAGCGTGGTGATGTTAGCATCAAAAATTGTGCTAAATGCACTATCATAACCGTGATGTACAGCTTGCTGAGGACTACGACCATCGGCTAATTCTTCTCGAATGCGCTCAAAAATAAGCACATTTGCATCCACAGCCATACCTACCGTTAACACAATACCTGCGATACCCGGTAAGGTTAGTGTCGCCCCAGGGATCATCGACATAACGCCAACGATTAATACTAAGTTCGCCGCTAATGCAAGGTTTGCAACTAACCCGAAACCTTTGTAATAAGCCAACATAAAGGCTAATACAAATGCAAAACCTAGCCCCACAGCCGTCATACCTGCATCAATATTTTCTTGACCTAAACTTGGACCTACCGTGCGCTCTTCTACAATTTGGATTGGTGCAACCAAAGCGCCTGCACGAAGTAATAAGCTCAAGTTATGTGCTTCGGCGGGGTTATCAATTCCAGTAATACGGAAAGAGTTATTTAACCGTGCTTGAATTGTTGCAACATTAATGACTTCTTCGACTTTAATTGGCGGTAGTGCTTTACCACTTGCATCTTTCTTACCTGATGGTTTGTACTCAATAAATACTGTTGCCATGCGCTTACCGATAGCACGTTTAGTAAACGCATTCATTTTTGCGCCACCTTTACTATCAAGGTTAATACTCACTTGTGGACGCTGGTATTCGTCCATGCCAGACTGCGCACCAGTTATATGACTCCCTTCTAGGATGATACGTTTTTTCAATACCACAGGAAAGCCATCTTTGTGGTTAATGACTTCAGTACCCGGTGGAATACGCCCTTGTGCAGCAGCGCGCACATCAGCATTTTCATCCACTTCACGGAACTCTAAAGTGGCTGTGGCACCTAAAATCTCTTTCGCTCTTGCAGTATCTTGTACACCTGGCAATTGCACAATAATACGCTCGGCACCTTGTCGCTGAACATTGGGCTCAGCAACACCTAGTTGGTTAATTCGATTGCGGATGATAGTTTCGTTTTGCTTGATAGCATAGTCACGAATTTCTTTAAACTTCTGATCGCTTAAATTCACATAAAATGCAACATCATTGCTACTGTCATCAATAAAGTTATAAAGCGGATAACGACTTTGTAAGAAGCGCTCTGCAGCTTCTTTATCAGTCGCCTCACGCATCGTTACTTGTAATCTATCGCTGCCAGCGACGCGACGTACTGAGCGATAACGTAACTTTTCTCCACGCAAGTCGCTCTTAAAATCTTGTTCCATGGTCTCAAGCGCGTTATCAAGCGCAGTAACCATATCTACTTCCATAGTAAAGTGCACACCGCCACTTAAATCCAAGCCCAACTTCATTGGATTACCACCTAAGGCTTTTAACCATTCAGGTTGTGCAGGGCTCATATTAATCGCAGAAATATAGTCTTCACTCAAATTAACACGCAATATGTCTTGCGCTTTCAGTTGCTCTTCTACATTTTTAAACCGCACCAATACTTGACCATTCTCAAATACTGACGACTTTACTGTGATGTTGTTCTTTGCGAGTGTATTATTTACTTGATCTAGCACGCTTAAGTCAGCACTAGCACCTTTGGTACCAGAAATTTGTATAGCCGGATCACGGCCATACAAATTTGGTGTGGCATATAAGATACCCACAGCCAACACAACGAGTACCAGTAAGTATTTCCACATTGGATACTTATTTAACACTGGATTATCCCTTTTATTATTTTTCTTACAGTGACTTCATTGTACCTTTCGGTAGAACAGCAGAAACTGCTGATTTTTGTACCGTTACTTCAGCTTGGTCATTAAGTGCAATAACGACAAAATCTTTATCATCAGCAACCTTCGTAATTTTACCTACCAAGCCACCTTGAGTCAGTACTTCATCACCCTTCGCTAATGCACCCATTAGGCTTTTATGATCTTTAACACGCTTAGCTTGTGGACGGTATATTAAGAAGTAAAATACCAGACCAAAAATAGCCAGCATAATCAACATTTCCATACCACCACCTGCAGGCGATGCACCTGCAGTGCTTGCATGCGCACTCGACATAAATAAACTCATAACACTTCCTCTTTAAATTTTATATTTAATCTTATTCAGTTTCTGCTAACGGTGGTACAGGTTGACCACGGCGTGCATAAAAATCTGCTACGAAGGCATCTAACTCACCTTTACTGATAGCATTGCGTAATCCTTCCATAACACGTTGATAATAACGTAAGTTATGAATTGTATTTAAGCGTGCTCCTAAGATTTCATTACATTTATCTAAATGATGTAAATAAGCACGAGAATAATTTTCACAAGTATGACAGTCACACTCAGGGTCTAATGGACCCGTATCCGTTTTATGTACTGCATTGCGAATTTTAACGATGCCACCGGTAATAAATAAATGACCATTGCGCGCGTTTCTTGTAGGCATGACGCAATCAAACATATCAATACCACGCCTTACGGACTCTACTAAATCTTCAGGTTTACCAACTCCCATCAAATAGCGAGGTTTATCTTCTGGCATTTTATAAGCACAATGATCAAGGATGCGGATCATATCCTCTTTCGGTTCACCGACAGATAATCCACCTAAAGCGTAACCATCAAAGCCAATATTTTCTAAACCTTTTTGTGACTGTGCACGCAACTCTGGATACATCCCACCTTGAATAATGCCAAACAGCGCAGATGGATTATCACCATGCCCTTCTTTAGAGCGTTTAGCCCAGCGCAGTGACAATTCCATTGAATCTTTAGCTTCTTTCTCTGTTGCAGGATAAGGGGTACATTCATCAAAAATCATGACGATATCAGAGCCTAAATCACTCTGTACTTGCATCGCTTTTTCTGGAGATAGCATGATTTTCTCACCATTTACTGGTGATTGAAACATAACGCCTTCTTCAGTGATTTTACGCATAGCACCTAAACTAAACACCTGAAAACCACCAGAGTCAGTCAATATAGGCTTGTCCCAGTTCATAAAATCATGAAGGTCACCATGTTGTTTAATAATTTCAGTACCTGGGCGCAACATTAAATGAAAGGTGTTACCAAGACAAATTTGCGCGCCAGTGCCTTTTAACTCATCAGGAGTCATACCTTTAACAGTACCATACGTACCCACAGGCATAAATGCGGGGGTCTCTACTACACCTCGTTCAAAAACAAGACGACCACGACGCGCTTTACCATCTGTACAGTCTAATTCAAATTTCATTATTACCTCAAAGTCGGAAAAACAGTCCAACGTTAACAGTTGCTAACAACAAAGCAGTTTAACAATCTGGTGAAAAAACTGCCCAATTCTACCTTGTTTGCTTGAGTAATTCTAATTATTGGGCCGAAAATACGGTTTTAAAGATAAGGGAGAGTAAAACAACGTAAACAAATAAAAAACCCAGCATTCGCTGGGTTGATATTATTTTACTTCAAGTTTGGATAAGGGTTTTCAAATATGGAATACTTTGTCACCTATATTACTTGCATCCAATGATGATATCTCTTTCAACAGAAAAACAATCCAGAGAATAAGCACTACAGCCTTATTAGACAAATTCGCTTATTCAGAACTAAGACTACTTTGTAAGCTGTTTAGATAAAAACATTGCATCACCATAACTGAAGAATCGATATTTTTGTTCTATCGCTGTGTTATAAGCCTGCATAATATTATCTTGACCAGAAAATGCACTTACGAGCATTATCAAAGTTGATTCTGGTAAATGAAAGTTAGTCACCATCGCATCAACTACGTTAAATTCATATCCAGGGTAAATAAAGATATCAGTGTCGCCAGTAAAAGCTTTTAGTTCTCCACCATGCACCTTAGCTGCTGACTCCAAAGAGCGCACTGAAGTAGTTCCAACAGCAATAACTCTCCCGCCTTTAGCTTTTGCTGCCGCAATGGTATCTACCACCTGCTGTGGTACTTCAATATATTCGCTGTGCATGACATGCTCATCAACCGACTCTACACGCACGGGTTGGAATGTACCTGCGCCTACATGCAACGTAATAAACGCCATTTCTATGCCTTTATTTTTGATGTTTTGCAACAGACTTTCATCAAAATGCAGCCCCGCTGTTGGCGCTGCGACAGCACCTGGCTTTTCATTGTAAACGGTCTGATAACGCTGTTTGTCTTCTTCTTCATCCGGTCTATCAATATAAGGTGGCAAAGGCATATGGCCAATTTCTTCTAGAATATCAAATACACCTTGCTCACCAGCAAATTGTAATTCAAACAACTCCCCCTGACGACCTAACATTTTAACTTCGGCTTTACCTTCAAGAATCAAAGTAGTACCCGCTTTAGGCGATTTACTAGAGCGAACATGTGCCAACACTCTATGCTCATCCAGCACACGCTCGACTAATACTTCGACCTTTCCTCCTGTCGATTTTTGTCCAAACATACGTGCTGGAATCACTTTAGTATTGTTAAAAATCATGACGTCATTGGGTTGCAGCATATCCACAATATCAGTAAAAATTTTATGGGAAATAAGACCGCTATTTCCATCAAGAGCCAGTAAACGGCTACTTGAACGCTCTTTTTTTGGATGACGAGCAATTAATTCATCTGGAAGTTCAAAACTAAAATCAGCTACGCGCATGACAACATCTCATGTAAGGAAATTGGCGCCAAGTCTAGAGATCCCTGTAGGCTAAATCAAGTGCTTGTAACCTTGCGAAAATAGCATTAACCTAGCACCGTTATATAAAGCCTAAAGTTGATAATTTGCAAGTAATTATAAATGTTCTGTTATTTGAAGTGATTAACAATAAAAATCAGCTAGTTAAAGTTTATTCAGTACCGAGGTGTCGCTTGTTGTTTAATTTTAAATTGGAGTTAAGGCGTTAATTGTGGCCAAACAATTAAATTTATTGATTGTAAACTCTAGTGAGCAAGAGCGAAATACAATAAAAAATACCCTACATAGCCTTGATGTCTTCACTTTTGTTGAATGTGAAGACAGTCAAATTGCCTTGCAGTTTCTCAAAAAGCAGGCTGTCGATGTGGTAATTACTGGGCTGGACGTTGGCAAAATAGATGGCTGGCGTTTTTCACGTATGGTTCGTTCAGGTTTACTACAAACCCCAAAAAATACACCTATTCTATTAATTCCACCTATTTACTGCGAGCGTATAGCTGAAACAACAGCTAGAAGCTATAGCATTGATGCTGTATTGCCTTTTGAGCGCCATGCTCAACTGCCACATACTTTAGCGAACGTGCTATCTACACATTTAGAGAAAAGTAGCCGCCTAAACCTTTTATTACTTGAACCAAATCAGCAAAGAGCTGATGAAATTTGCCAACACCTATCTCTGGGCTTTGCTTGCCAACACGTCCATACCACCCATGATGCCTTATCGCTTTTTAGGCAGCAAAGCTATGCTATTATTTTACTTGATGCAACAGCAACCCGTGGTAATGCAGCTAAAGAACTTGTTGGCAGTATTTTAAAACATAACCCCAACCAAGCTATTGTCACCATAATTGATAGCAGAGATGCCGATTATGCTGAACAGCTATTATTACTTGGTGTGACCGATTTTGTTCGTGAGCCCTACGATATTTCAATTTTAAGCAAAGTCTGTGACCACGCTGCTCGTCGTGAAGATTTTATGGTTAGTTATGCTGAATTTGAAGAAAAGGTATCGCAATTAAGTCGCAGCGAACAAAACTATAAGGACCTATTTTCTGCGCATCAGCGTATCTTATTACATCTCAATACGGTCGTCATGGAATTAGATCAACAAGGGTTAATCCGCTTTATTAACCCTGCTTGGGAAGCATTATCTGGGTTTGGCATCAAAACAAGTTTGGGGCAGTCTCTGTGCCAATTTGTCACAGCAGAGCATCGTAATGCGCTACAAGAAGTGCTTAAAAAGATAATTAATGCGCAGCAGCAGCAAGCCAAAATAGAACTACAAATAGCTCACCAAAAGCAACATCAAATATGGGTTGAGTGTCGCTTTCAATTAATCAAAAATAGTAAAAGCAAAGTAACGATTACAGCAACGCTAGATAACATTCATGAACGAAAACAAGCAGAACTACAACTACGCCACTTAGCACTACATGATACATTAACGGGTTTGCACAACAGATATTATTTTGACCAACAACTGAACAAAATATGTGCTTCAGTAACACAATCTAAACATGTAGAGCATGCTTTACTGTATATAGATTTAGATCACTTTAAAATCATCAATGATAGTAAAGGACACCAGCAAGGCGACATTGTTTTAAAAGAAGTGTCGCAGCTGTTTGGCAAAAATATCAGTGATGAACATTTAACCTTCCGCATTGGCGGTGACGAATTTGCAATTATTTTAAGCAATACCAACTTACTTGATGCGCATATAGCTGCTGAAAGTATTTGTATGGCAATTGAAAAACATAAATTTCACTCTGAAGAACATAGCTACTCGATAAGCTGCTCAATTGGCTTAACACAAATTACGATAGAAAATCATGATGCGAATGAGTGCTTAAAACAAGCGGATATTGCCTTATACATTGCCAAAAACTTAGGCCGTAACTTAGTGCATTGCTACACTAAAGAAGACGCTAATAATAGCACATTGCAAGCAGGTTTAGAGTGGGGACATAGTGTCAGAGAAGCGCTGCAAAACAACCTAATAGAGCTACACTATCAACCCATTTGGGACTTTAAAAATAATACCATAGCCTATTTTGAGGCACTATTGCGCTTAGTTATAAAGAACGAACTCATTTATCCAAATCAGTTTATACCTGCACTGGAGCTACTTAATGATACTTTCTTGATGGATCAATGTGTGATTAAAAATGCCATTGCAGCTGTGGCTGCTCACGACTCACTAAATCAAATAGCAATCAACCTCTCTGCACAATCATTTTTAGATGAGCGACTACTTCCTCATATACAAGCCTGTTTAGTAGAACATCAGGTGGCAGCTGAAAACATTATTTTTGAAATTACAGAATCTGCAAGCATCAATAATCTTAGCGCAACTCAGTCTATGATTGCGAAACTAAATCAACTAGGTTGTCATTTTTCAATTGATGATTTTGGTACTGGTTTTAGCACCTTTAGCTACTTAAAACAGCTACCAGCACAGCATGTAAAAATTGATGGCTCATTTGTGCGCGATATGCTTAATGACCCAATTGATTTAGCATTAGTAAAAGCCGTGCACGACATTAGTCATTCGCTAGATAAGCGCTCTGTTGCGGAGTATGTTGAAAATATCGAAATATTTAAAGCGCTAAAAGAAATTGGTGTTGATTATGGCCAAGGCTTCTTTATTGCTCGCCCAATGCCTATTTATGAACTCAAAAAAGCCATTCCAACTATTTTATCCTGTAAAACAATCTGATAAAAGATTTATACAAAAGTCGACTTTTCCTTCCGGTAAAGTCATCTATAATTACCTTATTATAGGCTGTCCAGCTAAGCTGTTGATTTTTGCTTTTTAACTGGACATTCAATGGATTGAGTTACATCACCTTATGGATGGCTAGGAGTGTAATCATGTACCAATTAATGATTTTTATTTTTATAATCAACACGTTAATCGCTATTCAATGTTACCGTAATGCGCGAATAAAAGGCTATCCCAGTAAGCTATTTGCTGTTTTGGGCTTGATACCTTATTTCAATTTAGTGGTTTGGGTTTATTTATTGTTCTTACCTAACCTTAGCTCAGCTAATAAATTTGAGCCTTCTTAGAGCGCTTTGCGCTCTAATTTTCTTTTTTTGCTTGCTCACACTGTTGATTTACAAACTCTCCAACTTTTTCGCTAAATAAACGAAAATCGTGGATCCGACCCGTTGTTTTACGCCACAATAAGCCAATCTCTCTGTATGCATCACCCAAAACCCCATTAGTAACAATAGGCTTACCTTGTAAAATACCCGCATTAAGCGCCATTTGAGGTAAAAAAGTAACTCCATTTTGATACTCAACCATGCTCAGCAAAGTATGTAAGTTAGCGGCTTCAAACGGATTAATACAATCACTTCTATTTAAATGACAAGCACTCAACGCATGACCTGTCATGCAATGTTCTCTTTCTAACAAAAAAACACTTTTATCTGGTAGTAAATTCAGGTCGCTAACATCAGCGGCAATTTCATAATCTTGGTGATGCACCAGTGAAAAATGATCTTTAGCCAATACTTGCGTATGAAAACGCTCTGTATGATAGGGTAAAGCCAACATGGCCATGTCGATATGCCCATGCTCTAATTTATCTAATAATTTGTCACTGGTATCCTCAACGAGCACCAATTGCAATTGATTAAACTGCTGTAAGCAAAATTGATAAAGGGGAGCCGCTATAAAGCTGGCCACAGTGGGGATCACTCCAAGTGTCAATTTGCCTGATAATGGGTGCTTATAGCTTTTAGTTAGCTCTTTTACACTCATGGTATCAGCGATTATTTTTTTCGCACGTATTACTACTTCCTCACCTATATCGGTGAACATCAAACTTCGATTTTCACGCTCAATCAGCTGACAACCTAAGGTCTCTTCAAGCGTCTGAATCGCACTACTTAATGTAGACTGACCTATAAAGCAGGCTTCGGCTGCTCTACCAAAGTGCTGATGTTGATGTACGGCAATTAAATATTGAAGTTGTTTGATACTTGGCAAGTTGGTCACGATACATGAATTTACATAGAAATATAATGGCACTCAGTATAACCATGATAACTAACTAGTAAAACCTTCTTTACCAATTACATTAAATAAATGATCAGATATTGCGATAGATAAATAACTTAGAAACAAGGAAAAATTCTGGTATGTAATTCTTCAAAATGAGAAGTTTTGAACGCAATTAGCATCAAATCAGTTCCCCAAAATGATTAAGTGTTATTGCAAATTGGTATTAACTAAAAGGACCCATATAAATAAAAAGACCCCAGCACCAGGTACTGAGATCTTTTCAAGCTAAAAGTCTGTCTTTCTAAGTTTAAACGCCGAAGGCAGTTCTTAAAATGTAGAATATAACAATAGCAAGCGCAGCGCCAACTGGCAATGTAATCACCCAAGAAACTACAATGTTTCGGATAACACCCATATTCAGTGCGGCAATTCCACGAGCCATACCTACACCCAATACAGCACCAACCAACGTTTGCGTAGTAGATATCGGTAAGCCAGTACCCGATGCAATTACAACCGTTGATGCTGCAGCTAACTCTGCCGCAAAACCTCGACTTGGTGTTAAATGAGTAATCCCTTCACCAATGGTTTTAATTACTTTTTTACCGAGAATAGCAAGACCCGCAACAATACCTAAGCCACCTAAAGGTAAGATCCACCAAGCAAGTGCAGCTTTTGCAGTCATCATACCTTCATTCTCAACAATATTAACAACAGCAGCTAATGGACCTATTGCATTGGCAACATCATTAGAACCATGTGCAAACGCCATACAACAGGCCGTTAATACCATTAATACCGCAAATACTTTTTCAACATTATTAAACTGCATTTGCTTATCGGCTTGAGGGTCTATTTTCAAGCGAGCAATAGCCATCTTACCAACCAGTCCTACCACTACCGCAATACCAATCGCTAAAGCATACCCTTCAACGGCGCCTAGATTAACTCCGATATGCTTTAAGCCTTTTTTGATAGTGACTAGCGACATGATAAAGCCCGCTAACCCCATATATATAGGTACATAACGTTTGGCATTTTGTAGCGGTGCAGAAGTGTCAAATATGAGTTTCTGTGCACTCATAAAAATCAAATAGGCTATAAAACCGGAAATAGCAGGAGTAACCACCCAGCTACCAACAATACCCGCAACTTTACCCCACTGAATTGCTTCACTACCCACAGCAACAAGTGCAAAACCAATAATTGCACCAATAATAGAATGAGTTGTCGAAACTGGCCAACCTAACATTGAGGCCAATAATAACCAAGCTCCAGCGGCAAAAAGTGCCGAAATCATACCTAAAACCATTAGCTCAGGAATATCAGCAAAAGGTGTGGCATCAATAATGCCCTTACGAATTGTTGAAGTAACTTCACCACCGGCTAAGTATGCACCCGCAAACTCAAAAACCATGGCGATCAAAATTGCCTGCTTGATAGTTAGCGCTTTTGAGCCAACCGACGTACCCATCGCATTAGCAACATCGTTTGCGCCAATACCATAAGCCATAAAAAAACCAACTGCTGCTGCAATTAATATCAGCACAGTGCCGTAGGATGCAATGAATTCCATTGTAAAACCTTAATTATAAACGTCTTAATTTCTTAAATTAGCGTGCGAGCATCAGCTCTAATCGAGAGCCTACACGCTCTGCAATGTCTGCCAGTTCACCAACCCATTCAATGATTTTATACAAAAACATCACATCAACAGGGTTTAGTTCAGCTTCAACAACACGTAACTCTTGGCGGATTTTAATTTGCATTTCATCCGTATCTTGTTCGATCGCATCCAATTCGACCAACATTTTTTCTACCAAGGTCACTTCACGGCCACGGAAGCCAGTCTCTAGCAACTCATCAAGCTCATTGATAGCGTTAGATGCTTGCTTTGTTGCATCTACACAACGTTGTAAGTAAGCTAAAAAGTCAACTTGGATAGATTTGGGGATCACCATTTCACGGCCCACAACGCGACCAGCGATGTCTTTGGCCTTATTGGCAATTTTATCTTGGTGGGTAATCAGTTCTAGTAGATCAGTTCTCTCTACTGGCATGAATAAGCCGCGAGGTAACTGTAAGCGAACTTCTCGCTTCAATTTATCAGCATCGCGCTCTAAATTACGGATCTGAATCCGTAGCGCTTCAGCTTCGGTCCACTCTCCATTGAAGACGTGATTAAAAAACGGGATTAAAGCTTTACTGGCTTTATGAACGATTTTAATGTGCTCTTCCACAGGCTTTATAGGCGATTTTGCAAAAACCCCTAAAAACGCATTAGTCGGCATAACTGACCCTTAAATCATAATTGTATGCTTTGCGATAGGTGATTTTACAGCATTGAGCAGCTTTGTGAACGATTTTTATTGATAAGATAGATTAAGTTGACCTTAACATACTATGTAAAGGTCAACTTATTTAATATAAATTAGAGAGACTTTTCTATATCTTCTTGAGATATATGACGAATATCTTTACCATTTACGAAGTAAATTACATATTCTGCAATATTTTGACAGCGATCTCCTATACGCTCCAAAGAACGTACAGACCAAATTAAGTCCATTATTTTTGGAATAGAACGTGGGTCTTCCATCATGTAGGTCATAATTTGACGTGTAAGCGCTTCATACTCTCTATCAACTTTAGCGTCTTCTTTATGCACTTCAAACGCACGTTGTGCATCCATCCGCGCAAAAGCATCTAATACATCATGTAGCATTTTGGACACTTGGCGACCCATATTTTCAATATTAACCAACAAGTCTTGCTGGTCTTTAGTAAATGAGTCTAAAGCCACACGAGCAATACGCTCTGCTTCATCACCAATGCGCTCTAAATCAGCAATTGTCTTTGCAATTGCTACCACTAAACGAAGATCACTTGCAGCTGGCTGGCGTTTGGCAATAATCCGAGTACATTCTTCGTCAATATTTACTTCCATTGCATTAACTTGATAGTCGTTTTCACTGACCTTACGTGCTTTTTCTGCATCACACTCATTGACCGCGTCTAATGCTAGATTAAGCTGTTGCTCAACTAATCCGCCCATACTCAATACATGGTTGCGAACACTTTCTAGTTCATCGTTAAAACGACCAGAGATGTGTTTATTTAAATTATGTTCCATATTAAACCCCTTTAATCAGCCAGTTAACCGTAACGACCTGTTATATAGTCTTCGGTTTTTTTCTTCGATGGGGTAGTAAATAACGTGTTCGTATCCGCATATTCAATCAACTCACCCATGTACATAAATGCAGTCTGATCAGATACACGCGCTGCTTGTTGCATGTTATGAGTAACAATCACCACCGTATACTTATTTTTTAAGTCATTAATAAGCTCTTCAATGACCAAAGTCGAAATTGGATCTAGTGCCGACGTTGGCTCATCTAGCAGCAATACTTCGGGTTCAATTGCAATTGATCGAGCAATAACTAGACGTTGCTGCTGACCACCCGATAGACCAAATGCACTATCATGAAGTCTATCTTTCACTTCATCCCAAAGGGCTGCACCACGTAACGACTTTTCAACTACCTCATCTAACTTACGCTTATCTTTAATACCTTGTAAGCGTAAACCATAAACCACATTTTCGTATATTGATTTTGGAAAAGGATTTGGACGCTGGAACACCATACCCACGTTACGACGCAATGCAGCAACGTCAACACGCTTGTCATAAATGTTCTGACCATGCAAAATAATCTGGCCTTCAATGCGGCAACTATCAACCAAATCATTCATGCGGTTAATACAACGAAGTAATGTTGATTTACCACAACCTGATGGACCGATAAACGCAGTTACCTGACCTTTTGGAATCAGCATATTCACATTGCCAAGCGCTTGCTTATCACCATAGTAAAGATCTAAGTCTTTAATCTGCAGAGATGTCTGCTCTGGAGTCAAATTTGCAAGATCTAGCTTTGTTTGGCCATTGGCCTGATTAACTTCTGGAGCTACTGTAATCATTACTTTTACCTACTTAAAATCTTTACTATTAATGTTCTAGTGATCTGAACTTCTCACGTAAATGGTTACGAATACCAATCGCAGTAATGTTCAATGTAATAATCACGGTCACTAACAAAAATGCAGTTGCATAGACTAATGGTCGTGCTGCCTCTACATTTGGACTTTGAAAACCCACATCATAAATATGGAAACCCAAGTGCATAAACTTACGGTCTAAATGAATATACGGGAAGTTACCATCTAGCGGCAAAGTTGGTGCCATTTTCACGACACCAACCAGCATCAGTGGTGCAACTTCACCCGCTGCCCGTGCAACAGCCAAAATCAGACCCGTCATAATAGCAGGGCTTGCCATTGGTATAATAATTCTCCATAACGTTTCTGCCTGAGTTGCACCTAGAGCAAGAGAGCCATGGCGCACTGTACTAGGAATACGTGATAACCCTTCTTCTGTAGATACAATAACCACAGGCAACGTTAAAATAGCTAAAGTTAATGCTGACCAAAGCACGCCGGGGGTACCGAACACAGGACTCGGCGCGGCTTCTCGATAGAATAATTCATCAATAGACCCACCAAGCATATATACAAAGAAGCCTAAACCAAACACACCATATACAATTGAGGGTACACCCGCTAGGTTAATAACAGCAATTCGAATCATTTTTGTCACCGCATTTTTCGCGGCATACTCATGTAAGTATATTGCAGCAACTACTCCAAACGGCGTCACAATTACAGCCATTAGCATAACCATAAAGACGGTACCAAATATGGCCGGGAAAACCCCACCTTCGGTGTTAGCCTCGCGAGGATCGTCACTCACAAACTTACTAATTTGAGTAAAATAGTGCCCTACCTTGGCAAAGTACCCCATATCATTCGGGAACCACACGTCTAACACTTGATATAGTGGTAACGTTACTAACTCACCGCGCATATCACGTACAATAACCTGATCACGCTTCGCTTTTTTACGCAATGCAAATAAACGCTCTTCAAGTACTTTGTAATCGTCACGCAATTGCGCTCGCCTAGCCTGCAATTGCGCCACTCGCTCGTCAGTTAACGCGTTATCAAATACATAGCCTTTTTCTGTTAGTCGTAAGCGCTCTAATTCATAATTTATATGACCTATATCACCATTTTGTAAGTCAAGGGCGTCTTCATTTAACTCAACAGCACGCTCAACTAACTCATACAAGCGTTCTGTTGCGTTGTCTGTGACTACATTTCCATTTTCGATAACCTGCTCAACATAGCCATAAAAGTTACCATTTTTACTACGTTCAAAAACGGCAAGTTTTTCAGGTGCAGACTGCTGCTTAATATCAGTTGAGAGTACCCAGCGAAAATCTAACTCTACATATTCACGGTTACCAGTTTTAACGAGTATACGTTCTATAAATTCACTGTCGTATGCTGATAAATCAAAACCTGCCGCTTCAAGACGAGATTTAGGTACTTGCTCACGGTCGTAAATTTCACCAATCACAACCTGCTCACTAACAGAGCCATTTAAATGCAACTCAACAACTTGTGAAGGCCAAAAAAAGCTAAGACCTTTCCAAGCAATCATCGCTAATAAACCCAGTACCGAGATTAAGCTAATACTAACGGCACCGCCTGTCATCCAGATCCAAGGAGACCCTGACTTAAACCACTGTTTTACCATGTCATGAACTCCAATAATTACATTGAACTGTATTTTTCACGAAGCTGCTGACGAACAAATTCAGCCACCGTGTTAAATACAAAGGTGAAAATAAATAAAACGAATGCCGCAAGGAAGAGAATTCGATAGTGTGAACTTCCCACTTCTGACTCTGGCATTTCAACCGCAATGTTAGCTGCGAGCGTACGCATACCTTGAAAGATACTCCAATCCATAATTGGCGTATTACCTGTTGCCATCAGTACAATCATAGTCTCACCTACAGCACGACCTAACCCCATCATAACCGCTGAAAATATACCCGGACTAGCGGTAAGCAATACCACTCTAACCAATGTTTGCCACTGCGTAGCACCTAAAGCCAGTGAACCATTAGATAAATGTTTTGGTACACTAAAAACAGCATCTTCAGCAATCGAAAAGATTGTTGGAATAACCGCAAAGCCCATGGCGATTCCAACCACAAGAGAGTTACGTTGGTCAAATGTCATGCCAAGTTCATTGGTTAAATATTGACGAACGTTACCATCAAACACCCATTCTTCTACACCACTGCTGATAGTAAACGATAACCAACCTACAAATAACACAACCGGAATCAGTAGCATCGAGTGCCAACCGTCAGGCACCTTATGACGAATATTTTCAGGCAGCTTTGTCCAGAAAAATGCCGTTGCGATAATCGCCGTTGGCAGTAGCAATAGTAATGCAACAATGGCTGGTAAATGAGCTTCAATCAAAGGTGCTAACCAGAGACCAGCAAGGAAACCAAGAATTACTGTCGGCAGAGCTTCCATAATTTCTACTGTCGGTTTTACCACTCTTCGTAATTCACTTGACATAAAATAAGCAGTGTATACAGCCGCAGACAATGCAATTGGCACGGCAAAGAGCATTGCATACATCGCAGCTTTAATAGTACCAAACGAAATAGGCACCAAAGAGAACTTTGACTCAAAATCGTCTGAAGCTGATGTTGACTGCCATGTATAGGCCGGTTCTGGATAGCCCTCATACCACACTTCTTGCCACAATGCAGACCAAGTAACTTCAGGGTGCTCATTATGTACATCAAATACGGATAACTGCTCACCTGAAAGTAACAATACCGCATTAGATCGTGGAGATACCGCGAATAACTCAATGGCACCATCAGTGACTTTACCCTGCCATAAATGCGCCTGACTCGTGGTGTAGTAAAGGCCTAAGTCTCCACTACTATTGGTTGTAAAAAATGTGCGACGATAATATTCGCTATAAATATCTACTTCACTATTTTTAGGCGTCTCAAACGCTCTAATTTTTTGAAACTTACGACCCGTATCTGAGTTCACTTCAAACCACTGAGATACTTCACCATTATCGTTTGCAAGCATCAATGAGTTGGCGCCAGCAAGTAAAGAGATACCGACTAAGTTTGCGTTTTCTTCATTCGCGGCAAGAACCTGAAGTTGCTCAACTTCACTAGGGTAACGCGTATCAAAAATATAAACTTGATTAGCAGAACGAACAAAAGTACGTGTGGTATCAGGTGTAATAAGTAGTTCGTCAATCCGGCCATCAATTTCAAGCTCAGTGCGCTCAACCACCCACTCTACTTCACCGCTAAACATGTTTTCTTCAGCCGTAAATGAAGCAAAAATAATGCGTTTATCTGCGGTTAAAGCCACAACGGCTGTTTTATCTTCATAATGGCTGAATGCAAAACGCTGTATCGCTTCGCCTTGCTCATCAACAAGTAGTTGTTTGCCATCAAGGGGGTAGCTTAAGCGCGGCGAAATAACACGCTCATTACCGGGAAAGGTGACTAAAAACGAAGGCTTGACTAAATTAACTTGACCGTTATCTAAGCCGTACGCATATTGCCCTAGAAAAGGAGCACTTTTAGCGACACTAGTCACTTGTCCATCAAGATTAACAGAAAGACGTTCAATCAGCCCACCGGCCTGCTTACCTTTAACATGATAAAAGTCTACATGCCCTGTATTACTTAATAAATAAGCAATTTCAGTTTGCTCCTCAACACCAACACCAACATATTGTTGCGCATTACTTAACGTGACATCAACACGCTTTTCTACTTTTGCTGATTCAAATATTGGCTGAACTACATAGAGTAAATAGAAGAAGATCAACAATAATGCGATCAACACCATCACTCCACCAGCTGATATACCAAACTGTGCAAACCGGTCTTTGAATAGACGGCTTCTATCCGTTTTAAAAGACGGTTTCTGCGGATTGGAAGACATCAAAACACCCTTTCATTTTAAAGTTGGCGGGCATTATATTTCATCAAGATGACAGTTGTGTTACATCAAGTTCGACCAAGCATTATAATATAAGGTATTATTTGTGACGGTATTATTACGCTCATAAAAGAAAAAAGAGCATTCGTCACTAAGTGTTTTGTCGAGTTAGTTACCAAAGTTGCGCTATATTACTCTACTGATTAACGAGCCACTCACTTCAATGATTGAGCAAAAAAAGAGCTGTAACGGCTTTTTTCTAAGCCATCTCGCCACATGATTATTCATTATTCACGTACAATACAACTCTACATACCTCTTTTTGAGACATTACATCACTATGAATTAGAAAGTACATACATCAAACAAGCATACATACATACATACATACACGTAAGTAGAAATCGTTTTCATTTCTTTACAAACTAACAAATAATTCTGTTGGACATCATAGTTTGGTGAACTAATCTTAGAGCGCGGTATCTACCTTTGTAGGCTATGTATAAGGATTGTACCCTCATTTTCTTAAACCGTTTTTTTTCCACAGCTATGCTTATTTGAATAGCAAAAATAATTAAAGAGACACGCATTATGAAGCAGTTAGTTTTAACAATAATAGGAAAGGACCGACCCGGTCTGGTAGAAGAGATATCTTCAGCCGTACTAGCGCATCACGGCAACTGGCTCACAAGTAACCTTAGCCACTTGGCAGGGCAGTTTGCAGGGATTGTTCAAGTAGAAGTGGCCGAAGAACATATGCAACAACTTCAGGATGGTTTGAGCACGCTGCCTGGACTCGATGTAAAAATGGAAACTGGGGATATTTTAAATGATAATAATGCTCCTGAAACCATTAACCTTGTAATAACTGGTAATGATAGAAAAGGTATAGTACAAGAACTTGCGAGCGTAATCCGTCATAAAGGTGCCAACATCACCCACCTTAACTCTCGTCAGCAAAGTGCGCCTAACTGGGGTGTACCTATATTTAGTGCTTTTGCCACAGTGACACTGCCTGCTGGTATGAATAAAGAAAACGTTATTGATGCGTTAGAATCCATAACCAGTGATTTAATCGTGGATATTGAAACAGAGTAATTGCAACTCACAGGCACTTCATTATCTTTTCACCAAAAATATTCCTATATGACAAGTTGTCAATTTACAAGACACTTGTCATACCTACGTCACATAGTGGACCTATATTTGACGCAGCGTATTTTTTGTGGGTGTCACAATGCAAGCTCTGCCTTCTCAGCCTAAAACGGTTAGTTATTTTGCCAAAGAATTAAGTTGGCTGTCCTTCAACGAACGAGTGTTACAAGAAGCTAAGGATAATAACAATCCAATTATCGAACGTATTCGCTTTTTAGGTATCTTTTCCAATAACCTTGATGAATTTTTCCAAGTGCGAGTCGCTGATGTAAAACGTCGTATCTTGCTCAACAACTTACCTAATACAAACTTTGATGAAGACGAGGCTCTGCTAAGCCAAATTAATCAGAAGGTTTTGCAGCTAGGAAAAAAATTCAATTACATTCATCAACTAATTTTAGCTGACTTAGAAAAACATCAAATTCACCTTAGCCAACCACAAGTATTATCAGAGTTTCACCAGTCATGGCTAAAAGATTATTTTGAAGATCAAGTTTTGCCTAATATGTCTCCAATATTATTGGCTGAAAGCAAAGATTATTCAGATAACATGAATGACACCATGACCTACCTATTCGTTCACATGAGTGGTGAAAAACAGCACTATGCTCTTTTAGAGATCCCCACTGATCGACTAGCTCGTTTTGTTCAGCTTCCTCCTGAGCGTTCGCGCCGTCAAAAACACATTGTTATGCTCGACGATATTGTGCAGTTTTTTTTAGCTGAAGTATTTAAGAGTTTTTTTAATTTTGACAGTATTGAAGGCTATGCAATTAAGTTAACGCGTGATGCACAGTATAATCTTGATGATGAGATTGAAGAAGGGTTACTAGATAAGATGTCTAAGGGCTTAAAACAACGCCTTTATGCAGAGCCTGTTAGGTTAGTTTATAACGAATCAATGCCAGAACACATGCTGAAGGTCATGAAAAAGCGCCTTGGCGTCACTAATCAAGATGACCTAATACCTGGTGGTCGCTATCGAAACTTCAGAGACTTTATCGCCTTTCCAAATGTAGGTAGACGCCATTTAGAAAACAAGCCATTACCCCCACTACAAAGCCAGGCATTTAAAAAGCATGCCAGTGTTTTCTGTGCCATTACAGAGCAAGACATTTTACTGTATTACCCTTATCACACATTTAATCATATGCTCGAATATGTTCGTCAGGCGGCATTTGACCCGAATGTGACACAAATAAAGGTCAATATTTATCGTGTGGCGCGCCAATCAAGGTTAATAGCATCACTGATCAGCGCGGCTAAAAATGGAAAGCATGTCACGGTTATGGTTGAACTTAAAGCGCGCTTTGATGAACAGAATAATATTGAATGGGCTAAGCATTTAAGTGAGTTTGGTATTAAGGTTATGGTAGGGATCCCGGCTTTAAAAGTACATAGTAAGCTGTGCATAATCCACCGTAAAGAAAAAGGCAAAATAGTCAAATATGCTCATATTGGTACCGGTAACTTTCATGAAAAAACCGCAAAAATATATACTGATTTTAGCTTATTTACTCGCCACCCAGATATCTGTGAAGAGTGTGATAGTGTATTTCGTTTCATAGAAAGCAGTTATCGTCCTTTTCATTTTGAACACTTAATGATTTCACCACTCAATGCAAGAGACCGTATTTTAGATCTGATTGATCAAGAAGTGAAACATGCTGAGCAAGGGGAAACCTCTAGAATAACAATAAAGATCAATAATTTAGTGGATAAACAGTTAGTTGACAAACTCTACTTTGCAGCCCGACATGGGGTGAAAGTTCGGATTATTGTGCGCGGTATGTGTGCGTTAGTTCCGGGGTTGCCGCGTTTTAGTGAAAATATTAAAGTTATCAGTATTGTTGATCGATTTTTAGAGCACCCTCGTGTTATGGTATTTGAAAATATGGGCCGACCTTTGGTATATATTTCGTCAGCTGATTGGATGACCAGAAACTTAGATCATCGTGTTGAAGTCGGTGTACCAATTTACAGCAAAGAGCTAAAACAACTTATTATCGACACCCTTGAGCTACAATTTAGAGACCGAACTAAAGCGCGGATCATTGATGCCGAACAAAAAAATAACTACGTAAGGCGTGGCAATCGCAAAAAAATTCGTTCACAAATTGCCATCTATGATCACCTTAAAAAGTGGGAAAGCAACAAGAGTACCCTATGACAGAATACCCTCCCATAGCAGCAGTTGATTTGGGCTCAAATAGTTTTCATTTGTTAGTGGCTAGAGAAGTCGATGGCAGGTTTCAAGTGCTTCATAAAGAAAAGCAGCGAGTAAATTTAGCAGCGGGCTTAAGTGCTGACATGGTGCTATCCAATGAAGCAATAGACAGAGCGCTTGCTGTGCTTAAGCAATTTTCAGCTACTTTACAAAACTTCCCTCACAGTAACGTACAAGTAGTTGCCACCTACACTTTAAGAAACTGTAAAAATATCAAACAGTTTTTGGCTAAAGCTAAGCAGTGCTTCCCATTTAAAATTAATGTAATATCAGGTCAAGAAGAAGCTCGGCTAATTTATCAAGGCGTAGCTAATTATGAACACAGTGAAGGAAACCGCTTAGTCATAGATATTGGTGGCGGTAGCACTGAATTAATTATTGGTGAGCATTTTACTCATAAACTGCTAACTAGCAGAAACATGGGATGCGTTAATATCACCAAAATGTTTTTTAAAGAAGATAGGCTCAATGAAAAGCGTTTTACAAAAGCACAAATAAAAGCACAACAGTTATTAGAACCCATCACGGCTAGTTACAAAAAGCTCGGTTGGCAACGCTGTTATGGTACATCAGGCACGAT
Source organism: Pseudoalteromonas holothuriae (assembly GCF_945859825.1). GTDB lineage: Bacteria > Pseudomonadota > Gammaproteobacteria > Enterobacterales > Alteromonadaceae > Pseudoalteromonas > Pseudoalteromonas holothuriae. Next base: position 65,242 of record NZ_CAMAPC010000004.1, read on the forward strand.
TAAGGCACTTAGTGCCATAGCACAAGCTCACTTTAACACGCACATACTCACCCACTCGATACTCTTACAAATAAAAACGCTAATTTTACAAGCAGAGCACTGTAATGAATTCGCTATTGAGGGCTTATCAGATGAAAGAAAATCCAGCATTTGCGGTGGAATAGCTATATTGATAGCTATTTTTGAACAACTTGATATAAGGCAATTATTTTACAGTGATCATGCACTTCGCGATGGCTTACTACATGAAACTTCAACAAATAAAGCGTTTGATATACGAGCTAGAACAATTCAAACACTCAGTGAACACTATAATGTTGACAGGCAACATAGTGAACATATTTGCCATACGCTAACACAGTTTTATCAACAGATTTCATCAAGCTGGTCTTTAAAAGAGATAGATTTGCAAATGCTGTACTGGGCTGCGAAGTTGCATGAAGTTGGGCTTGCTATTAATTCATCAGGATTGCATAGACACAGCGCATATATAGTCAGCCATAGTCAACTACCTGGCTTCACACAAGAGCAACAGCAACTTTTGAGTAACCTGATCCGATTTTATCGCAAAAAAATCCGTATTTCAGAACTCAAACTATGTAGTTCAATAGAGTTAGGGCACTTTTCCAAGCTCTTGAGCCTCTTTAGACTTGCAGTATTACTCAATGCAAAAAGGCAAGATAACTTGTGTACCGAGGTAAAGCTCAGCAGTTATGCGGATGCCTTGCTGATAGAATTTAAACCAAATTGGCTTAATGAACACTCATTAATGGTGGCCGATCTCAATCAAGAACAACAACATTTAAAAAAGCTTAATCTTACTTTAGTGTTTAGTTAACTTTTCACTACTGAGAAAACATCATCAGCATAATCCCTGCTTTGCATTGCAAAGTTGTACAGCAGCTTTGTTTGGGTTGCGGGGCGAATTGCTTTTAGAATCACCTGTGCCTCCTGCCAGTCATTTTTTTCGACCTGCAAAGTTAATTGCAAAGCGCCACCCAACAAGCCTTGATAACTTAATAAAGCACTACTCAATGAGCTATCAAGTGAGAATTCAGCAACAATAATAGACAGCTCTACTTCCAATACTGCATCCAATACCGACATTAAGCCAATCAAATAACCTTGCTCAGCCATTTCATCACCACCTGGGGCCAAAAATAGCTGCATAAATTTAGCACGCATAAGCCCCATTTTGGTTAATTCAGCTGGCTTATCAACGCCTAACTCACTCAATGCTAAAACTCGAACAAACTGTCGAATAGCATCTTCTCCAAGGTAAACCACGGCTTGTGAAATAGACTTCATCTCTATTTTATTCTCACCCGCCTTCGCGTTTGCAAGTTTAAGTACTCTAGCCGTTAAACTTAAATCTTTTGCAACACGTTGCTGCACCTCTTTAAAACATATATCTCTTTTAGCTGTGCAGCGCAGCAAATCAAACACGATCAATTTTGAAGGTTCAACATTGCCATGATTTAGCATTTCAGGACGAGCAAAAAAGAACCCTTGAAAATAATCGGCTCCTGCATTTTTAACAAACGCATAATGCTCTTGTGTTTCAATGCGTTCAACGATGATTTTAATATCAGGGTAACTGCGTTTGAGCTTTTTGATCATCATTGTCGTTTTGATAATGGGATCTTCTATTTCTAACTTAATGTACGACATCAATTCGACTAGCGGCTGCCACTTTGCGTCCCCATCGTAGTCATCAAGAGCAAAACGATAGCCTTTCTTTTTAAGCGCCACGACTGTTTTTACGAGTTCGGGAATATTTTTGGACCGCTCTACAATCTCTATTACGAGATTATTAGGCTTTAATAATTTAGGAAGCTCTTGTAACAACGATTCATCAGACAAATTTATAAAAGCACAATGACCCGCAGCCAAACGTTCAACACCAACAAAGATCAAAGAATTAAAAAACATCCTGCCAGTTGCTTGGCCATCGGACACGCCCATAGGGAATGCATTATCGTTGGAGTCTCTATACAAAAGCTCATAAGCGTAGACATTTTGCTCGGTGTCTAGAATAGCCTGACGAGCAATGTATTGTACGGCCGTGTTTTTCACTTTTGCAACAGTACCACTCATTAACATCTATTTCCTTTTTTAGCGCATCAATAATTGATACCTTATTTGAGAATACGTTAACCACTACGACCGAGCAAATAAAACTTCATGTTTATTGCGATGAGGATAGCTAACATGCAATCGAAAATATATAAAATTTCCTACAGTGAATTTTTTATACGAGTATAATTTTTTATGCGGACTTTAATAATCATAGCTGCTTTTTGCGTCAGCGACCTGTCAAGCGCAAATACATATACACAACTACTACAGTGTCAGTGGTTTAAGAAGCTATTTCCCCTATTATACGTATGATCTCGTGCACCTAGGTATCTTACCTAAAAAGTAGAGAATGCTATTTTACGCGAAGCTAAAATTGATGGTGCAAATATTTATTACTATGGTACGGGTTGTTGAAGTAATCATTAAACACGGCGCACAAACACTCTCTTCCACTGGCACACAATCAAACTGAGCAGTATAATGCGGGTTTTGCCGACGGAAAAAGTTATGAGTATCGAGGCGACCCTCCAAACACGCAGCACAAATCAGTGTGAGTTATGCACAAGTACAAGTGAGCTATCTGTTTATGAAGTGCCTCCTGTTGTTGAAGCACACTCTGATAAGAGTGTTTATTTATGCCAAAGCTGCCTTTTTCAAATAGAAGAAAAGCGTGATTTAGATGTGAACCATTGGCATTGCTTAAATGATAGCATGTGGAGCCAAGTACCTGCTGTACAAGTTGTGGCCTATCGCATGTTGAAACGCTTATCTGTAGAAAATGGATGGGCACAAGATGCATTAGATATGCTCTATTTAGAAGATGAAATTCGCAGCTGGGCAGAACAAGCATTAGCTCAGGAAGAAGAAGTTATTCACCAAGACAGTAATGGCGTGCGTTTAAATGCGGGTGATACCGTGGTTTTGATCAAAGATTTAGATGTTAAAGGCAGTTCTTTAGTAGCCAAGAGAGGGACTGCGGTTCGAAATATCGGACTAACCTCAAACCCGGAACATATTGAAGGTAGGGTCGATGGTCAACGTATTGTTATTCTGACCAAGTTTGTAAAAAAATAATCATACAAAGCCCCTAAAAATAGGGGCTAGCTTTGAGCGTATTTAGCTTCAGGTTTGGATAAGGGTTTTGGAATAAAAATATTTTGTAACCAAACATTACGTACAATCCAATGATGATATTTTGTTCAATATCAAGGCGCTTTTATGCAGTCATAGCGGGCTATTACAAATGAAAGCAACGCCGAGAGTGAGAAAAATAGCTTTATTGAGCAAATTCGCTTATCCAGAGCTGAGGTTATTTAACCAAACTCATATTTTATTCATCAACTAACTGCTGAATTCTAAAAAAACCACTATCTTGACTTAACAGTTCAACCAGCTCGGGTAATACCTCATCCATTGCTTTTTTCAAAGTCCATGGTGGGTTTATCACTATCATACCTGATGCGGTCATACCATGTAGCTGTGTATCTTGCTCTGTTGCAAGTTCAAACAATTGTATGTTTTTCATCCCGGAATCTATCAGTGTTTGCTCTAAGAGATCAATGCGCTGGCGATCAACAACTGGATACCAAATCATATAAGTACCAGATGAAAAGCGTTTATAGGCTTTGTTGATCATTAACGCAGCCTGTTGGTAGTCCGTTTTTATCTCATAGGGTGGATCCATCAATATGCAGGCCCGTCGAGATGCCGGGGGAACTAATCCTAATAACCCTTTAAACCCATCTTCCCCTCGTACTCGTAACGATTTTTTACCTTGCATATTTTGTTCAAGCAATTGTAAATCTTTAGGGTGCAATTCAAAAAACCAGCCTTTGTCTTGTCGACGTAAGTAACGCTCAGCAATTTTTGGTGAGCCAGGGTAAAACGCCAAAGACTCGTTGTTAAATGATTTTATTAAGTTCACATAATCTACAAGTGCGCTACTCTCACCTTGATACTCCCAAAGCTTAGCAATGCCTTGTTGGTATTCTTGCGTTTTTTGTGCGTCAGCACTGTTAAGCTCAAACAACCCTGCTCCTGAGTGTGTATCAATATAATCATACCCAGCCTCTTTACGCGTCATATACTCGAGCACATGTGCCAATACCAAGTGTTTTATAATGTCTGCAGGATTACCTGCATGAAATGAATGTCGATAGCTAAGCATAGTGTCGCCTGTTGCTAAAACGGTGCAATTTTGCTGAACCGTTTCTGAATATAATGATGTATTAGCGCTATTATCACTCAAAGTCACATAAAAATCAGTATAAAGCCGTGTATTCACTAGCATCCGAGGCGACTTTGTTTTACATTTGCATGACAAAACACTGTGATAAGAGCGCATTTATGAATAATGAAACACTTCCCCAACTCGAACAGCTAATTGATCAACTTATTGCTCAAAATAATCGTTTAAATAACGAACTTTCTGAGCTTAAAGAACAAAAGACTAAATTAATTGATGAAAATGAAACTTTACAATTAGAAGTCCTTGAAAGTGAAGAAAAGCAAAAAGATACAAGTAACACTTTAGCTAATTTGCTAGAAAAGCTACAAAGTGCGACTCAGGTTAGCTAATGACTGAGAAAAGCAATCAGGTTGAAGTCACCTTATTAGGTAAGACTCATCAATTTGCCTGTACCGAGGGGCAAGAGCAAGTGCTCCTCGATGCTGTTGCTTTACTAAATAAAAGAGTTGAAGATATGAAGCAACGTTCAACGGTCAGAAACGAGCAAAATGCACTGCTGCTAGCAGCTCTGCATTTATGCCACGACTTACAAGCACAGCAACAGTCCAATAAATCTCAACAAAGTCAACAACAAGCCCTTATTGATAAGCTTTCAGTATATTTAGACAATCATTAGCTACTTCCCAATGAACGCATTTTCGGTTAAATTATCATCTCTTTTGTTATAAATAAAAGGCGACTATGCGTTTAATTTTTGCAGCTGCGCTGTGCCTACTTACTAGCATAACTTATGCTAATCAATGGCATAATGTTGATGATACGACTTGGTTAGTATCACCACCTAAAGTCGCGCGTTATATTCAGGCAAATCAAGCTATCATCATTGGTAAGCGGTGTGCCGCAATTATCAATGCGCATGGTAATTTTGTAGCGCTGGAAAAAATGATTAATACTGCCAAGCGCAAATTACAAGTACCTGTTTGTTACTTACTTAGCCCCTCAGCTGAAGCTCATCAAATAACCGGCATGGCAATGTTACAACGCGCATTTCCAAGTGCAAAATGGTATGCAGGAGAAACCGTTGCAGATAACTTAGTACTTTATCAACAAGCTCTAACGCAGCAGTTGTCACTTCACGAAAAAAGCATTTCACTGAGCACCAAGCGACTATCTTTGTCTGAACAAGACAATCCACAACTCAAAGCACACATTGAAATAGCAAAGCAACGATTAGCTGATTGGCAAAATCTAAGCTTGCAGGCGCCATCAGTATTACCTCCTAACACGCAGCATATGCTACAGCTCGGTGAAAATAAATTAATCCTCAATACCAAACGTGCTTTTAGCACGGGTGATGTGTTTATTTTCAATCCTATCAATGGCGCGTTGTTAGCAGGTAATAGCGTTGATATCTTGCCGGATGTGAGACATGAGCGGCTATCTACATGGCTAAATCAACTTAAAAACCTACAAACTGATAACAGAATCAATTGGCTACTGCCGTCATATGGTAAACCTTATAAAAAAGAGGCATTGAGCCAGCCTATAACTTTCCTCTTAGCACTTACTCAAGGCCTTGATGTCACCGAAGCAAAGCAATACTTTATGACTCATTACCACAATCTGGATGATGATGAGCAAGCACGCTTACTGAATTACTATCAACTCGCCCAGCGCCGTTTAAGCGCATCAACAAAGAACCAAAATGATGTGCTGCATTAACGTAAAACCACAAAAAATGCAGCTAAAGTATCACTGCATGATCGGTCTTTTGATATTGTTGCTTTGTGCTTGTCAATCAACAAAACCTAAAGCACCCACTCAACAAGATGTCGCAGCGATAAGTCAATCATTGTTGCTAACTCAAACTACCAAAGAAAATTTAAAATCCAACTCAGAAAGTACCGAGATAGCACCAGTAAAAGTGTTACCTGAAGTGGCAAAGAAACCTAAAATCACCGATCTTTGGCTACGAATTAGCACTAAACTGAGCTTTGCAAATGATCCAAATGAGCGGCTAAAAAAGCGACTCAATTGGTATTTATCACAACCAAACTATCTAGTTTCAGTGTCTAAGCGTGCAAGTCCTTACCTTTATCATATCGTAGAAGAGATAGAGCGACGTAACCTCCCTATGGAGTTAGTACTTTTGCCTTTTGTTGAAAGTGATTTTAGACCTGAAGCTGTTTCTTCAGAGCACGCTGTTGGAGCATGGCAGCTAGTCAATGCAACGGCTTATCATTTTGGCATTACCACTGATAGATGGTACGACGGAAGAAAGGATGTGCTAGCGTCAACACATGCAGCACTAGAGTATTTAAGTTATTTGCATAAACGTTTTAATGGTAATTGGTTACATGCATTAGCTGCATATAATAGTGGTGAAGGGCGTGTAAAAAAAGCCATTGCACGAAATAAACGCAGAGGTAAAAGCACGAATTTTTGGCACTTATCTTTACCTAAAGAAACGGCAGAATATGTACCAAAGTTAATGGCACTGAGTTATTTATTGCAAACCGAACACCCTAATTTTAAACGCCCTAAATTACCAAACTATGCACTCACTAGCCCTTTAGATATCGGTCAACAGTTTGATTTTTCAATTTTGGCATCAATATCAGGAGTCAGAAAAGCAGCTCTACACAAACTAAATCCGGGCTATTTGCTCCATGAAAGCTCACCAAATGGCCCACATAAAATATTACTCCCCTTTAGTGAGCAAAGTTTGATAAAAAGTGATTTTTTTCAACGATACTTTAGCCAAACATACACTGTTCGCAGCAATGATACACTTTATCGACTCGCTCAACGCTTTAACACCTCTATCAGTAACATTAAGCTTTTGAATAATAAACAAAGCGATATGATACGCATTGGCGAAGTGTTAAAGGTAAAACAAACTCAGAAATTTGGTAATTTACTCGTGGACTACAAGATTAGCCCCTACGTTGCGAAAGTTCAGCAACCTAAACCTTTGACCATGGAGTTTCACCACACCATTAACGACGGTGATTCATTATGGAAAATAAGTAAACACTATAAAGTGTCAGTCAAAGACCTTTTAGTGTGGAATGAACTTAACGCGAATAAAGTGTTAAAACCCGGTAAAGTACTCATTTTACATTTACCAAAAGCCAACGAAACCCCAAAAAAACCGAATAAGAGCGTTTTTTTATCTGACCTTGAACAACTTGTAAAGCCAGAAACTCGCTCGAATCGCTAGCTCTAAGTGCTATGCTCACGTAAAATGACAGCAAATGGATAGAAAACGAGATAGTTATGCAAATAGCCAAAAATACCGCGGTTGAATTTCACTACACATTAAGTGAAGCGGAAGAGCAAATTGAAACAAGTACCACTGATGAAGCACTTACTTACCTACATGGCAACGATAGCATGCTGCCTGGCCTTGAAAATGCGTTGGAAGGCAAAACTAGTGGAGATAAATTCAGTGTTACTTTAGCGCCTGAAGATGCGTATGGTGAATTTAAAGAAGGCCTTATTCAGCGGGTTCCAATTAAGCACTTGCAAGGCTTGGGCAACAATAAAGTTTGGAAACCTGGTATGCCCGCTATTGTTGAGTCAAATCAAGGCCGTCACCAAGTGACGGTTGTAAAAGTAGGCCGTTTTAACGCGGATTGCGACCTCAACCACCCGTTTGCAGGAAAAACACTGACATTTGATGTGGAGGTTATCTCTGTTCGTGAAGCAACAGCCGAAGAGCTAGCACATGGCCACGTTCATAGCAAAGATGGCTGTGGTCATTAAGGGCATCGTAAAATGAGTAAAGTTGCCATTGTAACCGGTGGCAGCTTTGGCATTGGCCTAGCCATTGTCGAAAAGCTGCTGACCCAAAAGTTCCAAGTCTTCAATCTTGATATTAACCACTGTGAAGTAGGTCAGTATATTTACTGTGACGTCAGTAATACATTGGAAGTGAAAGAGAAAATAGACCTAATAGTTGAACAGACAGGCCGCATTGATGCCCTTGTTTCAAACGCTGGAAAACACCTCAGTGCTAATATTGAAAATACCGATGAAGCCACTTTAGACAGCTTATTTGCGCTGAATGTTAAAGGCGCTTATGCAGCGACTAAAGCGGTACTGCCTACTATGAAACAGCAAAATAATGGCGCGATTGTATTTATGTCTTCAGATCAAGCATTAGTAGGGAAAACAAACTCATTTGCCTATAATCTGACGAAATCAGCACTTGCATCTATGGCACGCACCACAGCTCTTGACTATGCGCCATTTAATATTCGTGCCAATGCAGTATGCCCTGGCACCATAGAAACCCCACTATTTCATGCAGCTATCGATAATTACTGTACAAAAAGTGGGGCAAATAAAGCAGAAATTGTGGCCGAAGAAGCTAAACAGCAACCACTAGGACGACTTGGACAAGCCACTGAAGTGGCGGCATTAGTCGCATTTTTACTCAGTGATGATGCTAGTTTTATCACAGGTAGCCTACAAAGTATTGACGGTGGGTACACAGCCCAATGACGCCAATTATTGACCCACATCTACACTTTTTTGATTTAGCTCAGGGTCAATATCAATGGCTAAGGGGCTCCACACCGCCACCCTGGCCAAATTTAGAGAAAATAATTCGTGATCATAGCCTAATTGATTTACAGCTAGACAGTGAGTTTTATCTGGCGGGCCTTGTGCATATAGAGGCCGGATTTAATAATACGCGCCCTGATGCAGAACTTTACTGGCTGGCTGAGCATATCAAAACACTTCCCTATCAAGCCATCGCCTATTTAGATATAGCCCAAGACCCAACTGCCTTTAGCATGCAGTTAAACTTGCTCAAGAACGCCCCCGGGTTTATAGGCATACGAGATATTACAGAGGGGCATGAAGCACAAAAATTACTTCATCCAAATACAGCAATTAACCTTAGCCGCTTAGCCGAGCTTAATATTATTTTTGAGGCGCAGTTTGAACTCGAACAAACGGATGTAACTAAACAATTCTCAGCTTTGTGTGCACAGCTAAATACATTACAAGTCATCATTAATCACAGTGGCTTTTTACGTCAAAACACAAACTGGCAAGCCGGGTTACATCAAATGGCAACCTGTTCAAATATCGCTATCAAGTACTCAGGTCAAGAACATGTAACGAAGCCCTTAAGCAACACAGCACAATTGGCTTTTTTATTAGATGCATTTGGGCCAGAACGAGTTATGTTTGCCTCTAACTACCCAGTATGTTTGATAAGAGCAGACTATGCAAAAGTTTGGCGTCAGTATTACCAGTTAGTTGACGATACAAAATTGTGGGAGAGGTTAAGCTTTACAAATGCTAAGCGTATTTATAGGCTTTAGGAGCGGATCTGCACCAAATCATAAGCAGCTAGAGTGGGTACTATTTTTTGTAGGCGAGTTTCAGTCTCATCAAGTGTATTAAGACACTCACAGTATTCTTCTGCTTTTTCTTCTAGCTGTTGTGCTTTTTTCTGCAGTGACTTATCTATCTCTTTAGAAATAATATCCATACGCTGACCCATATCAGTGATCCTATCTTCAATATTGCCCTCTCGTGACTTAAAAGCATCACCTAAAGATACTAAAATAGCGCCAAGCGACCCGTGTACTGCAGAGTGAATTTTCTTACTGATTTCTTTTGTAAAAAAATCATCTATCTTTGACAATGACTGAGGTGCAATAAAGAAAAAATCCTCGCCTTTTTTAAACTTATCCATTAAAGCGCGTTCAACATATTGTAATTGGGTTTTAAGTACTTCAGGCTCTTTATCAGACATCCCTTCGACAACTTGCTCAATGGCACTTAAACCTAAGTTAACGCCATCTGTAGCCAAGTTAACCAACTCAGGGACAGTATCTCTTATGCCACGGGCATATTCATGAAGAACTTGTGTATCTTGCTCTGAAAGCTCTACCCAATAGCCCCTAATCAACAGTTGATTATCATTATTAATTTGCACTCGCGTTTGGCCATTATCAACAATGCGAATTTCGCCATCTGTAATAATCAACCCATGACTTAGCTCTACATCACACTTATTTTTTGCCATTGCAAAACAAGAGTTCATAAGTATTAATGTTGATAAACAAGCTAAACGAAACAAAGTGCGACTACTCCCGATTAGAAAACGACTCAAAGAGTAGCAAATTTTTACCTAATGCCAAAGCTATTTGGCATACCTTACAAGGCGTAAGAAAACATCGGAGGTTTTAGCTTTAAGGTTATTCTTCCCATCAGCAAGTTGATAAGCCCAAGCATGATCGATTTGCGACCCCCCTGTCGTACTTGTCCAATAATTGTCATTTTGTGTAGAAGTAAATATTGCTTGATTAATCGCAGGCTCTACACAGCGGTGTTCAATGATACTCGCAAGCTCTTTTACATTGGGTACATGCCAGTCATTAAATCCAGCATACACATTATTTTTAGCCGCAACGAGTGCTTGCTGCCAGTCAACTTGTAAAGCAGTGCTGGTACAACTTTCAGAGTCTGAGTCATAATCTTGGCCAAACTCACATGTTTGCCACATCAACCCCGTTTCGGTATCAGTAACAGTCCCATCAACATTTTTAATAAAGCGCTCTGTAGGTGTTGTGCTAGGAACACTCGATACATCAAAACAAGTTTGCTCGGCCATGACTACTAATGGACTTAGCAAAAAAGTACATACAGAGATAACTTGAATACCTTTATTCATGGTGTTCTCACTAATCTGACATAAGCTGTATCCGATTTAGGATACGCTAAATCATTGCCGGTTTGCATATCAAAAATAAACGCTTGAGTTAAACTGCGCCCGTCAACACTAGTTTGAGCAGTCCAATAATATATATGCCCCAATATTGAAACATCTGGGGTATTCGCAAAGAGCTCAGTATCTAGCAGCAATGTACTGTTCTCACTTCCGTAGTCAATTAAGCTTAATAGCTCAAAATAACTTGGTAGGCGCCAATTACTTCCGCCACAAAAATTACTGCTATTTACCGTATCAATGTATGCTTGGATGCCACAATTTTCATCGCTTGAGCAAGTAGAGTTTGCTGCACCAGCAATACTTCCAGCAAAAACGCTGCCCTCTTGCGAAGTTAAATACCATGTAAAGTGATTTACACTATCTCGAACATGAGTATTTGGAATAACCCCGGTATTAGAGAGTTTAACTTCCCAAATAAGGCCATTTATGTTGTCTCTAACACAACTAAACTCTGTTGCATCATCGGGTAATTCATCTGCAAACTCATTTAACTTCGTATAATCAAAAGCAGCCCTACCTTGCCCGGCTTTATCCAATAGTGATGCAACACTATCTCTACCAATATCTGCATCTTGTTTTGGGTAGCTAGTATCTTTACAATTTATTTGTGCACTATCGCTAAAGCACTTTGTCAGCCCACTATCTTGAATAAGTCCTAAAGCTTTAGGTTCTAACTGCACAATTGTTGTATCTGATGCATCAAAACCACCGCCATCCGTTACCGTTACCTGAAAAGAAACCGTCGTTGCCACATCAACATCAGGTGCTGTAAATTCAGTCATACACTGCTGTGGCTGTTTAATCTGCACAATTGTATTTTGGCTAGAACTTTCGACTTGTTGCCATAAGCAAGTAAACTGCCCTGATGCAGTTTTACTTTTTGAAGCATCCAAAATAACCATGTCAAACTCACTAACAGTTTGATTATCACCAGCCTCAGCTATCACGGGTGTAGCAGCTTGAAGTAATGGCACACTAAACTCAGTGCTTGCACTGCCACCTTCATCATCTTGTACGGTCAGTCTAAATATTGCGACATCATTATTGACCAGCAATGGATGTATAAACTGCAATGTCGACTCTGCCGTAGTATTTAACACAATATTAGGCCCAGATACTTGCTCCCACAAATATGCGACTACTTGGCCATTCTCATCAGGGTCTGAAGATTCTTCAGCACTAAACTCGATGGTATCTAAGTATTTGGCAAGCCCATCTTCAGGTAAAGTTTGCGAAACTGCCGGTATAGGTAATTGGTTTTGTGAAGTAATACTGACCGTTATTTGATCAGAAACTTTTTGTCCGTTAGGCGCGATATAATCAACAATAAAAACGACATTACTATCCGTTTTTACATCTGGCGCGGTGACTTGTGCCTCAAGCTCCTCTTTGGGAAAACCCTCAATACTAGGGCCACTCAATACTTGCCAACTGATGGTTCCATCAGCAGGGGAAACCTGGGCAGTCAGCGTAAAATCCGACTTTTCTAACACAGTAAAATCTTCGCCTGCATTAATGCTTGCATTTTCTGTATTCGTTCCTGAATCTGAGCTCCCCCCCCCACAACCAACCAATACAAGGCTAAGCAGCAGAGGAAGTGTCTTAGTGACTGCCATTAAGGTTCCTTAGTAGCATGTTATAAGTAACTGTCTTGATGGATTCTCACAAATAGCTTAGTGCCTATTTTTGAGTAATCTACTTTATACTCACGCCCATCAAGTGCTTGTATAAACAGCAAACGCTTAACTTCACCAAAAACTTCCGCAGCCGAAACATTCACCACTTCAATATAACGCTCTTTAGCTTCTCTGCGGTTTCTTGGTAGCTCTTCTTTAAATGGCACAAGGCCCATGGGCGTTACTTTAATTTTAGGGTGCGCTTCACCATTCACAATAACTAAGTCGAGCTTCTTTTCTTTATGAATAATGGTATTACGACCACTTGTGATAAAGGCTCTTTCTGTGCTCATGAATTGTTCCTGTTACTTCTTTCATTGTGGTTATTCGCTATTCCAGCAGTACCTTAACCACCTCATCTGGGTTTAATTTCCAGCGATTTAATAATATCGAAAAATGCCATATATCCCTATCCAAAACATTCGCCGGTAACAGTAAATCATACCCCGTCAATGTATTTAGATTATGCATTCTATTTGCAAACATCGCTATCAAACCGGTATATCGAGTGCCGGATGTTGAGCGATAATCATTCGGTTCAACTAACCATTCTGATGGGCAGTTGTCGCTTTTGCAATGTATTTTAACAGCTTGTAAAAAAATGTAACGCTGTTCTATCAACAATTTTCCGGCCAACCTAGGGCTTAAAGTACACAGAAATAAGTCAATATCCTTAAGTTTAATACCAACTGCATTTAACTCAAGAATTTCAAGCTCCTGTGATACAGATGGTACCCCAGCGCGGTAAAAATTATCGTGTTCTAAAGACCATATACCAAATTTGTGAATATAGCATATCTGTTTACTATCAATGGTTAAGCTATAATATGGCTGCTGACTTTTTAAAAAACCTAGCCATATTGCTAACAATGCAACTGCGCTTAATAAAATTTCAACTATGCTGATGGGGGTACTTCGCAAAGAAACAAACGCCATGATGATAACCAAACAGATAGCACCAACAAGCATGAACTCGATACTATGGCGGTTTGCCGTTGCCCGTATTTTTGCTTTTCTGCTAGTCATAAAAACCAAAGTAGAAGACAAACATTAAAAGTGCCCATAACATCACATATCTTGCAGTAATACACTTACTACAAGACTTTCGTTTTGGCTGTATTTTTTTTACGGATTGCTTAGATTGTTTCAACACTGTCAATTTTTTCGGCCAACACACAAAATTATGAGATACCTAACTATATGTATACGAGCTGTATTTTGTACACTAGTAGCATCTCTTTTTGCGGTATATTTTTATGTTTACACAACAATCCGGCAAAGCACTATTTCCATTTATCATTATTTTACTCATTGCCAGTATCGGTTATCTATATCTTCCCAGTAGTCAAGGGAAAATGAATCGTAGCACTAACTCAGCAACTCAGGTAAACGCTCAAACTGCTACCGTGCAAGATAAAACAATATTCATCTCTGCTGTAGGCAGCGCTCGAGCGAACCAAGCCATCCATATTTCCAGCGCTCAAAGCGACTACATCACTAACATTTACTTTAACGATGGCGATGTAGTAAAGCAAGGTGAAAAGCTGGTGCAACTACAAAATCAAAAAGAGCGCTTAGCGGTTAAGGCACTCAAAATAAATTTAAAAGAACAACAAAGGCAGCTCAAAAGGCTGGAAAACCTAGCTAAAAGCCAGTCTGCTGCTCGCTCGCAACTTGAAACCCAATACTCTATTGTTGATGCACTTCAAGCAAACCTGCAGTTAGAGCAAACGCGCTTAAGCGAGTTATTGATCAATGCACCATTTGCAGGTCTGCTAGGCAAACGGTTAGTTTCTATAGGTAGCTTTGTTAACCCGAACACACCATTAACAACTTTAGATGATATCAGTATCATTAAAGTTGATTTTCAAGTACCAGAAAAACACCTAGCCATATTAAAACTGGGAATGACAGTTCAAGGTCAAAGTGATGCCTATAGCACACAACCTTTTACCGGTAAAATAACCCATATCGACCCTCGTATTGATAGCGACACCCGAAGCATCCAAGTAACTGCCAGTTTTGATAACCCACAAGCTTTACTACGCCCAGGGATGTTGATGCATATAGAGCTTCAACTGCAAACATTACACGCTGTGATGCTACCAGAAAAAAGCGTTATTCCTCGCCAAAACAAACACTTTGTTTTTATTATTGATGAACAAAATAAAGCAAAACAAGTACAAATTGAGATACTTGCCCGATTTCAAGGGTGGGTTGCGATCTCATCTGGCGTAGAGCAAGGACAACAAGTGATCACCGAAGGGGTGATAAAAATCCGCTCTGGCAGTAACGTGTCAGTTAAAGGTTAGGGGTAGAACGTGAAGATTACAGATACCGCCGTTAAACGGCCCGTCTTTGCTGTAGTTATCAACTTACTATTGCTGACCTTTGGTATTGTCGCATTTAGTATGTTGCCACTTAGAGAGTACCCTGATATTGAAAGCCCCATAGTAAGTGTAAGCACAAACTATACAGGTGCATCGAGTGAAGTCGTTGAAGCAAAAATAACCCAAGTACTGGAAAATCGAATCTCCGGCATTGAGGGTATAAAAAGCATTAACTCTTCAAGTCGAAATGGGCGTTCAAACATTACCATAGAGTTTAACATTGACCGTGATATTGACGCTGCAGCCAACGACGTGCGAGAGCGCGTATCAAGGGCGTTAGATAGCCTGCCTGAACAGGTTCGCCCGCCAGAAGTGTCTAAATCAAATTCAGATGAAAGCCCCATAGCTTGGTTTGTACTAAATAGTGAAACTATGGATACCTTACAACTTTCAGATTACGCACAGCGCTTTATCGTTGACCGTATCGCGGTCGTTGATGGCGTTTCTAACGTGCGTATTGGTGGCGAACGTCAATACGCCATGAAGGTTTGGCTTGATAGACGCGCGATGGCAGCACGCGATATTACCAGCAGTGATATAGAACAAGTACTAAGGCGCGAAAATGTGGAGTTGCCAGCTGGAGAAATTGAATCACTTGATAGAGATTTTGCTGTTCGTATCGCTCGAAGCTATAAAACGCAAAGTGACTTTGAGAATTTAGTCATCAAACGTGGTGAACAAGGCTACCTTGTGAGACTAAAAGAAGTGGCTAATGTCCACCTCGAGGCGGTAGATGATGAGAGTACCTTTCGTGGTAATGGTAAAAACATGATAGGGCTTGGGATTGTCAAACAAGCTAAAGCAAACACCCTCGATGTCGTCGATAATGCTCGACAAGAACTAGAAAAAATTAAGCGCAATTTACCAACAGGTACCACCATACAAGACAGTTATGACTCCTCTGTATTTATCCGCGAATCGATCAATGAAGTTTACCGTACTCTCGCCATTGCAATGGCTCTCGTCGTAGCGGTGATTTTTCTATTTTTAGGTAACATAAGAGCAACTTTGGTGCCTGCAGTCACAGTGCCTGTAGCACTCATATCAACATTTATGTTTTTGCTCGCCATGGGGTATTCTATAAATCTACTCACTTTGCTCGCACTCGTTTTGGCGATTGGCCTTGTGGTTGATGATACCATCGTTATGCTAGAGAACATTCACCGCCGAATTGAACTAGGAGAGCCCCCCCTTCTTGCAGCATTTCGTGGCGCTCGACAAGTTGGGTTTGCGATTGTTGCCACTACTTTAGTACTTGTCGCTGTCTTTGTACCTTTAGTGTTTATGGATGGTCGAATTGGTGCGCTGTTTACAGAATTTGCCATGGCAGTAAGCGCTGCAGTGTTGTTTTCAAGCGTGACCGCACTGACTCTTTCCCCTGCACTATGCTCAAAAGTACTAAAGCCAAGTAAAAAAGAGAACCGCTTTACTCAGTGGGTGGAAAAGCGACTTGTTAGTTTAGAGCAAAGTTATCAAAAAGCTCTGCAAAATAATCTAGCCCGCAAGTACAGCTTGATAATAACCCTTGCACTTGCTGGGTTTGCAAGCTTTGCATTGCTACAGCAAATACCTTCAGAGCTGACGCCAAAAGAGGATAGAGGGACATTTTTCATTATGATGAATGGCCCAGAAGGTGCCAGTTATGAAAATAACTTAGCAAATATGGAGCAAATTGAGCAACGTTTATTGCCTTATGTTGATAAAGGTGAATTAAGTCGAGTGCTAGTGCGTGTACCCGGCTGGGGCGGCCAAGGTGGTGTTGCTATCGTTGGCATGCCAAATTGGGATGAACGAAAACGCTCATCTTGGGATGTAATGGCAGAGATAAGTAGCACTATGCGAGAAGTTACAGATGTACGTGCTTTCGCAATTATGCGCCGAGGCATTGGTGGTGGTGGTCAATCCAGACCCATCGAGTTTGTTCTACAAGGTAATGATTATGATGAGCTCGTTCAGTGGCGTGATAAGATTATTACACGCGCCCAACAAAACCCAGGGTTAGTTAGAATTGATCATGACTATAAAGAAACCTTCCCACAATTTTTAATTAGCATAGATAAAACAAAAGCAGCCGATTTAGGCGTCTCAGTAAATGACATTGGTCAAACTCTTGAGACCATGCTCGGTCAGCGCCGAGCGACCACCTTTATCGACCGCGGCGAAGAGTACGATGTGATTTTAAAAGGCACTAAATCAGACTTTAATGCCCCTAATGACATTCACAATATCTTCGTCAAATCTCGCACTGATGAGCTGGTTCCTTTAGATAGCTTGATCAGCATACATGAAGAGGCCACTGCAGCCAGCCTAAATAGATTTAACCGTATGCGTGCTATCACAATTACCGCCAACTTGGCTGATAACTACACATTAGCCGAAGCTTTGACATTTTTAAATGATGTTGCCGCACAAGAAAATAATATAGATGGTGCCGTTGATTATAAAGGTGAGTCGCAGCTCTACTACGAAGGAGCATCTGCTATGACCTACGTATTTATTTTGGCCCTAACTGTCACCTTTTTAGTATTAGCCGCACAATTTGAAAGCTTTGTTCACCCTCTTGTTATCATGTTAACGGTGCCTCTTGGACTCGTTGGTGCATTGTATGGGCTACATATCACAGGTAATAGTCTCAATATTTACAGTCAAATTGGGATAGTTATGCTCATAGGGTTAAGTGCTAAAAATGGTATTTTAATCGTTGAATTTGCCAACCAACTACGCGATAAGGGTATCGCATTTGAGCAAGCAATTATCGATGCATCTGTACAGCGTTTACGCCCGATAATCATGACTTCATTAACCACGGTTATGAGTGCTATTCCATTGGTTTTAGCAACAGGACCTGGGGCTGAGAGCCGTATGGTTATTGGCGTGGTTATATTTGCAGGGGTAAGTATTGCAACCATACTTACCTTGTTTATTATTCCATGCGCCTATAATCTTCTGGCTAAACATACCCAGTCCCCAGAATTTATCAGTCAAAAGTTAGCGACTCAAGCAAATGAGCACAAGGAGTTAGAAAATGACTAAGTTACAAACAGCCACCTTTGGTGGTGGTTGCTTTTGGTGTATTGACGCCGCTTTTCGCCAAGTAAAAGGGGTTTTAGAGGTACGCTCAGGTTATAGTGGCGGACACACAGAGCAGCCGACTTATCAGCATATTTGCCAAGGCAATACCGGTCATGCTGAGGTTGTAGAAATTCAGTTTGACAGTGAAATCGTCAGTTATGAGCAACTCTTAGAAATGTTTTTTACCTTACATGATCCCACGCAACTTAACCGCCAAGGGAATGATACTGGCACACAATACCGTAGTGTGGTTTTTTATCATGACGATCAGCAACAGCAGCAAGCTAAAACCATGATCACAACCATTCAAAGCCAATATACCAACCCTGTGGTCACCGAGCTCAGTAGTGCAAGCACATTTTACAGTGCCGAGTCTTATCACCAAGATTACTACACAAATAACCCTAATCAGGGCTATTGCAGTATCCTCATTGCACCTAAATTAGCTAAGTTTCAGCAGCAGTTTCAAAGCTTATTAAAGTAAATAGAGCACATGAAAAAAGCCAGTTATATCAAACTGGCTTTTTATATTTAACGACCGCAATTAAAAATTAACCGTCGCTCCTACATAAGCTTGTCTACCTTGTGGTACATACCCTAAAGTACTCCCATCGGTAGCAATACCAGTACCTGCAGTAATATACGCTTTATCCGTGATATTATCTAATCTTGCCGTTAACTTAAGGTTATCAAATAACGCATAATTAGCCGCTAAGTTAAATATGGTATACGCACTTAAAGTTCTTTCAAATGCGTTAAACTGGCTATCATATAAAGCAATACTCGGTCTTGAAGAGCGATATTGCATTGCAACATTCACATCTAACTTATCCCAAGACTTTGACAACGTATAATTAAAAGTAGTATCCGGTCTGCGCACCAGCTTTTTACCCGTGCTATTATCTTTGGCATCTAATAAGGTTAAATTAATTGTATGCTCTAACCCCCATACCGAAGCTGAAGCCGATAGCTCAACGCCTTTCATACTCGCTTTATCAACGTTGCTGGCAATATACTTGCCCGTTTCATTTGGCAAGTTAACAATCAACTTGTTAATACGATTATTGAAGATTGCCACATCATATTGTCCCCAGCCTGTCTCAAGAGAAACGCCCACCTCACTGTTACTTGCTTCTTCAGGCTCAATATCAGGATTTGGTATGTACCAAGGACTATTTTTAACGTAGGCTTGCGTCAGTGTTGGTGCTCTAAAAGCGGTGCCATGATTAACCCTAAATGTCACCGTATCATTAGGTTTAAAGCCAAAACCTGCCGTGTAAGTGTTGGCACGGCCATGAAAATCATAATCATCGCTTCTTGCCACAATATTTGCTAGCCATGGACCTTGGTTGTAAAACCCACCCACAAATACGGCTTTATTAGTACGCTCAGAATGCGTAAATTCTGCCGACGCTTCTGAGAGGTCTTCATTTAAACGGTTCATACCAGCGGTCAGTTGCACCGCTTTAGACCAGCGATACAAGGCTCGATACTCAAGTTCAACACGCTTTGTGCTATAAATATCATGCTCAGGCGTACCTATTTGAGTATTTTCTTCTTGTGATGTACTTACACTTGCATAGTGCCCAAATACACCTTGCTGCTTTTTCCAAGCAAACTTTGCAGTATAGTTTTCAAACTCATAGGCATCGTTGCCCCAAGCATTATCATACTCAGCATCGCCTTCACTGTATTGCGCTAATGCAGAAAGCTGCCCTATATATGCATTATCGTAGCTAAGGTTAAAGCCTACGTTTTTATTATTGTAGCCATCACTATCATGATTTTTACCCCGTGCCATAGCAGCATCTTTACCTGTTACGTCATACCCTTTTGTATCTTCATAACCAAGATTAAAGCGCAAAGACAAGGCGTCAGATGACATGTATCCAGCTTGCTGGTAAGCCACGTAGTTGTGGCTACCAGACGTTAAGCTAATTTGATGTTGCTCGGCTTGACGTGTAATGATGTTAATTACGCCAGCTAATGCATCGGAGCCGTAAATCGCAGCTCTAGCACCTTTAACGACCTCAACGCGCTCAATACTATTAAGTGGAATATTAGTAAATGACACGCTACCAGAATTTGCATCACTAATACGCACCCCATCAACCAAAACCAATACATGTTTAGTCGCAGCGCCACGTAAAAATACGCTAGTTTGTTGACCAAAGCCGCCATTTCTTATTATATCAACACCCGCAACGGTATTAAGTAACGAAGGTAAATCTCTTACATTACTTCGCTCTATTTGCGCACGCTCAATCACATTGACTGTTGCCAATGTATTATTTATTGCCTGCTCAAATTTGTTTGCCGTAACTGTAATTCGCTCAATGTCGTGAAAGGTTTCTTGTGCACCAACACAAGAAGACACAGCAGCTAAAATTGCCACCGCCAAAATAGATTTGTTTTGCATGATATTCCCAAACCTGCGCCCACCGCACAAGTAATACAAGTAAGTTGACTTCAAGGCCGGTCTCCGGACTTTGCCTATAAAGGCATCACCGTTGCGGGGGCAGTGTTGGATTACAGTCATTCCTATGACTTTCACCAACTTCCCGATTATCTTAGCAATTAAACTGATATTTTCACTATCACGATAATACACTGTATTATTATCGAGCTAAGCACCTTGAATAGAGGCGCTATTGTGCGAACTTTAGAAAGGATTGTCAATGGACGTCTAGAAACCTAAAGTAAGCATTTTACTTACTTTAGGCTGTATTGAGGGTATTGGCACGCAGCCTATTAATCGCGAAAGTTCTTAAACTGGAAAGGTTGACCAAGTTCAGCACCACGTACTAACTGCATAGCTTCTTGTAAGTCATCACGCTTTTTACCTGTTACACGTACTTCTTCACCTTGGATTGCAACTTGAACCTTAATTTTTGCATCTTTGATGAGTTTCACTAACTTCTTGGCCATCTCTTTTTCGATACCTTGTTTTAGCGTCACTTTACGTGAAACATGCTTACCCGCACGTTCAATATCTTTTAATTCAAGACTGGCAACATCTAATCCACGCTTAGAGGCCTTACTCGCTAGTATGTCAAATAGTTGCATAACTTGAGGGTCAGCTTCAGCCTTTAAAGTAATGACCTCACTATTGAGTTCAATAGACGCGTCAACTCCCCTAAAATCGTAACGGGTTTCTAGTTCTCGTTTGGCGTTATCAACGGCATTTTTTGCTTCTGTTATTTCGATTTCAGACACAATGTCAAAAGAAGGCATGTTATTCTCCTAAAATATGAATGACTCAATTATATCAATCAAAATAAGAATGTGGGTAAAAAAGTGATATTCACCCACCAGCCAGTTTTCGATGATATACTGACCGCCAAAATTAGCGGCTATTATTCAAGTAGGAAGTTTTGTGACAAGGCGGGTTTATCAAGTTTTACTTTTAGTAACTTTAGCTGTATGTACTTATTTATTTGCTAAAGAATTTCAACATTCAGGCGTACGCATTGAACATGCTGATAAAATAGTACATTTTGTGATCTTTTTTGCGCTAGCTTTTATCATGCACCATGCCTTTAAGTGGCCCATGATAGTTCAACTGGTACTATTAGCCAGCTATGGCATTGGCATAGAAGTTATGCAAGGTACACTACCTCACCGACAAGCGTCATTGGGTGATTTTATTGCAGATTTTTGCGGCGCACTTAGTTATTACCTCTGCTATTTAATATTTACTAAGTGGCGCTCAAAAAAGTATGGCTAACGTCCATATTCTTGGCGCTGGTGCCGTTGGTCTCTCATTTGCTCATGCGCTCAGTAAGCAACATAATGTCACGATTATATCGCGCCACAATGTAGTGCATGATTGGCAATATAGTGAGCAACAGCAAACTGCAAAAATTAATGCTCAAACTCTTCAGTTAAATCACCTTAAGCCATACAAAGAGGCGATAGAAAACTGCTTTATTTGCGTCAAATCTTATCAGCTCTGGCAAGCGATTACAGATGTGCTACCACATTTAGCTGACCACGCTAATATCTTAATAAGCCATAACGGAATGCAAGATATTAAAGCCGTCAGTAAACAACTAACACCGAATCAGGCACTGTACTTTGTGAGTACTGCAAGAGGCGCTTTAAAGCTTAGTGCATATCATGTACACGCAACCGGCCAAGGCGACACTTATCTAGGCGCTTGTAACGAGCTAGCTCGCAGCAATATTCAATCCATATATCATAATTTTTTTGCAACCTTGTTATCACCGAGCTTTATGCATGACGATATTCAGCTATTGCGTTGGCAAAAGTTAATCGTCAACATTGCGATTAATCCACTGAGCGCACTTCATCAGATCCCTAACGGTCATTTACGTCACCCCCGTTTTGCCAGCACCATTTTAGTATTACTTAACGAAGCCTGCGTTGTTGCAAAAAAAGTAGATATCAATTTGCCATTATCAGATGCATTAGACAGCGCGTATCTCGTTATGAAACGCACTAGTTGTAACTACTCATCGATGGCGCAAGATGTAAAGCATGGTAGGAAAACTGAAATTGATGCCATTTGTGGGTACGTCGTAACTCTTGCCAAGCAGTTTAACATTGCAGTACCACAGAATGAACAACTACTACAGGCTATAAAAAGTAGGCATTAAAAAAGCCGAGTTACCTCGGCTTTTTTAATCAATTAAACCTTTATTCAGGCTTATAAACTTTAACATTCATAAAACCATTCTCATGTAAGATCAACGCCTGAAGTTGGCTCATAACACCTTTTGCACAATACAAGTAGTACTCCTTATCTTGCGGTAAATCAGCAAACTTAGTGGCGATGCGGAAAAAAGGTAAATGCACAACGTCAACACCTTCTATCTCTAATGGGTTGGCATCTTCTTCATCAGGGGCACGAATATCTAAAATAACCCCATTGGCTGGTAACTCGCTAGCGCTTTCGGCTTCTTTAACTTCTTCTTTAGCTTCAGCTTCAATATCTCGAATGTCTTTAACTGTAGCGTTTTTAACTACCGTATCTAAGATATCAAAATCGAATTTTTGCTCTTCAGCTAAAATAGTTGCCAATTTAGCTTTTACCGTTGGTTTTTTAGAAATAACCCCACAATATTCAGGCATCGCTTCTGCCATTTCTACAGTGCCAATCTCTCGCGCTATTTTTATAATGTCCGCTTTATCATGCTGAATAAGCGGGCGCACAATGAGTGTCTCGGTCACACGGTCAATTACATTTAAGTTAGCCAACGTTTGACTTGATACCTGACCAATACTTTCACCAGTGACAAGGGCAGGAATATTAAGCTTTTCTGCGACTTGACTGCCTGCTCGCATCATCATGCGCTTGAGTACAACACCCATCTGGCCATTTTCAACATTTTCTAATATTTCCGCGACCACAGGCTCAAAATCAACAGTAATAAACTTCACTTTATGCGTAGAGCTATATCGTTTCCATAAATAATGACTAACTTGTTTAACACCAATTTCATGGGCTGCTCCCCCTAGGTTAAAAAACAAGAAGTGAGTGCGAGCTCCTTTACGGATCATTTGATAAGTAGCCACCCCTGAATCAAAACCACCAGAGATAAGTGATAACACATCTTCTTGACTAGGCAGCGGGAATCCACCAATTCCATAATGAGTATGAGTAACGATATAAGCTAGCGCATCTTTAATTTCAATCTTAACCGTTATATCCGGTTTGCTGAGTTTTACTTTGGCACCGGCAACATTTTGATTCAACCCACCACCGACGTAGCGCTCAACGTCGCTAGAAGTAAAGTCATGTTGACCATTGCGCTTTACTCGAACACAAAAAGTTTTATTTTCAATTGTGTGACCCGCTAACTCTAGAGTACGCTGATAAATATCATCAATACTTTCATAAGCTGTTTCTTGCACTTCAATAAATTGCACTATACCGGGCACACGCTTTAAATTATCAATAAGCGCTTCACGCGTTTGAGCATCTGATTTATCACTCACTACTGTAATATTGTCCCAGTTATTTTTTACTTTTACCTGTTCATCAAAGCGGCTTAGGATAATTTTAATGTTCTTCTCTAATAACTTAGTGAAGCGTTTACGGACTGATTTACTTTTTATGGCAATTTCAGGGTGCAGTTTGACGATAAATTTAAACATAGAAACAACTCTTTTGCGTGGCGAATGCGCGCCGGAACATCGGGCGCGCGATTATAGCAAATTTCTAAGCGTCTAGGAAATAAACAAACCACTTTAGCGATTTATTACGCAATACTTGGTAGCGATTCGTCGGCAAGCGTTTGATATTGCAATTGTAAGCTTTGAATTTTATCAACGCTTAAATCTGTACAGTATGGCTTAAATAGCATAAGCACTTTAACAATCCCATTATAGATATCTTGTTGCTCTAAAACGCCTGTCATTCTGCGCGCTTTGACATAAGGCGTCCAGAAGCTCACCGTCATTTTTAGCATATGCGCCAACTCTTTGGCATCTTCATCAGTAATATCAATCACTTTGCTGGTTCTTAAGCCAATGACGACCGAACGAACTTGCTCGAAAAGATCGGTTTGAAACTCTATATAGTGTTTTTTTAATACCCCATCTCTTGCCAAGATATCAGTCAGATTGTCGTAAAAAAAGTGATAACGCCACATTAAATCAAATAGCGAGTCCAGATATTTAGTCAGTTGCTCAAGTGGCTCAAATTCGGTATCCAATGGTTTAAAGTGAATACTTAAATGCTCACGATATAAAGAAAATATATTACGAATAATGTCTTCTTTATTTTTAAAATGATAATACAAATTGCCCGGACTAATCCCCAAGTTGGAGGCAATATGATTCGTCGTAATCGCTCTTTCACCATGAAGGTTAAATAGCGCAATGCTGGTACGAATGATTTTTTCCTTGGTATTCATATCCTGATCTCTTTGACACGCGATTAATATTAGGGTGTGTTTCACTAACTGGGTCAGTATAGTCAATTAGTAACTCTGAAAATAGCACTAAAGGGTATATGATATAAGCCTAGATAGTGCAAAGCAGACCAGTGAAATATCTGTAAAATATTGCTACCATAGGGCAAATTTTTTAGCCGGCACAGTGTTATGAAAGTTACAGCTTTATACCCAGGTACTTTTGATCCCCTCACTAATGGTCATGCAGATTTAATTAAACGTGCAGCAAAAATGTTTGATGTTGTTTTACTTGCGATAGCACACAATCCAAATAAGCAACCCTGCTTTTCGCTGGATGAAAGAGTGTCACTCGCTGAACAAATACTAGCTGAGCATAAAAATGTTAAGGTCATTGGTTTTTCAGGACTTTTAGTTGATTTAGCAAAGCAGCAAAATGCCAATGTTTTGATCCGAGGAATACGTGCAGTATCAGACTTTGATTACGAATTTCAGCTCGCTAATATGAATCGCCGTCTTAACCCTGACCTCGAAAGCGTGTTTTTAACCCCCTCTGAACGTAACTCTTTTATCTCTTCTACT
The DNA here is from genome assembly GCF_945859825.1 of Pseudoalteromonas holothuriae. GTDB lineage: Bacteria > Pseudomonadota > Gammaproteobacteria > Enterobacterales > Alteromonadaceae > Pseudoalteromonas > Pseudoalteromonas holothuriae. Next base: position 90,864 of record NZ_CAMAPC010000004.1, read on the forward strand.
TTGGTAAAAGAAGTGGCTTTACACAAAGGGGATGTGAGTGAATTTGTTCACCCGCTCGTAGCTCAAGCTTTACAGGAAAAATTACACGGATGAAATTATCATATTTAAGTGCCGTACTTTCACTCACATTAAGCAGCTATGCATTTGCAAGCCCTTGGATAAATGCCGATGAAAGTGAGCTTAAACACTCTGTAGATACACTAGTCAGTCATGGTTTAATCAACCGACCAGTAAATCAGTACCCATTATTGTGGCAAGGTTTGATACAAGACTTAGCTCAGATAGAGAGTAGTGAGAATCATAATATCCCAGAGCAAGCCCAGTTTGCATTAGCGCATGTTCGCCATGCTCTAGCGCAAGCCAAACGAGAACGATACTCTAGCGTAAAAGCACATTTTAATGATGAGCCTGCATTACAAGAAGGCATGGGGGAGCGACAAGCATCTCAATCTGGCGTTTCAAGTTACGGTGTTATTACAGGCAACCATGTTAGCGCTAAAGTACAAGTCAATTACACCGACGACGCATTAGATGCTAAACAAATCAACCATTACGGTAGTCACTTAGCAATACTATATGATAATTGGGCACTTAGTGTAGAGCGACTTAATTATTGGTGGGGGCCTGCCAATGACAATGCATTAATGCTGTCAAACAACGCCGCACCAATGACTGCAGCACGTATTAGCCGTGCCAATAGCAATTACTCTGGACCATCATTATTTTCATTTATTGGCCCATGGCAAGTAACCGCCATTGCAGCTAAACAAAAACCGAACTTGACCAGTAAGCGCAACGGCGACTTTTGGGGGTTGCGCCTATCAAGCTCACCACTTAAAGGGCTAGAACTGGCATTTAGCACGACATCAAGTGACTTTGTATTTGAGCAACCCATACTCGAGGAGCAGCCCAATATAAAGCAGCGCCTAACCAGTATTGATGTTAAATATGCAGGCATTTTATTTACACAACCAATAGCTGTTTATGCTGAAGTTGCAGGTAATAACGACAATGGTCCATTGCCAAAGGAGCAGTTATTTACCATTGGCGTAGAACACTACGCAGGTAATGCTGAATATCGCTTAAAAAGTTATCTGGAATACACCGATGGTACCACTGATTGCCAAGCCCAACAGGCAAGTTTTCAATGTGGCTTTGCAACGCAAGCTGGCGGTTCAGACTATACCCAGCGTTCACAATGGTTAGGCATGGCTATTGGTCCACAAGCAAAAAGCGTGACATTGGCAGCTGATTACCGTCGCCTTGGCGGGGTTGGTGGCTATACCAAACTAAAGTTTATCGACTTTGAACGTTTAGCGTTTGAGCGCACCTTACTTGAGGTTGGGTATCAACAGGGTCTGTTAAGTGGCTTAATGAAAACAGGCATCAGCATTTGGCATGACAATAACACCAACGACACCAAAAGTGCCGTTAAACTAAGCTGGGAGTACCAGTTTTAATCAACATTGAGTAAAGTGATACCGCTATATTTGTGGCTCACTTTGCTCTTTAACCAAACACTTTTTGCTGCCAAATCTCTTAGTGAGTGCTTGTTTCAGTACGCTTAACTTCAAAAAGTCTTTGTTGGTGAAAAGAGCAATAATAATTAAGGCATCAAATACTTTGATTGCTGTTGAATAAAAATACCAAAACCACCAAACCTCGTTAGTGCCTACTATATTTCTATCTATATATATAAGTGCATATAAGCAACTGTTGCATACCAAACCCAAGCATACATAAATAAACGAGTAAGTGTGCTCGATTTTAAGTAACTTATGTAATGCCCACAGCAGAAAGATAAGCTCAGCGTCATAGATAATCCAAAGCAGATATAAATTAATCAATTCATTAAAACTATATAAGTAGCTGCTCATCGCATATGAAGCTGTGACTAACCCTGACGTAATAATTAAAGATAAATTATTAACTTTTTTCAGCACAACCTTTGCAACAGCATGATAAGCAAAGGCCAATATCATACTAAAAGTAACTACCTTATCAAATAATAGCGGTAGCTCTTGGAAGAAGTAAGTATCATTTATCACTTTAAAAGCCGTTAATTCGACTGAACTTCAGAACGACTAAAATGCTTCGTTATTTTTCGTCCACCTTTGACTATGAACAAAAAATCTCGATTTATAATTAGCGCAACTACCATTAAAAAGTCAAATACATTGACCAATATGCTATAAGTTGTCCAAAACCACCAATGCTGCCTGTTCGCTAATAAGCTAATATCAATATGCATCAAGAGAAATAAGATACTATTTATCGATAAGCCAAGAAAAACATAAGTACTGGCTGTTGAAAACCGCAGTTTTAGCACTTTGTGCAGTAACCATATAAAGGATATTGTTACCAAATCAAAAGCAAGCCATATTAAATACTGAAAGCTAGTACCTAGAATTAGATCAAAGAAATGATTGCTCAAAAAATAAGAAATTGCCATAACACCAGATGAAAATAAAAGAGAACTATTTTGACTTAGCTTAAGTAAAAAGAAACTTAAATTAAAAATGAACGCAAGGATAAAGCCTAACACAACAATCGTTTCAAAATGCAGACTCAGTTCACCAAACAAAACAACCCCCTTTTAATTCTAAATATTAAAAACGAGTACTCTTAGGAGGGTAAGCACCACCACCACGAGCACCACTGATCTGTGATAATAACTCTTTATTTGATAGCACTTTAGCAGAAAGATCAAGGCTATGACTAGTCTCTGCATATGTACTTGTTCGTTTTTTAGATACTTTCATTGATTTAAGTAATTTCATTTTAACCTCATTTAGTAATTTAAGATGATAAAAATTATGTTAACTTTTCAGTTACAATTATGAGGCACTTAAAAGCAAAAAGTAGACCACTTTTTATTGGCGCTATCGAAGCTGGGTTAAATAAACAATTAAACAGGTTAAATAACAAAAATAAAAAAGGCGCTTGGGATCAGCCAAGCGCCTTTTGTCGTCTTCAGGGAGTTTAGGCAACAAATTGACACGGGATCACCGTACTTTTTGCCGCCTTTAATATAAATTCCATTGCCACTTCATCGCAGTTTTCTTTTCGCAAACACAGTTCGCAATCTTTCATTACTTTTTCTGGCAAAGTATCTTTGGTGCAATAACTGAACCCTTGCTTAGTGAAAAAGCCAGGTACGCGCGTTAACACAATAATGCGATTGAGAGCCAATTTGCGTGCTTTTACTAATAAATGCTCAACCAATTGCATACCTTGGCCTTTAACTGGTGCTTGAGGGTCAACACCTAATGAACGGATCTCAGCAAGTCCTGTGTCATAAATATATAAAGAGGCACAGCCTGTTACCTTGCCATTCACCACAGTAACTGCAAACTCGTTAATGGAGTGGATCATGTCACTTTTGGCACGCGGCAAGTTTTCGCCCACTTTAGCCCAGTGCTGAATGAGCTCTGCAATTGCGCCTACATCATCAAGTGTTGCGTCTCTGACTAAGATCTGCTGTTTTTTTTTCGCCACTCGCACTGCGCTTTCAACTTGGGTTACTGATGTTCCACCTAATGCCTGACGTGCAGCAATGCCCGCGTCAAGTTCAAGTACGGGATAAACCCCTTCATCAATCACATCACACACTTCTTGGAATGTCTCCAAGCTTAATTCTTCAAGGCTTTTGCCTTGTGCAATAGCGATTTGTACTAATTGACCAACAATATGATGCCCTTCTCTAAATGGAATACCCTTAGCCACCAAGTAATCAGCAAGTTCTGTGGCATTGGCATGCCCTCCTTTTGCCGCCTTGCGGGTTTTTTCACCATTGACCTTTATACCTTCAATACATGCTTGTGCCATATGAATACACGCAAGCCATGTTGGCATAGCATCAAAAAGCCCTTCTTTATCTTCTTGCATGTCTTTGTTATACGCCAGTGGCAATGCTTTTAAAGTCATCATCATGGCACTAAATGCCCCAAAGACCCGACCGGTTTTACCACGAATAAGCTCTAATGCATCTGGGTTTTTCTTTTGCGGCATTAAAGACGAGCCTGATGTAACATTATCCGCCAACTCGATAAAACCGGCTTCACCTGAGTTGTAAAAAATAAGGTCTTCAGCAAAACGAGATAAATGCATCATAGAAATGCTGGCACAACTGAGTAATTCAACCACAAAATCTCTATCGGATACCGCATCTAAGCTGTTACGACACGCGTGGCTAAACCCTAAATTCGTCGCCAATGTTTCTCTATCAACAGGGTATGCGGTGCCTGCCAAAGCACCACTGCCAAGTGGGCACACATTTAAGCGCATCAGTGCATCATGCAAGCGCGATTCATCTCGCTCCAGCATTTCAACATAGGCCATACACCAATGACTGAACAACACAGGTTGCGCACGCTGTAAATGCGTGTAGCCTGGCAAAATAGTGCCAAGTTCACGCTCTGCCAGTTCAACAAAAGCAGATTTAAGTGCACCTAAAGCCGCTAGCAATTGCTCTGCACTTTGACGGCTCCACAATCTAAAGTCGGTGGCTACTTGGTCGTTTCGACTACGCCCTGTGTGTAGTTTTTTAGCCAAATCTCCGACTTGCTCTATCAGCTTTGCTTCAACATAAGAGTGAATATCCTCATACCCAGCACTGGCTACCGCGCTTAAATCTTGTTGAACTTGCTCAAGTAACGCGTTTAAAGCACTCACTAAGTCTTGATGCTCTTGCTCGCTAAGCACTTTGACTTGCGCCAAAGCACCCGCCCAAGCAATAGATCCGACGATATCTTGCTCTGCCAATTGGTAGTCAAATGGCAAAGAATCATTAAACTGTTTAAATGCTGCATCTGGACCTGATGAAAAACGCCCGCCCCATAACGCCATGATATTTCTCCTAACGCGTTAAATTACGAGTTTTTATTTAATGCTGCTATACGACTAGACAGCGAAAATAAACGAATAAAGCCTTCGGCATGAGATTGGTCATACACATCATCTTCGCCAAAGGTGGCAAAGTCTTCGCTGTATAAACTGTTGACTGATTGCTTTTGTACCGCGCTTACTTGGCCTTTGTAGAGCTTTAATATTACTTCGCCAGTGGCCAATTCTGATAACGCCTCTGCACCGGCTAAAATTGAATCTTTAAGTGGTGTAAACCAACGCCCGTCATATACCAAATGGGCAAATTCGCCACCGAGTGTCTCTTTCCACTTTCGACTCGATTTATCAAGTACTAATTCGTCAATCGCTTGCAAAGCCGCCATAATAACCGTACCACCGGGGGTTTCGTAGCAACCGCGAGATTTCATACCAACCAAGCGGTTTTCAACAATATCAACACGCCCTACGCCATGTGCTGCAGCAATTTGATTAAGTTGTACTAAGCATTGATATGGGCTATAACGCTCGCCGTTAACAGCTACGACTTGTCCTTTTTCTACTACCACACTCACAAACTCCGGTTTATCTGGTGCTTGCTCTGGCGCGACTGTCATTGTCCAAACTTGCTCACTCGGTGGATTCCAAGGGTTTTCAAGCTCCCCGCCTTCATGAGAGATATGCCAAGCATTGGCGTCGCGACTATAAATTTTTGTGGCTGAAGCTGAACAAGGAATATTGCGCTCAGCTAAATAATCTAATAACGACTCACGGCTCGACAAGTCCCACTCTCGCCAAGGGGCTATTACTTTAAGATCGGGAGCTAGTGCAGCAAAGCATGCCTCAAAACGCACTTGGTCATTACCTTTGCCTGTACAACCATGCGAAAGGGCATCTGCGCCCACTTTTCGTGCCACTTCAACCTGCGCTTTAGCAATAATTGGTCGTGCCATTGATGTGCCAAGCAAATAAGTGCCTTCATAAATAGCCCCGGTTTTGAGAGTGGGATAAATATAGTCGCTTACCATCTGCTCTTTTAAGTCAACAACATGACACTCTGACGCACCTGAGGCAATGGCTTTTTCTTCAACACCAACAAGCTCCTCTTCGCCTTGACCCACGTCCGCTACAAAAGCAACTACTTCACAGCCATAATGCTCTTTTAGCCAAGGCACAATTGCAGATGTATCTAAACCACCAGAATAGGCCAATACAATTTTTTTAATTTCACTCATTTATTTTACATCCTTACACGTAATTTGGATTTAACAGAGAAACCAGCAAGGCATTCTGGGCATGCATGCGGTTTTGTGCTTGTTGAATAATTTTCGCGTTTTTGCCATCCATTACCTGTGAAGTTATCTCATATTCACGATGTGCGGGTTGGCAATGCAACACCGTACTAGCTCCTGTTTTTTCCAGCAGAGCTTGATTAATTTGATATGGCATAAAGGTTTGTTTGACCTGTTCAAGTGGTACATCATTACCCATCGATACCCAAGTATCTGCATAGAGAGCATTAGCCCCTACCGCAGCCTCAACACGATCGCTTATCAATACCGAAGCACCATTAGCGGCCGCTATTTGTTCCGCTTGCTTTACAATTTGCGCATCTGGCGAGTGACCCTTAGGACATACGGCAACAAAATCAGTCCCAAGTGTTGCTGCAAGCAACATTAAAGAGTGAGTCACGTTATTACCCTCTCCCAAATAAGCCAGTTTTAACTGGCTCACATCACCGTGAACTTCTTGCAAAGTTAAAAAATCTGCCAATGCTTGGCACGGATGATATAAGTGACACAAACTATTGACGACAGGCACTGATGCGTATTCGGCCATGGTAGTCAATGTGCAATGGCTGTTTACTCGCGCAACAATGCCATCAGCCCAAGTAGATATATTTAGTGCAAAGTCTTGCACTGATTCTCGGCTGCCCATCGCGCCATTTTGTTGGTCTAAGTAAACGGCATGTCCACCAAGCTTGTTGATGCCAATATCAAACGATAAACGTGTCCGTAAGCTCGGTTTTTCGTACAAGGTCACTATTGACTGTCCGGCCAATGCTTGTGCATATTCTTTTGGCTGATTTTTAATGTTCTGTGCCAAAGTGAGGAGTTGTAAAACTTGTGCCTGTTTGAGTTCAAGGCCAGTTAAAAAATGCTGAGTCATATTTAATTCCTATGGAGTAATCTGCGTACCAACATGAGCGCCATCGACTAAAGCGCTCAAATTTTGTGGCTTTTGCCAACTTGAGATATACACGCCACGTCGTAAATGTTGGGCTGCGCGAAGGCTGGTCTTAACTTTGACCTCCATTCCGCCCACTATGACTCCTGCTTCTATCAATGCTTCTATTTGTGCTTGATTTAACTGATTAAGTGGTTGCTTATTGCCATCAAGCACCGCTTCTACATCCGTCATAAAAATTAATTCGCCATTGAGTTGACTGGCAATAGCTGATGCCGCTTCATCAGCATTCACATTATATAATTGACCATCGTCACCTAACCCGACAGAGCTCACTAAAGGCATGTGGCCCAGCTCAAGCAATGCGGTTAATATGCCCTTATTGTGAGGTACACACTCACCTACTTGTCCTAATGCTTTAAGCTTTTGCTTTGCCATCAAGCCCGCTTCATACAAGCAGCAGCCGACAGGCTGCAAACTTGCTTTTATTGCATATGCCATTAATTGCTTGTTTGCGCATCCGGCCAATGCACCCGCGATATAGGGCATCTGTTCTTTAGGGCTTATTCGTAAGCCTTGATGTTTTGCTGTGGCAAATCCAGCATCAGACAACCAACGATCAACCAATGATCCGCCGCCATGTACCAATACAAACTGATTTGATGAGCTATTGATGCTGATTTTAGCCAGTTCCTTAAATAACGCACTGGCAGCATATTCGGTATCTAAAACCGCCCCACCTATTTTTATCACCCAGGTTTTCATGACCACACTCCATTGAGACCAAGCTCTGGCGCTAACCCATGGGCAAGGTTCATACATTGCAATGCCTGACCAGCAGCACCTTTAAGCAAATTATCAATCGCAACAACCACTATCAGTTGGCAGCCTTGCTGCTGCCAGCCAATATCTACAAATGGCTGCCCTACAACACCTTTAATTGAAGGTAACTGATCACCTTTGAGGCGAATAAGTGGTTCATCTGCCAGCACTTGATACGCTTGCGCAACCTGTTGATGAGTAACCTCTGGGTTCAGCTGTACATAAATAGTCTCTAAAATACCACGCGCAAAGTTACCTAAATGCGGTGTAAACAACACATCATGATCTAAATATTGTGTAATTTCGGGCGTATGACGATGATTGAACAAGCCATAAGGTGACAACGACACTTCACAAAAGTGCGTATTTATATTGGCTTTTCTGCCTGCGCCAGTTACACCAGAAACAGCATTGATAATGATTTGCTGCTGCGACAATAAACCGGCTTGTTTAAGTGGCTTTAATGCGTTGAGTGCTGCTGTAGGGTAGCATCCAGCTACGGCAACTAATTGAGCTTGGCTGATAGCTTTAGCATTCCATTCTGCTAGGCCGTATTCTGCTTGTTCCAGCCACTGCAAAGAGGGGTGACTAAAACCATAATAGTGCTCGTAATCCGCATTGGTTGCTAAACGAAAGCCACCAGATAAATCGAATACCCTCTTACCCATTGCTAAAAATTTTGGTGCTAGGGTGACACTAACTTCATGATCTGTACACAAGCAGACATAATCAGCTTGAGCATTTATCTCGGCAAAAGCGCTATTTGATAAGGGCAATAAAGGCGTGTCGAGCAAAACTCCATGCTCAGGATATAACTGGCTCAATAATTTGTTTTTATCCAAGCTTTGCTCTGACACGTAACAACCCGACAGGGAGAAGTTGGGGTGTTTGGCTATCAAGCTGGCAAGCTCTGCGCCGCTGTATCCGCTGGCGCCAACTATGGCTACTTCTTTAGTCTTACTCATCATTTTTTAATTAAGCTCTCTAATTTGTATTGCGTTTTCTAGTCAAAATGAAATTAAATGGTGAATGAGTATCGTCGCATGCCAGCCCCTAAATATATTTATGCTAAAAAAGTGAATTGATATTCATAGTAAACACCTTTAAATTGTTATGCAAACACTTTGAATAAATATTTTGGATTTTTTATGACGACCCCTACTTTTTTAACTATGTACCAACAGTTGATAGCCAACCCATCGGTGAGTGCGTTAGACAGCACTTTAAATATGAGTAACCGCCCTGTGATTGATTTACTGGCAAGTTGGTGTGAAGCATTAGGTTTTAGCGTTGAAATCACAGAGCTTGAAGCCGCTCCTGGAAAGTTTAATTTGCTTGCCAAACGAGGCATTGGTCATGGTGGACTAATGCTCGCAGGTCATACTGACACAGTGCCATTTGACGACAGCCGCTGGAATTTTGATCCTTTTCAATTAAAGCAACATGACAACCGTTTATATGGCTTAGGCTCTATTGATATGAAAGGTTTTTTTGCTTTTGTACTCGATGCAATAAAAGTTTTAGATGAACAAGCAGTTACACAAACACAACCACTACTATTGTTAGCCACAGCCGATGAAGAAACCACCATGGCAGGTGCTCAACAAATTGCCAAGCATGCTGATTTAAAACCAGCTCGATGTATTATTGGCGAACCCACAGACATGACACCCGTTTATACTCACAAAGGCCATATGAGTAGTGCTATTAGAGTCACTGGGCGCTCTGGTCATAGCTCAGACCCTGAACGTGGTGTAAATGCCATAGAAATCATGCATACCGTGATTGCAAATTTATTACAACTGAAAGAACAGTTAAAGAATAAATATTCAATAGAAGATTTTGTGATCCCCTACCCTACGTTAAACTTAGGCCATATTCATGGTGGAGATAATGCAAACCGCATTTGTGGTTGCTGCGAACTACATATTGACTTACGGCCACTGCCAGGATTAAGCATAAAAGAGCTACAAATGTTATTACTTGATGCAGTCTCCCCCATTAATCGGCAATTTCCAAATAGCGTGGAGGTGATTGACTTACATGAGCCTATTCCTGCCTTTAGCAGTAACACAGATAACGCCTTAGTAAAACTGGCTGAGCAGGTGTCAAAAAGCAAAGCGGTTGCAGTAAACTATTGTACCGAAGCACCTTTTATACAACAGCTAGGTTGCGAAACCATCATAATGGGCCCAGGTTCTATTGAGCAAGCGCACCAGCCTGATGAGTTTTTAGCAATAGAAAAAGTAGCGCCAGCTCAACACATGATCCAACAAATAATCCAAAACAGTTGTTTTAACAATGTTGATTGAGAGGTAGGTTTGATAGAAAGAGCAAATACGCCAAGCGATGCTTGGCGTATTATACCAATTGGCTTAAATATTTAAATCGGCGATCCCGGTGGCATTTTAAGTGCTTCAAAGCCTTTAGGCCATTCGCCACTTTCCAAGAACACATTAATTTGTCTTGCTAACTCATGACGATAAGCCGTCTCTTCGCTCACACTACTAAAGAGTGATTGCTCATCAAACTGCTTTGCCACTCGCAGCAATTGGAACCTCAGTAATGCTTGTACTTCTGGCTCAGTTTTAGCAGAACTTGCTAACTGTGCCATACGCGCCGCAGTTAAATATTGCACGCGTTGAGTTAGCTTTTGCGCCATCGTGCTGTTAGCTTGCGCATCAAATACTTTGCCATACAGCGCATTTAAGGTTTGCGCTAAACTTAAATATTGGCTGCTACGTGCATGTTGTTGTGATAGGCGATTCAAACGCTCCGCATTTAAAAGCAAACCTAAACTATGGTTAACTGCAACCTCTGGTAATGCCATTGCATCAAGCACAAGCCCTGTTCTACCATAAATACTTTCGCGGGTTTTTTGCTCGCCATATGCTTTGGGTGGAATAAGCGCTAATACGCTTTCAGGTATACGTAATTGTGTTGCATCTAGTGTTTGCAGCATTGCTTCTAAGGCTTGTAACTGAGTCGCTTTGTCGACTATCTTAGCGCCCTTAATCGTCTGCTCACCACGTACTTCATAGTCATAATCCACGCCACCGATAAGCTTAACCGCCGATTCCACTTGATAACGATGGAATAAATACAAAGGTACAAGTTTTTCTTCCAACTGTGACAATGCCACGCCTGTTTTTATGTTATTAATACCAAAGCTATTAAGCGCTTGCTGGCGCACTTCTAACACACGAAGCAATTCTGCTGATGGGTTTTCACCGTTATCCCATAAATGGGCCGTTGGATGCGCGCCCCCTTTTGCTCTAGCGTCACTATCAGAAATAAACTCTAAACCAAGGGCGCGATTTTCATCCAAAATATCTGCTAATGCTTGGGCTTCATCGCTATTACCAAAGTCACTATAGCCATATTTAACGACCTGTGTATCCCACTGTCCCATACCTTTTGCGTAACCTTGAGTAATATCTAATTTGCCATTGTTATCAAAGGCAACCAGTGGGTGTGGATAATCCATTACTGATGATCTGTCTTTAATCGAACCTGAAAAATTGTGTGCAATACCCAATGTATGACCAATCTCATGAGCACTTAGCTGACGAATACGGTCCAAGGCCATCTCGTGCAAACGCGTGACGGCTTCATCACCTTTTATAAATGGTGCAGCTAACGCTTCGGCGATTAAGATATCTTGACGAACTCGAAGCGATCCTAAAGTCACATGACCTTTAATTATTTCACCCGTTCGAGGGTCAATCACTGACGCACCATATGACCAACCACGCGTTGCACGATGCACCCATTGGATCACGTTATAGCGAATATCCATCGGATCAGCACTTTCAGGGAGTATTTTAATCTGAAAAGCATTTTTATAGCCCGCTGCCGCAAAAGCATCATCCCACCATTTGCCACCTTCTAATAAAGCGGTTTTAACAGGCTCTGGTACTCCTGGGTCGAGGTAATAAACAATAGGTTCAACTGGTTCACTAATTTCAGCTGCGGGGTCTTTTTTGGCTAAACGATGACGTGGGATATAACGTACCAACATCGACTCCCCCAAAGGGGCTGAGTAATCTTTATGCTCAATGCTCCAATAACCCGACTGAGGGTGGAACTTGCGGGGTTGATAGTTGTCATCAGGCAGTTTTACTAATGAGTGGTGTTGATGCACGGTAATGGCATAAGGGTCAGCGCTGGCTTGACGTACATACTCACCGGGTTTTGAGCCTGTAAATGTAAGCACAGCTTCAAGTTCGGTATTATGTACAAACGCTTTACTGCGCTCCATAAATACCGCGCTACGCGATTTATCTAAACTAAAACTGCCCTGCTCTCGCTGCGCTAAAGTACGGCTCACAGCATGTACATCCGATAATAAATAAGGTGTGTAGTCTATTAAAACACTATCCATATCTTCGGCAACAACACTAAAACCTTGTAAAATGCTAGACGCAAATGCCTCATTAACACTTTGTTGTTCAGCAGGATTAGAAGAACTTGCACGGTAATAACTATTAAGTGCACGTAACATCACTTTGTCTCCAAAGCGCTCAAACTGAACTAGATACGTACCACCTAATTGGCCCCTATCTAACCCTATATCGTTAGAGCCTACCCCGTAAGGTAAACTATGCTGAAGCAAGAATGGCTGCTTAAGTTTATCAACATCTAGGTAGATTTTGCCGCTGCTGGTATCGGCATAAAAAGAGTAATATCCCGGAAAACGATTTAACTTGTCAGTAAACTCGTCAATGGGCTTAATTGCTGCGACTGCTTGAGTTATCATAGCGCCTAGCAAAGTACAAAATATGAAAGATAGCTTGCCTATTTTTCGCATGATCTTACCTTGTTATTAGTGGTTTTAATGGTTGATTTAAATCCAGTATATAAAATTGTATACAAAGTTCAGCCTTTTAAGACGAAATTAATTGCGGTTCATGGCTTCCTCTCACATCATTAAAGCTATGAGCACAACGTTATCAGGATAAAAAACTATGCGTAGACTCCCTCCAGTAATGATTGAAGACGGTTGTTCAAGAGAGTTGCTCTCTCTTATCCGTACTATTTTAGCGGCCTGTAAAGAGATTTCATTCCGTGTTGGTCAGGGCGCTTTATCTGGCGTACTCGGTTCAACGCTTGATGAAAACATTCAAGGTGAAACGCAAAAAAAATTAGATGTACTGTCTAATCAGCTACTAAAAGACATTTTACTTGAGTCTGGTTACGTTAAAGCCATTGCATCAGAAGAAGAAGATTTTACCGTTGCAGGTAACCCTGATGCCGACTATATCGTCGCATTTGACCCACTAGATGGCTCATCAAACACCGATATAAACTCGCTTGTTGGTACTATCTTCTCAATCATGAAAGCACCAAAAGACTCAGACCCTGCTGATCAAACTATTTTCATGCAACCAGGCCACCAGCAAGTTGCTGCAGGTTATGTGCTTTATGGTCCGTGTACTACGTTAGCACTAAGTATTGGTAAAGGCACTCGTATTTTCACGTTGGATAAAACCCATGGCAGCTTCATGCTCACCGAAGACTTTGCAAAAATTCCTGAAGATACCAAAGAGTTTGCAATAAACGCCTCTAACCAGCGCCATTGGCAACCACAAATGCAGAACTACGTAAACGATTTACTCGCAGGCGAAGCAGGCCCTCGTGGTAAAAACTTCAATATGCGTTGGATAGCGGCCATGGTTGGTGATGTGCATCGCGTATTGTGCCGAGGTGGGTTATTTACTTATCCAGCCGATAGCAAAGATCCTAACAAACCATTTAAACTACGTTTATTATACGAAGCCAACCCTATGGCCATGTTAGTTGAACAGGCTGGTGGTATCGCTCACACGGGTGAAGAGCGTATTTTGGATATTGACCCGCAAGAAATTCACCAGCGTGTGCCAGTGATCTTAGGCTCTAAAAACGAGGTTGAAGCCTGTTTAAGTTACCACAAGTAAGATATACAGGCTGAGCGAGCTAATTTAGCTCGCTTTTTTCATTACTTCCCACTGCGGCAAAGGTATTTCACGGCCAACCAACGCTGGGCTTTCAAATCCCCATTTATCCTTTAGCCAGAACATCATGACCTGCTCTAAAACTGGCTCTAGCTCAATAAGCGCTTCATCTAACCAGTAATGCAGCTCACAGTCATAGCCAACAACTGTGCTTGCACCAATATACACCGTGCCAATACAGTTTTTATCTTCACTATCAAACACACAAAATCCGTACGCAAGATTTTCATTGAACTCATATAAATGGTGTTCCATCGCTACCGTATTATCTGCCACTGTCATATCTGGCTTAGGCCAATCGGTTTGACCGGCAAATAACTCACGAAGTCTGACTTGATTGCGCATCACCAGCTCATAATCAAGCACACTAAATTTGGGATGCATAATATGCAATGTAAAATACCTATCTTGGTAATCGTGATGAACCGCTTTAGGCGTAAGAGGCATATTATTTTCCTTATTTTTTAAGTAATGTCAGTAGCTGAGACACTTTTTCATGGCTTATTTCACCCATTTGCTCTGGGTTTGCGAGGGCATACAACACCCCTTCAACGCAACTATGATCAATATCACCACGCATCTCCAGTAAACTGGCCCACAATTCAAGCTCTTCAATATCAACACGCCCCAGCTGTACTTGCTCTAGCGCAGCAATCACATCAGTGCTACTAAGCGTATAAATAACTGTTGTTTGGGGATAGCGTGTAAGTTCTCTGTAAAGCTGCTGATAGCCAGAAGCCAGGCGTACAATTGTTTTTAAATCTTGATAATGGCCTGTGTTATTATTCTCGTTGTTATTCATCATGCCGGTAAAGTAATGCCTTGTTCTAATTGTGGCCAATCGTTTAATTGTGAAGCCAATACAAACTGTTGGTGTATGTCGCTGCCCAATATTTTACCCTTATCTGAGACTCATGGCTGCCTTTGCCGCAGCTGTTTGGTGAAAAAAATACGCAGATATATCGAAAGCTTAAGCACACACTCCATTGCTGAACAACGCGCTTTAGCTCGCCCTTTTAAACACTCTGGCGTTGTTGAGGGTTTAGATTATGATATCGAAAACGGCCTATTGGTAATGAGTCGTTGGGCACACCTAAAGCGTGGCCGTTGCTGTGGCAATGGTTGTCGCCACTGCCCATTTAATTAGCACCGATTTCAACAGGTAAGTTACTCGGTTGCCCCCATTCGCTCCAAGAGCCATCGTATACGCTTAACTGTGCATAACCACACTCATCAGCAGCCATAGCTAAAATACAAGCAGTTACACCGGAGCCGCAACTAAATTGCAATGCTTGGTTGGTGATACCACACTCTGTAAAAAGAGCTTGCAGTGCATCGACTGATTTTACTAATCCTTGCTCATTTAATATTTGCTGATATGGCAAGTTTTTACTATTTGGAATATGACCGCTGCGCATATTACATCGCGGTTCAGGGTCTTCGCCACTAAAGCGTTTAGCCGACCTTGCATCTAACAAACATATCGACTTATCGTTAATGCTTTGCAGTACTTGTTGGCTATCAATAAAGTAATTGGGTTGCGCTTTAGCGACAAAATTACCAACTTGCGTAGTAATGGCATAACTAGGTGCTGTTGGTAACCCAAGCGCTAGCCAATGCGACAAACCACCATCAAGCACATAAACCTGTTCAAAGCCCATGCTTTTAAGCATCCACCAAGCACGCGGTGCACTAAATAAGCTCATATCATCATAAACAACCACAGTGTCATGCAGATTTATGCCCAGTTGACGCATAGCAGCCTGAAACTGTGCACTATCACACATCGTGTTCGGCAAACTGACTTTTGGGTTAGTTAATGCGCCACTGATATCAAAACGCTTTGCCCCTGCAATAATAGCTGTTGGTGAATAAGGCTTGTTTACGCCCGGCTTTACTATTCCTGCATCCAAAACATGCACCTTATTTAGGTGCTGAGCAAGCCACTGACAGCTTTTCAGATTTTTCACTTTACCTCCTTTGTTACTGATAACAGGTGAAATAATACTTAGTCTCACGTTATACTACTGCCATCCTAATGTGAAAGACAGCAACGATATTATTTTGAAACCACTTCACACAAAAGAGGTTAATAGTCCTATTCTCGTCGTACTCCCCAAATTTATTGGCGATGCGATCAACACCCTGCCCGCCTTAAAGCTATTACGCCAGCTTTACCCTGCGCAGAAAATTGTCATACTCGCTAATGGTGCTATCTGCGAGCTGTTCAAAAAAGTTGAACTAGCAAATAGTGAAACGCTTAGCCTCAATAGCTTTGGCAAAAAAAAGTGGTCGTTAGATTTAATTAAAGCACTGCGCAAGTTTGAATTTGCACTTGGTTTTTTATTTAGAGGCTCTCTAGGCGATGCGATATTATGTAAAATGGCGGGTATCAAAACCCTAATAGGTTACGCACAAAATGGTCGTTCAGCTTTATTAAGCCATGCTCTACCACTGAACATCAACCAACATTATATCACCCGTTATTGTCGATTGGTGAATGAACCTCATGGCAACCCTTTTAAATGCTTTGAATCACCAAAGCTGTCACATGCTCATATAGAACGCGCATTCCAAAGCGAGCAAAAAGTTATCAGTGTATACATG
Source organism: Pseudoalteromonas holothuriae (assembly GCF_945859825.1). Classification (GTDB taxonomy): domain Bacteria; phylum Pseudomonadota; class Gammaproteobacteria; order Enterobacterales; family Alteromonadaceae; genus Pseudoalteromonas; species Pseudoalteromonas holothuriae. Next base: position 107,315 of record NZ_CAMAPC010000004.1, read on the forward strand.
GGCAGTGCCAATAAGAACAATCGATACTACCCTAGTCATTATGCAAAAGAAGCCCTACTAGAAATATCTAAACATTCAGTATGCAGCTTTAACCTTTTGGGGAGTTGTGATGAAGCATTTGAAAATAGCCAGCTATGCGACCTGCTAAAAGCAGACAATATTGCCGTTACAGACTTAAGCGGAAAAACCAGCATTACGGAGCTTGTTGATACAATCGCTCAATCAGATTTAATGATAAGCATCGATTCTGGACCAATGCATATCGCGTGTGCAACGGGTGTTAATTGCATTACACTTGTTGGCCCTGGGACCAGCCCTTGGTCATGTGTGCAACCTGTTACCCCTTATTGCAAACCTATTTTTGCTAACCCACTTTTACTTAATGATAGTGACAAGCTGTCTTCAATCTCACCATCCAAACTTGCATTATTGGCCATAAATACTCTTAATTCACAAAACCAAGGGAACTCTCATGATGAATACCCGATCAATTGATAAAGCCATTCCTGTTAGTGTATTTATTGTCACACTCAATGAGCAGCAGTACCTCGCACAAGTGCTAGAGAGCGTAAAAAACTTTGCAGAAATCATCGTGGTTGATTCTGGTAGCAGCGATAACACCGTAAGCATTGCAGAAAGTTTTGGGGCAAAAGTGTATCACCAAGATTGGCTTGGGTTTGCCAAACAAAAACAATTTGCATTAGAAAAGTGCACTCAAAAATGGGCATTAAACCTTGATGGCGATGAAATATTAACTCGCGAATGCATTGCAGAAATAGTAAAGCAAATAGAGACTCAGAAATATTCCTCCGTGCGTTTTTTGCGTGACGATATCTTTATTTATAAAAAATCAGCTTCATTGACAAGAAAAGACAACCACCTGCGTTTTTTTCAACGTGATAAAGCCAACTTTGACAAACAACAACTAGTACATGAAAGCGCACAAGTTGAAGGGGCAGAGTTAAAGTCGAACGCGACGTTTATCCACCACGGTTACAATGAAATCCAAACGCTTGTTTTAAAAACAAACACCTACTCAACTTTAAAGGCAGAAGAAAAATTCAGTAAAGGAAAACAAGCGTCTATCGGCAAACTTTTCCTCGCGTTTCCTGTTGCCTTTATAAGAGAGTACTTATTACACAGAAAAATATTTTCAGGACGCCGAGGGTTTATTTTATCTATGATCAATGCGCAATATGCGTTTATCAAAGAAGCTAAACTATTTGAACTCGCAGAAAAACAAAAATATCATCAAGATTAAATTTTAATGATATTTCTGCGCATAGGGGCTAGCTTAGCAAGTACTTTATTCTGCACAGGGTGACTAATACCGACTTCATTCATAGCGGCAATGAGTAAGTCTACGGTATGATTAAAATCATACTCACTAATGTTCATTCCGGTATGGATTTGCACCATATTGTCGCCTTGATACTGACAAGGTCCATCTAGCACTGCACACATATGGCTAATAAAACCAGTGCGAAAATGACTCACATTCGTTTGTTTAAAATAGTGAAAAACGACTTTATCTTGACCAATCTGGTTAATAAAAGCATCGGTTAAACGTTCTAAACCTGCCTGTTCCCCTACCTGATGATACAAAGAAGTTGGTGTGCTTTGACATCCAGAAACGGTAATCATCACGCTCAGCGCAATAGCGACTTTTTGACACCTTGCTACCAGACTCATTTAAAAATACCCTGTTATTGATACATACCAACCCGTTTGCCTATCTACACCTGCAATTGAGCCCAAATCTAGCCATGCAGCCGTAATACTCACTGATTTATTAGGCAGCCAAGCTATAAAAATATCTCGCCAATGTGTTTCCCCCAAACCGAGATTGTTTGGTTTTTCACGAAACTCCACACCCAATGCTATTTCTCTCGATAAAAATACCGCACTGCTGGCCTCTAATAACCACTGTTTATTTGCTTTGTCGCCACCAAAGCCTAGCAAGCCAATTTGATTGGCCTCACTGTATCTGGCAGTAACGTTCCAAAACCAGTTGTAGCCATAAAACACACCTAAATGAAGTTTACTTGCAGCCAAGTAAATATCATTACCACGGGTATCATTAGCACCCAATAGCTTTGCCACATTGCCATCTTTTAGTGACTTATGCTGCATCCCAAAGCTTAGTTGCGGCCAAGTGCTATACACAATATCTCCGTACAGCCGAACTTTTGCACCACTGACCTTTTGCTTTATGGTTGTCTTGAGTGCGGGCACATCAAAGTTTTGTTCAGCATAGCTCAGCTCTACTCGGTCAAATAAGTTGCCTTGAATACCACAGACATCAAGGCGGTAATTTTTTACATTACCACGACTGCAAAATCCGCTCATCGCCCACTCATCTTCACTGGCATACCCTGCAAGCTGTGCCCAAGGTACTATCCCCCCACCAGCACTGCCTTCAATTTGCGATACACCTGGTGTAGCAAGCAATTTACCACCGGCAAAAATGTGCTGGCTATACAGAAGTATTATTAATGCGCTAAACCACCTCATTGTAGCTTCCTAACCAATCTAAAAACTCTTTTGTGGGAAGTGGGCGGCTTAAGTAATAGCCTTGTGCATAATCACAGCGCATTTGTTTAAGTAACTTAAGCGACTCTGCATTTTCTACTCCCTCAGCAACCACCGAAAAACCAAGTTGATGGCCCAAAGAAATGGTTGACTGAACAATACATTGATCTTGATGGGATTCATTCAATTTTAAAATAAATACTTTATCTAGTTTAAGTTCATCAATAGGTAACATTTTTAATCGCCCTAGTGATGTTTGCCCTACACCATAATCATCTAACGATATCATCACACCCAGCGACTTTAAGGCCTTAAGCGCATTAATACCTTGCTCCTCATTTTCTATCATGTCGCGTTCTGTCAGCTCGATGGTGATCAAATTCGCTGGTACTTTATGTTTAGCTAACGCACGTTCTAGGTGTGAGAAAAATTCTTTATTGGCAATATCTTGTGCTGATACATTAATTGCAGCCTTCATAGTTAACCCTTCGTGTAGCCAACTACCAACTTGCCCAACTACGGTGCTAACCACCCATTGAGTTAACTCAACAATTAAACCCGATTGCTCTGCTAAATCAATAAAAAACTCTGGAGAAACCCACTGACCATTACTGCGTTTCCAGCGTATCAATGCTTCAACTTTATCAATTTTACCACTACCCATATTGAGTTTAGGCTGATAAGCCATAAACAACTGCCCACTGTCATTTTTTAATGCGTGTTTTAACTCATCAATAATTTGAAGTCGTTCAAGGTGTGCTTCATCTTCACCATTTTGATAGTAATACACTTCATGACCATCTTGTGCGGCAGCATCAACCGCAATCAATGCTCGGCGGATCATATCTTCTGGCGTTTGTGCTTGTTCAGGATATTGCACAACACCAACACTAAAACGCAAACTTATCTCTAATTTTTGAATAACATAATATTGATTAAGTGCCAGTCGTAATTGCTCAACACAGTGTTGCTTGGTACTGTCAGGTTTGACTTCTACAACACTTAAAAACTCATCGCCGCCTACACGCGCATTAAAACCATGGAGTAAGTGGGTTGATTCTTTTATTCGCTGAGCAACCGCTTGAATGCAGCTATCGCCCACTCTTGGGCCTAATTTATCATTAATATGTCGCAGTCCCTTTATATCGATTGCTATTAGATAATAAGAGCCTGTTTCTTCTGTATAATTTGATAAAAGATCAAGCGCGGCGGTACGATTATAAAAGCCTGTTAACGTATCGTGGCGTGCCTGAAAGCGGATTTGCTTTTCACGCGTTTGAATGTCTTCGCCCATTTCTTGAAATGCATCTACCAGCTCACATACTTCTTTACTCGGCCTTGACTCTGATATGTTAGCCAAATAGTTACCTTGGGCAAACTGTTTCGCCATTACGGTCAGTTGCTGTAACGGCGTGGTTAAATTATTTGCTAAAATACCACTGGTAATAAAACCTAATACGATAGTGCCAAACGACAATAAAATAACGGTTAATACTAATTTATCAAATTCTTTGTAATGCTCACTCAAATCAGCACTAAGCACCACATTAATAGGGTTATTTACCAAACCTGGTAGGTGCAATTTAGCACTTAAATAAACGGGGTCTTCACTAAACCAGCGGTCCACTATCTGGCTATCTATATATTCGAGTAAAGGAAGATGTGATGGATGTTCTGCCATGGTGGTTGCCTTAAGGCCTGTGCGCACGGCAATAAAACTAATTTCCATCCCTGTTAGCTCTTTAAGCTCTTTGGCAACGGTCGCATCAATAGCAAACCCTACCATACTGTATGCGATGGTTCTAGGCGCTTTGACTGGCAAAACAATTACTTGATACAGCTTGTTACTGATTACCATGAATGTAGAGCTATTACCTTGTGCCAATAACTGCTTCATTAATTGAGGCGTATCTGCGGGTAATTCGATGTTACTTTGGTTGGCTGAAATGAGTTGCCCACGGGTATCAAACAACAACATTAAATCTGCGTCTATACGCTGGCTATGGTTATACAACACACTACTGATAGTATCAGCATCTCGCGTTGCAACCGCTTGTTTAAAGCCAAAATCAGCAGTCAGCACAGTAGCTGCCGTCATCAACAATCGCTCTTTGGCCTTTAAATATTGTTGATAGACATTTTCTGCCACTTGCATATCTTGCTGTACTTGGCTTTCATTAAAATGACTAGTCGACCACCAAAAGCTCACCAAACTCGCCACTGCAGTAAGTAATACTAAGCCAACACACAGGGTAATAATACGATGCTTTAAGCTAGTTCCCATGAGAATCCTTAAACATTTCACCAAATGTATTACGTGGGGCAGGCGTAACCAGTTCAATTTCTACTTTGCTATGACTGTTATCTTGAGGCCAAATATGCTCACTGCGCTCTCCCAGTTCTTTATCTTGCTCCGGATGCCATAGTAAGTAAGAACTTGTATTATCAGGTAAAACAACTTTGCCTTGCACATCAGTCAAAAAATGAGCCTCCGATTGCGCCACATAAATATAGCCAACCATCGAGTCGTGAATATTGCACCCTAAAACCACCACCCCTGATTGCTCGAAAGTAAGCGGTGCTTTTGGTGTACCTGCATATAACTTTAATTCAAAAGGCTTAATAGGTGAAAAAGAATATACATGATGGCGAATATCATCACTATTAGGAAATGCGACCTGTTGACCTTTGACAATAGTGAGTAACTTTGGCTCAAATTGTTTATTTACTTGATCCATCACTGCAACTTGTAAAGGCTTATCATTTTTAACAGGTTGCAACAGCTCAATGACCGCGAGCTCTACAGGACGGCCATGCTGATCAACAATGGTTAATGTTTTTGCTTTAACGGCAATACTCACGCTACCAATCAGTAGCATGCTTAGTGCAATAAAGGAGCACCCTTTTTTAAAATAAAATGGCATACCTTGCCTTGAACTATTTTTACTCTGACTGTAAGTAAAATTGACTAAGAACACAATTGCAAGGCATTTACGAGATAACAGCCAATAAACACACTAAATACATGTTTATTGGCTAAGTCTATGGTAGATTAACTGTTTTCTATGAGATCATATTCACTGTCAAGGATAGCAATGACTTCTGAGCGGGGGTCCGCTGGAATAGTCAGCTCTTTGCCTACTATTTTACTAGCAATACCTACATAAGTATCAGAAACCGACATCATTACATCCATCGGTAATTGATAATTCTGAGCCAATGCCTCACGCTCATCCATACGTCCTTTGTTCAACAAAACATCAGAGTCTGGGACATTATTGATCAAAAGTTGGCGAAACCCCTCTTTTGAATTTTCAATAATCCGACCATCTCGATAAGCTGGGCCATCCCAAATACGCGATGAGTCTGGTGTGCCAACCTCATCAATATAAATTAACTTTTCTTGGCCATTAGTATCTTCTATGTAGCCAAACTCAAATTTGGTATCCACAAAAATCTGATCAAGCTCAGCCAGTTCTTTACTAATTAGCTCAAAGCCCTGCTTAAGTAATTGCTCATATTTAGTCACATCATCATATGATTTAAAATTAAATGCCGCTAAGTTATCGGTGATATTTTTACGGCTGATGTTGACATCATCCACTGCTGGCACATCGTCAAGGCCTGTAATAATGCCCTTCGTTGATGGTGTGATCAAAAGTTCAGGTAGTTTCTGGTTGGCATTTAACCCTTGTGGTATCTCAATACCACAAAAATTACGAATACCCTTAGCGTAATCACGCCACATACTGCCAGTAATATACTGACGTGCGATGGCTTCAACTTTAACTGTACGCGCTTTGCGAACAATCCATACATAAGGATGAGGAATATCAACAATGTGGTTACCTGCAAGGCCTGCTGCATCAAACAGCTTAAACCAATGTGCAGCAACACTATTTAACGCAATACCTTTACCTGGTACACCATTTAAGCCATTTTCACCTTGCCAAATACAATCAAATGCAGAGATCCTATCTGAGATCACCATGATAGCCAATTCAGTACCTGATGGTACGTCATATCCTTTTTCAGAAATTAGGCGTGTACTATCTTCGTCGGTGAGCCAGTAAACTGAACGTACTTTACCACTGTGCACTGCACCTTTGGTGCGAATTGGTAGATCGTCATTGACGTCTAAAACTTTGTAGCTACTCATTATTACTCCAAGGCCGGATGCACCTTGCTAAAGGGTGCAAAAAAATGAGGGGGTTAGGAGGCCTTATAATAATCGTTCAGCAACAAAATCACAATCAGCAACGCCATTTGCCGCACAAAGTTTAGATTTTAACGACACAAGGTTTAGCCCCATGCAAATCTGAGATACCATCATTCACTCAATAGCATTGATGGTGAACAAATGATTGAAATTAACGATTTGCTCTACACATGGCAGAAACAAACACAACCTACTTTGACCATCAAGCACCTACATATCGCCAGAGGTGAAAAGTTATTTTTACATGGCCCAAGTGGCAGCGGAAAATCTACCTTATTGGGGTTACTCGCTGGTATCAACCCCATTCAGCAAGGTGAGATAAACATTTTGGGCCAGTCACTTACTAAACTATCTAATGCTAAGAGAGATCGCTTTCGCGCCGATCATATAGGCACTATTTTTCAAAATTTTAATTTACTTCCATATTTAAACCCGTTAGAAAACGTGATGTTAGGCTGTGAGTTTTCCTCCTTGAGAACAAAACAAGCACAACAAGAATCTGGAAGTATAAAAACACAAGCAAGTAACTTATTAACTGCACTCGGTTTAAAGCCCCAGCACTTAATCAGTAGCGTAGCCAACTTGAGTATTGGTCAACAACAGCGAGTGGCTGCAGCTCGTGCATTTATTGGTCGTCCAGAAGTTATTATTGCCGATGAACCCACTTCCTCACTTGATACCGACACGCGAGAAGCGTTTATAAAAACCTTGTTCACTCAGGCTGAAAAATATCAAGCAACCATTATTTTTGTAAGCCATGATAATAGTTTAGCCAGTTTATTTGACCGCAAAGTCAGTTTGCAAAGTATTAATGGAACAACCTTATGACCTTATTAAAACTGGCACTTAAAAGTAGTTATAACCGCCGCGCTAGCGTATTGCTCACTTTATTTACTATTGCTATTAGTGTAATGCTGTTACTGAGTATTGAGCGTGTTCGAATTGATGCAAAAAACAGCTTTAGTAATACTATCTCAGGTACTGATTTGATTGTGGGTGCGCGCACCGGCGATATTCAATTGCTTCTTGCTAGTGTATTTCGTATTGGCCATAGTAATAATGCACTAAAATGGCAAAGCTATCAGGATATAAAACAACGCCGAGGTGTAGCTTGGACCATACCAATTAGCTTGGGTGATAGCCATAAAGGTCATGCTGTTTTAGGTACTGACAGCAACTACTTTGCGCATTATCGCTACGGAAAAAAGCAAGCATTAATATTTCAAGCTGGTCGAGCGTTTCACAATGGCCAAGAAGTGGTGTTAGGCAGCGAAGTTGCAAAAAAAATGCACTATCACCTTGGTCAAAAAATTGTAATTTCTCATGGTATGGGTAATACAAGCTTCCACCATCATGACGATAACCCGATGACCATTGTAGGTATCTTAGCACCCACTGGCACACCTGTAGATAAAACTGTACATATACCTTTAATTGCCATTGACGCGATGCATGCAAACTCAAGGGCACCGCGTTCTATTAGCGCCAAGCCTGTTGCCAAAAATCCACAACACGACCATGACCATGACCATGACCATGACCATGACCATGACCATCAGCACGTTAATATCCAAAGCAGTCCTTCAGATTTAATTGGTGAACCACAACAAATTACAGCGTTTTTAATGGGTTTTGAATCCCCCCTGTACACTCTTCAAGTAAGACGAAACATAAACCAATATCAACAAGAGCCTTTACTTGCCATTATGCCTACTGTCACCTTAAAAGAGCTTTGGAATATGTTGGATATTGTCGAGAAAATATTACTGCTGTTTTCAATGGTGGTTGTGGTTATTAGCCTGTTAGGCATGCTGACAACATTATTAGCAACACTAAACCAACGTCGCAGAGAACTGGCTATTTTACGCTCTGTAGGTGCAAGACCATGGCATATTTTTAGTTTAATGAGCTTTGAAGCCATCATTATCACATTATTTGGTTGTTTACTTGGCACCATTGCATTTTACAGCATGTTATTTATTGTTGAACCAATGTTGCAAAGCCAATTTGGTATCAGCATTAGCGTTGGTGCCTTATCCCACTATGAACTGACCTTGTTAGGCGTTATCATGACCGCTGGCACCTTAATGGGTCTCATTCCAGCAGCTCGTGCCTACTTTTATTCGTTGGCCGATGGCATGAGTATTAAAATATAAGAGAGTAGTTATATGCGATTTATTACCCTGTTCCTGATATGTATGCTAAGCGGCACGGTACATAGTGCGCCCCCCAAAGAGATTTTTTGGGAAGACCTAATTCCAAAAGGCCATGTGCAAATTGATACCCAAGATGCTGCGTCACATGACGGAGCAGATCAAAACTGGGTGCAACCTAGCTTAGATGCGCCAGTAGTAAAAAGTTTAGATGGTAAATCGGTGAGCTTACCCGGCTTTGTTGTGCCACTTGAAGGCGATAACCAATTAATCAGAGAATTTTTATTAGTTCCTTATTTTGGCGCCTGTATTCATGTACCGCCGCCGCCGCCAAACCAAATTGTACATGTTAAAATTAAAGGTGGTGTACCTATTGATAGCTTATATGACGCCATTACAGTAACAGGTGTGATCAAAGTAGAAACTTGGCAAGGTGAGCTGGCACAAACGGGCTACACCATGCAAGCAGTGGGCGTTGCCCCATTCGAGCTTTAGTACCTTAAACTAAAGAGTATGCACTATATTTGCATACTCTTGTTCCTCTGCTAATCTACTATTTTTCACCTAAACGGCCAATAAAAACTAACCCATGCTAAAATAAAAATTAAGCTTAAAAAAGCTATTTAGGTGTTGCAAAAACGGACAAAAGAATACACTCTGTTAACAGTTTAGAGGTTTCTTTACATTTTGAATCTGAACTTTACAGAACATTCTCCACACTATTAAGGCCGCATGTGCGGCCTTAATTTTGTCTTCATTCGAGCGACTTGCGCCTTCCTGGATAATGAACAACCACTGGCTCAGAGTAATTAGGTACGTGATCATAGCTAAATACTGCGTAGTACTTATCTATGTCTGCATTACCAAAATTATCTAACGTGTATTGATCAGGGCCACCATATAGTTTAACACCATCAAATGGAGAACGCGGCGGATGAAAGCGGTTTCTGACCACAAAGCTGCCAACAAGATCAGAGCTATCTGGATTGAGCCAAGTCAGCTTAACAACACCATTTTCCACTTGAGTTTGGAAATGTGTCGGTGCAGGTAATGCTTCAACACGCCGTTCAATATACTCTACATGCAATTTCGCAGGCTGTGTATCATTACTATTTCGCCAATTAACCAGCACATCTTGTGCTTGTGATTCTGCCGTAGCGCGAATAATAAAATATAAAGGCGTTTGTGCTCGATGTAACCGAGCAAGTTCTTTTAAACTGTAACTATCAAAAATAAAGTTATGTGCTGTGCGTTCCTTCAATTGTTCGTTACTCACTTCATAACCAATATATTCAATTTTCTGCCTTTGCTTCACATGCTTAAAATCGACATCTTTGAGCTCTACTAGTTCCACGGTAAAGCGCACATCCTTAGCTGACACCAAGCTATTTATACTATATAAAGTTAAACAAGCCTGAGTAAATACCGTTTTATCTGGTTCTAAGCATTCATTAAGCTCAAACGCCAATTGTCCGTATACGATTTCCCCCTCTGCATCAAATCCTGAGGCTAGCTTATCCGCCACCACTTTATCTTGATATATGGTGTTACAGCTACTAGCGTTCACCGAGGTTGATAGCTCTGGTAATTGGTAAATAAGCTCTAAATTAGGCCTGTAGTGTAATCCACCACCGAATGAACCATATCCAATGTCAAACTGCATAACTTGCGAGTCATTACCAACAGGTAAACTTTGCGGTCCTTGAATACGCAGTAACAATGTTTGTTGCGCTATTAAGGTTTCTAGCAAAGTGCGTTCAACCCCATTAAATGACCAGCGAAGCCAAATGCCTTGCGTCATTTTATCTGACTCAATCGTTTGCCCTAAAGTGTGCAATGGCTTAGCTTCTTGGATTTGAGCAAAGTCATAAATATCGTCCACTAAAGTGGCATCTAAAATTGAAATTGACCACTCACCATATTTTTCAATTTTTGCTGCAACGCGATTCATGGGGTACAAAAACAGTTGCGCGGTTGCAATATGCGAGCCTTCAGGAATAGTACTTAAATCAAAAGCAACCACGCCAACACTCACACCACGATTTTTATCAACGCCAATAAACATGGAGTTATAACCAAAGTGCTCTTTATTTTTATGTAAATAATTCTGTGATAAATAACCAACCTGCTCGCGGGCAGGAAAAAGCGTTCGACCGCATTGATTATCTGCTAGGGTTGTTTTTAAACGCAGCTCAGGACTAAATGGAGATTTTATTTTAGTCACCTTATCTACCGCACGAATGTTATAAAAGTAAAAGTGACCACTTTTTAACTGAGTGTCTAAAAACGACAATGACTTAGTGATAGCGACTAAATTATCCTCAGTGCATGGGCTTTTGTTATGCTCACTTCGATACACTTCAAAATAAATATCATCACGCTCTTCAAATTGCCACTCTAGCTCAACACTGTCGTGGCCCACCTCTTTAATTGTAAACTCTGCTACTCGAGATGGAGCCAAAGGCGAATAGTTAATCGCTTCGCTTAGGGCGTGTGCAACCGCAGGGATATTTTCTGCAACACTTTGCGCCATATTTTTCATGTAATCAGGAATATTACGCGTACCCACCTCAACCACGGCGGCAATAATACCTCTGCGATAATAGTACTCTCGACCACTGCCGTTAATAAGTTGCGCAGGAGGCTTACCGCGATGAATACCGTACTGGCGGCCAGTAACCTTACGAATCTCATTGTTCATATTGGCACATAGTACATTCAAGTCAGTGCCTTCAATTTCTACTTCATGATTGAACTTATGGGCGGGGAAAAATACATTACCTTGTGAGTGGTAATCAAGCGCGATGCGAATATTTTCATGGCTTTCAACAAAGTCACGAATTGCCGCTGTTTCTGGCTCGGAAAAAGCGTGAGGCCCACCATATGTATTAGTATGCGTGTTTTGATTACGCATAAATTTGGCATCAAAGTTTCTGTTTAAATCAACACCAAAGGTGCCATCGCCATTGTTACGTCGATTTTTACGCCAAAACGAAAAGTGATTTCGAGAGTACTCAAAACCATCAGGGTTCAAACACGGCACCATGTACAAGGTATTACGCGTTAGCGCTGTTTGTAGTTTGGGATTAAAGCGGTAATTGTCTATCACATATTGAATAAATTTAATTGCTAATTCATTACCTATCCACTCTCTTGCGTGAATAGAGCCAGTATATAGCAGCGCAGGTTTATCATCTGCGTAAGTCACATCTAACGATACGGTAACCAACATAATAGGGCGACCTTCCCATGTTTCACCTATGCTTTTTAGGCGAATTAAATGCGGGTGTTCGCTCATGCTTTGTTGCAAAAAATCAATGGTATCTTGATACGATGCATATTGGATTTTCATAGTATTCCCATACGGCTCATGTTTACTCACTCCCTCAAAAAACACTGCTACATAAAGTAACAGTGCATACTAAGACAGTAACAACTAAGGCGTTTACAAAACCTAGCTTAATGACAGGGCTTTGCAACTTGCTGCCAGTGATTAACAATTTTTTCTAACTTTTTGTCTTTGAGATTTTTTACTACGCACAATTGCTCAGGTTTCGTATTGAGTGCTTCAACCACACCAATAGCACCAAAAGTGGCCATGATCTCCTCAACCATTTTACTGCCAACGCCTTTTACCTGAGACAAAATCTCGCGAATTTGCGCTTCATCAAACTGTACATCCTGATAGCTATTTAACTCTGTGCTCACTTCATCATTACTCGGTATCAAACTCTGCGCTTTAGCAGGTACAACGATTCCATGTAATTTAAAGTTATCTTGAAAATTCCACATCTCACTGGGCCACTCTTCGTCTGGGCGATATGTGGTATCTAAAATTGGATAATTATATTCATCTAACCTAGAGAATTGCTCACCACAATCTTGACTCGGTTTATATCGAGAAAAGCCAATATGACGCATAGTTCTTAGTAAACGAGTATCAATTTTGCCTAGCTCTTCCCAGTTATAAAGCGGAATATTCGGTTTTGCAAAACGTCCATCACTGAGTAACCACATCAAATACTGCCCAATCCAATCGCGAATATATGGAAATGCAGCAAAGGCCGTCGCACATTCTAAAATACGGAGCTTGCCATCTTTGCCCAGTGCTATATCACAAGCCCAATATTCTGCATTTGCCGCTTTAGAGGCGCGCGCAGCTAACTCCAAAACACCTTTGGGTACATCCTGATAATCCATGCTGCCGCCTTGGCTGGTATTGGTGAGCCACTCACCTTCTGGAGGACGTCGCCAAAATGCACATACGGGTTTATGACCTATCAACATCACTCGAATATCCGCTTCCATTGGTACAAAATCTTGTACATACGCAGGGTAATAACGCTTTTGTGACAATAAGCTGGCAGCCTCTTCATAACTATCTACTTTATGAACAAAATAACCGCCATAGTTCGATGGGCCATAAGATCGCTTTATAATTTTAGGGTATTGCGTATTTGCTAAATATTGCTTAGCTTTTTCCGGAATATAAAAAATCTCAGTGTGTGGCGTAGGTAAATTATATTTACGACAAAAGTGAGTAACATTCTCTTTAGACTTATTTGAAAATTGACTGTCTAAAGAAGGCAAAAAGCGCACATTGGGCAAAGCTTTGGCAATTTCACGAAACGCTTCGTACGCTGTCGCTGGTATATTACCTATCAATACATCAATATTTTTACGTTTTACCTCTGCAATAAAACGCGCTTTATCATTGCCCCAATGGTAAGTGACCTGCTCAATTTTATCTGGCCATCCTTTGAAGTTCGATTTGTCAAAAAAGCGCAGCACATAGTCTAAGTATAAAAGTCCAATTTTTGGTAAAGAGTCTTTTTTTGTCATTGCCTTAGGCCACCTTTATTGAATGAAGTGCTTGCTTTTTTTGTACCGTTTTATCAATGAGATCGACCATGGCATCGAGTTTTACCTGATTAAAATTGATACCCAATTGCTCTTGCTCTGGTGTGGCAAACGCAGGGATAGTATTGACCTCCAAAACCACAAACTGCTTGTGCTGCCTGTCATAAATTAAATCCACCCCTGCGATTTCTAATCCCAGTACTTTTGTCGCTTTAATTGCTAAATCAATGGCTTCTTGATCCGGTTCACGTACAAATACAGAGCCGCCACTGGTAATATTAGTTTTCCAATCATCTTTTGGCGCTTTACGGCCATAACAGCCTACACACTGTCCATCCACTACGTCGATGCGATAATCCGTATTGTCATAATCAATGAAGCGCTCCACGTAGAAATAGCGTAAATCAGTACGGCTTAAAAATGGCAGCAACATGTCTAGCGCATGTTCACCATCTATTTTTACAACACCCACCCCACCCCACCCATCGGTTGGCTTGTAAACCAGCTTGCCACCAAAATCACGTATCGCTGCTTTTAAACCTGCAATATCGTTTTTATGACATAATCGGTAATCCGCAGTAGCAATACCATGGCTATTGAGCAAATGGGAGGTACGAAATTTATCTTCAGCTAACGAAAATGCATGGAAATTATTTAGTGTAGGTATCGACTCACTAAGTGCCTGATATAAATACAGCTGATACTGAGTCTGCTGGCCTGCGTTGTAACTTAAAAAAGCATCAAGATGCTCCATTACAATACCATTACACAATATTTGCCCGTCTTGCGCTCGAGCATCTCGAAGGTTTAATCCTGTAGTGGTCTCAATGCCACGTTCAGCCAACGCGTGCACGAGCTTTTGCTCAATGGCTTTACCGCCACCGTTTTCGTACATCCAAATGCCAACATGAGGTGCTGTCACTGTATTCTCCTTGGTCCTAAAAAAGTAGGGGGTGCAACTACATTACCGTCTATTGTAAAAGGATCTGTGTGACATATTTTTGACCAAATCAAGCGGACAAAATTTGTTCATAAAAGCTTCACTGAATTGCAACCCAGCCCCGCCACGATGAGCGCCAATACAACCAAGGGAAACAGTGATGGCTAAATTAAATTTTGACGAATTAGCAGCGCTAATCGAGTGCAATTCTCACAGTAAAAATAAACAAGGTGTTGACCAACATGGCGAGCAGATGATTGAACTACTCGCACCTCTTGGGTTTTCATTAACACGCTATCAAAGAGAGCATATTGGCGATCATTTACTATTTCATACGCCAACCCAAGCTGGTAAAAAAATACTCTTGCTTGGTCATTTAGACACCGTTTTTCCTGCGCAAACGTTCACTGACTTTCATCAAGATGAGCAATGGGTGTACGGGCCTGGAGTGTGTGATATGAAAGGCGGCAACTTTGTTGCATTGAATGCACTTCGCCAATTACGCACACAATTTGGCCCAATACATAATATCGACCTTTTATTGGTCAGTGATGAAGAAATTGGCAGTGACGATAGTAAACACTTAACTGCAGATTTAGCTAAAAATTATGATGCGTGTTTAGTATTTGAGGCTGCGGGTAAAAACCATGAAGTGGTAATTGGCCGAAAAGGCATTGCCACCTTTGAAATAGCAATAACAGGAAAAGCTGCTCACGCTGGCAACCATTATAGTGAAGGTATTGATGCAAACTTTGCCTTGGCTAATATGTTATTGGAAATGACCAGCTTGACTAACTTGCAAAAAGGAAGCACGGTTAATGTTGGCAAAATTCAAGGTGGCATTGGTGCAAATACCATTTCACCTCACTCAAGTATGATAGTCGAAGCTCGATTCTCTTGCGTTAAAGAGCAGGAACGCTTGTTACAAGGGGTTGAGAATATTTGTTTTGCTATAGAAATTACGGGCGTTGATATTACTATTAACGGCGGGTTACAGCGAGGCGTGATGGCACCTAGTCCACAGCAACAAGCTTTACTTGATGACATCACCCATATACTTGGCAGCCAGCTCCCTGTTGAACAACGCGGTGGCGTCTCGGATGCTAACGTGGCGGCCTCTGTGGGTACGCCCACACTAGATGGTTTCGGTCCATTCGGTGATGGGGATCATACTCGCCACGAAAGAGCCCTCAAATCGAGCTTTGAACTACGCGTTGAGCAAGTATCTAAAATCCTAACAGCATGGTGCTTTAACAACCTCGATAGTGAGCAAACCTCTAAACTAGAAAGTAGTGCGCTTGCTCAGTAGTACACTATTTTTGACACTGTGCGCAGTACACCGTACTGCGCTGTCCTAAGCGAATTTCTTTCAGTAACTCATCACACTTCACACAAGGCTCTCCCTTACGACCATATACCAATAATTGCTGTGCAAAATATCCCGGTTTACCATCACTTTGCGCAAAGTCTTTTAAGGTTGTTCCCCCTTGCTCGATGGCTGCTGCAAGCGTATCTTTAATAATGGGTGTGAGAGCTTGATAACGTTTAAGTGATACTTTTCCAGCTTCGCGCTTAGGATGAATACCCGCTTTGAATAATGATTCATTAGCATAAATATTACCCACTCCAACCACCACGTGGTTATCCATAATAAATTGCTTAATTGGTACTTTTTTATTGCGAGAGCGCTCAAATAAAAGCTGCGCGGTAAATTCATCCGTTAATGGCTCAGGGCCAAGCTTGTTAAACAGCGCATGACTTTGTTTAGGCTCTTGCCATAAACATGCCCCAAAACGCCGAGCATCATTTAAGCGCAGCGCCTTACCATTGCCAAAATGTATTTCTACATGGTCGTGCTTTTTCAACAGTTCTGATTGCGGCACAATACGCAAATGCCCCGACATTCCCAAATGTAAAATAACGCTGCCTTTATCAGTATCGAGTAATAGGTATTTAGCTCGCCGCCTGACTGAGCGGATCACCATACCTTCAATACTGCGCACTTCATCAGGTATTGGCCAACGCAAACTAGCATGGTGAATGAGCACCTTAGTAACAACTTGTTGCTCTATGTGGGGAGTAATGCCTAAACGGCTTACTTCAACTTCGGGTAATTCGGGCATACTTCACTCAAAAATAGATTAATTTAAGGGTTAATCAATGACACAGGAGCAAACAGCTTTTTTGCCATCACTGTCGGTAGCTCAAGCCAATACTGTTGCTGCTTATCAAATAAGTAATATTGCTGATTGTCAAAATATAATTGGTAACTAAGCGGTAACTCTGTAGACGCCAACCAAAAACGCGCGACAGTGATAGCTTTATCACTACTTAGCGACACAGAGGCTACATCAAGCTCGGTGCTTTGCCAAAGCCCAACAAGCGCTTTTAGCTGTTCTGCATCTGCTTGCCATGGCCCATCAATACGCCAAGATGTACCAATACGTTCAATTTTATAACCTGGAAATGCTAAAGTCAGCACAAAGCTGTGCTCTGGCAACAAACGTTGTGGACCCACCACCTCATCATCAGGGTTTAACTTATGGTGTATACCGTTTAGGAAAAAAATCATCAATAACATGGAAAAAATAACCACATTATTCCAAGCCTTGCGCGTTAAGCCCATTACACACTCCTAATTCTAGTATTATGAGTGTAACGGAAAATCTCTTACAGCAGAATATGCGTTAAATTTTGCTACAAATATTTTTTCTCAGCAATCTAACACTTATGCATTAAAACTATGCAATTAATGTTTTAATCATCATTTTCTTTGTTAAAATAGCCAGCAAAATTTAAGGAGTTCCGTCTAATGGCAATGTACGTAGTGGGTCACAAGATCCCAGATTCAGATTCTATTTGTGGTGCAATTGCAATTGCATACCTAAAAAACAAAATTGGTGAAGCGGCTATCCCAACTCGTTTAGGCGAAGTATCGCCAGAGACCCAGTTTATTCTAGACCGTTTTGGTTTTGAAGCGCCAGAGCTTAAAATGAGCTATGCAGGCGAAGAAGTTTATATTGTTGATCACACTGAAAAAACTCAGGCACCTGATGACATTGACCAAGCAACCGTTGTGGGTGTGGTTGATCACCACAAACTTGGTGATTTAACAACCTCTACCCCGCTAGAGTGTTGGATCCGTCCAGTTGGCTGTAGCAACACCATCGTAAAAATGATGTATGACTTTTATCAGGTAGAAATTCCAAAAGACATTGCAGGCTTAATGCTGTGTGCAATTTTAAGTGATACCGTTATCTTTAAATCTCCAACTTGTACAACGGCTGATATTAAATGTGTTGAAGCACTTGCTGAAATTGCAGGCGTTGAAGACTACAAAGAGCTTGGCATGGACATGTTCAAGGTGAAATCAGCGGTTGAAGATACACCGGCTCGTGACCTCGTTATGCGTGATTTTAAAGACTTTAACATGAACGGTAAACTAGTGGGTATAGGTCAGCTAGAAGTGATTGATTTATCAGTCTTTGATGACATAAAAACCGACCTTGAAGCTGATATTGCCAAACTAAAAGAAGAAGGCGGTCGCCATTCTGTATTGTTATTGCTTACAGATATTATGCAAGAAGGCTCACAAATGCTGATTGCCTCTGATGACGAAGGCATTATAGAAACCGCTTACGGTATTAAGCCTGAGCAAAGTCGCGTATGGCTTGATGGCGTGCTAAGCCGTAAAAAGCAAGTTGTACCGCCACTACAAAACGCGTTTGCTTAATATATTAAAATAAAAAGCCGAAGCACATGCTAAATGCACTCGTTTCAAGTAATGAGATCCTCAAACACGTTCACAATGACGAGTAGGTTCATGAGGCTAATCTGGAAGACGGCACTGCCCAACTGACGTTTGCAGTCTTCCTGACGAAGGTCAGGATCTCTTACACGATTTGCATTAAAGCACATGCTTTGGTTTTTTGTTATGCTCAATGCATGAAAAAGCTATTTATTGAACCCGGTATTTTTGCTATCCAAACCCAAGTGCTGGATACGCAAATGCACCAGCATACACTTATTCAACTAACCATCCCTGTCGAGCGCGCTACCCTCACATTAGAAAACCAGCAAACCACTCATAATCTCATTAGCCTATTAAAAGCAAGTGCTCCACACCAGCTTAGTATGCAACAAGGCTGGGTGATACTAATAGAGCCGAGCAGCCAATTAGGCCTTCAGGCAAATGCCATACTCAATAATAATAATTATAAAACGTGGCCACCAGCTGACATTTCAAACATAGCTAACCTCAGTGAGTTACTCAAAACTGTCGGACTTCATTACCAGCCACTCACAAGTGAAGAAAACCATCATTTAGACCCTCGTATTGCCGCTTTGCTTGCAAAGCTTAATCAGTGCTTTAATCAAGCGTGTATCAAACCCGAACATTGGCTAGCCAAAGATATTGCTCACTCGCTAAACGTATCCGAAAGCCGTTTCTTGCACTTATTTAAAGAAAATATGCAGCTACCATGGCGCCCATATTTACTCTGGCGGCGCTTAATTTGTGCAATACAAGCCATCAATAAAGGGCATAACGCAACACAGGCAGCATATATTGCTGGTTTTTCCGACAGCGCCCACCTTAGCCGCACGTTTAAAAAGCAGTTTGGGATTACTTTACGGGATGCGTTAGTGGCGGTGCCAAAAAATAATATATAACCTCAAGTTTAGATAAGCGAATTTGCCTAATATTCAACGTTACTTTGGTAATAGCCAGTTTATTCAATTTATTCCTTCAGCGCATTGGCATACTCCAAATAACAGCGAAGGAGTATAACCATGAAAGAATATCTATCCCCAACCCCATTATTAAACTTTACACACCCCGCAATACAGAAATTACTTAAAACACAGCAATGGCAGCACCTCAATACCTTTGATGCGTTCAAAAGCATCTACGACTTTGTAAAAGATGAGGTTAAGTTTGGCTACAGTAGCGACGACACACTCAGTGCTTCACACGTGTTAAAAGTGGGGTATGGGCAATGCAATACCAAAGGCACTTTACTTATGGCCTTACTAAGAGCCGTTAATATCCCCTGCCGTTTACAAGGATTTACCATCAGCAATAATCTCAAAGCGGGGGTCATACCAAATTGGCTATTGTGGTTTGCCCCTAAAGTAATCATTCATAGCTGGGTGGAGGTTTATATTAATGAACAATGGCTAGAACTAGAGGGCTATATTATTGATAAAAATTACTTAACTGCAATTCAAACTCGTTTTAAAAACCACACTGGACCTTTTGTTGGCTACGGTATTGCGACACCTTGTTTACAAATTCCAGATAACGAATTTAACGGTGGTAATACTTATATTCAACGAGATAGCATTATAAAATCGCTTGGATATTTTAACGACCCTGACTCATTTCACCCACTCTTTAGTAATTTAACAGGGATAAAAAAGTGCCTATACAAATACCTGCTACGTCATATTATTAACCTGAATATAAAGCGATTAAGGCGCCCAGTTTAGCGAACAAAAAGCGCCACCCAGTAAAAAGCCGCAAAATGCGGCTGATTGCTAGAGTATAATTGCAAACATTAAACTCACTATTTTTCCTTTGTTTTGAGCCGTACTTTACTTCCGCTCAAGCACCTTTTTA
Organism: Pseudoalteromonas holothuriae; assembly: GCF_945859825.1. Taxonomy (GTDB): domain Bacteria; phylum Pseudomonadota; class Gammaproteobacteria; order Enterobacterales; family Alteromonadaceae; genus Pseudoalteromonas; species Pseudoalteromonas holothuriae. The sequence goes on from NZ_CAMAPC010000004.1 coordinate 127,639, forward strand.
AGTGCTGTTACCACTATTTCAGGGTGCTCAAAAAGTACTTGATGGCTGGCATTCTCTAACGCATAGTAATCACCTTGCGTTTGCAGCGCGATATCCTTACTCCACTGAGTGCCTTGTGTTTGCCATTGTAGGAGACCCGCTTTAGTTTCTTCATCTTCAGCATTGCCAATGTCTATACGTTCAAAGTCACTGTCAATTATGCTCACAGGTACATTTAAGTTATCTGCTAAATAACGCGAAGTTTCTAAGTCATCATAATAGTTCATCATCTCTTTAATACGTGTCACTTGTTTGCTAATTTGAACGCGCTGTGAGGTTACTGCATCGTAATAGTTCCAATCCATATCGGGCTTATTTTCAGCCGATATCAATGCTGTTATCTCTTCGCGTTCTTGCGCTACCCGCTCAACCGTTCTCTCGGTCCAAGACCCTGCAGACACATGTTCAATAAACTCATTTTTATATTCTCGCATGTAAGATACATGCCCTGATTGATACTGGTTAATTGAATGAGGCAGCAAAATATCCGGGTCAATCCAGATCATGCCTTTGGTGATAACTGACTCATTGGCCTGATTTTGATACATCAGTGTTGCCAAATTACTGTTAGCAAAAGCAATAAATATTACTGACTCAACCTTTAATACATTTAACAATTCAGGTAAGTCTTGTGCAAACAGTGAGAATGAAGGCGCATCAACTTCGCTACTCCATGCGTTATTCAGTCTATCAATAACATGTACTTTGCCATGCTCAGCCAGCATAGGTTGAATCAATGAGGCCCACGCTGAATCGCTATGAAAAAACTTATTAGCACCTGAGAGCAACACAATATCACTTTTCCCATTATGCTCACCCATAGACCTAACATGGTAATCGCCCTTATTAAGACGATACAATGCTGAGTGAGCAGGCAGCTTAACATCACTGCTGTCATTAAAAAATCTAAGTACTTGCTCACTAGTATTAAAGTTATTAAATGACCAAGTATGGTACCCCTGTTCAATCGTAATTAATTTATTCGTCAGCGACAGGTCGCTATTATAAACTCTCGCTTTAACATTAGATGCCAATGCTTGCTCAATATACTCGCTGTTTATTTGATTTTGCTTAGCAATTAACTCAATGGCGCTTGGCGCTGATAGCAAGCCAAAATTAATATGGACTAAACCATCATAAGGCAAAGTACCATCACGTTTACCCATTACCATCATATAATTAGTGGGCTCTTCAATCGTGCAACTTGCAGCTAATTGCTCAGACATCGGTGAAGCTACACTTACCACTGCCTTGAATAGTTCACTATGTTTACACATCATATTTTGGCTAAATAAGCCACCTTGAGAAAATCCAACTGCATAATTTTCTCCCTCTAATAAGTTATATTCGTTATGCATTTGACTAACAATATCGACAACAAACTCAACATCCATAGCATTGAGCCTATGTGCAACATTGCAGCCACATCCATCATCCCATTCAACCTCTTTTGATTTTGGATACACCACAATATAATCGTCACTCAGCTTTTCAAATTGAGCCATTCTTTGCATGCTTTTAGCACTTCCCCCTGAGCCATGAAATGCTAACAGCAGTTTGTATGTTTTGTGTTCATCAAATCCAGTCTCTGGAAAGGCAATGCGATAACTTCTGCCATTGGTTGATATCACTTTAGTACTATCCACTGGTTGATTTACATTGCCTTGGCCCGAACTGGCATTTTTATTTTTATCTTGAACCACCTCACTTCCACCGCAAGCTGTTAAGCAAATAGCAAAAATGGTACTGGGTAATAGTCTGAGCATGTTATTCTCCTTATGTTTTGCCATTACCCTAATTAGCTTGATACATTAATACATAACCATTTTTCGATTTTATCGTTACCTTTTCATTACCAAAAATAAAAACAACATAATCAAAAGCTTAAAAATGAAATATATAATCAATGGTATCGAATTCGACACAGAGCAACGCACACTAAGCTATCAAAACCAAACGGTTCTGTTAGAAGCTAAGTCATTTGAGCTATTGCGTGAATTTGTAAACCACCCACAACAAGTACTCTCTAGAGACAAATTAATACAACGGGTATGGCAGGGCCATGTTGTGTCGGATGGGGCTGTTAACAAAGCGATTTCTAAACTGAGGCAGCATTTTGAGCAGTTACAACCAAACATTGAGTTTATTGTTACTAAGCCAAAGTTTGGTTATCAACTTAATTTTACTGCTCAGCTATATGAACAAAGCACAGCTCAATGTACCCATACAAAGTCACTGCCAATCAAAAAAGTATTTATTATTTGTGCGCTGCTCAGTGCCTTCAGCTTGGCCATATACATATTTTTCACTGCTCAAAAAAAACCAAACCAAAACTATACTGTCAATATTGAACGCATTAGTGCACATGATGGCTTAGAGACCAATCTCAGTACCAGTAATAACGGACAGCTCCTGTTTTTATCATCGCCGACAACCAATACGCCACGCCAACTTATTTTAAAATCACTAGATAATAACTCAGAGCAAAACATCCCACTTGATATTCAGCGGTTAAGGTTTGCCAGTTTAAGTCCTTCAGGGGCTTTCATTCTTTGGGTAAGCAAAGACGCACAGCGTTGCGACATCTTTAGATATGACATTGCTTCTAAAATACAGCAATCAGTATTTAATTGTGACGGTATGCAAAATATTAGATTAAGTTGGCAAGCAAATGAACAAGCAGCCTTTATTCGAGCACGGGAAAATAATGCATCTCCATACATAATTTACCAACTATCACTGACAACCAAAGTTCTACAACAGCTATCTTTGCCATTACAATATGCACAAATGAAAGGCGATTTTTTACTAGCTGCGCATCCAAGTAAAAATCAACTTGCCTATGTACGCTACATTGAGTCAAATCTCAGTGACATCCATATTATTGATACCCAAAACTTAGATACGCTTAGCGTACACTCTGTTGATTTTATGATTGATGCGCTCAATTGGAGTGTCACTGATGATGCACTTTATATTGCTGATAAAAAATCCCTAAAGCGCTTAGATACTAATACTGGCCAAACTACAAATATTAAACAATTCAGCTACCCTATAGAATCCATTGCTGTCAGCACTAAAGCTGCGCAAGAGCGCATCTTAGTGAGTCAGTATCACGCCAGTTCCTCTATCAATCAACACCAAATTGCTACAGGCAAATCGGTGTCTATTTTTAGTAATGCAGCACTTAATAGATTACCCAGAAACTATCAAGAAGGTATGCTATTCATCTCTGACATGGGTAAAGAGCATGCCTTATGGCGCTTTGAACATGAACAGTTAACACGCCTAAATATACCCTTTGAGTTTGGTTTTGCACGTTATGATATTACTCACTCAGGAGAATCTCTCATATTTGAAAAACTCGGCGCAGTATATGAATATAACATCGTAAATAAACAACTTAATAAGCTCATCAATTCCAATCATCAAACCTATGCTGTCAATTATGGCAATAACAACAAAGAGATACTCTACAGCAGCAATAAAACAGGCCAATGGCAATTGTGGCTATACAACCGCAATACAAAAATACACCAACAACTCACTCAGCTAGGTGGTTATAGCGGTTACTTTCATCAGGGCCAATTATATTTTAGCAAACGCCATCAATCAGGCCTGTATGCCCTAACAAAAGATAAAGAGTTATTAGTCATTAAAGATTTCAGTAATATTAACTGGTTAAATTGGCAGTTAATAAACGGTAATATATATTTTTATCGTCGCGGCGCTGGTATCTGGCGGTACAATATTAGCACTAAAATAGAGCAGCAAATAATGCCAGAGCATGCACGTTTTATTCACCAATATCACGTTAGTGCTGACGAGCAAACTATCATCTATGTACAATTGCAGCCTATGCAAGGGGATATACAGGCTATAACTCTCAGATAAGCTCAGATAAAAATGTGAAAAAACTCAACATCAATAATATTGAGATTGAGTTTTTTGATAATTTGCAATTTACGGGCAAGTAGAGCCAATACATACAACGGATGGGTCTAACTCAACATAAGAAAGAATCTTATTATTACTTAAATCGATCTCTGTTATGTCATTTCCAGTAGCCCAAAATCTAACTAAGGTCGTATTTTTTGTCAAATCTATATAAGATAATTGATTATTAGCCAAATTTAATACTTGTAATTTGTAATTTTCGCTTAAATCTAACTGTATCAATTCGCCATCAAAGGCCGATAATATGACCAGTTGCTTGTTTTTTGTAAGATCTACTTCAGGGAACCTATTGTTACCGAGCCAAAGTTTTAGAAGTTCGGTATTTTCACTAACATCAACTTCAGTGAGATAGTTATAAGCTAGACTCAACTCTTTAAGTTGCTTGTTTTTAGACACATCCACATCAAAAAACATGTTTTTAGCTAAACGGAGATTCAATAGTGCAAGGTTTTGACTTAAGTCAATCTGGGAAAGCTGATTATCTATAAGGCTAAGACTCGACAGGTTTGGGGTTTTTGACAGATCAATCTCCGTTAAACGGTTTTGTTCTGCGTGAATATATTTCAATGCGTTATTGTTAGTTATATCAAGATGAGAGATATTATTCGAATTAAGTTCAAGTCCTAATAGTCCGGTTAAAGTGCTAATATCAATTTCACTTATTTGATTGCCCCCTAAGTTGAGATCTTTGAGCAGTATATTGTTAGTTACATCTATCTCTGACAACTTATTATTCTTCAAACTAAGGCTGTTTAGCTTGGTATTTTGACTTAAATCAATCTGCGAAAGTTGGTTATATCCTAAATTTAAAGACTCTAAGTGTATATTTCTGCGAATATCAATTGTTGTTAGATTATTGCCGTACAAATTTAGCACCTTTAGATTCACCATATGCTCAAGTCCAACAACCGAGTTGATATTTTTATCGTAGCAATCTAGTTCAACAACTTGCAATACCCTATTAACCTCACCGTTATTGGCACATGCTAATAGTTGTTGATCTAAAATCACAGTTGCTAATAATGGGTTTGGCAATACCTCTACAGTTCTATTAACTGATGCTTGATTACCTGACTTGTCAGTTGCTGTATAAGTAAGCTTATAAAGACCTCTCACAGATGTATCGACATTTCCACTAACTACAACTGCTACTTTACCATCTATAAAATCTGTTGCGATAAAACCTGGCTCTTGATATTCCTCACCCTGTGCAGCTCGTATCTCAGCTTCGCCAATAAGCGTAATCACAGGTGCTGTTGTATCAATGACATTCACTATACGACGCTCCAAAGCATTATTACCTGACTTATCAGTCGCACTAAATACGACAGAGTATTGGCCTAGCTTAGAGTTATCTACCTTATGTACAGTCGATATGGCAATAGCACCATCAACTTCATCTTCAGCCAATGCGCCTTCATCAACATACCGAGTGCCATATTCAATATTCACAGGGTTTTCACCCACAATAGTAATAATAGGTGCTGTTGTATCAACGACATTAACTATTCGAGTTATAGAAGCCGTATTACCTAATTTGTCCGTTGCACTATACACAATGGAATGTTGACCTAGCTTGAATTTATCTATACTCATTGCTGCTAAGACTGCAACCGCACCATCAACATTATCTTCAGCTGATGCACCTTCATCAACATACTGAGTGCCATATTCGATATTCACCGGGTTTTCACCCGCAATAGTAATAATAGGTGCTGTTGTATCAACGACATTAACTATTCGAGTTATTGAAGCCGTATTACCAGATTTGTCCGTTGCACTATATACAATGGAATGTTGGCCTAGCTTGAATTTATCTATACTCATTGCTGCTGAGACTGCAACCGCACCTTCAACATTATCTTCAGCTAATGCGCCTTCATCAACATACTGAGTACCATATTCGATAGTCACAGGGTTTTCACCCGCAATAGAGATAATAGGTGCTGTTCTATCAACCACATTAACTATTCGAGTTACCATCGCTTGGTTACCCGCCTTATCCATCGCTTTGTATTCTACAAAATACTGCCCTAACTTTTTTGTATCAAGGTTACTTGATGCAGAAACTGTAACCTCACCATCCACAATGTCTATTGCTGTCGCCCCATCGTCAGAGTAACTCACCCCATATTCTATAGTAACGGGGTTCTCTCCCAAGATGTTGATCTCTGGCGCAATCGTATCTTTTTGTTGGTTAGTCTGAGTAATGTCACCTGATCCATCAGTCTGGTTTGGGTTAGAAGTACTTTCTGTGTCAGAGCCACCACAACCGGATAATGTAATACTCACGACAAATATACTAACGATTCCAAACATATTTAAAAATTTACTCATAAACTACCTTCACTCTTGAAAGAAAAATCACACAACAGAAAACATGACATGCATCTAAAAAGGACATACTACTGACTTGTACCTACTTTTTTACAAAAAGAACTATCCAATACTTCAAATTAAGATGAAGAACCTTCCCTGAGTGAAAAGTACTATTAAAAACAAAAAACCCAGCCTAAGCTGGGTTTTTAGTATTCTGAAAAAGCAAAATTACTTGATTTTTGCTTCTTTGAAAACCACGTGTTTACGAACCTTAGGATCGTATTTTTTGATTTCCATTTTTTCAGGCATGTTACGCTTGTTTTTGTCGGTAGTGTAGAAATAACCAGTACCAGCAGTTGAAACTAAACGGATCTTATCACGCATGACTCAAGCTCCTTAAACTTTTTCGCCGCGAGCACGGATATCAATCAATACCGCGTCGATGCCTTTCTTATCGATAATACGCATACCTTTAGTAGTAGTACGTAATGTAACGAAACGTTTTTCGCTTTCAACCCAGAAACGGTGTGTTTGTAGGTTAGGTAGGAAGCGACGCTTAGTAGCGTTGCGCGCGTGTGAACGGTGGTTACCTACCACTGGGCGCTTACCTGTAACTTGACAGACTTTAGACATGTCTATGTATCTCCAATAACTTCGCTCGAGCTTAATTTTCCCTTGGACCTTAACTGCGTAGCCCCGGGGTAAATAGAGGGCGCTCTTTATACAGCATCTACAGGCAGAGATCAAGGATCTGATCCTATCTAATCAGCTCATGTGTAATTTTGATAGCGGCCAATTATAATGATCGAATGCCCCTTAGGAAAGCAAAAACTGCATTTAAATTAAACTAATTTGCAAAAAACACCGCAAAGTGATGTTTTTTGCAACTTTATTCTCTAAAACTCACTAGCGTCTGTTTATCTTTCGAGATTAATTTTGCAGCAGCGCGTTTGGTTTTTAGGTAAGGCAGAGCCTATGTCGTGTGGTATTCTCCATAAATAGGCGATAACGCAGCATAAATACCAAACGCGCGCTGCCCAAAGGGTTCTGCCTAGGGGCGATTAACTCTTTGTTGCCTACATGGATGTAGGTAAGGGGCGTGAGCAGGACGAGGTAGCTTTGCTCGATTTTTACTTAGCCCACTAGGTTACAAACCTCGCACCGCGATTAAATCGCCCCTAGATTGAACAAATTTTAATCCTCAAAGGAAAACAGACCCTAAATTAAGCCACGTTGTGCAAACGAAATACATTGATTACCCGCCACAATAAGGTGATCAAGTACATTAATGTCAACAAGGGCCAATGCATTTTGTAACTTTTTGGTGATTAATTTATCGGCTTGACTGGGCTCTGCAACGCCAGATGGGTGGTTGTGCGCAAAAATTAATGATGCGGCATTATGTTTTAATGCTGCTTTAACAACTTCTCGTGGATACACACTTGCTGCATTAATGGTCCCTCTAAATAGTATTTCATCTTTTATAAGGCGATTTTGATTATCAACATACAGCGCCATAAAGACCTCATGATCCAACCCTCTTAACTGAATCGTTAAATAATCCGTCACAGCCTCAGGCGAGCCGAACAATATATCTCGTTCACAACGCTCTTTTAAATAACGCTTGCTTAATTCTAACACCGCCTGTAACTGTACATATTTTGCTTCTCCAAGCCCTTTAAAAGCACAAAAATCACTGAGACTGGCATTAAATAAATTACTCAGCGTATTGTTTTGTATCAATAAAGACTGCGCTAACTCGACGGCATTCATACCCTTAACCCCAGTGCGTAAAAAAATAGCCAAAAGCTCGGCATCGGTTAATGCGTTAGGACCTTGATTAAGTAGTTTCTCACGGGGGCGTGTATGTACAGGTATTGCATGTATTTGCATCTCTTATCCTTAGAGTTGATTATCCATTTGCCATTAAGTGTAGTGAGCAAATCAAATTATTCAAAACCGCCCTAGTGCCATCAATATAGTGCCTGTGTTATCTTTAACACTTAAACTAATAACTCTTGGATTTAGGGCATGAGCCAACAACATAAAAATATTGTGCTAGGAATAAGCGGCGGTATTGCAGCCTATAAATGTGCTGAACTTGTCAGGCGATTAAAAGAACAAGACTGTACAGTTAAAGTCGTCATGACCGACTCAGCAAAGCACTTTATTACAGCGCTCACTATGCAAGCCGTTTCAGGTGAGCCTGTTGCAGACTCACTCCTAGACCCCAGCGCAGAGGCCGCAATGGGCCATATCGAATTAGCAAAATGGGCCGACCTGATTCTAGTCGCACCAGCTAGCTGCAATATCATTGCAAAAATGGCACAAGGCATTGCCGATGACTTGCTCACCACATTATTGTTAGCAACTCCTGCGCAAGTTGCAATCGCACCAGCAATGAACCAACAAATGTATGCCCATGCAGCAACCCAAGAAAACCTTAAAACTTTGCAAGCGAGAGGCGTGTTAATTTGGGGGCCAGGCAAAGGTGAACAAGCGTGCGGTGATGTTGGCGCTGGTCGAATGTTAGAGCCTAATAAGTTGGTAGACTTGAGCTTAGCAGCAGAGCCTGCCACATTACTTGCCGATGTTACCATTACCGTTACAGCGGGCCCAACACGAGAACCACTCGACCCAGTACGGTTTATTAGTAATCACAGTTCTGGAAAAATGGGCTATGCATTGGCTCACGCAGCTCTAATGTTAGGCGCTAAAGTTAATTTAATTTCCGGGCCAGTCAACATTGAGCCCCCACAAGGCGTCAATCTAGTTTCAGTAGAAAGTGCTATACAAATGCGTGATGCAGCACTAAAGCTGGCAGGCAGTTCAGATATTTTTATTGGTTGCGCAGCTGTTGCAGATTACCGCGTTGCACAAGTTGCTGAACAAAAAATAAAAAAGCAAGGTGATGAAATGACCATCACTATGATCAAAAATCCTGACATCATTGCTGAAGTTGCCGGATTAACCAAAAACCGACCCTACACTGTTGGGTTTGCGGCTGAAACACAAAATGTTGAGCAATATGCGAAAGGTAAATTAAAAAACAAAAACTTAGATATGATTTGCGCCAACGACGTATCTAACCAAGCGCTTGGATTTAATTCTAATAATAATGCACTCACCTTGTTTTGGCACGACGACAGTGTAGAACTCGGCATCGCTGACAAACAGGCCTTAGCGATGAACGTGCTATTAGAAATAGCAAAAAGGCTTGATTTTTAGCCACTTCCCAGTGGCCTTTTAAAACACTGGCACCAAGCTGAATAAAGCATTAACATAACTCCCTGAGCAATAGGTGTGAGCTGCTTGGGGTTTGCACTGACCATAATAACGATAACTAAAGGAAAGTTCATGCCAGCGACTAAACGCAGTAATCGCAAAGAGCAAATACTACAATCTCTCGCACAAATGCTTGAAACTAGCCCAGGTCAACGCATTACTACCGCTAAATTGGCAGCTGAAGTTGGCGTATCTGAAGCTGCTTTATATCGCCATTTCCCCAGTAAAGCGCGTATGTTTGAAGGACTCATCGAGTTTATCGAAGATACTTTACTCTCACGCATCAACATTATTTTAGAAAACGAAAAAGAGACTCAAGGTCGCATTTACAATATTTTAATGTTGCTATTAGCATTTGCAGAAAAAAACCCAGGTATCACTCGAATTTTAACGGGCGATGCACTCCAAGGTGAGCAAGAAAGGCTAAGAGAGCGCGTGCAAAGTTTATTTGAAAAACTAGAAACACAGTTCAAACAGGTATTACGGGAGCGTAAACTCAGAGAAGGTAAAACATTTGCAACTGAAGAAGGCGCACTGGCAAACCTATTTCTTGCATATGTGGAAGGTAAAATGAATCAATTTGTGCGCAGCGACTTTAAAGCACTGCCTAGCAGCCAATTTGAAAAGCAATGGCTAGAACTACAAAAAATCTGGCTTGCTTAATACCAGTTTTATTAATAAATTCGGATACGATAAAAAGGTATTATCGCCTTTTTATCTCCCTCATCCCTATTTTTACCGCAAGCCTCTTTAGAGAGCAAACTAACTTGTGATAAAACAAGTTATCGTCAACTACCAGTACAAAAAGATGAAACCCATTCACTCCCTTATTAGCGCCGGTATATTAATTGCCAGCACCGCAAGTACAGCTTCTACATCAGACTTAGCGCTACAGTTTAAAGATGTTTTTGATTTTCGTTATGCACAAAACACGGTGTTATCCGATGATGGTCAGTTTTTAACGTTTTCCGCCCAACCTTATAGAGGAGATAGCGAAGGACATGTTTATAATTTAACAACCAATCAATTAATAGCGAAGGTGCCTAATGGCAAAAAGCCTCAGATCAACAAATCAGCTACTTGGGTAGCATTTACGCAAACTCCTTCTTTACTTAATAATGAAACCGCCAGTAAAAAAGAAAAGAAGAAACTGCCAAAAAATCTGGTTTTAATAAATACCCAAACAAAGCAACAGCACACGTTTCACAATCTTGCTGATTACCAATTGTCTGATGACGGACAGTGGCTTGCATATCGAGAGAAAGAAACCGCAGAAGACAAGTCAAAAGTTAAAGCTGACCAACCTAGCATCAAAACTGACAAAAAAGACAAAGCTTATCAACTAGTCATCATTAATTTAAACAATGACAGCACAGTGCGAATTGAGCAAGTAGGCAAGTATGAGATCAGCCCAAGCAGTCAAGGTGTACTGTTTAATCAACTGAGCAAAGATGGCAGTAAAAATCGTATTAACTTTATTGATTTAAGTGACCTTAAACAACATAGTTTATTTGATGAACCCGGGATCACAATAAGTCAAATTGCTTGGCACCCGCAAGGTAACACGGTGGCATTTTATCAAGGTAATTACGTCAATGAGGATACACGTCGCCGCCATTACCAATTAACTTTGTGGAATGCACCAAACAACACCACCCAAAATATCACTAACCCAGATACTTGGCTTAGTGGTAAAACAGCTAAAATTCAGTGGTCTGAAGATGGTAAGCGACTATATTTTGAAAACCGCCCAGCACTAGAGGCAAAAAGCACGCCTCTGAAATACCACGATCAAGCCTCTTTAACCGATATTGATACCATCCGCGCGCACAAAGGGTTACAAATTTGGCACAACGAAGACCCAGAAATAAAACCTCGAGAAATCAAGACTTGGGAAAAAACCAACAAACACCGTCATTACCAAGCGGTTTATCATTTAAATGGTCAACGTATAGTACAACTGACTGACGAAAAAACCCCCCATGTTAAACTCAATACAAACGCGCAATATCTTTTGGCTAGCAACGACCAGCCTCATTTAAAACAGATTATGTATAAGGGGTTTTATGATGATTACTATGCTGTAAAAGTAGCCAATGGCAATAAGCGCCTCATCATAAAAGAAGCGCCTTTTAGACCTAGTTTATCACCCACAGGTAAGCATGCTGTTTACTTTAAAAATAAACAAGTGTGGTTAAAAGAATTACACACTCAAAAAGAGTCACCTTTAACCCATGCCATACACAATGCGATTTTTGCCAACGATAAGCATGACTACCCTCAACCACAACCGGGTTACGGCTTTGCTGGCTGGCAACAAGATGGCAGTATCGTTTATGTGTATTCAAAATATGATATATGGGCATTCAACGTTAACTCACAACAAGCCAAACGCCTAACACAAGGCAAAGAAACACAGACACAATATCGTGTTAAAGTGCTCGATAAAAATAAAGTCGGCTTTACCAACAATGATACGCTGATACTTTCCGCCCATAACCTTGAAAATAAGCAAACTCACATTGCAAAGCTTGCGCTGGGTAATAATCAAGTAACAACAGTCCTTGCCGAGAAAGCACGCTTCGACGTGGTGAAAAAGGCAAAAAATGCAGATAAATTCCTATTTACTAAACAAACTTATCATCAATTCCCTGATTATTGGCAAACTGATACCCACTTTAAAACGCCACAAAAAGTCACCACACTGAACCCACAAATTAGCAATTTTGCATGGGGCCAAAAACCAGAGTTAGTGCAATACAAAGGGTATAACGGGGAAGACTTACAAGGTGTACTCATCAAGCCCGCGGGCTACAAGAAGGGTGACAAACTACCAGTTGTTATCTACTTCTATCGCTATATGAGTCAGCGTATGTATCACTTTCCAAAAATGGAGTTAAATCATAGGCCTAACTTCCCTATGTTTACCTCTAATGGTTACGCGTTGTTCCTACCTGACATTCGCTTTGAGATAGGAAAGCCAGGCCCATCATCCACACAAACCATGATCAATGCAGCGCAAAAACTAATTGATATGGGTATTGCTCACCCAGATAAAATTGGCTTACAAGGCCACTCTTGGGCAGGCTATCAAAGCGCTTTTATGGTCACACAAACAGATATGTTTAAGGCTGTTGTCTCAGGCGCTCCGGTATCAAATATGACCTCAGCATATAGCGGCATTCGTTTAAAGTCTGGTCTTGCACGTCAATTTCAATATGAAACAGGGCAAAGTCGAATTGGCAAAACATTGGTCGAAGCACCAGAGTTATACATTGAAAATTCACCTGTATTTTTTGCTGACAAAGTGAATACACCTATTCTAATCATGTTTGGCGACGAAGACGGTGCAGTACCATGGCAAGAAGGCATTCAATATTATCTTGCATTACGTCGCCATGACAAGAATGCTATTTTCTTACAATATGAAGGCGAACCGCATCATTTAAAGCAGTTCCCTAATCAGCTCGATTTTTCTATTCGCATGATGGAATACTTTGATCACCATTTAAAAGGTATGCCTGCAGCTAAGTGGATAAATCACGGCGAAGCTTATAAAGCAGAGTAAAGTACAGATAGGTCCAGGCAAATAGGTCTGGACCTATACCTGCCACATGGCGCCTGCTGTTATATCTTGACTAGCTTATGAAGAGCGCAACGTTTAAAATACACGTTTAATACCAATTTTATTGATAAATTGATTATTTTAGCGAGCTAAATGACACATTAACTGCGTTAAAAATTACTCATGTAAAATAACGATATACTGAAATTTTGCTTGGTTACCAAGCCATTAATCTGTCGTAATATTTGGTCATTTATTTAATGCAATTGGTATAACTTGGTTTTTAGCTGTGGCAATGCTTGGCCACTTCATTTTAAGAGCAGCATCCTATGACAACAGCAACGCATGGTAACCTTTTTATTCTTTCTTCACCATCAGGAGCAGGAAAATCAAGCCTAATCAAAGCTTTACTAACAAAACACCAAGACATAAAAATGTCAGTATCACACACTACTCGCGGCCCACGTCCGGGTGAAAACAATGGTGAACATTATCACTTTGTGAGCGAGGCTGATTTTAATGCCTTGATCCTAGCAGATGACTTTTTTGAATGGGCTAAGGTATTTGATAACTATTACGGTACATCAAAAGCAGCTGTTGCAAGTCAATTAGATGCTGGGCTTGATGTATTTTTAGATATTGATTGGCAAGGGGCTCAACAAGTGCGTAAGTTAGTGCCAGACGTTAAAACTATTTTCATCTTACCGCCATCACAACAAGAGCTTGAAAACCGACTTAATGGCCGGGGCCAAGATTCACAGGAAGTGATTGCCAAGCGTATGGCGCAAGCAAAATCAGAAAGCTCTCACTACAACGAATTTGATTACGTGCTAGTAAATGATGACTTCGATACGACACTTAGCCAATTAGAACACATTGTGATCGCTGCTCGTATGGAGTTAAAAGCGCAACAAACACGCCATGGTGCATTAATAACAGACCTTTTACGCTAATTTTTGATAAATTTTAACCACCCTATTGGCGAATTGGCTCCCTTGCAGTAAACTAGCCTTTTGGAAATAAATTAACTTTGGAGTGCTTCGATGGCTCGCGTAACTGTAGAAGATGCAGTAGATGCAATTGGTAACCGTTTTGATTTAATCTTGGTAGCAGCGCGTCGCGCTCGTCAAATCGCTGTAGGTGGTAAAGACCCTATGGTTGATGCTGAAAACGATAAACCAACGGTTATCGCTTTGCGTGAAATTGAAAAAGGTCTGGTGAACAATTCTTCACTAGATGTAATTGACCGTGAAGAACAGCAAAACCAAGAAGCTGCAGAACTTGCAGCGGTTGCAGCTATTGTAGGCGGCAACAACTAAAACTAATTTAGTTTTGATGATGATGCCAGCATTATTGCTGGCATTATTGTTTTACAGCCCAATTATACTAATTGCATTAAGTGAGTGATCAGATATTGCGGCAGATAAATGGCTTAGTAACAAGGCAAATATTTCGCTATGTAGTTATTCTACATGAGAAATGTTTAACGCAGTTAATGAGTTATTTAGCTCGCTAGAATGATCAATAATTTAATAAAATTGGTATTAAATATCAATAACAGTTAGCGCTCGCAAATAAAGTCTAGACTAGTCGTTGGTTTCTCTGTCAATTCATCGTATATTCGTTACATATCGATAACTTCACCGAAATATTGGAGTGTGAATGTATCTTTTTGAAGGCCTAAAAAAGAAAGTTTCTGAGTATTTATCACCTGCAGACGTTGAGCTTGTGCAAAAGGCGTATGTTGTTGCGCGTGAAGCTCATGAGGGGCAAACCCGCTCAAGCGGTGAGCCATATATCACCCACCCTGTTGAGGTAACACAAATACTCGCAGGCATGAGATTGGACCATGAGACTTTGATGGCTGCGCTGATGCACGATGTCATTGAAGATACTGACTTTAGCCAACAAGATTTAGCCGAAATTTTTGGTGCAACAGTGGCAGAGCTAGTTGAAGGCGTTAGTAAGCTAGATAAGCTCAGTTTTAAAGATAAAAAACAATTTCAAGCTGAAAACTACCGAAAAATGATCATGGCAATGACACAAGATATCCGTGTCATTCTTATTAAGCTTGCCGATAGAACACATAACATGCGCACGCTCGGTGCACTGCGCCCTGATAAACGTCGTCGTATTGCCCGAGAAACATTAGAGATCTTTGCCCCAATTGCTAATCGCCTTGGTATTCACGACATAAAAAATGAGCTTGAAGATTTGGGTTTTCAAGCACTCTACCCGATGCGCCACCGAGCACTCAAATCGGAAGTGGCCAAAGCTCGTGGTAATCGCAAAGAAGTGATAAGCAATATTCAAACTGAAATTGAATCGCGCTTGCAAGAATCAGGCATACAACCGGCTGTCAGTGGCCGCGAAAAACATTTATATAGTATTTATAAGAAAATGCTCAATAAAGAGCTGATGTTCAATGAAGTAATGGATATTTACGCCTTTAGGATCAACGTTGATAACCTTGATACCTGCTACCGAGTACTTGGCGTGGTTCACAACCTATATAAACCCATTGAAACTCGCTTTAAAGATTATATTGCCGTACCTAAAACTAATGGCTATCAATCTCTACATACCTCATTGGTTGGTCCTCATGGTATTCCTGTTGAAATACAAATTCGTACCCACGATATGGATCAAATGGCTGACAAAGGGGTTGCTGCTCACTGGATGTATAAAAAATCAGGTGATAGCTCAGGAAATACAGCGCAGCAACGTGCGCGTCAGTGGATGCAAAGCTTACTCGAGTTACAACAAAGTGCAGGCTCATCCTTTGAATTTGTTGAAAATGTTAAGACTGAATTGTTTCCAGAAGAGATCTACGTATTTACGCCCGATGGCCGAATAGTAGAACTGCCAATGGGAGCAACAGCGGTTGATTTTGCCTATGCAGTACACACTGACGTAGGTAACACCTGTGTTGGCGCACGCGTTAATCGTAAACCATACCCACTTAGTAAAGCACTAGATACGGGGCAAACAGTCGAAGTAATTACCAGTTCAGGTGCACACCCGAATGCAACGTGGCTAAACTTTATTGTTACTGGTAAAGCACGCTTAGGTGTGCGCAACTACTTAAAGAGCCAACATCAAGAAGAAGCAATTCAGCTTGGCCGCCGTTTACTTGACTCAGCCTTGGGTGAGAGCAAGTTAGATGATATTCCTCAAGAAACAATTGACCGCGTTTTAGATGAACATAAACTGGCCACTTTACTCGCTCTATTGGTAGAAATTGGTACTGGCAATATTATGAGCATATTAATTGCCAAGCGTTTGTTGCAAACCGATGATGGCATTGAGAGCGTTGCTAAAAAGGCCAAAGCAGCCATTATCGGAACAGAAGGTATGCTGGTCAATTACTCTAAATGCTGTCGACCTGTTCCAGGTGATGCAATTACCGCTTATGTTAGTCAAGGCAAAGGCCTAAACGTACATCGCCAAGAATGTAAGAACATCAAAGGATGGGAGAATGAACGCTCCAAGTACTTTGTTGTTAAGTGGGAAGATAACCCAGAAAAAGAATATATTGCAGCACTGAGGGTCGATATCATCAATCATCAAGGTGCCTTAGCAAAACTCACTAATGTGGTAGCAAGTACACAATCAAATATCGTTGAAATCGCTACCGACGAAAAAGAAAGTAACTTATACGTTATAGATTTAGGCATTACGGTTAAAGACCGTATTCACGTCGCTAATATTATGCGCCGTATTCGCGTAATGCCAGATGTGCAACGCGTATATCGTAAGAAATAGGATTAATAATGAACAAAGCAATTATCTCAACTGATCAAGCACCAGCAGCGATTGGCACATACAATCAAGCCGTAAAAGTTGGTACAGCGGTTTACTTATCGGGTCAAATTCCACTTGTACCACAGACCATGGAAATGGTTTCTGATGATTTTGCTGAACAAGCTCAACAGGTTTTTAAAAACTTAACCGCAGTGTGTGAAGCTGCAGGCGGCAAACTGCAAGATATGGTTAAAGTTAATATTTTCTTAACTGACCTAAGTAATTTTGCGACCGTTAACGACGTTATGAGTCAGCATTTTAAAACGCCTTACCCAGCTCGTGCTGCCATTGGTGTAAAAGAGCTCCCTAAAGGGTCTCAAATTGAAATTGACGGCATTATGGAGCTACCTTCAACAAATTGATGCAACTAGGGCATGTTGTTCTTTGAGGTATGAATTTTATTCAAAATAAAGGCTTTCAATACTAAGAATGGGCTATGTTGTATAGTAATCTATGTTAATAGCACATGAGAGTGCAGTATAAGCCTTTGATTGAGCCCTTTGGGCAGTGCGGGTAATTTTCTACGCTTTCACCTGACTTACATAAAATAACTATGGATACAGGCTCTACCGTAGGGAAATACCCGAATGATTACCGCAATACACACAGCAAAAATCAACACGCTCTAATGTATCTAATGTATTAGTATTAAAAAATCGCGTTAATACGGTTTTTTAATCTCAGCACTTTGATCTTAAGCACTTGACTCTATACTATTTATTAAGCACTCTGTAACTAATACTTTTTTTAATGTGGTTTAATACATTTGGCCTAAAGGGTAAAGGGTGATAAACGTGTTCAAATTAGCGCACAACGGCAATATTTTATTAGAAGTTGCTAAACTTAATCCACCTAACGCAGCCTTCATTGTTGAAGCGCTGGAGCAATCCCCCTATGCCGACTGTGAAGTAGACAATGACTCTATCAATGCTTTTTTCAAAAGTGACCATCCTGAAAAAAACCTAGTCGTTGCTAGAAAAGTAGATGCTCAACTATCTGTTGAAATCTCTGAAGATAAAATGGCTGCCACCGCTCATTTAGTTACCGCCAAAGGCGGCGCTAAAATAAGCATAGAACAAGCAAAAAAAGTCATCATAAAGGCAGGCGTTAGTCGCGGTTACAAACAATCATTTTTAGAACAAGTATTGCAAAAACAATTTGAGCTGCCTTCAGGGACCAATGCAAATGGCGTGATAGCCCGAGGCCGCCCCCCTAAAGATGGAAAAACGGCTAAACTCATCCCTCATGTAACAACATTAAGAGAGCGATTAAAACAGCCTAAATTGCGTGAGGATGGTTCGGTTGATATGCGCGATTTTGGTAAGTTAGCAAGCGTAGCACCAGGCACCTTGTTAATGTCAAAACAACCTGCCACAGAAGGTGCGCAAGGATTTACCGTCACCGGAGATGCTATTGAAGCCAAAGATGGTGATAGCTTTGAACTCAATGCCGGTGATGGCACGGAAATTTCAGCAAGTAACCCATTAGAGCTAGTTGCTACCATCGCAGGTTGCCCTTCTGATATTCAAAATGGCATGCGTGTAGATGATGTTTTTACGATTGGAGATGTTGATGTACGTAGCGGTCATGTAGATTTCAATGGCAGTGTTATTGTGACTCATAACGTTTCCCCCGGCATGAAAATAAAAGCACAAGGCGACATTACTGTGATGGGCTCTGTAGAATCAGGTGAGCTTATCAGTGGTGGCCACATCGACATAAAGCAAGCTGCTATTGGCCATTTAGATCATCAAAACAACGACGAAGGCCTTACATGCCGCTTAGTCGCACAAGGCGATATTCATTTAGCACATGGTCAATATAGTTACATTGAAGGTAACAATATTTTTATCGCCAGACAGAGTAACCACTGCCACATTAAGGCAAAAAGCTTGTTTCAAGTAGGCGCGGATGATGCGCCAAAAGGCAAACTAATTGGTGGCGAAATACTTGATGCACAAATGGTCATTGCCGGTGAAATTGGCAGTGATTCTGGGGCTAAAATGACGATACGATTAGCTCATCGCGGTGTTGAGATAACCGCTGAAACCGATGAATGTTTAAAAGCACTCACGCAAACCAGCGAGCAATTAAATACCCTGCAACAGGCCATTGAAAAAGCAGATAACGTAAAAGATGCACAGAAGAAACAGCAGCTGATGACCAAAATTGGCGCTACCCAAATGCACTACTGCGAAGAAGCCGAAGCACTTGAAAATAAACTGTCAGCACTTGAGCTAAACCTCAATGGTTTGCTAGAAAACACCAAACTTGTTGCAAATCAAGCATTGCATCAAGGTGTCGAGATTCATATTTTTGACAGAAAATACAAAACCACTCGCAGTTACCCTCCATGCAGCGCAAGCCTCGTTGACAATAAAATAGAAATAGCATTTAAAACCAACTAAGGCACACTGTCTTACCTAAAAGCAATAATTTATAGATTATTTAAGCGTTGCGCTTAGTCATCCTAAAGAGCCTCCCCACATTTACCTAAAGCAGGTAAATGTGTATAATTTTTACAAATTTACATGGAAGTAAATCATAGTGTTATTTATATGCTTTCCGTGTTCATGCCTAACCTATAGACCTATAAATGGACTCAAACTTAACTGACTAATTTAACAGCGCACTAACTTGCTTAGCGCTTGCAACGAAGCGGTATCAAAAGCCCGTTGAGATCGCACTGCGCAAAAAATTTACTACATCGTTTGGAGATGTTGCGGGAACGATATTAGGGGTGTGCTGATAGGTAATATTTTTACACTTTAAAAAACTAAAAAACCTCCAGAGCAGTAGCTTGTGCATTATTTGGAGCCGCTCTAGGGGTAACTTTAGGTACGTCATTTATCTTTATCGATGTAGGTGCCAGCGATAGTTTTTGCAGGAGTAAGGAGTAACTAGTGGTGGAGTTACAAAACAACCTATTGGCAAATCAGCAGGGCTTACTTTTAAAAGGTAAGCCCTGCTAGCTCGCTTCTCAATTAAGTACGTGTAAACCTGCAACCCAGCATGTCGGTTTTTACATCGCACTTACTTGATGAAGGTGGGTGACTCGTTACAAGCTTAGTCCCTGTTAAGATGTACTTAGTGTTAATCACGCTTTAGCGTATAAAAAAACGGCACCAGGGAGTGATGCCGCTTTGCACTACTAAACACTCATCTAGAGTTCTTTACTTCCAAGGTTAGGTGGTGCCTGTAACTTAACCGCCCTGCACTCGTTTTTATCTTAAAACATCACCTACTTGCGCTTTTAGCTCATCACTCCAAACCCCCACTTGTACTTGCGCAATATGCTGCTTTTGCAGTAATAACATGGCTAAACGAGATTGGCCAATGCCACCGCCAATGGTTTGGGGCATGTCACCCGCTAATAGCTGTTGATGCCAATCATGCGCTAAACGAGTTTCGTCTTGGGTTATTGTTAACTGTCTTGCTAAAGCGTCAGGACACACACGAATACCCATGGATGAAATTTCAAAGGCATCTTCAAGCATTGGGTTCCATACTAAAATATCACCGTTTAGGCCTTGGTATTTATCACATGTCGCGGTTGACCAATCATCGTAGTCAGGTGCGCGGACATCATGAATTTTTCCATCTCCAAGCTCACCGCCTATGCCAATTAAAAATACCGCACCGTACTCTTGGGCTATGGCTTTTTCACGTTGCTTAGCACTAAAATCTGGATACATTTGACGCAGCTCTTCACTGTGCACAAACGTGATCTTCTCTGGCAAAAAAGGTGTTAAAGCAAATTCATCGGCTACCACTTGTTCTGTGGCTTTTATACTGCGATATAATGTCTCTACCGTTTGCTTTAATGTTGCAAGTGAACGCTCAGACTCGCTGCAAATAATCTTTTCCCAATCCCACTGATCAACATAAACAGAGTGAATTGGCGACAGTTTGTCTTCATCAGGGCGCAGCGCTTTCATGTGTGTATACAAGCCCTCACCGACTGCAAAGCCATAATCTCCTAAGGTTTTACGCTTCCATTTAGCCAATGAGTGAACTACCTCAAATTGCGCATCGGGCAGTGCTTTAACTTTAACCGATACCGCTTTTTCAGTACCACTTAAGTTATCTTGGATACCATCACCCACTTTTGCCAGAATGGGGGCCTGAACTTCAATCAAGCCTAGTTCGCTTTCTAATTGCTGTGAAAATACCTGCTTAACGCGGCTAATTTGCTGCTGTGTTTGACGATATGTGCTTGTCATAATTAGGACCTCATTCCCAGTAAATACTTAAATTCGTTTGCCTGCTTGTTCTTGGCTTGAATTTATCTTCAACAAAAAACAACGAAAACACAATAACCCATAATAAAAATAGCAATAAGCACTACCAATCATTAAAAAATTGCGGTAAATTTTATCGATACAATAAAAACCCAACAAAATAACCATGGAAAATTATCAGATCGATAATCTCGATAAATCAATTTTGCACGCCTTAATGGACAATGCCCGTACTCCTTATGCAGAATTAGCAAAAAGATTTGCCGTCAGTGCTGGGACGATTCATGTGCGAGTTGAAAAAATGAAACAAGCAGGCATCATTCAAGGCACTAAAGTCACTATCAGTGCCAAACGTTTAGGGTATGACGTATGCTGTTTTATCGGCGTAAACTTAAAGCATGCCCGAGATTACCCCAGCACCATCGCACAACTGCAAAGCTTTGAAGAAGTGGTCGAGGCATACTACACCACTGGTAACTACAGCATTTTTATCAAAGTTATGGCGCGCACCATCGACCACCTACAGGATGTTTTAATCAATAAAATTCAAACAATTGAGGAGATTCAGTCCACCGAAACCCTGATCTCACTACAAAACCCCATTGCCCGTGAGGTGATCCCCTAACGATTAGCGGGTATAATCGGCGCAATTTTGATTGAAAGAGCAGTAATTGATGAAAGAAACGCGTTTTCATCGCGTCAAACGAGTGTTAGATAGACGCCAAACCGACCTAACCGTATGTTTAGATGAAGTACACAAGCACCATAATTTATCCGCTATTGTACGTACAGCTGACGCGGTAGGATGTCATCATGTTCATGCTGTGTGGCCCCAAGAAGAGCGCCGCTTGACCAACAACACCTCTGGTGGCAGCAAAAATTGGGTAGAAACCCATATGCATGATGATATTGATGAGGCGGTAGCGACCATTCGCGAGCAAAACCCTGGCATTCAATTACTGGCGACTAATTTAAGTGATGAAGCAGTTGATTATCGCGACATTGATTACACCCAACCTACCGCCATTATTGTAGGACAAGAGCGCTTGGGTATATCTGATAAAGCACTCGCTCATGCTGATAAGCACATTGTGATCCCCATGCAAGGCATGGTGCAATCGCTTAATGTCTCTGTGGCCGCTGCACTGATTTTATACGAAGCACAACGCCAAAGAGATGCAGCGGGATTGTACAATCGTAATGATATGCTAGACGCCGACACCAAACATACTTTATTGTTTGAAGGCTGCCACCCAATTATTGCTAATCGCTGTATTGAAAAGGGTTTACCCTACCCTGCATTAGATGATGATGGCGAAATAGTAGCTAATGAAGCTTTTTGGAATGCTCTAAAATTTAATAACGCGACTTAAACTAAGGATTAGCATGTCAACGCCAAACCTCTCTCACTACCCTATTACCGAGCTTAAAGGCGTAGGACCTAAGGTAGCAGAACGCTTGGCGAAACTGAGCATTTTTACCGTACAAGATATGCTATTTCACCTGCCACTTCGCTACGAAGATAGAGCCCGTACCTACGCGATTGCCGAGCTTACCCCGCATAGCCATGTCAGTATTGAAGCGCAAATAGAACATAGCCAAATTACTGTTGGTAAAAGGCGCATGCTAATTTGTCATGTCAACGACGGCACAGGCAGGCTGGCACTGCGGTTTTTTAACTTTAATGCAGCGCAAAAAAATGCCATGGCAACAGGTAAGGTGATCCGCTGTTTTGGTGAGGTACGCAGGGGCCAAGCGGGCTTGGAAATGGCCCATCCTGAATACAGTATTCGCGATTGTCACAGTGAGCCTAAAGATCCATCACTGGCGACACTCACCGCGGTCTATCCAACCACCGAAGGCCTAAAACAGCTCAGTATTCGCGCCATTGCTGATAAGGCCATTGCACTTTTGCAAAAGTATCAGCTTGATGAGTATTTGCCACAACCATATCGCCCTGCAGATTTAAGTTTAAAAGATGCTGTATTAGCGCTGCACAAGCCGCCACAAGATACTGACCTATCCGCTCTTGAACTAGGGCAACACCCAGCACAACAGCGGCTAGCCTTTGAGGAGCTGCTTGCGCAAAATCTCAGTTTGTTGCAGTTACGTCAGCGCGCTCAAACAGTGAAGGCGGTGTCTTTACCACCCAATAACACCTTAGAGCCTGAGTTTTTAGCTCACTTACCATTTGCTCCAACGAACGCACAGAGCCGTGTTGTGGCAGAAATTAAGCAGGATCTACAACATCCCTACCCAATGATGCGATTAGTGCAAGGGGATGTGGGGTCAGGTAAAACCTTAGTCGCTGCACTGGCTGCGCTCGGTGCCATTGCTAAAGGCTATCAAGTTGCACTGATGGCTCCCACTGAAATTCTTGCAGAGCAGCATGGCATCAACTTTGGTAACTGGTTTAGCAAGTTAGGCGTTGAAGTGGCTTGGTTTGGTGGTAAAACTAAAGGTAAAGAACGTGAGCGTACATTAGAGAGCATTGCCAGCGGTAAAGCACAAATGATTGTTGGCACTCATGCGCTATTTCAACAACAAGTCAGCTTTTTTAACCTTGCTTTAATCATTATCGATGAGCAACATCGTTTTGGTGTACACCAGCGCCTTGCACTGCGTGAAAAGGGTCAGTTTAATAACTGCTACCCGCACCAGCTAGTTATGACCGCAACGCCAATCCCGCGTACCTTAGCGATGACTGCATATGCCGACTTAGAAACGTCTGTGATTGATGAACTACCACCGGGCCGTACCCCAATTACCACCGTGGCTGTGCCTGATAGTCGCCGTGAGCAAGTAGTCGATAGAGTAAAAAGTGCCTGTTTAGACGATAAACGACAAGTTTACTGGGTGTGCACCTTAATTGATGAATCTGAAGTATTGCAATGCCAAGCCGCTGAAGACGCCGCCGCACAACTTACTGAGCAATTACCAGAGCTCGAAATTGGTTTGGTGCATGGCCGTATGAAGGCACAAGAAAAACAACAGATCATGAGTGATTTCAAAAACGGCGACATTAATGTATTGGTCGCTACCACCGTAATTGAGGTGGGTGTTGATGTGCCTAATGCCAGTTTAATCATTATTGAAAACCCTGAGCGATTAGGGCTTGCTCAGCTCCACCAGTTACGTGGACGTGTGGGTCGAGGTGCTATCGCATCACATTGCTTATTGCTCTATCACGCACCTTTATCACACACAGCGCAAAAACGCTTGGGCGTGTTACGTGATAGTAATGATGGCTTTGTCATCGCAGAAAAAGATTTAGAGATTCGCGGCCCAGGTGAAGTACTAGGCACCAAGCAAACTGGGCTTGCAGAGTTTAAAGTGGCTGACTTAAACCGCGATAAAGCACTGTTAAATCAAGTTAGGCCTTTAGCATTTAAGCTTATGAAAGCTCACCCTGAAGTGGTTGAACCATTAGTCTTACGTTGGTTAGGGGCTAAAAGCGAATTGGCCATGGCCTAAGCACATAAAAGTGCAGATAAATAGTAGGCTACTTATCTACACTTTTTGATATAAATTAGGCCTTGTAACCATTGGGGTTATTGCTTTGCCAGCGCCATGTGTCTTGCATCATATCATCAAGGCCACGTTGTGCCTGCCAACCAAGTTCTTGCTCAGCCTTTTGTGGTGCCGCATAACATGCTGCAATATCACCACCACGACGAGGTTTAATTTGATAAGGAACGGACTTACCCGAGGCTTTTTCAAATGCACTCACCATTTGCAACACCGAGTAACCATTACCTGTTCCCAAGTTATAAATATGCGTACCCGTATGAGTTGCCAACTTATCTAGCGCTTTTAAGTGACCCACCGCCAAATCAACAACATGAATATAATCTCGCACGCCGGTGCCATCAACAGTATCATAGTCATCCCCAAAGACACCTAATTGTTCAAGCTTGCCAACAGCAACTTGTGCAATATAAGGGAGTAAGTTATTTGGAATGCCATTTGGGTCTTCGCCTATTAAGCCCGACTCATGCGCGCCAACCGGATTAAAGTAACGTAGAATCGCAAATGCCCAGCGCTCGTCTGATTTAGCAACGTCTTGCAACAGCATTTCAACCATTAACTTAGATGTGCCGTAAGGGTTTGTAGTACCCCCGACTAAAAAGTGCTCTGTGATAGGTAAACTTTGCGGGTCGCCATATACCGTCGCTGACGAACTAAAAACCAGCTTAAACACTCCAGCATCGCGCATTGCATCTAACAATGTAAGCGTGCCCTGTACATTCGCTTGATAATATTCAATTGGCTTAACAACCGATTCGCCTACCGCTTTTAAACCAGCAAAATGAATAACTTGGCTAATATCATAACGGGCAAATACGCCATCCAAAAAGGCTTTATCCAAAATATCACCTTGATGAAAGCTCACTGTTTTACCCGTGATCTGTGCGACACGTGTTAGTGACTCTTGTGATGCATTACTTAAATTGTCTACTACTATCACGTCTTCACCTTGCTGTAGTAGTTCAACTAAGGTGTGTGAGCCTATATAGCCAGCTCCGCCAGTCACTAATATACTCATATCGCTTCTCTTTTATAAAAACCTACTGGCTATTTTAAATAATTTTTTATACCTGTGCAGCGTTAATTAAGATTTATCACACACAAATGCTAAATTACCTTGGTGATAACTTAATCTTGAGATATGTGTATCACAATATGGACTTAAATTATGCCACTGCGATATCGCTTTAGGGTTTTCAAAATCACGCATATAAATACGATTACCAATCGCATAAGCCACATGACTCTCATTTAACCATGTGTAGTCTTGTACACCTTCTGGCATCACAAAATGGTCGCTCACTTGCTGTGTGTTTGCCGAAAAGCTGGCAAACCAGTGTTGGCCATTTTTATTATAGGTAAATGAGTAAATTTGCTTTTTATTATTAAAGGCCAGTGTTCGGCCAATATCTTTAGCGACCTTTGTAGGTAAGTGACCTGTCAAGTCGGCGTATTGCAGCGTATGTGGCTGGCCTAAAATAAACATCACCAAATCACCTTTATTACCCCATGCGTGGTAACCCACCGGCTCGATATGCTCAAAGATACGCTGTGCACTTTGGGTTTTATCAAATGGGTAAAACCACAACTTTTGCTTACCATCGGGCTCTACCACCACACTCGATAGCCCATCACCATCGGGGTATAAAGTAGGTGAAAACTCTGACACAGGAGTATTGGTTAAATTATGGCTTGTTTTATCTGCAAAATCATAAAAAAACAAATCAGTTTGAGCTTGCTCTTTAGTGGTCACTCCTTGTGTAAAATACACTCCTTTTTTAGTCACAACAGGCTGATTATGGTAGTTATCATCCGAGGTTATAGATACAACTTTAATTGAATCATCAACTTCACTAGCAAGCAAAATTTGGCTTTGTGGCATCGCTGCCTGCGCCGTCACTATATACATCGAAAATAAATATACAGCCAGTGGGATTAAAGCTTTCATGAATGGTCCTTATTATTTTTCTTTTATCATACCCAGTTGTGCGTTAAACCACAAAACTTGCTATTCAAGCCGCTTCGAGTAACAATCGAATTCACCTATTTTGTTCATGTTTTGAGATTATCGAGGCTTATTATGTCCCAAAAGCACCCAATCATAGCCATAACTGGTAGCTCAGGGGCAGGCACCACCACCACTACCAACGCAATTAAACATATATTTCGTAGTGTGAGTGCTAATGCAGCCTTTATTGAAGGAGATAGCTTTCATCGCTATACCCGACCTGAAATGGATAAGCTCAAACGAGATGCTCTGCAAGAAGGTAAGCACATAAGCTACTTTGGCCAAGAAGCGAATGATTTTGCCGCCTTAGAAGCACTATTTAGTCGCTACGGCGAGTATGGCGATGGCAAAATAAGGCGTTATCTGCACACTTTTGATGATGCTGTTCCTTACAACCAACTCCCCGGTACTTTTACACCTTATCAAGATTTAGAACCCAATACCGATGTACTTTTTTACGAAGGACTACACGGTGGTGTGGTAACACCCGAGCATGATGTTGCCAAGCACGTTGACTTGCTCATCGGTATGGTGCCAATAATTAACCTAGAGTGGATCCAAAAACTAATTCGCGATACCAATGAGCGCGGCCACTCTAGAGAAGCGGTAATGACCTCAATCGTACGCAGTATGGACGACTATATTAATCATATTACACCGCAATTTTCTCGCACTCATATCAACTTTCAACGGGTTCCTACCGTCGATACCTCTAACCCTTTTAGTGCCAAAGACATCCCTTCATTAGATGAAAGCTTTGTGGTGATCCGTTTTCGCGGCATTGATGATGTAAACTTTCCCTATTACTTACATATGATCGATGGCAGCTTTATGTCACGTATGAATACTCTGGTAGTCCCTGGCGGTAAAATGGGGTTAGCCATGGAGTTGGTGCTTACCCCTCTTATCAAAGATTTATTAGTAAAAAAACGCGCGATAGAAAATATGGCCCCCGTAGAACTGCCGATTTAACTTGCAGGCTCAATCATCGCAAATTAAACTTGTGACCCTCTTTTTGCCGCAGTTGGAAGCGATTCATGGCATCAATAAAGACCATTAAAGTATTAGTTGGTTCTCAAAATCCAGTCAAAATTAGTGCAGCTAAAAGCGTGATTGCACGCTATTTCCCTGAATATCAAATAGATTGCCAAGGATTACATGCTCCAAGTGGTGTGCCAGAACAACCCCTAGGCGAAGAGCAAACCCGGTTAGGCGCGCAAAACCGAGTGAGCTACCTACAGCAACATCATGACGCTGACTTTTTCTGCGCAATGGAAGGTGGTGCCCACCAATTTAGCTATGGCCCTGCTACGTTTGCTTATGTAGTAGTTGCCAATGCTCATTACACTAGTGTAAATCGCAGTAGTAATTTACCATTACCGCAGCCTATTTATAATGCACTCATGGCGGGAGAAGAGTTAGGCCCAGTTATGGACCGTGTGTTTAATACTACCAATATTAAACAGCAGGGAGGGGCAATTGGTTTGCTCACCAATCATGTTGCGACGCGTGAAAGCACTTATACACAAGCACTCACCTTAGCCATGGCCCCCTTTTTACATCCACATTTATATATCGAAAAGGCCAGTGATGAAGTATAGCCATATTCTATTTGACGCCGATGAAACCCTGTTCAGCTTTAACGCATTTTTAGGCTTAAAGAAACTATTTTCTAACTATGGCGTAGACTTTACAGAGCACGATCACAAAGAGTATCAAGCGGTAAATGCCCCACTTTGGCTTGACTATCAAGCAGGTCATATTGATGCCACAACATTGCAAATTACGCGCTTTGCAAAATGGGCACAACAACTGAACGTACCAGCCAAAGAGTTAAACGCTGGCTTTTTAGAGTCAATGGCTAGCATTTGCGAACCCTTACCCGGTGCTCGTAGCCTTTTAACTCACCTCAAAGGCAAAGCCAGCCTTGGTATAATTACCAACGGTTTCGCCGCGCTACAAGAAAAGCGACTAGCACATACTGGCTTAAGCAATTGTTTTGATTGCTTAGTTATTTCTGAATTGGTGGGTACAGCTAAACCTGACCCATATATTTTTGCACATACACTGTCTTTATTAGGCAACCCTGATAAAGATAAGGTGCTCATGGTGGGAGACACACCCAGCAGCGATATTTTAGGTGCCAATAACTTTGGTATTGATAGCTGTTGGTTACGCCATCCAGAAAAAACTTGCCCCAACGACATCATACCCACCTACACAGTACAATCACTGCAAGAGCTTGAAGCCATTTTAGGTACAGATCATTAAGTGTTTATAAAATAGCCACTAAACCTGTTTAACTCGCATCAATTAAGTGGCTATTTTAGATAATTTGAATACCCATCTTTTTACTCAATGCTCACACCATGAGCATTGGCGTATGCCTATAACATTACGTTGCTGAAGACACCTTTGAACATAGATAGCGCAGCGCTTATCCGTCAGCTTAGAATAGCATCGCTCACTGCTTGTAATAATAAAAAGTGGCCGTCTATAAATACCTTTTATAAGTATTCGTTATGCTTTAGTTGATTAAATACGCTACCAACAAAATTAATGTGACGTAAAAAGTCATGCCTAACAGAAAGACTAAATCGACCTTTTTAGATTTACTACTTTTAAAAGAGGTAAAGTCTTTAAACTCAATTTTATACTGACCAAAAGTAACTACTTTTAGAATTAAACAACCTGTAGAATAAACAATAAAACCCAAAAAAGTTTCGATGAACAGCCACACAAATATATCAACAACAACGCTCATATCGATTTACTCCTAACAGATAATTAAGCTCCATCCTAAACTTAACAAATTGATTAACTTTTAAGCTATACATATAGTTTCAGAGTCAAGGTACGCACACTGTGTTAATAGCAGAAGCTCCGCTTTAAAATCATCATCAAACCTAGCAGTAACCAGCTTGCTGCGAATTGAGGCTTTGCTTTTTGTGTACTATTTACCTAAACACCGCACTCAGTATCCAGTGTTATCGAATTACTCTTAAGGTGATTGAACTCTCTGTCGATGAGCCGTATACTCCCGCTCTGCTCCTTGCTTACTTGGTTTGTTATATTTTTGCCTGATAGAGAGTAAAAGTAACTTGCCCTTGTGTTTTTATCATCAGCTGGGCTTCCTCAGGTTTATCCCACGACACTTGATAAAATAATGCAACAAACTCATCAACATTCAAGTAATCTATTGCAGCAATAAATACATCACAACTCATAGATTTTCTTCCTCCTGAATGCCTGTTAACACTACTAAACCGAGAACCTTGATAATGTTTATATAAATAATCATTTAATATATCAACACTTCCGTAATCGCTATTCATCCAAGCGCCATCATGTATAGAGGTAGTTAATATTAAATTAGAGATGCAAGTCATGATATTACCAAGTTAAAATACAACGAGCCTGTAGCATTGCCCGTTTCTATTCGTTTTAATCAACCTACCCACCATAGCGAAATTCCTGTTTTGGTTCAATCCTTCAATGGTTTTCTACTTTGCTAGCCATTGTAATCACCACCAAAAAAATCATCTATATTTTCAATGCGTTGAATTGACATTTTTAAAACTATTTTCTTTTGAGTGACCCCTACTTTCAGCTTTTATGAACAAAGTGATTAAGCGGCTAAATATTAAAATTTATATCAAAGACCTTATTATTGGGCTGTAGTTCGATCACATGCTGATATTCATTAACTGCTTTAGCATCATCACTATCATGTACAAAAAAACGCCGCACTGAACATCTCAATGCGGCGTTTTTAAAATATGGATGATTTAAAGTGCGTTACGTTGCCTAAGCACTTCAAATAAACAAATGCCCGTTGCCACCGACACATTTAAACTTGAAACTGTGCCCACCATCGGGATTTTAACTAAAATATCGCAATGCTCTCGGGTTAAACGACGCATACCGTCACCCTCTGCGCCCATCACAATTGCAATTGGACCAGTTAAACTAGCATCAAATACGTGCGTATCCGTTTCACCCGCAGTACCTGCTACCCAAACACCTGCTTCTTTAATATCTCGCAGTGTACGTGCCAAGTTTGTCACTTGAATAAGCGGCACCGTTTCTGCCGCACCGCAGGCTACTTTTCGGGCTGTGCCGTTAAGCTTTGCTGACTTGTCTTTTGGCACAATCACCGCATGAGCCCCTGCTGCATCGGCACTGCGTAAACAAGCTCCGAGGTTATGCGGGTCAGTCACGCCATCTAATACCAAAAAGAATGGGCTAGATTCGCGCTCTAAAATCTCATCTAGATCTCGCTCGCTGTAGGTCCGAGCGGCTTTGACATTAGCAATGATCCCTTGGTGCTGTTCACCTTTGGCCTTGTTATCCAGTGCTTTTCTTTGCATAAATTGCACAGAAATACCAAATTTTCTAGCTTCATTGATCACTGGGTTTAAACGTTTATCTTCGCGTCCTTTTAACGCATAAATCTCCAAAAAACGCTCCGGTTCTTTGCTCAAAATGGCTTCAATTGAATGAAAACCAAAAATTAATTCGTTACTCACTTATATTATGCTCCAGAGCTATTCTTGCTGCTTTTTCGCGCATTTTTACCAGGGCGTTTTGCTTTCACTTTTTTGCCTTTCGCCTTGGTTTTTGATTTGCTTTTTACTGTGTCAGCGCCCGCTTTTTTGGCTTTTTTCAACTGACCTTTAGGGGTAGTTTTTTTCCCTTTCTGCGGTTTACGATCGGTTTTACTCTCAGTGTCACCTTCGCGCTTATTAGGAATTTTACCCGCCTTTAATTGCGCACGAACGCTACTTAATGCCGGTTTTTCATCCACTTTAGTCGGCTTGTTCCGACGCCTAGCGTAGCGATCTGGCACCTGCTCACCTGCTATAGCTAAATGAATGCGTCGCTCATCAAGGCTCACTGAAGCAACCGTAACGCTGAGTTTATCGCCCAAACGATACACTTGGCGACTGTGCTCCCCTATCAAACAATGCTTAGCACCGTCAAAGTGAAAATACTCTTGCCCTAAACTAGAAATGTGGATCATGCCATCAATTTGTAAATCATCTAAGCGCACAAATAACCCAAACGTGGTAACCGATGACACCACACCGCTAAATTCCATACCAACATGGTCTTGCATAAATTCGCACTTGAGCCAATCGGCAACTTCTCGAGTCGCGTCATCCGCTCTTCGCTCTGTGGTTGAGCATTGCTCACCGAGTTGGTCTACTTCATCGGTATCATAAACATACGCACCAGAGGTATTTTGCCCTTGTTTACTCAGCACCCCTTTAATAGCTCTGTGTACCACTAAATCAGGGTAACGACGAATAGGGGATGTAAAATGCGCATAGGCATCTAGCGCTAAACCATAGTGACCAATATTATCTGGTTGATATACAGCTTGCTTCATCGAGCGCAGCAACATGGTTTGAATCAGTTCTTTTTCTGGTCGCTCGCCCAACTGATTTAATGCAGCTGTTAACTCTAAAGGTGATGGGTCGTTAGGGAGTAAACTCTCAATACCTAAATCATTTAAAAACTGCCTAAAATGACTAAGCTTTTCTTGATCAGGCTCATCATGCACACGATATAGCGCGCTGGCTTCATGCTTAGCTAATAACTTAGCTGCCGACACATTAGCCAAGATCATGCATTCTTCAATGAGTTTATGCGCATCATTGCGCACCAGCGGCACAATAGATTCAATTTTACGATGCGCGTTAAATACAAATCGTGTTTCTAGCGTTTCAAATTCAATGGCACCGCGCGTTTGTCGAGCCGCTTTCAATGCCATATACATTTGTTGTAAATCGCTTAGGTGCGGCACTAAGGGTGAATATTGTTCACGTAGCTTCTCATCACCTTGCAAGATGGCATGTACTTTGGTGTAGGTAAGACGCGCATGAGAGTTCATTATCGCTTCATAAAAACGATAACCAGACAAGCGCCCTGCTTCTGATATGGTCATCTCAGCAACCATACATAAGCGGTCAACTTGTGGGTTCAGCGAACACAAGCCATTGGACAGTACTTTGGGTAACATGGGGATCACTTGCTCAGGAAAGTACACTGAGTTACCACGTTCTATGGCTTCTGTATCTAACGCGCTGCCTTTGGGCACATAATGAGATACATCGGCAATGGCAACCCATAAACGCCAGCCACCCGATTTTTTGCGCTCACAATACACCGCGTCATCAAAATCCCGAGCATCTTCACCATCAATAGTGACCAAAGGTAAGTCTCTTAAATCAACCCGGGCGAGTTTGTCTGCTTCCTCGACCTCTTCACCGTGGCAAGAGACTTGTTCAAGCACTGCTTGGGGCCAAACATGCGGAATATCATGATTACGCAGCGCCACTTCAATTTCCATACCCGGTGCCATATGCTCACCAAGTACTTCAACCACTTTACCCACCGCATTCATTTGCCGAGTTGGGCTTTGGGTAATTTGCACTTGCACCATTTGGTTATGTCGAGCGCCTTTTTCACTACCCGGTAAAATAATTATATCTTGGGTAATTCGTGGGTCTTCTGGCACCACCACAGCACTGCCATATTCAACAAAGTAACGACCAACAATCGGCGCTCGTTCAGCTTCAAGTACACGTACAATACGCGCTTCAACTTTGCCACCTGAGCCTCTACTGGCCGCTTTAGCCAATACAATATCGCCATGCATAACGGTATTCATTTGATGCTTAGCAATAAACCAATCTTTAGGTTCGCCCTCTACAGCCAAAAAGCCAAAACCATCACGGTGCCCTATCACGCGACCTTTCACCAACCCATCATCGGTCGGTATAACATAGCGCTTAAATTTATTAAAATGCAGCTGACCGTCACGCTCCATAGCGCGTAAACGACGTTTAAACGCGATTTGGCGCTCATCGTCTAACACATTGAGACTATTGCAAAGTTGGCTGAAGGTGGTCGCTTTATCGGCTGCTTTAATGTGCTCTAATATAAATTCGCGACTAGGTACTGGGTTTTCGTATTTGTCTTGCTCTCGACTGAGATAAGGATCCTGTTTTGACATTCACTAGCTTGTTAATTGAGTTATGTTGTTATTTTAACCCAAAATCTGCTAATGAGACAGCTCCAGTGAGTGAAAGTTTTATTTACATGCGCGCACTATAACCACCCTTTTTGTTTTGCAATTCTAGCAGCATCAATTCGATTGCTTGCATACAGCTTCGCAATTGCCTCCGATAGGTAGTTTCTGACCGTACCATCACTTAAATACAACCTTACAGCAATCTCTTTGGTGGTCATGCCTTCTCCTGCTAAACGCAGTGCAGTACGCTCTTTATCCGTAAGTGGATCGCGCTCCCCAGCCCCCAACGCCAACAGTTCGGGTTCAATCACCTTTTTGCCTCGCATTACCTCTTCAAGGGCATTGACCAAATAGCTAACTGGTGCCTCTTTTAAAATAAACCCTTTAACATTCAAGTCCATTGCCCGCTGAATATAACCCGCTTTTGAAAACGTCGTCATTATAACGCTCAGTACAGTTGGCAGCTGCTCATTAATATATTGTGCAAGTTCTAACCCTGTTTTATTCGGCATTTCGATATCAGTAAGTACAATATCGACTTGATATTTTGATAGCTTCTCAATTGCATCAACGCCATCTACCGCCTGTGCAACCACTTCAATATTTGGCTCTAAACCAAGTAATGCTGAAATAGCGCCTCGCACTAGGGCTTGATCTTCAACCACCATGACTTTCATTAACGCTTTGCTCCATTGTTAGTTGCAGTTTTAAGCCATGCGAAATATCAACGTGCAACTTTGCACCTAACTGCAAGGCGCGTTCTTTGATACCCTCTAAGCCATTACCATGCGTTAAATTTTTAATATCACCATCATCTTCAATTCTAAAGAGCACAACATTATCTTGCTGCATTAACGCTACTTTGACGTTCTTAGCCTTGCTGTGACGTAAAATATTCGTCACAGCCTCTTTAGCGATGTAACATAACGCGCTTTCTTGTTGCGCACTTAATGACGGCGCTTGATTTTCAATAAACACATTAAAACCAGCTTGTGCAAGGCGCTGCTGTAGTGCCTTTAATTGAGCATCTAAGCCTATTTGTTTCAATCCTGAAACGGCTTCTCGAACCTCACTCAACAAACTACGAGCAATGCTCGCCACCTCTAATGATTCTTGTATTGCTTGGCCATGTTGCCCTAACTGCTGTAATTTAGTTGCTAGTTCCGCTTTTAAAGCAATGGACGACAAAGAATGTCCAAGTAAATCATGCAAGTCTCGCGCAATACGCTCTCGCTCAGCAATCGCTGCCAATTGTTGTATTTGTTGCTGGCTTTGCCTATGCTGCAGTCGATGGATTTGATCTTTACGCCCAATAACGCCCAGCGCAAATAACCCACCACCCACCACAAAAGCAGGCAAGCAAAAGTACCAAAGCGACTCATTCGCAAACAAAAAGCCAGTCAACAATAGCGCCGACATAAGCATAGCCATCATAATTAAGCCTTGTGCTAGTCGGTAACATAACCCACAAAAAAATCCCACATAGCCAAATATCGACTGTGTCCCATAAGTTAGCATGGTACCCAACCCACAGGTCAGCATCATTAACAATAATATACCCGTAAGGCGCGGACCTTTTTGATAAAGTGCAGTCAGGTAAAACGCGATAAATAGCATGTACACAGCAACTTGTGCTATTACATCAACAACACTAACAGGCGCTTTTTGAGCTAATAACGGAAAAAAGTAAAAGCTAGAAAATATCAGCGCCCACATACCCATTTTTTGTTCTTTATGTAGCGGCAGTTCAACACCTAATTTACTCATCACATGCATAATTACTCATCTCATTTGAGTTGTTCAAATATATTATCTGTTTAATAACGCTAGTTTCAGTGACAATTGTCAACATGCTACACTGCATGCCTCACAAATCTACAAGAAAAAGTAATGCGTCCTGAACAAACCTCTCTTTTATACCTACACATCGCTGTACTTCTATTTGGAGGTACTGCACTATTTTCAAAATTAATTGATTTATCCGCATTAGATATAACCGTTTATCGAACAGCCGTAGCGTTTGTCGTCTTGGCATTACTGCTAAAACTGACTGGAAAACGACTACGTCTAGAGCAAAATAAAGACTATTTTATAGCCGTCATGCTGGGTGTCGTAGTTGGGCTACATTGGGTTACTTATTTTGCTGGGATGCAAATGGCCGGCATTGCAACTGGCATAATCGCGTTTTTTACATACCCAGTGATCACAGTTTTTTTAGAGCCTTTTTTCACAAAACAACGTATTAAAAATAAGGATATAGTCAGCGCTTGCGTGGTATTGTTTGGTATTTATTTGTTAATACCAGAAGCGAGTTTAGGTAACCAAGTAACCCTTGGGATCATCACAGGAATCATCTCTGGTGCTTTATTTGCGCTGCGCAACTTATTACAAAAGCGCTTTTTTGCCAGCTACAGTGGTCCGCATACCATGTTTTACCAAACACTCACAGCCTGCATGATGCTAGCTGCATTTGTACAAATACCGCCCACACAGCTACCAAGCCAAGACATTTACTATATTTTGCTTGCTGGTGTTGTATTTACTGCCATTCCCCATGCTTTATTTGCCAGTAGCCTAAAACATTTGTCGGCGACCACTGCTGGATTAATTTCTTGTTTACAACCCTTGTATGGGACGCTATTGGCATTTATGCTGTTGGCAGAAGAACCAACAATTATGACTTTAGTTGGCGGTTTGCTGGTGATCAGCGCTGCTTGTTTTGAAACTTGGTCTATCACAAGGAAAAAGCCCAATGCGAGTATTCGCCCATCGAGGTGCCAGCGGTAATTACCCCGAAAATACGCTCAGTGCTATTCGAGCAGCATTACAGGCTGATGTAGATGGCATTGAATTAGATGTACAAAGCTGTGCCGATGACTACGCTATTGTACATGACACTTGGCTTGATAGAACTACCAATGGCACGGGCAAAGTCAACCAAACGTCCTTGCAAGAAATACAAACGTTGGATGCGGGTAATGGTGAATTTATCCCAAATTTGCAGCAAGTATTTGATGAAATAGGCCACAAAAGCATGATAAATCTAGAGCTAAAACATACTTTTAGCCTAGATAAGTTTGTTGCCTGTATCGAACAAAACATACGCCAAGACACCTTTGCGCGCGAGCAATTGATCGTGTCATCATTTGACCATCATCAATTAGTTTGGCTAAAACAACATATGCCGTGGATAAAAATAGGTGCTCTGACCGCATCTATTCCCTTGCACTACGCAGAATTTGCCCAGCGTTTGCATGCCTACAGCATTCATATTGATAAGAACTTTATTAATCATCAGTTCGTTGATGATGCCAAACAACGTGGGTTAAAGGTATTTACCTATACAGTCGATAAACAACAAGACATAGAAGATATGCGCGCATTAGGAGTCGATGGCATTTTTAGTAACTTTCCATGTTATGCAAAAATGATCTTATCGCGTTCTTAGCATATATTATTGATAAGAGAAGTATTTATGTTTTTATCAGCTGTAGCCTAATGCCCTGTTTAATCAGGTTGCAGAATCTTGGGAAAGACAATAATGGATAATCAAAAGCCAACAATGAGTCTATACATGCGCTTATATAATCAAATTGAACAAAGCTTTTTTTATACGCTTTCACGCAAAATATTTGGCAACCTTAGCTTTGTATTTGCCTTTCAAGTGTTTACCTTAGTATGGTTGTATCGTGAATTAGATGCTAACAACGGTAGTTTTGGCTTATTCTGGTTAATGACGTTAGGTGCTGTAGGCGGGTTTATATTCACCCTGTTTTATATGCGCTTTTTAATTGTACGTCCGGTACGAGCAATGCGCGACAGCCTGCAACAGGCAAACCGCCAAGACGGTAATTTAAATGCCACACTACCCAAATTTTCTTATGATGAATTTAGAGAGCTGAGCGAGCAATATAATGCCTTTACCCTGCACTTACGAGAATTACTAGAAAAAACCTATGAAGGTGCACAAACAGCGGCAACCAGCAATGAACAAGTCACTCACTCCATGCAACAAACCGCCGATTTTGGCGGGCAGCAAATTAATATGAGTGACTCTATTATTGCCGCCAGCGACCAAGTTACCCATAGCTTGCAAAGTATTGTGACTAATACCGACCAAGTATATCAAGCCAATACACAAAGCCTACAATTCGTTCAAGAATCATCACAATCTTTGACCACATTGGTTGATGAAGTAAAGCAGATCACCGTGTTGCTTGGTAACTTTTCAACAACTGTTTCAGGCTTAAAAGAAAACAGTGAAAATATCCGTAGTATCTTAAAGATGGTTGAAGAATTTTCAGATCAAACCAACTTACTGGCTCTCAATGCGGCCATTGAAGCAGCACGTGCAGGTGAAGCTGGACGAGGGTTTGCAGTGGTTGCCGACGAAGTACGTAGTCTATCGGTTAAGGTCAATGATGCAACTCGTCAAATAAGTGACTTCATTAATCAAATGAATAGCTTAGTAGGTGAAACTCATCGTGAATCTGAACTACTCATAAGCCACTCCGAATCAGCAGAGCAAGCAATTAGTAAAACCTCCTTCGGGTTTACTGACATGAGCCATGACTTTGAGCGCAATCAGGCCCAGCTTGAGCAAATTGCCAGTGCAGTACACCAATTAGAGTCAACTCAAGCTAATACGCATGAATCAGTACAGCAAATTGTAGCACTTGCGCAACAAGCAAAAACACAAATTGATACTGCACTTGCAGATTGTAAGCATGCGCAACAGCTCACCCAAACTACCCAGCAAGCGCTCAAGCGCTTTGTATAAATTGCTATATTGCGGGCATTATGCCCGCTCTATGCCAAACGCAATCACATCACTAATATGACCTTTGTTAAGCGCTAGCATAATCAACCTATCAATACCTAACGCAACACCTGAGCACGGTGGCAAGCCATGCTCTAACGCGTTAATAAATTGCTGATCTATTGCAACGGCCGACAACCCCTTCTGCGTGCGCTGCAGGTTATCTTCATTAAAACGCTGAACTTGCTCCTTAGCATCGGTTAACTCATTAAACCCATTGGCCAGCTCCATTCCCTGATAATACAATTCAAAACGCCCAGCTACGCGAGAGTCTTGCTCATTAAGCTGTGCAAGTGCCGCTTGTGATGCAGGGAAATGATACACGAAACAAGGGGCATCAATACCAATTTTAGGCTCAACTTGCATACAAAATAGTAACTGTAACAAAGTATCGGGATTCGTTTCTTGTTGTGCGATATCGCAATAACCATGTTCGTTGGCACATTGCTTTAATTCATCAAAACTAATCGTTAGTGGGTCAATACCTAAAACATCTAGAAAAGCCTGCTGATAGGTGATACGAGTACAGGGTTGGCAAGCCAAGATCAGTTGTATTAACTGTTCAATTTCATCCATCAATGCAAACTCATCAAAACCCGGACGATACCATTCCAACATCGTGAATTCTGGGTTGTGATGCCGCCCCGACTCTTCATTTCGAAATGCTTTAGCCAATTGATATATTGGGCCACTGCCTGCTGCCAATAATCTTTTCATCGCAAATTCAGGAGAGGTCTGCAAATAAAGGTCTAAACCACCTTCGGAGCCTGGCCCAACAAAATGCGTTTTAAAGCTTGCAAGGTGTACATCGGTAACGCTTGCGCGACATAGACTTGGCGTTTCAACTTCTATTACACCTTTGCTTGCAAAAAAACCTCTAATTTTAGCTAATATAGCAGCCCGTTTTTTCAACGTGGTAATGTCAGCACTGGGTGCCCAAAATGGCTGTGGCATTGTTTTTCTCTTAAATTTTATTCTGCTAAAACAAAAAGCCCAGCACATAGCTGGGGCTTTTTAATCATGCGCCCAGTAAAATTGGGCTACATTGGATGTTATTTAACGCGACTCACATATTCGCCAGTGCGTGTATCAACACGGATCACTTCTTCGATTTGCACGAACAATGGTACACGTACCACCGCACCGGTGCTCAATGTTGCAGGCTTTCCACCAGTGCCTGCAGTATCCCCTTTAAGGCCTGGATCAGTTTCTGTGATCTCAAGCTCTACAAAGTTAGGCGGCGTCACCGCAATTGGGCTGCCGTTCCACAAAGTAATCGTACATACGTCGTTTTCAACTAACCACTTTACGTTTTCACCCACTGCTTTTTCATCTGCAGCGATTTGCTCGAACGTCTCATTATTCATGAAATGCCAAAACTCGCCGTCGGTGTACAGATAAGCAAGATCGGTATCCATTACATCAGCACCCTCAACTGAGTCGCCTGACTTAAAGGTCTTTTCCAATACTTTACCTGAGATCAACTTACGGATCCTAACACGGTTAAACGCTTGGCCTTTGCCCGGTTTTACCATTTCATTTTCTAAGATGGCACAAGGTTCGCCATCTAACATAATTTTTAAGCCGCCCTTGAACTCGTTGGTGCTATAATTCGCCATCATATCCTCTAATCATTTTTTTTCGAGTAATAAACCTGCTAATGATACAAACAAATGAAGTAAATTTGCATAGTAACTGGCAAAAAGAATTGGCAAATGTCGTAACTTGCCCTCAAACCTTACTCAATATGTTGGGTTTAGAGTCGCATTTTGACACAAAAGATGTCCAAGCGAGACGTTTATTTCCTCTTCGTGTACCACAAGCGTTCATAAAGAAAATGCGCTACGGCGATGCCAACGATCCATTACTGCTACAAGTGCTACCAGTTCACCAAGAATTTTTAACTAAAGCAGGCTTTAATAAAGACCCGTTGCAAGAACAACAAAGTACACAACCTGGAGTGTTGCACAAATACCGTTCGCGCATTTTAGTGATGTTAAAAACAGGGTGTGCTGTAAATTGCCGCTATTGTTTTCGTCGTCATTTCCCATATCAAGACAATCAGATCAACAAGCGCGCTCTGCTTGATATAGTAGATTACGTAAAAAAACATCCGCAAATAAACGAAGTGATCTTAAGTGGAGGTGATCCATTAATGGCAAAAGATGACGCCATTGCTTGGCTGATGGACCAACTCGAGCCATTAATGCAACTAAAGCGTATCAGAGTTCATAGCCGTTTACCTGTTGTTATGCCAAGCCGTATTACCGATACTTTGTGCGAACGATTTGCTTATAGCCGCTTAAAAGTAATTTTGGTTAATCACATTAATCATGCTAATGAAATTGACGATATATTTATTAGCGCTATGCGCAAACTCAAACAAGCTAACGTTACCTTATTAAATCAAGCAGTGTTGCTAAAAAGTATTAATGACTCATCACAAGCACAAATTACTTTAAGTGAAGCATTATTTGACGCGGATATATTACCTTATTACTTACATTTGCTTGATAAAGTAGAAGGTGCAAGCCACTTTGATGTAGAACAGGCGCAAGCACAAAAAATCATGGCTGATATGCTAGAAGCACTGCCTGGGTTTTTGGTACCCAAATTGGTCAGAGAAATCGGTGGCAAAACAAGTAAGACACCGATTGATTTACAGCTGGAATAACAATAACGATACGTTAAACGTATACGTTAATGTTATTACCTAAACTTGCTGTGGTTGATTGTGCAGGACTTTGCGCTGCTGCGCTGCTGCCTGCGGCTTCAATCAAAGCAAGTGCCGCTTTCCCTTCTGCTTGCTGCTGCTTTTTGGCTAAATTGGCACTATATACTTCGCCACTTTGCCCCGCACCAGACATGACAGGCAGGTTATTTCCGGAAATATTCATAAGCGTTACCTGACTTTTTAAATGAATCCGAGTAGACTATCGGCCGTTTCAACAATAACTTTAGGAAGAAAATGCAGGCCATTATTGAAAAATTAAATGAAAACCTAAAAGTTGTTTATCGTCAGTCACTTGATGCTGATAAAAAATTAGACGAATTACAGCAACAAGGACATGGAAAATTTACAGCGCTATTTACCGAAGAGGCTGGATTTTCTTTTGAAGCAAAACGCTTTAAGCCCTACGTATTAGATGTTGCTGGCGATGTTAAAGCATTGAGCGAGCAAGAAACTATAGATGAAGCAAAATTAAAAACGACAGTACTGAAGCTACAAAGCTTATTACAGCTACTTGCAACATTTAAATAGCAACAACGCACCGAGCTAATTTAAGCTACTCGGTGCGCATTTAGCTATTTTAGATTTTAGCGGTGGCTAGCACATCTTTATCGAACCATTCATTAAGCAAACGCTTTTCGTAATATAACGCTTCGTTTCGGCCTACTTTTATTCTATCCATAAAACTCATATCTTTAAGCTCTCGCTCTTGCGTTTTCAGTACTTGTTCACCTTTTTCATTCACTAACCGATAGCGAATATTTAGGCGTGGAAAATAAATAGGTTTAACGATGCGAACATCGTTCATGCTAAAACGCGCATCTCCAGCAAGGTCTATGTCATTAAAGGTCACATCAAGTTTATAGCCTTGTGGTAATTGCTCAGCTAACTTTACAATGTGCCTTTCAAATTGCTTAGCTAGTCGTTTGTGATAAGCCCCTTTCACTTCATTTGATGGATACACATCTCGGTATTCATTAAAATCTTTAAAATTTACTTTGGCTTCACCAGCATACACACTACATGCTGCACATAAGCCCATTATCAATACAATAACGTTTTTCATATCTCGCCTCCTCATGCCGCTTTCACTTTGCACTAAATACTGTAACGGAATGGTCATCCATTTGTCTGTCGCATTTACGCTCTTTAACACTCATTAGCAAATGATTACTTATACCACCTTTTCACTTTCATTATGAGCGCTTATTTTAAACAATAATGCATAAAGCACAGGCACGACCCCAAGTGTGAGTAGCGTTGAGAACAACAACCCACCCATGATACTCAGTGCCATGGGTTCCCACATTTCCCCCCCACCCAAATAGAGCGGTAATAAGCCCAACACGGTTGTGGCCGTGGTTAATAATATCGGCCGCATTCTGGCTTGAGCCGCCATTATAATGGCATTAATGGGCGCTTGTGGTGACGCGTCCAATTCAATTTTGATCCGTTCCAGCAAAACAATCGCATTATTGATAACAATACCAGCCAATGAAATCACACCTAATAATGTCATAAAGCCAAAAAATGATTGCCCGACTAATAGCCCGACAACAACGCCAATAAATCCCAAAGGTATCGTTACCAGCACCAATAATGACTTACGTATTGAATTAAACTGTGCCACCAGCAGCAATACAATAATCAGAACCGCAATTGGCAGTTTTTCTGCGATTGATTCATTCGCTTTACCAGAGGATTCCGCTTCACCGCCTAACTCATAACTATATCCAAAGGGCCAATCTTTTTGTTGCTGTTCAAGCCACGGGGTGAGTGAAGCAAACCCCTCGCTCGCAGTGATACCGTCAATTTGCGCTCCAATAACCACTGATTTAACACGATCGCGGCGAAATATTTGCGCGCTTTCCCATACCACCTCTACGTCTGCAACTTGTTGCAATGGCACCGAATTACCAGAGGCTTGTGAATACACCGCCAT
Source organism: Pseudoalteromonas holothuriae (assembly GCF_945859825.1). Taxonomy (GTDB): domain Bacteria; phylum Pseudomonadota; class Gammaproteobacteria; order Enterobacterales; family Alteromonadaceae; genus Pseudoalteromonas; species Pseudoalteromonas holothuriae. Next base: position 170,916 of record NZ_CAMAPC010000004.1, read on the forward strand.
CGCTTTTAGTTTGGCGATATCTTGCCTATCAGCAGCAACAGAGCGAAGAATTACCGGTATGGTATCTTCTTTTTCACGGTACTGTGTAAGCTCTAGTCCACTTAAACCCGTTTGCAATGAAGTGGCTATATCTTCACTTGAAACACCGGCCCGCCTTGCTCTTGCTTGATTGATGTTGATCTCAAGTTTTTTTATTGGCAAACCCCAATCATCACTAATTGATTTTAACCCCGGTGTTTGCCGCATTTGCTGCTTTATCTGCTCAGCGATTGCCATTAACTTTGCCTTATCCTCACCCAGAAGGCGTATTTCTACAGGGTTATTTATTGCCGCACCATTTTCAATCTTTCGTTGTTTAAGTAATAAATCCGGATGGCGAGTAAGTGCATAACCTTCAATTTTAGCCATCATGTCATCAATTAAGGTATATGACGTTACCGACACTATCATCAAGGCATAGTTCGCACTGCTTGGTTCTGGGTTGTGGCTAAGCAAAAAACGCGGTCCTCCATTGCCTATATAACTCACCCATTGCGTTACCCCCTCAGAACGTTGCTCATTGACTAACAATTGGCTGTGCAGGTATTGTTCAAAATCTTTAACTAAGTGCTCAGTGCTTTCTAAACGCGTTCCCACTGGCAGCTCTAATTCTACCTTAAAGTAAGTTCTATCTGAGGGTGGAAAAAATAACTTTGGCACCAGCTGTAATGCTTGAATTGCTATAAAGAACATCAATATGCACGCCCCCACAGTGAGCCACCGATAACGCAGCAAACACCCTAAAATTGCACGATAGTTTCTATAAATTGGGCCACTAAATGCCTGCTGTTGGGTTGTATTTACTTTTACAAAGTAAACACAAAGCATGGGGATCATCGTTAAAGCCAATATCCAAGAGCACAATAAGGTAATCGTTACCACTTTAAACAGTGATGCGGTATATTCACCTGTCGATGATTCTGCCAAGAAAATGGGTAAAAATGCCGCCCCTGTTGTTAGCGATGATACCAACAGAGGCACTTTCAACTCTTGAGCCGAGTCCACAGCAGCATCAACCGCGCGCCTACCTTGCTCCATTTGCACCATGATATTTTCTGACATCACAATGCCGTTATCCACCAACATACCCAATGCAATGATCAGGGCAGCAAGCGAAATTTGATCAATGCTAATATCAAAAAATGACATCACCAAAATACCAAACACCATACTCATGGGTATTAAACTGGCAACCACGAGCCCTGTGCGTAACCCCAAAGTAAATAGCATTACCACTGTCACAACCAACACCGCTTGAACTAAATTAGAAACAAAATCATTGACCTTTTTTTCAACTTCCTGAGGTAAAAAGGATAATAATTTAAACTCCACACCAATAGGGTAAACACTCTCTAGATGCTGGATAGTCTGCTTAACTTGCTTACCAAGGTCTAAATTATTTCCTCCTGTTCGCATCGAAATACCAATGGTTAAACCCTGATGTGTACCGACTCGAACTTTCGCTTTTGCAGGTTCAATGTGGTCGCGATAAACCTTGGCAATATCGGATAACAGTATAACTTGTTCACTGCCAGGCACATTAATAATAGTATTAGCGATTTCAGACACCGATTCGAAGTTTCCACTGGGCTCTACCACTAAGGTTTCGTCGCCAACATAAAGCGTACCACCAGGGTTTACAATGTTACGTGCAGCCAATTGTTGTTGTAATATGCCTGCCGAAAGCTCTAATGCAGCTAGGCGGCTATTCTCAAATTCAATAAACACCCGTTGTTCTTGAGTGCCGTATATTTCTACTTTTGCCGCATCTGGTAAACGTAAAAAGGTATCACGAACTTGCTCAGCAACCTCTTCCATGTCGCGATGATTATAGCCTTCAGCAGTCAAGCCAATAACAATACCAAATACATCTCCAAATTCGTCATTAACAATAGGCGGTTGCGCTCCTTTGGGCAACTCGGCTTCTATACTCTGCACTTTACGCCGCAAATTATCCCAAATAGGCCGCATATTTTTATAACTTTCTTTAATATTAACGCTCACGATCGACACACCGGTTTTAGATGTACTACTTACAAAATCTAATTCTGGAATTTGTTGAACGACTTTTTCTATTTGATCCGTTACTAGCGCCTCAACCCGCGGTGGACTAGCACCCGGGAAATATGTAACTACCTGAGCAGTACGAATAATAAAGCCGGGGTCATAATCTTTTGGCATTTTATTAAACGCCAGTATGCCAAATAAAAGCATGGCTAAAAAAATAACCCAAGCAGTGCGATTATTCTCAAGGGCTAATCGAGTAATATTCACGCCTCGTCTCCCATAAATTTCACCAGTTGACCATCACTTACTTTACTCATACCTGCCGATACAACATGCTCACCCGCTGAAACCCCATTGATGATTTGAAAACCATATTGGGTCATTTCACCTATCGTCACCGGTGTTTTGATGATTTTTCCTTGATTATCGCCAACGGCTTCAACGGTCCAAACATAGTTACCTTGTTGATCTTTTAAAACGGTTTTAACAGGTAAATAGATAGCTTGCTTATCGACAGCAACTTGGCTTGAAAATACTTTGGCAGTCATCCCCGGTAAAATGTTGTAGCCAGTAGGTGGCGTCATACTTAACGTCACTTCATAGGTATTGGTGATTTCATTGGCTTTCGTACTGACTTCTACAAACGTTAAAGGAAAGCGCTGGTCTTCAATGGCAGAAAACTCAGCATAAACTTGCTTTGGCACATCTTTTGAAACGTTAATCATCACGCTCTCAGGAACATTCACTTTCACATTAACCGTTTTAATATCCTGTAAAGTAGCGATTGCTTGCTTAGCTTGCACCTCTTCAAATTGTTCAATTTGGGTACGTGCAACTACACCACTAAAAGACGCATGTAACGTGGTATACTCCAAATTGTTTTTAGCGGTTGCTAACTTATTTTTTGCACTGGCAAATTGCAGCTTAAGCTGATCATAATCGGCCTTTGAAATAGTACCCGTTTTAAGTAATTTTTCAGCTCGACCAAAATCTGCGTTAGCTTTATCAAACGACGCTTGAGCCTCTTCAAGTGACAATTTATAATCGGTATCGTTTAAAACGGCTATCACATCACCCTTTTTTACTTCTTGTCCTTGTTTTACTAGTAACTTACTCACTTCCCCTGAGACTTTAAATGACAGCTGAGCGGTATTTGCCGCATCCACAACCCCCGGAAACTCTTGAACTGGCCCTGCATGAAATAAGCTCACCGTTATGGTTCGCACCGGCCGTAACTGGGGGGATTGATCCTTGCTTTGTTCATTGGGACTACATGCGCTCAGTAATATACCACTCAATAAAAATAACAATACATGACGAACAATGACCATAATAAGCTCCTGAAAATGCACTCAAAAGTACAGTTTTGTAAAACAAAAGTAGTTTAGTCTGATAATAATAGTCGAGATATGCACAATACCCATTACATGATGTCGCTGCGCAGTAATATCAGTAAATAATTAATCCAGCAACCATGCTAACACTTTGTTATATATTGGTTAAAACTAGGCTCTGTTGAACTATGAAGTATTAATTTTTTCAAATCAAAGTCTTTCAATACGCAAAATGAGCAACATAGCAGGTTATGTGAATTGCGAATAACATAAGTTGCACAGCTAGCTTGCATCTACTACGAAAACAATTATGCCAAAAGGCGATAGCTGGCTACCGCCTTAATGCTGTTATATACCTTCAACCATTAAACGTGTATCAGGTAAGGAAGACAAATAGGGTACCGCCAAGTCAGGACGCTCGACTCGACTAATTGCATTAAGGGCTGCGGCAATCGCACCTTCTTGCCAACCTGGTAGTGAAGATAGTTGGTCGCCAACCACAAAAAAGTTAGGCACTGTTTGCGTGCTCTGCGAGGTGTGAATAGGACTTCCTTGCGACAAAACATTAAAGTGTGCCACAGCATTACCAGCATGTTGATCAACTGCATGCCATTGCGCCCAGCCCCCTTTTATATAAGGCATATTTTGCCATGCAATCGCAATTCCAAGCTCTAATCCTTCACCAAATTTGCTACCAAACAATTTAGCGCCATCTCGCGCTTTATTTAATCGCTCATCAATGGGTAATTTACCCCACTCGTATGCAACTTTGGAGAAGTTATAAGCGCCTGTTAACACCCCTTTTTGATCATGATAAGCACAAGATGGGTACCAAATTTGTACGATATCGTCATCAGTCCACGATATACCACCAAAAATAGGCACAACGCCAACTTCAGAATCAGGCACAGTCAGTACTTTCTCTTGGCACTGCGCGGTATTACGTACTTCTACTTGACTACCTTGCCATAAATAACGGTCTGCTTGCCAACCCACTTTAGTGGTACAAGCAAGGAATTTATCGGTATGTATGCCTTTATCATCAAAAAATTGGGAATTATAAACCGCCTGTAATGCCTGCTTAAATGGCTTATCTAAACCTATATTAGAGTTCACATCCTGTAAGGACTCATCAAGAATTTCTTTTAAGAACGGTATAGCCATATTTACAAAGCAATAGTCTGCATAATAAACATCCAGCTCGGTCGTACCTATTTTACTTACAGAGATTTTAAATTGCTGTTTGCCATCATTCCATTCAATACGCTTAACGGGACTATTTAAATGTATGGTGCCCCCAAGAGATGCTACTTGACGTGCAAAAGCATGCTGGACCTGATCCATACCACCTACAGGCTGAAACAGCGTTGCTTGCCACAAAAAGTCAACTGGTTGATAAAATCGGGTTTTATCCCAAAATTGCGAATCAAGTAAGCTATTAAAACTTAGCGGCTCAGCGGTTACACCAGCTTGCACGCCAGGTAACTCGGTATAGCCTGCCCGAGACTTGCTGTTTTCCAAACCCGATTGCCCAGCGGTTGCCACATACCTTCCATCTTCACTAAGCTCACCAAAGCTTATCATTAACTCTTTTAGCTGCTGTGCTCGTGTTGTAACATCACCTTCTGCTACTTGACATTGTGTGCTGCGAACTAACTGCTCTGCATTGTCATAGACAAGTTGCGATAGCCAACCACGGGTATTGTGATCTAAACGGCGATACACCAAAGGCAAGCCATTAAAACTGTCTTTCATTTGTACCAGATTTGACTCGCTATTCATCACATACACTTCGACATCAACCCCAAACTGTTTGAGGTACGATAACAAGCGCTTGTGACTTGATGGAATACGTCCGGGTCCAGCATTAAGATATGGCTGGCTATCACCTAAAGGTTGTTGAAAGCGTACCACTTGGGTTTGCCCTGCTTTAGAATTAAATAGCTGACTGTCTTGATCTTCAGTGAGCGTATCTCCTGTACGCAAACTTAAACAGCGTCCGCCAGTACGGTTTTGCGCCTCCAATATGGTTACTTCCATACCTGTTTTTTGCTCAAGCAGCTCATAAGCCGCGGTAAGGCCAGATACCCCTGCACCAATAATAACTGCTTTTTTACCAGCAAATTTTCCTGCAGTAAGCTTAACGGGTCCCGGTGTAACTTTTAACTGTTGATTCGTTGCATTATCTAATGCAGCATGGGCTTGTGCTTTGGGATGCTGCTGTAAAAACTTCGCGCGTGATTGATGGTTATCCATGATTGTCTTCCTCCTAGGAATAAGCTGAATAGTCCGTCTCTAATCGCCTGTGTTGCGATTGCTCCTAAAAATAGTCGAAGATAATTAAAATGCTAATTACGTAGACTTACACTCAAAACTGGAGGAGTTGAAAAGGGTTTAGCCACAAGCACGCTCGTAACCATTAAACTCAAGATATGGCTTAATTATTTTAATGTTTGTGTGATATGACCCATGCCATTATGTGCTGATATATGTGCATAAGCCCCATTAAATAAAGTGAGATTAGGCGGCAGGTGACCTATATCCACATCATAAATCACTGGAATATCAAGTTTGCTTATCACATCTAACAACACCTGCTCTGAGGTTATTTCTTTCTCACCATGACCAATTACCGCATTGCGACCAATTAACAAGCCATTGATTTGCTCAAAAACCCCTTTGAATTTTAAACTCAACAACGCACGTTTAAATGCAGTGGGTGAAAGCTCTGCGTTCTCAAAATATAAAATAATGCCCTCTGGTGTAAAACGCTGTTTCAAAGTCGTTAAATCAAAGTAAGGCGTGCCTAACAAATATTGTAAAGTATCAAAACAGCCACCAATCAAACGGCCACTCATTTTAACTTCATCCTGTTCAGGTAGAGTTCTCCAACAGGTTTGTTCAGTCACATTCATTACCGTGTCAGGGTTCTCTGCAAAAGACTCACCGTTGGTTTGATAATATTTAGAAGGTACTTGAGTAAAACTATAACTGCGCTCTGCTCTAACTAAGTGCTGTAACGTTTGAGCTGTCAGAGGCTCTGATTCATCTGGATGTAGCTGCATCAAATTACTACAGTGGGCACTTGACCAACCAAGCTTACTCATTAACACCATACCAAGGGTGCTGATATCAGAAAAACCAAATAGCCACTTTGGTTTTGCCAACTTTAACCGTTCAAAATCTAGTAGTGGCAATACTTCCATTGCCAATTCGCCCCCCCAAGGCGGCGCAATAGCCCCAATACGGTCATCACATAAAAATGTCATAAGCTCATGGGCACGCTGCTCTGCAGATGCGCTAACATGTTCTATGTTATGCTTTAAGTACTGCCCCTCTAACACTTCAAAACCTTGTGCTTGTAAATGCGTTAATACGATATTTAAGCGTGGATGACACGCCTTTGGTACACCTGAAGAAAACGCAGTAACCGCAATTTTACTGCCCAGTTTTAAAGCTTTTGGATAAACAACCTGACTCATGCAACTTCTCTAATTTTCTATCGATTTAGCTACTTCCAATATTCAATAATTTTTGCCACTTTGTTATGTTTAAACTCAAACACTGTCAAATGCTTTTCTATCTGCCCCTCATATACTTGCTCTCGTTCAACAGATACCGCATCGTGACCCACTATCATATTGGTTATTTTGTACCTAGGAGAGGTGTTTTGGTACCTCCCAGCTTTAAGGAATTTAACATAATTATTATATAGATGTTCCTTGGTATAAGTGCCGCCATATACTTCATGGATGTACTCAAAGTTATCAGTGAAATGCGCAAATAGGGCGTCAACATCAGCCACTTTTGAATCTTTCATTAAAATAACATTTTGTAATTCGTTAATCACTTGAACCTGTTGCTCAAGCTGTTTAGCATTGAGAGATTCAACTTCGTTTGCCTGCACCACAACTGTAAACAGTATTAAAAAGCCAAAATATAACCATTTCATAAATCATTCCTTCATATTATTGTTAAAGGTACACTAACCAAACTATTAAGCTATCGCAATATATCAGCACCAATAAAGCTGCTTATTTTACGTACGACACAAAAATCACGTTCAGTTCTGTTTTTGGCTAGTACAAAAACTCAGGTCATTTATAATCCAGTTAATACGCAATATTGAGCAACGTATGATAAAACCAGCTACATTTCCAACAGCAATGGCTATTTGCAACATGTAAAGTCAAGTTTTAGCACAGAACATATAGTTTCTTTACGCTGCACTCTAACTTTTCAATTATTGAGTTAATTTTAATGTATACAGATTATATAGAATCCCCTTTAGGGCTTGTAGAATTTAAGGCATCAGATAAAGGTATTACGCAACTTATTTTTTGTGGCACACAATCGATAAAAACAGCAAACAACCCCATAACGGATCTGTGTAAGCAGCAACTCATAGAGTATTTCTCAGGTAAGCGAAAGCAATTTGATGTACCTCTTGACCCCAAAGGGACTGACTTTCAAAAATTAGTGTGGAAACACCTATCACACATTCCTTTTGGTAAAACGCTTTCTTATCTTGATATAGCTAAATTGGTAAATAGACCCAAAGGCTCACAAGCAGTAGGTGGCGCCAATGGTAGAAACCCGATTAGCATTATCGTTCCATGTCACCGAGTGGTTGGTAGTAATGGCGCTTTAACCGGATATGCAGGGGGAATTGAAAGAAAGCTCTGGTTGCTAGCCCATGAGGGAATTGCAATAAAGCACTCAAAAGAAGTTGATGCGCTTGATTTAAATAATGTCATTAATACCAGACAGGCTAAAACACAGTTTTTAAAATAAGAACGCGTTCATAAGAAAGCGATTACTACCACTGAGAGTTATGCCTTAATATTTCTGTAATCGATTTTGCTATTTCCCACCGTGGGGCATTACTTGAATTAGTAAGCAGTATTAATGCATTTTTGCTAGCTGGGTAAGTCAGAACTAGCGATTTATATCCCCTAATGCTTCCTGGATGTCGAGCGATATTACCATTCTCACTTTTATATACTTGCCATCCCAACGCCATATATATTTCACCCCAAGTAGTTTTCACTTGTGGTTCTAACATTTTTTGATATGTTTGCTCTTTTAAAATAGATGTGTCATGGGTAAGTGTTAACTTTAGCCACTGACTTAAATCACGCACATTTGAAATTAACCCTTCACTTGGGTTGAATGATATATCGTAAGGTCGTTGATCAACTTTACTGATTAACTTCCCTTTGTATGTCGGCCTCGTTTGAGAAAAATATGAGTTGATACCATCGAAATAGTTACTTCTTTCCATGGATGCAGGCTTCAAAATATTGTCGTATATGAACTTTTCATATTTCTGTCCCGAAACTTCACTTATAACGGCGCCCAAAATATTAAAATTAGTATCACTATATTCAAATTTCTTATCTTCGATATTCTTTGATGCAGAGTTATTCACAAGACTAAGGTAAGAATATACAGATCTTTTTTCTTCAAAGCTTACTGGCCTGATTACGTCATTCAACCCAGAAGTATGTGTAAGTAATTGCTTAATCGTGATATTACTATTTCTGAACGGTCGCAAATATTGTTCTATTTTGTCATTAAGATCTAATTTATCATTTTGAACAAGTTGCATTATTGCTTGAGCGGTAAATAGCTTAGAAATTGAAGCTATCCGAAATAACGACTCACTAGTTGTTGGCTTAGTCTTCATTTCATCCAGAAAGCCAAAACCTTTAATATAAGTTACCTCACCTGAGCTAATTACAGCAACAGCCATAGATGGGATACTATTTTGTGTTCGAATTTTTTCTAAGGTAGCAGTTAACTCTCCTTGAGTATTCGCTTTACCTGCAATTACATTAGAAGAAATAGTTAAGAGCATTATTATAATTAACTTATACACCAGACTGCCTTGTGAAATTTAACACCGTATTAGTAGAGCTGGGTATTGTGGCTAGAATAAGCGGCGAAGGAACAAAACCAACTGTGCCTTTTCCTTATCTAACCTTGTTAGCACTAAACATTTAAAATAAGTCCAAGCCCGGTATAGCCGCTTTTTCAGGTTGCATGCAATGGTACAAATATATTGCAAGTCCAGCGTCTCCAGTCCATAAAGTATATCGGCCTTGACCGTAATGCAAGCGTGCTTTCTGGCACTGCTCAATAGAGTGCATTGCAAATTTTCTTGCTCTGTCAAGCCATACCAACTTCCCCGTTTTTTGGTATAAATACAAAAAAGCGTAGCCATTACCAGACGTTCCATGGCAGATATTAGAACCTTTTAGGAGAGGCCCTGCTTGCCAAACTAGCTCCCCCGTTTCGTCTAACAACTTATCAAGTAATTTAGATTCAGGTGAATCAATCACCGGTGTTCTTGACATTGCTGTAACAACACCTGCTGCTCCGTGACACCATTGAACAAGTAATTTATCAATATCTGGTTTAGTACAAAGCGTCCAATTTGCTAGGTTCTCTTTTTGTTTTACTGAAATATTTAATGTGGCAACCGTACGCTTAATTATTATTCTGCTGTAACCATCGGGCAACAAATCAGCGCCTTGTAAAAGAATATTGGCATTGCCAGTTACACCATGGCATGCACCATAATAATGACGTTTAGGACCAAATACTTGGCTTTGCCAAAGCCATTCTCCCGTCTCGGTATTTTGTATCCAGTTATCCATTAATGACTTCGCGCCTTTAACAAACAAATCTTTCCAATGACTTTTCCCCGATTTCCGATAAAGAGCTAGGGCTGCATGCATCATTCCACTTTGTCCAGAAGTTATTTCATACAGAGGAAGAGCTATAGTATCTTCCATACATCGCATAACTAGTCTGGATAAATTTACATTATCAGGTTGCACTAAAATTGCTGGCATTAGTATGCCGAGTTCACCTATTTGTAAACCTGGCTCTACTGAAACATCAGGTGTTTTCAAAAAAGACTGGTAAACACCTTCGATTGATCCTGATAAGTCATTTACTTTATATCCATATTCGCTAAGGATTTGTAAAGCATGAATTGTGCCTGCAGCTCCTGCGTATGCTGACCATTTAGGCCCAACTTTAGGGTAGCTTTGTGCATCAAGTGGATGCGTGGGCCAACTAGTATCAGGTAAGAGTGAGCGTTGAATATCATCGATTATTGACAATATCTCTGCTTGCACAATGCTTTTATCCCATGAGGTTTTGGTGAGGGTTTCGTGACGCTTTTTATCAAATAACATTATGTATGAAACTTTTTATCATATTTTGATTAACCCAGTCTGTCGTGCTAAGAGCTTATTCGTCACCAAAATGGTGTGTTTAAGCACACCCAAACGACGTATATTACTTACTTCCCATAATGCCAATATATAAAAAGCTGTAAACACCTAGTTGCAAACCTTAAAATGAGATATGAGAAGATACACCATAACGTCCAAGTTCAGCAATATTGGGCGAGGTGTTGAGAAAAGTAAGCGCTCAGAGCACCTCTGATCCGCATAGAACAACAAGTCTACAACCTTTAGCGTGAAGCATTAAAAGAAAGTAATGGAAAACACTTTTGCTAATCTAGAGAAACATATGAGCGCTTAATTGTTCCCTCCCCTCTTTTATCCCCATAAAATAATGAAGCTTTATGGAATTTAAAAAACATAATATCAATATATTAGGGTTTTTCTAAAAAACGATTTAGGCTGATTTTTACTACATTACACCAATGTGGCTGACTTAAACCACCACACTGGATACTGGTATCAGCTATCACTTCTAACAACCCAAAATCATCACACTTCGTTAAAAAATCTGCAGTGTGATGAAACAGTTCGGCTTTACATTAAATGAACGTCAGTATGTGGAAAATCAGCTACCTTTCTTTCTGCTGAGCCGTAATTACCATTTCTCTTTATTGTCACTGTGGATCTTTTTGAAATAGGCACGATAGTGCTCTTTTACCGCATGGGCACCGACAGTTCGACGCTGTTGAGATTCTTCTTCTTTTAATAATTTAAGATAATTGTCAAAATGAGCTTCGCTTATCAAATCATCAGCGATGGCCGCTTGAACTGCACACCCAGGTTCGTTGCTATGCGTACAATCACTATATTTACATTGCGCAATTAGCTCAACAATTGAACTAAATGTACGTTCAATGCCTTGCTCCGCATTATACAGTTGCAGTTCACGCATTCCAGGAGTATCTATTACTGCTACATCCCCATCAGTGAAAAACAGTTGTCGATGCGTTGTAGTATGCTTACCATGATCGTCACTTTCCCTAACTTCTTTAGTGGCTTGATGCATATGAAATAAGGCATTAATCAAAGTAGACTTACCAACACCTGATGAACCAACTAACGCGATACTTGAACCTTCATAAAGATACTCTTGCAGCACATCTAAGCTATCTAGCTGATTTACACTCAACGCGTGCACATTTGGCACCAAAATTAACATAAAGCTATACTTAACCCAATAAAAGTGCATACTTTCCTCAGCTTTGATCACCCAATGGCATTAACTTTGATCACTTATTCTCATTAAGCTTTGATCACAAAAATCAGGGACTTCTCAACCCGTCAAAAAAGATACCCAACGCCTTGTACCTCCCTAAAATGACGAAGCTCTAGCAAATTTCAGACACAAAAAAAAAACCCTAACATCAATGTGTTAGGGTTTTTCTAAAAAGCGATTTGGGCCGATTTTTACTACATCATGCCGCCCATGCCGCCCATTCCACCCATGCCGCCCATATCAGGAGCCGCTGGTGCATCTTCTTTAGGTAGTTCAGCAACCATTGCTTCAGTGGTGATCATAAGACCGGCTACTGATGCTGCATACTGAAGTGCAGAGCGTGTTACTTTAGTTGGGTCAAGGATACCCATCTCAATCATGTCGTTGTATTCGCCGCTTGCCGCGTTGTAACCATAGTTACCTTCGCCTGCTTTAACATTGTTTACAACCACTGATGCTTCATCACCTGCATTTGTCACGATTTGACGAAGCGGTGCTTCCATCGCACGAAGTGCTACTTTAATACCATGGTTTTGGTCTTCATTGTCGCCTAGTAGTTCAACTAGTTTGTTAGCTACGCGAACAAGCGCAACACCGCCACCAGGTACTACACCTTCTTCAACCGCTGCGCGAGTCGCATGTAGTGCATCTTCAACGCGGTCTTTTTTCTCTTTCATTTCTACTTCAGTTGCTGCGCCAACTTTAATTACTGCAACACCGCCAGCTAGTTTAGCCATACGCTCTTGAAGTTTTTCTTTGTCGTAGTCTGAAGTTGCTTCTTCGATTTGTGCTTTGATTTGTGCAACACGCCCGTCAATGCCTTCTTGCTCACCAGCACCATCGATGATAGTTGTGTCGTCTTTAGTGATCACAACGCGCTTAGCAGTACCTAAGTCTTCGATTGTTGACTTCTCAAGCTCAAGACCAATCTCTTCAGAGATAACTGTACCACCAGTTAGAATTGCGATGTCTTGTAGCATTGCTTTACGACGGTCGCCAAAACCTGGCGCTTTAACAGCTGCTACTTTCACGATACCGCGCATGTTGTTCACAACAAGTGTTGCCAGCGCTTCGCCTTCAAGGTCTTCAGCGATAATAAGTAGTGGTTTGCTTGTTTTAGCAACAGCTTCTAATGTTGGTAATAACTCACGAATGTTAGAGATTTTTTTATCTACTAATAAAATGTGTGGGTTATCTAACTCAACAGCGCCTTTTTCTGCGTTGTTGATAAAATAAGGAGATAAGTAACCACGGTCAAACTGCATACCTTCAACAACGTCTAGTTCGTTTTCTAACGACTGACCTTCTTCAACGGTAATTACGCCAGACTCACGGCCTACTTTTTCCATTGCGTTTGCAATGATGTCACCAATTTCTAAATCAGTGTTTGCAGAAATAGTACCTACTTGAGCAATTGCTTTTGTATCAGCACACGGTACTGACAACGCTTTTAGTTCAGCTACTGCTGCAATAACCGCTTTATCGATGCCGCGTTTAAGGTCCATTGGGTTCATGCCCGCTGCAACTGCTTTTAAGCCTTCGTTTACGATTGACTGTGCAAGTACGGTCGCAGTTGTTGTGCCATCACCCGCTGTATCATTTGCTTTAGATGCAACTTCTTTTACCATTTGTGCACCCATGTTCTCGAACTTGTCTTCAAGTTCAATTTCTTTCGCAACAGATACACCATCTTTGGTAATAACTGGCGCGCCAAATGATTTGTCTAAAACAACGTTACGGCCTTTTGGACCTAATGTTACACGTACTGCGTTTGCTAAAATATTTACACCCGCTAGCATTTTAGTGCGAGCATCGTTTGCAAAGATTACTTCTTTTGCTGCCATGATTTTAATTCCTATTAAATTTGGTAAATTCGAAAAGTGAAAAGTAGGATTAGCCTACAATGCCTAAAATGTTGTCTTCACGCATGATCAGGTATTCTTGACCTTCGATCTTTTCAGTTTTTTCAACATAAGAGCCGAATAGCACGGTATCACCGGCTTTTACTTCTAACGCTCTTACTTCACCGTTGTCTAGCACGCGGCCATTACCTACAGCAATAACTTCACCACGAGTTGACTTCTCTGCCGCTGAGCCAGTTAATACAATACCGCCAGCAGACTTTGTTTCTTCTTCAAGACGCTTGATGATTACGCGATCATGTAAAGGACGAATGTTCATGTGTTGTTTTCTCCTAACAGTTTCTGAACAATTACAGAAAAATTCTTTTAAATTCAGTTGCCATCATTTATGGGGGTGGCTGTTTTAAAACCCAAGTAAAAAATTGAAAATTTTTTAATCTTTTCTTTGGTATTCACCCTCTATCGTATTAGATGACTGCTCTTTACTTTTAAGGTCTCTATGCTCTGCATGCTCAAATGGCTGTGATGTACTACTGTGATGAGTAAAAGTATTATGTGATTGATTCATACTGGTTTGCATTTTAACCGTTACTTGCTTCATCAATGCTTTAGCCAATCGAGTACGAATAACGGGAGTCAATAACATAAAGCCCAACACATCAGTCATGATCCCAGGTGTCATGAGCAATACACCTGCAATGATCACACATAGGCCAGTAAACAATTCAGCCGCGGGCATTTGCCCTTGTGACATTTGACCTTGTACGTTGCTGTAGGCACTGAGCCCTTGCTGCTTCACTAGTTTTGCACCAAAAATAGCGGTTAATATCACTAAAGCAATTGTCGCAACACCACCAATAACATCACTTACTTGAATAAGCAGCGCAATTTCAATAATGGGCACCACAATAAACAGTACAAATAGAATACGAAACATACTTTCTCCTAAATCAATGAAACTTAAATATGGGTTACTCGGTCTCATTTCAAGCACAAACGAGAAGATAAGCTACAGGGCTGCTATTTTGCTTTCATCTATAGACACTTGGGATAGATATTAGTTTAAGCTACTATGACTAAAGTTTATTCTTTGTAAAGGAACAGCGCATGGCTCCCCAGTACAAACTGATCATGACCACCTGCGAAAATCAACAAGATGCAAATCAGCTTGCCAATCAACTCGTGGTGTTAAAGCTCGCTGCTTGCGTCAACATTCTACCTGCCGTTGAGTCGGTTTACATGTGGCAAGGTGAAGTTGTGCAACACACCGAAACTAAACTGTTTATAAAAACCAAATCAGAAAAACTAAGTAAAGTGATCAACACCATCAAAGAACTTCATAGTTATGAAGTACCAGAAATTCAGGTACTCGATGTAACAGGTGGTAACTTAGCTTATTTTAACTGGATGGATGAGGTACTAAATTAATGCGCACCCTGTTGTTTATTTTTTCACTTATTTGGCTGTTGCCTGCTCACGCAAATAACGACATTCTTGAGAGCCTAATAACCCCCAAACAAAGTACATTTTTAAGTGTTAACGAAGCATTTAAGTTTGATTTTGACCAGCAAGGTAATATTCTTTTTACCGGCTGGGAAATTGAACCTGGCTATTATTTATATAAGAAAAAAATAGAGATCATTGCCAAAGAGGCTGATATTTCAGTACCTGAATATGCCAAGGGAGAAGAAATAGAAGATGAATTTTTTGGCAAAACAGAAGTCTATTTTAACTCTTTCTCAGTTGTGTCAAAACTGAGTAATATCAGTAATGACGCTATCGTAAAAATACGTTACCAAGGCTGTGCTGAAGCTGGTTTATGTTATCCACCTGAGGTCATTGAAATACCTTTGTCTCCTCTGGCTATGGTTAATACCACCGATAATGAAAGTAACAATCAACAAACGTCTAATGAGCAACTAAAAAGTAATACCAATGATGGTGAACCATTATCTTTTACTGAACGACTGGCAAATCAGAGCTTACTGACCAATTTAGCTATCTTTTTTATGGTTGGTGTGGGCTTAGCTTTTACACCCTGTGTTTTCCCTATGTTCCCAATATTATCTAGCCTGATAGCAGGCCAACAAGGCCTCTCAACAAAGAAAGCGTTTAGTTTATCATTTGTATATATCCAAGGTATGGCACTCACGTATGCTTTATTAGGGTTAGTTGTTGCCGCGCTTGGTGGACAAGTCCAAGGATATATACAACACCCTGCTGTACTTATTAGTTTTAGCTTATTATTTGTTTTACTCGCCATGACCATGTTTGGCTGGTATGAAATTAAGCTGCCTAATGGTTTAATGAATAAGCTAACCTCCATTAGTAACCAGCAAAAAGGTGGTAATTATTTGGGCGTGTTTGCTATGGGCATACTGTCTGGTTTAATCGCTTCTCCTTGCACCACTGCACCGCTTTCGGCTGCTTTATTATATGTTGCACAAAGTGGCGACTACTTTATTGGTGGCATCACACTTTACGCACTCAGTTTAGGAATGGGATTACCACTGCTATTACTTGGCACATCAGGCGGTAAATTACTGCCTAAAGCTGGCGCTTGGATGGAGCAAGTGAAAATACTGTTTGGTTTTGTAATGTTGGTGGTGCCACTAATATTACTTGAACGCATTCTTGATTTTGACATTATTCTTTGGCTGGGTAGTGGCCTAATGCTCGCAACTGCGCTGTACTTGCATCATTGGCAAAGCCAGCAGCACACGGGCGTGTTTAAAACACTATTATGGGGTGTTGCTTCATTGTTATTAGTAACGTCACTTTTGGTTAGTAAACAACTTATTTGGCCTACTAAAACGATAAAAGTGACACAACAAGCTAACAGTGAGAAAAAGTTTCAATTAGTCGAAGACTTAAGTGCGCTAAGGCAAGCTATTGACCACGCAAATGATAATGGCCAAATCGCCATTGTAGACCTATACGCAGATTGGTGTGTAGCTTGTAAAGAGTTTGAAAAATACACGTTTTTTGCGCCTGAGGTACAAACACAATTTCAACACTTTGCTTTATTAAAGCTAGATTTAACGCAAAATGATGAGAAAAGTATCGAAATCATGCAAGAGTTTAATGTTTTTGGTTTACCTACCATGTTGTTCTTTGATTCTCAGGGAAATGAGCTATCAGAGTTACGAGTTACTGGCTTTATGGGTCCACAACCCTTCTCTGCTCACCTAAAGAAAGTACGTAATCACGTAGAATAATCCCGAATATGTGGACGCTGGCTAATTGAGAGCAGCGTTCACCATCTGATTAGACCAGTATTTTGCTGCTATTTACTTCGATATATCTATAATACACAGCGAAAGTGAGAAAAATTTGCTATTTAAGTTTAAAGCGCTTAATTTAGATACTATCTTTTATAAAATGCTTAGTTTATTTAGATTTTGGGGATTTTCACAGATTATGACCGCAAAGTTACAGATTTTAGTCTTAAATGGCCCAAACCTTAATATGCTTGGCCGCCGTGAGCCTCAAACCTATGGCACACTAACGCTTAATGAGCTGATAGCAACATTAGATAAGCAAGCCCAACAACTTGGTGTCACGCTTTCACATTTTCAAAGTAATAGTGAAGCAGAGCTTATTAATAAAATACATGATGCATGGCAACAGATTGACGCCATCATCATCAATCCCGCAGCTTTTACACATACAAGTATTGCGCTGCGTGATGCACTATTAAGTGTAAATATACCTTTTTATGAAGTGCATATTAGTAATGTTTATGCACGAGAACCCTTTCGCCACAAGTCATACTTTTCTGACATAGCGCAAGGGGTTATATGTGGCTTAGGCGCAATAGGCTATCAAGCAGCTCTTATGGCTGCAGTAAGCAAGTTGCACAACAAAAATAACGCAAATTAACTAACAGGCGGGTCATTATGGATATTCGCAAGATTAAAAAACTTATCGAATTAGTAGAAGAATCAGGCATTGCTGAACTTGAAATTACCGAAGGTGAAGAGTCAGTACGTATTAATCGTTATAGCAACGCACCTGTTATAGCACAGCCACAACAATTTGCAGCACCTGCACCTTTAGCTGCACCGGCTGCAGCCCCAGTAGCAGCAGCTCCTGATGCAACACCGGCAGCGCCTGCTGCACCATCAGGCCACCAAGTATTATCACCTATGGTTGGTACTTTCTATGCAGCAGCTTCTCCTGAGGCTCCTAATTACGTTGAGGTTGGCTCAAAAGTAAATGTAGGCGATACGCTATGTATCGTTGAAGCAATGAAAATGATGAACCAGATTGAAGCAGATAAAGCCGGTGTGGTTAAAGCAATTCTTGTTCAAAATGGTGACCCTATTGAGTTCGACCAACCAATATTCATCATCGAATAATTACGCAATAAGAAGGCAAACGCTATGTTAGATAAAGTAGTCATTGCGAACCGAGGTGAAATAGCACTTCGCGTATTGCGTGCCTGCAAGGAGCTTGGGATCAAAACAGTGGCTGTACACTCAACCGCTGACCGCGATCTTAAACATGTACTTCTTGCGGACGAAACCATTTGTATCGGAAAACCCGCTGCGTCTGAAAGTTACCTAGATATTCCGCGAATTATTGCTGCGGCTGAAGTAACTGATGCAGTTGCCATTCACCCGGGTTACGGGTTTCTATCAGAAAACGCTGACTTTGCTGATCAAGTTGAGCAAAGTGGCTTTGTATTCATAGGCCCAAGAGGCGATACCATTCGCTTAATGGGTGACAAAGTATCAGCTATCGAAGCAATGCGTAAAGCAGGCGTACCTTGTGTACCAGGCTCTGATGGCCCACTGACCGAAGACAACGACCGCAACGTACAAATTGCCAAGCGCATTGGTTACCCTGTAATTATTAAAGCAGCGGGCGGCGGTGGCGGTCGTGGTATGCGCGTGGTACGTAGCGAGGCAGAACTAGTAGATTCAATTGCATTAACGCAACAAGAAGCGAAGCAGTTCTTTGGGAATGGCATGGTCTATATGGAGAAATTCCTTGAAAACCCACGTCATATCGAAGTACAAGTATTAGCTGACGGTCAAGGCAATGCCATTCACTTAGGTGAGCGTGATTGCTCTATGCAACGTCGCCACCAGAAAGTGGTTGAAGAAGCCCCTGCCCCCGGAATTACTGCGGAAATGCGTAAATTCATTGGCGATCGCTGTACTCGTGCATGTATTGAAATCAATTACCGTGGCGCTGGTACTTTTGAATTTTTGTATGAAAACGGTGAGTTCTACTTCATTGAAATGAATACCCGTATTCAAGTTGAACACCCCGTAACTGAAATGGTTACTGGTGTCGACTTAATCAAAGAGCAGCTCAAAATTGCTGCTGGTCAACCTTTGTCTATCACACAAGGTGACGTGGTGATCCGTGGTCATGCAATTGAATGCCGTATTAATGCTGAAGACCCAGAGAGCTTCATCCCATCTCCAGGTAAAATTACGCGCTTTCACCCTGCAGGCGGCTTAGGCATTCGTTGGGACAGTCATATTTATGCTGATTATACTGTTCCTCCGCATTACGACTCTATGATTGGTAAACTGATCACCTATGGTGAAAACCGTGACGTTGCTATTGCACGCGCACGTAATGCATTAAACGAGCTCGTTATTGATGGCATTAAAACTAACACGCCTCTGCATAAGAAAATTCTTGCAGATGAAAATTTCCAAAATGGTGGAACAAACATCCATTATCTTGAGAAAAAGTTAGGTTTATAAACATCTATGCTTAAAAAGCCGACAATTGTCGGCTTTTTAGTCTGTATAAAATATCGATACAGCCTAAATTGCTCTAAATTTAATCATTTGATTTATAGATAGTTAAATTTATAGCATTTACTAGTGACAAGGCATTTAAAAGTTTTTATACTGCACCCCGCTTACTTAATGTTAGTAAGCCTTTAACCTACATTCTACGTAGGTACTGTATGGCCCCTTAGCTCAGTTGGTTAGAGCACACGACTCATAATCGTTAGGTCCCCAGTTCGAGTCTGGGAGGGGCCACCATTTCTCAAAGCTTCCCAAGTAAATATCGACTAACAAAAATTACTTTGTGCTACTTTTAGTCTTCAACCAAAACCTTAAATATCAAAATATTTTTATGCTAAAAAAGCTGCAAACTATTACTTGAAATTGTGTCAGCTTAGCGCCTATGTATTTAGGGCTAAAATAGATTAAGCTATATTGAGATTTGACAATAATCAGGAATGTTTAATGGCAAAGTCAAAATGGACAGACTCTGCTTCTGTTAATGAAGTGCTCTCTAGAGTAGAAAAACTAAAATTAAAGGCTGGCCAGCAGTGTGGACAGATCATAACTAAAAAAAGTTTTAAGTCAGCTTTTAACTCCAATGGGTTTGATAATTACTTAATGCTTCTAAAAGAGTTAGTTCGATTTGATTCTGAAGTCCCTGATGCGGTTAAAGAGCAAATATTACATGATGCTATTTGGCACGCCGCTGATATGGAACAGTTGCAAAGCGGTTTTATCGGAGGTCAAATAAAAAGGTTAGAAGCAGAGTATTTGGCACAAATAACAAAAAAATACTATTTGATTACCGCAGTATCGATCACCGGTTTAAAAAACAAACGTATGATTAAAACTCCTAAATCTGTGATAACGATTTCTAAGCACTTCCCAAAGAAATTCAAAAATAGCTATGACTTTCAGCAGGTGCAATCAATGTACCCACGAATTAATCAAAAATGTTACTCTTGGGTCACTATAGAAGTTTGTGCAAAGTGCGTCCATGCAGCAACAGAGCTTGCGCTTGAGCAACTAGACTATTGGCGCGGTATATTTAATATTTTTTTTAATCGTAACTATACCAGAACTTCATTTAGGAAGCCTGCTCCCATTAACAAAATCACCAAATATCCATATCACTCACTTCATATGGAAAATGGCGATAAAGCATCTCCCTTTTATTGGTTTGACCCAAACTTTAGCTATGAAACTTCATCGCTGGATGTTTCTCAAAGTTATGATCAAGCTAAGTCTTTTTATCAAAAAAAATCTACTGATATTGATATCTGTGGAAGTCGAAATTTTTTTATTGAAATATTAAATCGATATTGTTCCTCTCTTGATACTTCAGATATGAATAGTTCATTTTTAGCTATGTGGTCACTATTAGAGTCATTAACATTCACAGGGAAAGAAAACTATCATGTTACAATTGCGAGGACATTAATCTTATTTAAGGATAAATTTCAGCTTAGCCTTGAATTAGAAATATTGCGAAAGAAACGTAATATGGCAATTCACAATGGGAGACAGTTTAAAGAAGCTGAAAAATATGCTTATCAACTAATGAATATTATCCATGAGTATATTTTCTTTTTAATAGGGGCTATAAGAAAAAGTAAATCTACTGAGCAGTTGGAATCTGTATTAGATCTCCCACCAGATAAAGCCAAGCTATTAAAAGCTCGTCAGCAGCTTGAAGGTGAAATAGAAAAATTAGACTTGCTCAATAGTCTTATAAAGATCGAAGATTAAAGAATTTTATCTTAAGTAAACTTCAGTAACTCCAACCCTAAATCAGCCGAGCTCTTGGGACACAGTTTTCGAAACACTACCTCAATTTCTCAGAGCCTACTTGATAGCTAACTAAATATGTTCATTATTCAAAAGCAGCTTTAAGGTTTTCTGCCCTTAGTATTCGCATAACATCAACACAGTCACTAGAGACTAGGTAGTAAATAGCATGTTTGCCATACACACTACGTCTGTATCCCTTACGGATATGATCGACAGCCTGATAATGCAACGGGTTTTCAGCAATGCTTTGAAACTGAATAATTAGCCCATCAACATATGATTTAGCCTGAGCCAAACCAAAGTTATCGATACCATATCCAAATAGCTGCTCGAAGTCCTGATCAGCAGCTGTACTTAATCTATACTTTGCCATTAGTTTGTTTTCGAGCAATCACCGCATTAACAATATCTTCAGGAGAACGTGAGCTAAAACCACTTTGCTCTGCTTTAATAAGTTCTTGTCTAATAACTTCAACTTCGCTGGCACGAACTTGCTCTTTTCGGATCAAATCTCGTAATAATTCGCTGTCACTAGCATAATTGCCAGTAGCTAGCTGTGCTTGCATCCATTGCTCTTGCTGAGCAGTCACTGTGATACTTTTCTTTACCATTGCCATAATTTACCTCCAATGCAAGAAACTTCGTAAGGATTTAATCCTACTTTATACTACCACAATAAAGTTTAGTCCAGAACTGGTAAGAATCAATCTGAGTTACACCATACAATTCATAGGTGGTAACAAAATCGGTAAGTTGGAGGTTGTGACCATAGTAAATACCGCAATATTAAAGGGATTATAAGCTTCCCTATAGGTCTCATAATCGTTAGGTCCCCAGTTCGAGTCTGGGAGGGGCCACCATTTATTAAAAATACCACCATTTAATATTTAAAGAGATAAGTAAAAAGCTTACTCATTAAATTTCAAAATCGTATTTATAGGCTAAGTTAGACTGCTATCCCTAAGCTAAAATCGATATCCTACATGAATACCAACTAAAGTTTTGGTATGAACCTCGTCTAGACTCGCGAACATGCTAGCTTTATCTTCGCGTCTAGCACCTACGCTGCCTCCCAAAACCCAGCCTGAAGCACTCACACCTTGTGAATAATAATTATAGGTGAATGCTGCAAACCCCTTTTCGCTTGTGATAACTTCGCTACCAACGGCTATGCCAATTGCATGTTTATTGTTATTACTAAATACAAATTGATACCCCATAGCAGCGCCAATCAACCCAAGTGATGCGTACACAGTATGCTCGCCTTGAACTAGTGAATATTTTGCACCCAAAGCCCCACCATACTGGTAGCCAGCCCCGATGTCGACTTGAGCCAACGCAGGATTAACTGATGCAACGCTTAAAAATATCAAAGCTGCCGCCTTTAACGATGAATTTAACATTTTATATTTAATCCTTTAAGTTACTCAATTTGTGACTACAATAGAAACAAATTGTGATACAAAAAATACCCATCTACACCCAGAAAGTCAACTACGCCCTATCGTTTGCATGTTAAGCAACCAGACCAAGTTACTTGTTTCATAATTCCTTTAGGAGGTTACAGCAGCAAACAAATTATTTCGAAAATTTAGTGACACTTATATCCAACATATAAAAACTGACTTTTATCGCCAAATGATAACCTTCACCCGTCGATACAATTACAATACGACTAATTATTTTTTCAAGTGAGAAATTTATATGAACAAAGTGATATTTTTTGCAGTAATTGCATTTGTGGTTGCTGCTATTTACTTAAATAATAACTTTAACTACATACAACATGGTGATGCCAAATTTGTATATGATGAATCCAGCATTGACAACGCTCTAGCACAACAGATACATCAATACCTACTCAATAACAATGCTTATAAAGATAAAACAGGAGAAATTTTTCTGCTTAAAAAAACGCCATCTGATACATGGATTATCAAGTATCCGGTATATCAGGGCGGTGACATTGCCCCCAAGTTGCTAAAAGAAATAGAAACATTGAGTCAAGGACTAAAAGAGCAAGTGTTGAATAACGAAACACTTGAAGTTCACATCACCAATGTGGGTTACCAAAGTGTACAATTTTTTAAAATTTAGCTCAATTGGGTGACGCGCTACCACCATAAAGTCGATTTAGAGTGAACAATTTACACTCATCACCGTATTGGTAAGTAAATCAAACTAGCCGGAGGTCGCGTGGCAAAAAGCATAGACAATAAAATTGGGAAGAAAATTCCCAGTAACAGACTCCACCGTGTTGGCATGTTTGGTTCCATTGTGACTAGAGTAGCTACCAACATGGCTTCTGAAGGCGCAAAACAATTATTATCAGGAAAGCGACCCTCCACAAAGCAACTATTGCTGACGCCAAAGAACATTTCCAGTGTCACGGAGCAGCTAGCACAACTTCGCGGTGCCGCTATGAAAATCGGCCAGCTGCTAAGTATGGATGCCGGTGATGCATTACCCAAAGAACTCACTGACATACTGGCCAAGTTGCGCTCAGATGCCACGCCTATGCCAGCAAAGCAGCTTGCTGCTGTATTAGAAAAGGAATGGGGTCAAGATTGGCAGCAGCATTTCATTTCATTTAACTTCAAGCCTCTCGCCGCCGCTTCTATCGGACAAGTTCACTTCGCGCGCCATGACGATGCCTCTGAACTTGCTATAAAGGTGCAATATCCTGGCATTAGAAAAAGCATAAGCAGTGATGTTGATAACGTAGCGACATTACTTCGCATAACTGGATTGGTTCCCAAAGAAGTTGATTATAAAAACATATTAGAAGAGGCAAAAAAACAATTACATGATGAAGCCAACTATGAATTAGAAGCAGAGATGGCCCATGCCTTTTATAAGTACTTACAGGATGATAAAAGGTTCATCGTGCCTAAAATATATAAAGCGCTCACTACGCCTTCCATTTTAACTATGAGTTTTGAGCAGGGTGAGTCAGTTGAAACACTGCAGGATTTGCCACAGCAACAAAGAGATCAATTAATCACAGACTTGTTTGAATTATTATTTAAAGAAGTATTTGAATTTCAACTAGTACAAACTGATCCAAACTTTGCTAACTATTTATACCAAAGAGGCAGTAAGAAGTTGGTTTTGTTGGATTTTGGTGCAACACGTCATTACAACAGCAATATTAGCCAAGGCTACCAAAAATTGCTGAGCGGCGCCATGAACAAAAATAAAGAAGATATGGGGCTGGCCATGGCGCAAATAGGTTTTTTCAGTGAGGATATTTTCCCTGATCACAAAGACGCGGTGATAAACCTGGTCATGACAGCTTGCGAACCTCTGCAATGTGAAGGAAGCTACGACTTTGGTAATACTGACCTAGCTAAGCGTATTCATGATGCTGGTATGGCACTGAGCATGGAGCAAGGCTATTGGCATACTCCACCTGTAGATGCGCTATTTTTACATCGTAAAATTGGTGGGTTATTTCTATTAGCCGCACGCCTCAATACCCATGTAAATGTTAGAGCTTTATTCATACCTTATCAGTGGCAACCATAGTTAGTTGATAAGCACACTGGTTAGGCTCAAACTTATTCTTTGCACAGCTAAGAAACGCAAATGCCATATCTTGGTAAAATTATATCAACCACGTTGAATCGGTGCTGTTTTGCCGCATCATGAAACAATTTCCAATCAGATGATAAAAAAGCTTGGCTAAATAAATAGTCATCTTCGTCACCATCACTTAGCACGGTTCCCAGTGCTTGATGCTTCCATGAGCCTAGCCCTTTGGCAATATACGCTAATTGATAAGCACCTAAACCAAATCGGTCACGGGCTATGGCTTCTAACCATAACTTTAAACGTAATTCCCCACCATCCATATCAAACTCACTAAAACACTGCGCTATAAGTGTTTTGATATGGCTACTTAGCCCAACTGGAGTATGCTGCAAGTAGGTTTGATAAACCTTACACAATTCATTTGCCGCTTCTAAAAAATCTTTTGGGTTGTTACGCTCAATTCGCTCACCCAAACCATTCATGTAGCTCCAGTGCTGGTGAGGTAAATCAGGGTTAGATAATGCCTGCCCGTGACCCAAACTTGGAATCTCATCTTGCATCACATCCATAAAATAATCCGACACTCTTTGCATCCAATTACTATCTAGCTGGCCGTTATGATCTCTTATATTATCAACATTGTTTATCTGATGCTGTACCCCAGCAAAGCCTTGATGTCCGTAGGTATCAATAAAAACATGTGACGTAATACCGAGTAAATGCAATGCATAAGGGCGATGACGATTGGCAATACACTCATCCACCATGTCTTTTGCCACATAAGAGTTTGGCTTACATACTAGCTTACGAATAAAGCTGCCTGATGGGTTGCTGCCAGCAGGTAGCCCATCATTGCCTGGTAAAAAATGAAAGGGGATCCAAACCTGCTGATTTTTAAGGCTCTGTAGGTTTCTATAATCAAGCATTTTATGGGCTGTGGTGATCCGTTTATAGGTCGCACCATTACTAAACTTAATGGTTCCCTGATTGGTTGCATCATCAACATACTGAGATGCATGCGCAATCACCTTTGCGTCCTTGGGACTAAAGCCCGCCGCTCTAGCAACAACCCAAGTCATACCAAAATGTAAATCAATCTGCATAATTTCCCTTATCACAGCCTATCATGGCTAGCTTGTAACAATTAGCCAAAACCCACTGTTTCTGTTATATCAATTGCCTGAAGTGTAAATATATTATCCATGTATTCCTATCAAGCACTAAGGGCATATTAAACCTGTACGTACAACTCAAAATAGAGCGACTACTTTTCAATATTCTAGTCTAGACTTAAGTGATAAATAGCGTTGGTCAAAATAGCCAACCTGTATCATCGTATCCGAGTCCGACATACTCAACTTGAGCGAACGAGCCTTATATTATGAAAGCGCTATATTCAATTAACATTAAGCTTTGGCTTAGTATTATGGCAACGTTGATATTTTTAATATGTTCTGTCGTTATCGCCAGCTATACTTACCGTGCACAGTTAAATGTATTGATTGATAGCAGCCGTTCGGCTTTAAATCGTGAGTTACCCGCGCTGGCTGTCGAGTTAGAGCAAGAAATAGCAAATAAGCATATTGAAAACGCCCAATTTGCCATCAAAACCAAAATGGCGAGTATATACTACCTGAATATTCTGGTTATTGACCATCAAGGCAATATTATTATTGCGCCCTCGGCTAACTTGGTCGGGCTACATTATCAAGCTCTCGGCTTGCCAATTTCTGACGAAATCACCGTAAACCTACAAAAAACAAAACAAGCACTCATCAAATATAATGATACCCAGTATGCCTTTGACAGCTATTACCCATTGAGGTTTGAGGGCAATAACATCAGTTTGTTATATGCCAGATATACGCTGCAATCTGATGTACAAAACTTAATTGACTTAACACTTGGTAAGAGCTCACTTATTGCACTATCCCTCTTTTTCGTGCTGTTATTTGTCGCAACTTTTGTGTACTGGTTTATTCACAAGCCTATCAATCATCTAACTTTTGTAGGTAAGAAATTACAAGCACTAGAGCTTGACTGTCGTGCAAATATGCAAGGCACAGGAGAGCTCAAGATGTTGGCCGATAGTTTTAATGCAATGGCTGATAGTCTACAAGAAAAAATAGCGTCTCAAAAAGCAGCAGAACAATATGCTCTATCAAAGCACAGCTTATTAGAAAGCATTTTTAAAGCGTTACCCGACGTCTTTATTCTCATTGATGATACTGGAGAGGTACTAGAGTTTCATAGCGGTAATAACAATGCATTTTTTATCGAAAAAACACGCTTAGTAGGCAATAATATCAATGAGTTGTTACCTAACTCTTCATCCAAAAGCTTTCAGCAAGCCATATCCGATACAAAAACCAGTAAACAGTTAATGTATATAGAGTATCCTTTAGAAATCGACAACCAAGCTAAGTTTTTTGAAGCTCGATTATCTCCTATTCCTTTCACTGAAAATATTGTCATTGTAGTTAGGGATATAACCCAAAGAAAACGCCAAGAGGAAATGATATTTCATCATGCTTTTTTTGATACCCTTACCAACCTTCCCAATCGATTTTTGGTCATCGAGAGACTGACACAGCAAATAAAAGAAGCTACCCGCAGCAAAGCGCACATTGCTGTGATGTTCATTGATTTAGACGACTTCAAAAAAGTAAATGATTCATTAGGTCACGAAATAGGAGATAAGTTACTGATTGCATCAGCCAAACGCTTACAAGACACATTGCGATTAGAAGATACCGTTGCGCGATTAGGTGGTGATGAATTTGTTATTTTGCTTGGTAACTTGAATGACCCTCACGATGCTCAACCTATTGCGGCTAATATAGTAAGACAATTTCGGACACCACTTCGCATTGATCAGCGTGAATTTTGCATTTCCTTAAGTTTAGGCGTCGCACTATATCCACATGATGGTGATACACCCAGTGAGTTATTACGTAAAGCAGATTCCGCAATGTATAACTCCAAACAACAAGGTAGGAATACTTATTCCTTCTTTACCGAGAAAATGAGTCAAGATCTTACTCGACGACTATTGCTCGAAGAACACCTGCGTCATGCATTAAGGCTAGGTGAACTTGAAGTGTACTATCAGCCTCAATTTAATATTGAAACTAATGAATTAATTGGCGCAGAAGCACTGCTTAGGTGGCACAATAGCGCATTAGGCAGCGTCTCCCCTGAAGAGTTTATTCCGCTTGCAGAAAATAATGGAGAAATAGTCGAAATTGGCAAATTTGTTTTAAAAACAGCCATAGAGCAAGCTACTGAGTGGTTTAATAAGCTCGATAAGCCCTTTAAAATTGCAGTAAACCTGTCTCCACGTCAATTCAAAGACCGTAATTTGATTAGCGACATCAAACGCTATATTGCCCAAGTTGATATGCCCGCGTCATTATTGGAGCTAGAAATAACAGAGGGCGTATTATTGTCTGGAGAGGACAGTGTAAGAAAAGCACTAAAAAACCTACATCAATTAGGTTTAATCATTGCAATGGATGACTTTGGCACGGGTTACTCATCTCTTAACTATTTACGACAATATCCTTTTGATATTTTAAAAATAGATCAAAGTTTTATTAGTGATTTATCTAATAAAGCTGAGGCGAGTGAGCTAGTTAACTCGATCATTACCATGTCTCATAGCCTGGGCCTTAAAGTCATTGCTGAGGGCATAGAAACCCTCTCCCAACTTAAAATACTAGAACATTATAGGTGTGATATTGGCCAAGGCTTTTTATTAGGAAAACCCATGCCAAGTAAAGACTTTGAACATTGGGTAGGGTTAACCGACATAAAATAGGTACACCTAGACGAGTATTTAAAGCTTTTTGATAATAACTGACTCACACTATAAGACTATTAAAAAGAATATGTTAGTATTTAAGGGCAAGAGTAAGGGTTAGAATAATGAATGTAGAATTATTGATCTCCAAAGCAAAACAAGTATGTAATAACCGCGGCGCAAGGTTTACTCCTATCCGCGAGAAAGTATTTCGCCTGCTCGCCAGTAAACAAGGCGGTGCGGGTGCTTATGACTTATTAGAAGAACTAAAAGTCACTGAGACAGCGGCAAAACCCGCGACCATATACAGAGCTTTAGATTTTCTAGCTGAACTTGGCTTTATTCATAAAATAGAAAGTACTAATTCATTTATGCTTTGCCAACATTTTGATCATATTCATCCCGTACAACTTTTGATTTGTGATGAATGTGGTAACGTTGAAGAATTACATTCTAGTGTTATCTCTCATGAATTGAATAATTTAGCAGCAGAGCAAGGTTTTATAGTTAGTGCGCAGACAATTGAAGCCCATGGCAAGTGTGAAAAGTGCAAAGACTAAGTGCATGTGTTCTAAAACCACACTACACTCAAATACTGCCTCTAAATAATATGTAATTAAGGAATTCATATGAAAGTAGAGTTTATCAACCCTTTTTTATCATCTTTAATTAATGTATTGGCCACCATGGCTCAAACAGAATTAACGCCAGGGAAACCAAAAATTAAAAAAGATGAAGTTGCTCAAGGTGATGTTTCTGGGCTTATAGGCATGGTTGGACCACAAACCAAAGGATCTTTCTCAATAACCTTTGATGAGAGCTTGGCTTTAGCAATAATGGAAAGAATGTTAGGTGAGCGACCAGACACGATTAATGAAGAAGTCACCGATATGGTAGGGGAAATAACAAACATGGTCACCGGTGGCGCTAAAAATTTACTCGGTGAAAAAGGATATGAATTTGAAATGGCAACCCCCATTGTCGTTTCTGGTAAAAATCATACCATTACACACCAATGTGAAGGGGCTAAAATCATAATGCCATTTACTTCTGCTGATGGCAGCGCCAGTATAGAAGTCAGCTTCGATACCTTATAACCAAGGTTATTCGCCTTGAATGGTGACAATAACCGTTCGGTTTGAAGCATGATCTCGATGCTCACATAAATAAATACCCTGCCATATACCGAGTGCTAACCGACCATTAGTAATAGGGATGCTCTGGTTTACACCTATTAGCGTCGATTTAATATGTGCAGGCATGTCATCTGGGCCCTCATAGGTATGGATATAATAAGGTGCATTTTGTGGTGCAAGTACATTAAAGTGATTTTCTAAGTCTTGCCTTACAGAAGGGTCCGCATTTTCGTTTATCGCCAAAGACGCAGAGGTATGCTGGATAAAAATATGCAATAAACCGATTTTAACCTGCCTAATCTCAGGCAGCTGCCTCGTAATTTCATCAGTAATTAAATGAAAGCCTCTATTACGAGCTTTGAGATTAACTGTTTTTTGTAACCACATATTATCCACCTAAATTGATTAGAGCATAACTCAATAACAAGTAACCTTACTGCTTTGCATATAGATACTCGTAACTGACACGTGGGGTGACATTACATAGTAGCTCATACGGTATCGTATCAGCATGTGAAGCAACCTCTTCAACAGGCAAATTTGGCCCCCACATTTCTACTTCATCACCAATGTGTATATTGGCTTGATTATCACCAATATCAACTGTGATCATGTCCATAGAAACGCTGCCAACAATACCAAAACGTTGTCCTTTAATAATCACTGGTGTGCCATTTTTTGCATGACGTGGATAACCATCACCATAACCCATAGCAACAACAGCAAGTATCGTTTCTTTATTGCTTTGCCATCTACCACCATAACCTACAGGCTTATTGGCTGGTAAACGCCGAATTGCGATCACTCTAGTAATAAGCTTCATAACAGGCCTTAAACCATGGTTGTGGGCAATTTGATGCTGCATGGGTGATACCCCATAGAGCATCAGCCCAGGTCTAATCCAATCACCATGGCTTTTCGGCCAACCAATAATACCCGCTGAGTTAGCCAAACAAACTTGCTCTTGTTTGTTATCAACGAGCCTTGCAAAGGTGGCTATTTGCTCAGTCGTTTTGGTATTTTTTGTATCGTCAGCACAAGAGAAGTGAGTCATTAAATTAATCTGTTGCTTGACATTGTTTGAGTTTTTGAGTCGGTGATAGAATGCATTTAACTGCTGCGGTTCAACTCCTAAACGATGCATACCAGTATCGACTTTTAGCCATGTCGCTATAGGCGCATCTAATTTAGCTTGCTCCAACGCATATAACTGCTCTTCGTTGTGAATCACTGCTTGAAAGTTATTCGCCAATAAAATGGGAATATCACTGGCATTAAAAAAACCTTCTAACAATACAATCGGGTTGGTTATGCCGCCTGCGCGAAGCGCTAATGCTTCATCAATTCTTGCTACTGCGAAGGCATCTGCCTTTTGCAGATGCTGCGCAATCGTTACCAAGCCATGACCATAAGCATTGGCTTTCAATACCGCCATAACCTTAGCATTAGGTGCTATCTGTTTTATACAACACAAATTATGTGCTAATGCAGATAAATCAATCTCCGCCGCCGCTAACTTCATGTGCGACACTCCTAGTATTCGTCATCAACCGCAGGGCCTGCGTAGTTATCAAAACGAGAGTATTGACCTTGGAACGTTAACCTAACCTTACCAATAGGGCCATTACGCTGCTTACCAATGATGATCTCGGCCACACCTTTATCAGGGCTATCTTCGTTGTACACCTCATCACGATAGATAAACATAATTAAATCGGCATCTTGCTCGATAGAACCAGATTCACGTAAGTCAGAGTTAACAGGGCGCTTGTCAGCGCGTTGTTCTAGGGTACGGTTAAGCTGAGATAAGGCGATGACAGGACATTGCAGCTCTTTTGCCAATGCTTTAAGTGAACGAGATATTTCAGCAATCTCAAGAGTACGGTTATCAGATAAACTAGGAACCCGCATTAACTGCAAGTAATCGACCATTATCATGCTGATCCCACCGTGATCTCTTGCGATACGCCGAGCACGAGAACGCACATCCGTAGGCGTCAAACCTGATGCATCGTCAATGTACATTTTGCCTTTTTCCATCAACAGCCCCATGGTTGAAGACAATCTGGCCCAGTCGTCATCATCTAATTGACCGGTACGCACTTTAGTTTGGTTAATACGACCAAGTGATGCAAGCATCCTCATCATGATCTGTTCTGAGGGCATCTCCAATGAGTAGATTAATACTGGCTTATCTTGTGTCATGGCAGCGTGCTCTGCCAAGTTCATGGCAAATGTTGTTTTACCCATAGATGGACGTGCCGCAACAATAATTAAATCTGATGGCTGCAACCCTGCTGTCATTTGGTCAAGATCTGAATAACCTGAACTTACGCCCGTCACACCATCTTGCGGTGATTGGTAAAGCTCTTCTATTTTATCAACGGTTTTTTCCAAAATACTGTGCAAATTTTGTGGACCGTCAGTGCTTTTTGTTCGCTGCTCTGCAATTTTAAATACTTTACTCTCAGCTAAATCGAGCAAATCATGGCTATCTCGCCCTTCAGGGTTAAATCCAGCTTCAGCAATTTCATTGGCAACGGAAATCATCTCACGAACTACCGCTCGCTCGCGCACAATATTAGCATAAGCATCTATATTCGCTGCACTTGGCGTATTTTTAGCAATCTCAGCTAAATACGCAAAACCACCTACATTAGCCAGTTGATTATTTTTTTCTAAATTTTCAGAGATAGTGATCAAGTCAATAGGGTTGCTTGTTTCTACTAACTTTTCCATTGCTTCAAATATAAGCTTGTGTGTACGCGTATAAAAATCTTGCGAAACCACCAACTCTGCCACCCTATCAAATGCTTGATTATCAAGCATTAAGCCGCCAAGAACAGACTGCTCTGCTTCAATGGAATGAGGGGGAACTTTTAATGTATCGACTTGATGATCTGGTTTTGCCATAGCACTGCATAATTTAGAATTTAGGGAGCTATTTTATCTGCTTAAAGAATAAATATCACTAGTTGTGATAAGTATAATAACGGCGCTGATATATCAATACTCTAAAAGGTGCGCTATCAAGCAGTTACTTAATAGCGCATAGGAAGATCAGTTCTTTTTTAGTTCGATATGGCCGCTTACCGTGTCAATTTCTATATCAGCATCACCGCCATTTAATACAAACTCCAGCTCGCGCGATGGACCCCACTTTGACTTTTTCACTTCATGTTCACTCAACTCATTTATAACGTTACCGCCTGCATGCATATCAATATCAAAGCGTGCTGATACGTTCGCGGGAAGGTATAAACTTACATCACCACTGACTGTATCCATATTAATATTTGCATTCTTTTTAAGCTTCTTAATGCGCACATCGATTTCACCATTGACAGTATTTAAACGAAGTTCCGCAAGCTCATTTATACGCAAGCCAACTTCCCCATTAACATTTTCTAAACGAACATCTTGAGCACTGGTATCACTTTCAATATCACCGTTTACGGCATCTATTTTTAATTTACCCGCTGAATTTCTATCGTTAATCTCTCCATTAACTGTTTCATAATGAATATTGCCATTGAGGTTCAATCCATCAATATCACCATTTATAGTCTGAAGTGATATTTTTCCTTTTAAATCAGAAGCTTTGATATTACCTTTAACGGTTTTAATATATGTACCTGCGTGTAATTCACTGGCTTTTATATCTACACTAACTCCTTCAAAATTCAACTCGCTGCTTTTAGGCATATAGATTGTCAATATTGAGCCGTCACGAGCATTTTTCCAGCCACGATATTGCTTAGGCATCTGCACAATAAACTCAGTCACTGAACCATTAGTTTCAAGCTTATACCCTTTAGCCTTTTCATCCAGTGTACCCGATACTTTAAAACTATTTTCATCCCATGTTTTTATTGTGATTTCACCACGCTGATTTTCAACCACTACTTTTCCATTAACTGGAATAGTAATTTGTTCGTCTATCTTCTGTGTAGCAAATGCAAAAACGGGTAGTAATGCCAAACCTGCCAATAATGCTCTCATGTTATTCTCCTAAATTTGTTGCCAACGAGGTTCATGTACCTTGTTTATTAAGTCCAATTGTTGCTGATATACTTGTGCTAGCATTTTTAACAGTGCTGCATTTTCTGGATCATTTTGTAGCGCAGATTTTACCGCTTGCTCAGCACTTTCAAGCTCTTTGAGCTGCGCCTGCCAATCTGATGTTAGTGCAGGTTGCGCCTCATACTGCACCAACAAGCTTTGCTTTTGCTGCTCAAAAAAAGCACTTATATCAACCATGGTATTTTGTTGAGGCTGCTTTATCACAACTTGCCAAGCTAGCAGTCCAGCCACCATACACGCTGCAACTCCGGTCAACTTTGGCCAATAACTTACTTTCTTGGCATGCTCATTGTGCGATACTAAGGCCCGCTCAATACCTGGCCACAAGTCACGTTTTGGTGAGACCTCTTTGGTTTGTTCAAGTGATTCTTTTAAAAATTGCTCAAAACTTGGTTTATTCATTGTCATACCACTCCTGCAATAATTGACGAGCACGATGATATTGCGACTTGCTCGACCCTACAGCCATACCTAACATATTGGCAATTTCCTCATGGCGATAACCTTCTACTGCATGTAAAACAAAAACCAAACGCGCACGCTCTGGTAAGCGAACAATCAATTTATCTAAGCCGTTTAAGCCTTCGCACATGCTACTTGCTTGCTCATCCATACCACACCCTTCAATACTGACCACTTTTTGCAACCAATTTTTATGTTTGCGCAAATAACTGATGGCAATATTACTTGTGACACTATGCAACCAAGTTGAAAATTGTGATTGACCTTGAAACTGAGATATTTTATGCCAAAGCTGTACAAATACTTCTTGAGTGACATCCTCAGCATACTCAGGTGATGCAAGCAATCTAAGACACAATCCATAAACACGCTTTTCATATTTTTTGTATAACTGTTCAAAAGCTCGCTGGCTACCCTGCTGAACTTGCAAGACAAGTTCATCAATAGGTTTGGGTTTATGCACTTTATGTGATAATGCCTGATTGGCATCTATTAACATTGTTTTCTTCCCTTTCTCTAGGTCAAGCTAGCTTGATATAAATACCATTTGCTTTCAAGTTACTAAGTTAGACGGGAGTTGGGTAGGAAAAGGTTTAAACGAAGATAATTTTTTTACATGAAAATAAAAAAGCCCTTCATTTGAAAGGCCTTTTACTTTATTCGTTTTCTTCAGCTATGCGCTCAGGTAGTCGGTAATACCAGCGCTCAAATGTTAGCAAATAAGCACTTGCCCCACCACCTCCACCATTACCAGAACCGCCGCCCAACTCAAGTGTTGTCACCGCCTCATCAAAATGAAAATCTGCATCACCAGCGCCATTAATATAAGAACCGACGATACTACCGAAGATTGCACCATTGCCTTTAACATCAACAGTAGCAAATGGTGCATAAATAACGGCATACATCTCACTGTTACCACTGACGGATACGGCATCGCCAGAATTATTAGAGTAAATACTAAATGTTGCGTGACCGCCGCTGGTTAAACCGTGTCTCTCAACTACAATGTCACCGCCGCCACCAAGGTCAAAATTACCGGTAACAAATAAGGTTAATGAGCTATCATCTTTTATCGTCATCGTGGAGCCGCCGCCAATGCTGAAGTCGCCATCCACTAAAAAAACTACATCTCCACCTTGAATAATTACATTACCATTACTGGATAAAGAGAAGCTTTTCATGCCAAAAACAAACTCGTTGCCACTTTCATCTTGCGCTACATCTTCATAGCGCTGTTCATTGATATCAAATATATAAACATCTCGCTGTGAAGCCAAAACTGTACCAACGTCTTTTAAGTTGCCACTATTACCTTGGCGTGTTTCATGATCAAGTCGCTTTGGGCTAAATGTGTAATAATCATTGGCATTTATTATATAGTCAGAAAAATCACTACTATCGCCAATTACAGTGGTCATTTTACTTGAAATACCCGCAGGGTCGCATTGTTCGGAATCAGCCTCATAGCTTTCTAAAGGCACTAACATTGGATCAACGTTAAAATGAGCAACTGAGTAATGCATACCATCTTGATAAAAGTCATTACCATCAGGGAATGTACCTGTTCCGCCATATTGAAGGTCAAAATCATCACCACTGAGATTAGCAATCGACGCTCCCCACTTCATGGTTACATCACCGGTAGCACGCACATAACCTGCTATTTCTCCACCTTTATGGATAAGATCACCCAGAGTTAATACATTACCATCAACACGTACGCCCCCCCCGGAAGAGATTTCTACGTTTCCATTTGCTTTTACATTACCTTTAATTGGAGAAGAACCCGTTAAATACACCCCACCTGCAGAGTTAACATCTCCTTTAATAATAGAGTGCCCTTGAAGGTATACGTCAGCACTACTACCCCCTGTGGTAATTAATGCATTGTCACTTTTAGTCTGCTCATAACTCCCTTGAGAAGAGTCATAACTATCGATCAAACCACTTCCTTTAAGCGTAACACCTGTACACCCAGCGATTAAACTATCGTTTACTGGGGATGTTTGCCCTGCGGTGAACTTATAATAAGCAGTGATCTTATCATTTGAGTCACCACTATATCGCTCACCCGAACTAGTAATAATGATAATGTCATCATTATCTGGGTGTATGCTCGCTGTCACATCATACTTTAAGTCGGTCGCAATCTGCCCCCCTCCCGTAATGGGGTCTTGTGCATTTACTAATTCATCTCTGGTTAGTAAGGGGTTTTCAACAAGCTTCGCTCTGAGTTGATCCGCCATCTCATAAATGCCTTTTTCAGATAAAAAACGAGCATTCATACTTTTTTGAAAATTACCTGATAAACGCTCTTGTACTAGCGTTTCTTTCATTGCACCAAACACCACGACGCCTGCCATGGTGCTTAACAACAAGACTTTGACGAGTGTAAAACCGCGTTGTGTATTCATCATTTACCTCACCATAATTAATTGAGTTGCAGCAATACTAATCACAATACCGCCTGCAAACTGTGTTGGAACGTCCTCTGGTATTACCGTAACATCCACTAGCAGCCCACTAGCGCTACTGCTAAAGGTAAGTGCTTGCACCCCTTTCAATAAGTTAGCACTGCCCAGGCTACTACCTGAAGATCTGTCAATAATGTCACATGTAAGATAGTTATTACTTACAGTATAGACCTCATCAAACGCAATGGTAGGTACTGTGCCTTGACATGACGGACTGAATGAGTTTTGTTCTATCCTTATTGTTAAAGCATTGGCTGAAATCGTCGGTGCACGAATTGCTTGCTTAATGCTTCGAGACAAAATTTGTTGTGTATAACGTATAACCTCTTGTGCGTTTGCTAACGACTGAGCAGACAAAACAGTGCTTTTAATTGCCGTGTAAGACATCGCAATACCTATTAACAAGAACGAACCTATCGCCATTGCAACCATTAGCTCTACTATTGAAAAACCTTTATTGTTCATGTAGGTAAACACGCTGGTGGTAATTGAACAAAAGTGGCGTTTATTTGTACTTGGTTAGAGCCATCCTGTTGATTCGTTCCATCATCCGTTACACCTATGCGATCATCTTGCCATGCCACGGTAATGTTCATACCATTACTAAAACCCTCAGGCATAACAACCTGAAACTTACTTTGCAAAGCCTGAGATGGCTGCAAAAAACTTTGAAAATCTGCATCATTATAAAGTGCTGGGTTGTTATATTGGATCACACAAAGTTGTGACCATACGCGCTCCATCGCATTTTGACCCAATATCAAAGACACCGTATACTCAAAACTATTGGTCGCATATTGCAGAGATTTCAGCTGAGTTGCTGCTAACCCTAACAATGCGATACTGGCAACGAGCATAGAAACCAATACCTCAACTAGAGAAAAACCTTTAATTTTTAACAATTGATTTCCGCCTCATTTATCCAGCTTTGTCCACTTTGCAACACACAAAATCTATAGTCATTACTAGCGCTATCATTATCACTAATTAGAATATCAATTATTTGATTTAGTTCCCCTGTCGAACTGATCGTTCTATCTACATAGCTGATACTGATAGAGCTGTGAGTAACTGAAAATTGATTTAACGTCTGTAGTTGCCCGTTGCTATCAGTTGACCTGACTAGCCAAGACGAACCATTATCTACAAGCTGAACACTTTTTGCCTGCTTTACTGCTTCACTGCGAGAATATTTATAAAAAGCACTCATTAAATTAGCGGTATTCGTCAGCCTATCTTGTTTAATTTGTTGTACAAATGATGGCATCGCAATTATCGATAAAATACCAATAATTGACAACGCTACAAGCAACTCTATCAATGTAACGCCTTTCACTCGCTTACTACCAACAACCACTTGTTTGTGCCCCCTGCGTACCGGTATGATTGATCGTCACAGCACCACAAGGGTCACCCGCCTGAGATGAACCAGCTTTGGGGGTCGCTGTGAGTAAAAACCTAGGGCTTGTAAAATCTGCACCATTTTCAGGCTTACCAAGAGGTTGATAGGCAAATGTATAAACCTCTAAGGTCGGCAAAGCAGTAAAAGATGTGCTGTCTGGGTATCCACCATTGCGCGAATATTGTCGCTCAAGAATAACGGCTGTTTTTAACAACTCTTGTTGCGCTTCAGAGCGCCGACCATCAATGATCGCGTCTGTGTACGAGGGGTAAGCTAATACGCCAATAATCGCTACTATCGCGGTAGCAATCAGTAGCTCTAGCAAAGAAAAACCTTGATTCTTTTTCATCTAACTCTCAAAAACATTTCTCAAAAAAGACAGCGCTGTCAATAAGCCTTGATTTAAAAAGGGTATTTTGCTCGAACGTGAATTAAAAGGCTGATTACGGATTCAAAAAAAATATCAATATGGGTAAATATTAGTCTATTTGAATTCAAAAGTACATTTTGAATACATACTGACAGTAGTTATTTGATGAACTTAGAATTATTTTTATATCTTCAATGATAAAAACTAAAAAACCGTGCACTTGCGTGCACGGTTTTGCTTAATATAAAATTAAGCTTCAGCAATAACGATTACTTTAATAGTAGCTGTTACATCTGAATGTACTGCGATTACTACGTCAAACTCACCTGTTTCACGGATAGTACCAAGAGGTAGGCGAACTTCTGATTTAGCAACTTCAACACCAACAGCTGAGATAGCTTCAGCGATATCGCGAGTACCGATAGAACCGAATAATTTACCTTCGTCACCAGCTTTAGATACTAATGTAACTTCAGCTAATGCTTCAAGTTTCTCTGCACGTGCTTGTGAAGCAGCTAATCCTTCAGCGATTTTCGCTTCTAAATCAGCACGACGTGCTTCGAAAGTTTCGATGTTTGCTTTAGTCGCAGGAACTGCTTTACCCTTAGGGAATAAGAAGTTACGTGCGAAGCCAGATTTAACTGCTACCTGGTCACCTAGGCCACCTAGGTTAGCGATCTTGTCTAGTAGAATAACTTGCATGTCTCTACACCTTTTAAAAACTGTTAATCAGCTGCTTACTTATGTAAGTCAGTGTACGGAAGAAGGGCTAAGTAGCGAGCACGCTTAATAGCAGTTGCTAGCTGGCGCTGGTATTTAGCGCTAGTACCTGTGATACGGCTAGGTACGATTTTGCCACTTTCTGTAACATAGTTTCTAAGAGTAGCTAGATCTTTGTAATCGATTTGTTGTACGCCTTCCGCTTTAAAACGGCAGAACTTACGACGTCTGAAATAACGTGCCATGAGTAATTTCCTCAATTAATTCTTTCAATATGTTGTGCATGTAATACCAGTTGACTCAAACCATTTCGGCTCTCGTGACGGTTCAAAAAACCACTAACTTGTATTGCTTGCCCAACGTATAAATGCTGAGTTTGAGACTGGAATTGTTGCCCACTAGCAACCACTTGAAGTCGAACATAACTATGACGGTTAAGATCAGCTTCTACTTGCATTGATTTATGCTCAAGCACAAAAATGCAGTGTGGAATACCAGCTGGGCTTTGATTAAATTTGGGTGTTTTACAAATCACGCCCGAAAGCACATATTGATTTGTATACAGGTCAGCCTGTTGTTGCACCACAAATCCTCAAAGTCCAGAATCAATAACGATTAAGCAGTAGCTGCTTCTTTTTTCTCTTCTCTTACAAGAGGAGATGCTTCAGTTACAGCAGTTTTAGTACGCATAACTAGGTTACGAAGTACTGCATCGTTGTAGCGGAAAGAAGTTTCAAGCTCGCTGATTACTTCAGTAGTTGCTTCAACGTTCATAAGAACATAATGTGCTTTATGAAGCTTTTCGATTGGGTATGCCAATTGACGGCGGCCCCAATCTTCTAAACGGTGGATAGTACCACCAGCTTCAGTGATAGAACCAGTATAACGCTCGATCATACCAGGTACTTGCTCACTTTGATCTGGGTGAACCATGAATACGATTTCGTAATGACGCATGGATATTCCTTACGGTTAATATAGCCTTTTCCCGTTTCGGCCAGTCGGGGGAAGGCAAGGAACTAAATGTGATAGCCGAAAGAGCGCGTATTTTACGTAGAGTTGGAAAATTAAGCAATGAAAATTTACAAAGGATGAATTTTTTTTGAATTATCTAAGGAAATTATAAGATTGGAGCGGCACACGAGGCTCGAACTCGTGACCTCGACCTTGGCAAGGTCGCGCTCTACCAACTGAGCTAGTGCCGCTTTATAGATGCTCATAAAATTTTGACCGTTGGAGCGCGACAGGTCGCGTCTAACAATCTAGCAACTGAGCTAGTGTCGCTTTATAGATGCTCATAAAATTTTGACCGTTGGAGCGCGACAGGTCGCGTCTAACAATCTAGCAACTGAGCTAGTGTCGCTTTATATATGCTCATAAAATTTTGACCGTTGGAGCGCGACAGGTCGCGTCTAACAATCTAGCAACTGAGCT
Source organism: Pseudoalteromonas holothuriae (assembly GCF_945859825.1). Lineage (GTDB taxonomy): Bacteria > Pseudomonadota > Gammaproteobacteria > Enterobacterales > Alteromonadaceae > Pseudoalteromonas > Pseudoalteromonas holothuriae. The sequence goes on from NZ_CAMAPC010000004.1 coordinate 211,606, forward strand.
AGTGAAGCTTTATAGATGCTCATAAAATTTTGACCGTTGAAGCGCGACAGGTCGCGTCTAACAA
>NZ_CAMAPC010000004.1:211769-338259 GCF_945859825.1 Pseudoalteromonas holothuriae
TAAAATTTTGACCGTTGGAGCGCGACAGGTCGCGTCTAACAATCTAGCAACTGAGCTAGTGAAGCTTTATAGATGCTCATAAAATTTTGACCGTTGAAGCGCGACAGGTCGCGTCTAACAATCTAGCAACTGAGCTAGTGTCGCTTTATAGATGCTCATAAAATTTTGACCGTTGGAGCGCGACAGGTCGCGTCTAACAAATGAGCTAATTTTTTAATTTGGAGCGGCACACGAGGCTCGAACTCGTGACCTCGACCTTGGCAAGGTCGCGCTCTACCAACTGAGCTAGTGCCGCTTCATAGGTGCTCATAAAATTTTGACCGTTGGAGCGCGACAAGTCGCGTCTAACAATCTAGCAACTGAGCTAGTGCCATTTCATAGGTGCTCATAAAATTTTGACCGTTGGAGCGCGACAGGTCGCGTCTAACAATCTAGCAAATGAGCTAGTGCCATTTCATAGGTGCTCATAAAATTTTGACCGTTGGAGCGCGACAGGTCGCGTCTAACAATCTAGCAACTGAGCTAATGTTGCTTCATAGGTGCTCATAAAATTTTGACCGTTGGAGCGCGACAGGTCGCGTCTAACAATCTAGCAACTGAGCTAGTTTTTAAATTTTTGGAGCGGCACACGAGGCTCGAACTCGTGACCTCGACCTTGGCAAGGTCGCGCTCTACCAACTGAGCTAGTGCCGCGTCTAACAATCTAAAACCTTAAGTTTGGTATAAAAAACCCCGCAAGGCTTCTCGTCTTAAGCGGGGCAGGATTTTACAACATAAAAAATGCTTTGCAAGTACTTTTTACACGTTGAAGAACTTTTCTTGATAAATTTTCAATTCCATTATGGAATCTTTAATATCATCTAAAGCTAAATGTGAACTTTTCTTTTTAACTTCATTTAACAGTTCAGGCTTCCAACGACGTGCTAACTCCTTAACCGTGCTCACATCCAAGTTACGATAATGGAAATAAGCTTCAAGTTCTGGCATGTACTTATTTAAAAAGCGTCGGTCTTGACCAATTGAGTTTCCACACATGGGAGATTTAGCTGGAGGCAACCACGCTTTCAAAAAGTCTAGAGTTTGCTTAATCGCATCTTCCTCTGTAAATTTGCTTGCTTTACAACGAGCAGTTAAACCCGAGCGGCCATGCTGATTAGTACACCATTCATCCATACCATCAAGTAACTCGTTACTTTGATGAATAGCGATTACTGGACCTTCAGCCAATATATTTAAATCACAGTCAGTTATCACTGTGGCGATTTCGAGGATTTTATCTGTCTTCGGTTCTAGCCCCGTCATTTCGAGGTCAAGCCAGATCAAGTTAGATTCATTAAACAACATAGACTACCTTAGCGGTACTTTCCTTTAGATCCAATGCAATTAGATATATCATATTAGCTTCACCAGTTGACCTAAAGCTTTTTTTTAAAAAGCGGGGCATTTAATTGAGTTATAGACCAATTACATGCAGCTCACAAAACAAACAGTACAGGAATAGGCAAATTTAAACAAATTATCTTATTTCTAGGCGACAGATCGAAATAATATGGCAAAACAAAAGAAACTTAGTAAGGGCCAATCCAGACGGATCAGTGCCAACCACCAAAAACGTTTGCACAAAGCTAAGCAGCAAAAAGCAGACAGTAAAGATATCACTTGGCAATCCGATAATTTAGGGCCAAGTGAATATGCCGTGGTGATCAGTCGCTTTGGCCAGCATGCCGATATTGAAACGGAACAAGGTGAAATTTTACGGTGCAACATCAGACGCACGGTTAAAAGCCTTGTATGCGGTGATGAAGTCTTTTTCCGCCGAGCTAAAGTCAGCGAAGGTGACTTAGCAGGTGTAATTGAAACCACCGAAGAGCGTCGCTCACAATTAACTCGCCCAGATTTTTATGATGGCGTTAAAGTTGTAGCGGCTAATATTGATCAAATATTAATGGTCTCTGCGGTATTACCTGAATTTACACCGCATATCATTGACCGCTACTTAGTCGCCTGTGAAGATATGGGAATTGAACCTATTTTATTATTGAATAAGGTCGATTTATTAGATGAACAAAGTAGACAACATATCGATGAAATATTAAATATTTATCGCAAGCTCGGCTATCAAGTGCTGTCAGTGAGCAATAAAACAGGCGAAGGTATTGAAGCGCTAAAACATCAACTCATCGGCAAAAATAATATTTTTGTAGGTCAGTCAGGGGTCGGTAAGTCTACACTCGTGAATACAGTACTCCCGAATGCCGAAATTTTAACTAAAGAAGTCTCCGAAAATAGTGGCTTAGGGCAGCACACCACCACGGTATCTCGCCTGCATCACTTACCAAGTGGCGGAAATTTAATTGACTCTCCGGGTATACGAGAGTTCGGTTTATGGCACTTAGACGTAGAACGGGTAACATGGTGCTTTAAAGAGTTTAGAGAGTTCATTGGTGGATGTCGCTTTAGAGACTGTAAACATCTGAACGACCCGGGCTGTATGTTAATTGAGGCAGTTAGCAGCGGAAATATCAGCGAATTACGCTTTGATAGTTACCACCGCATATTAGAGTCTATGGCTGATGGTCGTGCTGGTGCGCGCGCACCGCGTGTTTAAATCTATGCTAATATCAGCAAAAATTTTTAGGAATAAATAACGTGAACTTGGATAAATTCAAAATTGCTATGCAGTATGCGCTACCTAAACATGCGCTTTCACGCCTAGTAGGCAAACTTGCAGCCGCCGAAGCTGGTAGCCTTACTACACAGCTAATTAAATTATTTATCAAACAATATAAAATCGATATGAGCGAGGCGCTGCATGAAAGTCCAACGCACTATAAAACGTTCAATGAATTTTTTACCCGACCACTAAAACCCGGTATTCGCCCATTAGCAGAAGATAGCAATATCATTGCTCACCCTGTTGATGGCGCCATTAGCCAACTTGGTGATGTTGTTGATGGGCAAATCATTCAAGCTAAAGGCCATGATTACAGTTTACAAGCTTTACTCGGTGGCAAAGAAGAAGACTTCCTACCCTTTTCTGGTGGTAAATTTGCGACTATTTATCTTGCCCCAAAAGACTACCATCGTATCCATATGCCAATCGATGGTACTTTAAAGCGCATGATTTACGTACCAGGAGATTTATTTTCAGTTAACCCTCTGACAGCACAAAACGTACCTAACTTGTTTGCTCGTAATGAGCGTGTAGTGGCAATTTTTGATACTGAAATTGGTCCTCTCGCTATGGTGTTAGTGGGAGCAACAATTGTAGCCAGCATAGAAACCATTTGGTCGGGAACCGTAACACCACCAGCAGGTAGCGATATTTTTAGCTGGGATTACCCTGCCACTGGCAGTAATGCAGTTATTTTGAAAAAAGGCGAAGAAATGGGTCGTTTCAAACTTGGTTCAACGGTGATTTTGGCATGGGGTGCAAACCAAGCTGAGTTTTTAGATAGTGAGCAACCAGAAACTGTAACGCGCATGGGTGCTCCATTTGCTTCCATAAAACCATCACAAAACGCGTAACTTGTTAAGAAGCAAATGACCCCTCATTTGCTTCTTGCCTCCTGTTGTTACTCTGCGCATACCATGCAGCTAGAGTCTTTAACCAACCGCCACGTTGACTGCTTCAAAGTCAACGCATCGATACTCGCAAAGTAGCAACCACTGTGATGCCCCAGACTTATATTGAGTGCTAATAAAGCCTGCTGTGCACCAACAACACCCAATAAAGGGCTAATCACACCAAAGGTATCGCAGTTACCTTTATCGCTGTGTTGAGTTGGCGCAAAGACACAGGCGTAACATGGTGAATCATAGCGAAAGTCAAAGCACATTACCTGTCCGGTTGTCGCAATAGCCGCACCAGAGATAAGTACTTTTTTATGCATCAAACAATATTGATTAAGCAGATAACGAGTCGCAAAGTTATCACTGCAATCAAGTATAATATCCGCCGCACTTAACACTGTGTCAATATTATCGCCTTTAAGCTCAACACAAATTGGATTAAGTGCTATTTGATTATTTAAACTAGCTAGTACCTTACCAGCCGCGTTTACTTTTTGCTGCCCTATGTGATTCACTTTGTAGAGAATTTGTCGCTGTAAGTTTGAAAGCTCAACCTCATCATTGTCTACCAGGGTCAGCTCTCCCACCCCACTGGCTGCCAAATAAAACAGTGCTGGGCTACCTAAACCACCACAACCAATCACAGCAATATGGGCTTTTTTAAGTTTTATTTGCCCTTTTTCGCCTACTTCTTTGAGCAAAATGTGACGGCTATATCTGAGCCTTTCTTTATCATCTAATACCATGGCTTGCTATAAACCAAGCTGTGCTTGTAACTGCGTAATAGCCAATTGATGCGCTTGTGATTGCGTGATGGCTCTGACCACCGCAACACTGCCCACACCAGTGGCAACGACCTCAGAAATAGTTGATAAATCAATACCACCAATGGCAACCGTTGGATAATGATGCCGCATCAAAGGTACAAAGTGTGACAACTTTTCTAAGCCTTGAATTTGTCCGCTCATATCTTTGGTTGTAGTCTCAAAAATAGCACCAAATGCCAAGTAACTGGGTCGATAATTATGTGCTCTGAGCATTTCATAAAAACCATGGGTTGATACACCAAGACGCAGCCCCGCTTGCTGAATAGCCTGCAAGTCAGCATCATCAAGGTCTTCTTGGCCTAAATGCACGCCATAAGCGCCATGTTTTATCGCCAATTGCCAGTAGTCATTAATAAATACCCGCGCTTGATACTTGGTGCCCAGCGTTATCGCTGTTTGAATGTCAGCTTCTAAATTGTCGTCCGGTTCTTTTACCCGCAATTGAACTGTGGGCACACCGGCGGCTAAACACTTCTCTACCCAGTCAACACTATCAACAACTGCGTATAACCCAAGCTCTCCACCAGTATCAGCAAAGCCCGCGGCAAAGTTAAATTCACTCGGCGGTTCAAAATCGAGTTCATCTGCAAGCCAGCTGCCGGGTTCAATAACTTGTGGGTAATAAGTTAAGTCTTCAGGAAAGCTCGTTTGTGCAACAGGCCCTATCCCTTCGCCAAACCGCCTGGCAACATGGAGCCCTTGATTTATATAAGCTTTACCTAAAATAAATGCATCTTTTAGCGGGTAGCCTTTGGCTAAACAGGCGGCTATCGCCGAAGATAAACTGCACCCAGTGCCATGTGTGTGAGGGGTCTTTATTGATTCATTGCCAAGCCAATATTCGTGCTCTTGTGTTGCACAATAATCAACGCAGTAACCTTTAGGATAATCCCAATGCCCCCCTTTGATCACGACTGAGGCCACGCCCATTTCATGTAACTTTTTAGCCGCTTCACGCACTGCACTTGGTCCGATTAAATATACTCCCGTCAACAACTGTGTTTCATGGGTATTCGGCGTGATCACATCCACCAGTGGCAATAAATGCGTTTTTAATGCGTCAACTGTATCTTCTTCGGTGAGCTTATCACCACTGGTAGCAATGGCGACTGGGTCATAAACTATCACTGGCGGTTTAGCCCACTTTTGCTTGTAATGACTTATGTGTTCAGCCACAAGTTGAATTTGCTGCACATTCGCCAACATACCTATTTTAATGACCTTTGCAGGCATATCTATTGCGAGCGCCTGTAGTTGAGACTCAATCACATTAGTTGCTATCGAATTTATTGCTTCTACACCCAAACTATTTTGGGCGGTTAATGCGGTAATTGCCGTACACGCATGCACACCAAAGCTTTGCATTGCTTTAATATCAGCTTGAATACCAGCCCCACCACCTGAGTCAGACCCTGCAATACTCCATACTACTTCTGCCACGTCAGGCTCCTATTTAATTCTTCTGTTAGTTCTGATGCCAAAAAGGCATACCCATTGTTGGGGTCGAAGGTGCCGCCACCTCTTTTTGTGGCATCGCTTGTGCAACATAAGCATGTCTGCCAGCCTGCACAGCATGATTAAAAGCACCCGCCATAGTCACAGGGCAGCCTGCACCTGCTATCGCAGAATTTAATAATACGCCATCATACCCTAATTCTAGTGCCTGACAGGCATGTGAAGGTAATCCCAATCCCGCATCTACTATTAAAGTTAGCTCTGGTAACCGCTCTCTGATAGTTTTCAGATTATATGGGTTAAGTAGCCCTTTGCCGGTTCCTATTGGCGATCCCCAAGGCATCAACACCTCACAACCTAGCGCAGCCAAACGTTGGCATAACACCAAATCATCCGTGCAATACGGAAGTACTTTAAAGCCTTCTTGTAATAATATTTCCGTCGCCTCTAATAACGCAATAGGGTCAGGCTGCAAATTATATTCATCGCCTATCAACTCAAGCTTTATCCAATCAGTTGCGAATACTTCACGGCACATATGTGCCAATGTCACCGCTTCTTTAGTGCTATTACACCCCGCTGTATTAGGTAATACAGTCAGACCTGTATTTCTAATTAACTGCCAAAAGTCTTCCCCTGCGGCCACTGAGCTTTGCCGACGCAATGATACAGTTACAATACCTGCGCCTGACTCACTAATTGCCTGTTGCATAACCATTGGTGATGGATAAAGTGCAGAGCCAATCAGCAAGCGGTTTTCAAAAGCCTGCCCATAAATCGTCAATGGTTTATCTTGCATGATCAACCTCCTTGAATTGGGGATAATAGCTCTACACTATCACCATCTGATAATAAAGTTGTTTGGCATTGACTTCGAGGTATAAATTGACCATTGAGTGCGACAGCAAAAGGCTCTTTTGCTCCCATCGCAATCACCAATGACTGCAAGTTATCAGCAGCGCTATCGGTTAATTGACCATTAAATGTTATTTTCATAATAATTCCTTAGCAAGCGCTTGGCGCACAATCACAGGCGCAAGTAAATAGCCATGGCGATATAAGCCATTAATGCTGATCACATTCCCTTTTGAGGAAATGCGGGGCCTGTTATCATCAAAGGCGGGCCGCAAGCCTGCTTCAATTGCCATGACTCGACCTTCAGCAAAACCACTGTGAATAGTGTAAGCAGCTGACAACAACTCTAATGCAGAGCGTACTGTAATAGGCCCACTATCTTGTGATTCTATCTCCGTTGCACCTATAACAAATTCATGATTAGGTTTTGGTGCGATATAAATTGGGTAACGGGGGTGCATCAATCGCACAGGTCGATTCAGTGTCACTTCTGGGGCAAATACGCGCGCTACTTCCCCGCGCACACCTCTTAGCCCTTTATTTTGAGTTTTAGCACCGATACCACGGCAATCGATTATCCAATCAAATATTTGACCATTAACCTCAACCGGAGCGCTATTTCTTTGCTCTAGCTGCACAGCTTGAGAAAAGTGAAATTGCACCCCTACTTGCTGTAACAGCTGATAACTTTCACGATAAAATGCAATATTGTCTAATTGACCTTCACTTGGCAGGTAAACACCTTGGTGAAAACGCCCCGCTAAGTCAGGCTCCAAATTGGCAATATGCTGCCCGGACACTCGTTGAGCACTATGACCTTCAAGCGGTTTTATACGTTGAATAAAACTTTGCAAGTCACCCATATCTTGAGTATGCGCAACAACCAAGGTGCCCGCTTGCTGGAACATTACATCACCGGGTAATTGGTTTAATAATTCCGCCCATATCCCCATTGCTTTGAGCCCAAGCTCTGCAATATCAGTTTCACAGCTAACCGATTCAGCCATCGGTGCCAACATCGCTGCAGCTAAAGCTCCTGCACCATTATGACTGGCACTCTCTGCAGCCTCATAAACACTCAGTTGATAGTGTTTATGCAGCATTAAAGCAGCAACACGACCCACTAGGCCAAACCCTAATATCGCTATGCGTGGTTTTTTCATGGTGTTGCCCCAGATTGAGATTATAAAAGCCATTGCAGCACATTTTCCATAAGCCAATATGCCGCAACATAAAAAGCAGCAAGCACTTACTTACTGCTACTCCAATGCTATAACGCTTTATGGTAAATCTCAGAGCCTGATTGTTTAAACTCTTGAGACTTTGCCTGCATCTCGGCTTCGACATCCAGCATTTTCACTTCTATGGCCTCACCCATATTATTTGGGTCAATGCCTCTTGCTTCTAAATCTTTGGCGTAATCTCGTACTTCTTGGGTGATTTTCATTGAGCAGAATTTAGGCCCACACATAGAGCAAAAATGCGCGACTTTACCCGATTCTTGCGGCAGCGTTTCGTCATGATATGCACGCGCTCGTTCTGGGTCTAATCCTAGGTTGAACTGATCATGCCAGCGAAATTCAAAGCGTGCTTTTGACAAAGCATTATCTCGAACCTGCGCGCCTGGATGCCCTTTAGCTAAATCAGCTGCATGAGCCGCAATTTTATAGGTGATCAAACCTTCTTTTACGTCTTCTTTATTCGGTAAACCCAAGTGCTCTTTTGGTGTTACATAACACAACATAGCACAGCCATACCAAGCAATTTGTGCAGCGCCAATCCCTGAAGTAAAGTGATCATAACCCGGAGCTATATCTGTTGTAAGCGGACCTAATGTATAAAATGGCGCTTCATGACAGTGTTCTAGCTGTTCTTTCATATTTTGCTCAATCATATGCATTGGTACGTGGCCAGGACCCTCGATAAACACTTGCACATCATGCTTCCAAGCCAGTTTTGTCAATTCACCAAGCGTACGTAATTCTGAAAATTGTGCTTCATCATTAGCATCAGCAATAGAGCCCGGGCGTAGGCCATCCCCTAATGAAAAACACACATCATATTGCTTCATAATTTCGCAAATATCTTCAAAGTGAGTATATAAGAAGTTTTCTTTATGATGCGCTAGGCACCATTTGGCCATGATTGAACCACCACGAGATACAATGCCAGTAACACGTTTTGCGGTCATTGGCACGTAACGAAGCAACACGCCAGCATGAATAGTGAAATAGTCCACACCCTGCTCTGCTTGCTCAATAAGTGTGTCACGAAATATTTCCCAAGTCAGGTCTTCTGCTACACCATTTACTTTTTCAAGTGCTTGATAAATTGGCACAGTACCGATTGGTACTGGAGAATTACGCACTACCCATTCACGGGTTTCATGAATGTATCGACCTGTTGACAAATCCATCACAGTGTCAGCACCCCAACGCGTAGACCAAACCAATTTTTCAACTTCTTCTTCAATAGAAGAAGTTACGGAAGAATTACCAATATTTGCATTTACTTTTACTAAGAAGTTGCGACCCACGATCATCGGTTCTGATTCTGGGTGATTGATATTATTAGGTAAAATAGCACGACCACGGGCTATTTCATCACGTACAAATTCTGGTGTAATAAATTCAGGAATTGATGCACCAAATGATTGGCCTTTGTGCTGTTGAGCAAGTATTTCTTCTTGTAATTTAGCACGCCCCATATTCTCGCGAATTGCCACATATTCCATTTCCGGTGTCACAATGCCTTGGCGAGCATAATGCATCTGAGTCACATTTTTACCCGCATTTGCACGGCGAATTTTAGGCAATTGTTCAAAACGGATATGATCAAGCCCTTCATCAGCCATGCGCTGTTGTGAAAACTTGGAAGTTACTGAATCAAGCCACTGAGTATCACCACGTGCATCAATCCAGTCTTGACGAAGTTTAGGTAAGCCTTCACGTACATTGAGCTCAAAATTACTGTCAGTATATGGACCTGATGTATCATACACTCTGATAGGTTCATTCTTTTCGTAGACAGGCTCTTCTTCTGTCCCGCCCACATAGCTATCTGACTGTGCAATCTCTCGCATGCCAACACGCACGCCAATTTGCTCGCCCTCAACATAGACTTTTTGGGAGTTAGGATAAGGTTGGCCGGTAAGGTTATAAATAAATTCAGATGCCGCGGCACGAGTTTCGCGACGAGATGGTTTGCTACTATTGTTTGACATGACTTGCCTCATTATTATTTAAGGGGTCTTGTCAGATCTCCAAAAGGAGCGAGATGAGGTTACCCTCAGATGATCGAGTTTTATGCACAACATAAAACTTGGGCAGCCTACAAACAGTCGTTCGTAATACAGGCAGCTTGTTCCCTACGCAGGTTTTAACCTGATCAGGTTCACGGATCCCGCAAAAATGCGATCTCAGCCCAAAGGGCACTCCGACAAGTAACGAATTAACAACGAGTGTACTGAAGAAGCACCTAACCTGCAACTCGAAAACGCAGTTCTGGTTGCCCTTTTAAAATAAGCATGTTTTCAATCATTAAAACAGGTACTCCAACGCTAAGCATATCAATAAGCATTTGCTCATGCTTATTGATATCCCCATCACATAGTTTGCGTGTCATTCCGATATGATTAACACGTAATAAACTATCCTTGAGCACGCCTTCTCCAAAAAAGCGGTTACAGCCACCGTTTCCTGCCACTTGTAAGGCCTCAATAAACTCGATAGAAACAGCACTATCTATTACTGATTTATCTGCAATATGGCTGAGTTGCCATTGCGTGTGTTTTAACTGCTTAGTGCTTACCTTCCCTGTTGATGTGCAGCCAAGTAAAAGTACACTAATAACACATGATAATATGAAAGCTTTCATGACAAACCAAGACAAACTAAATTAGGTTAATTATACACTTTTAAACGCCACTGAAGGCAATAAATAGCTATTTCATAGCAAAAGTTTGCATTATTAACTAAATATCTATGTAAACAGACACTCAATTTCCTTACATAGAAACGGACGGCCTTTTTCATTAACCGACGTACCCGTTACGATTGCATCTAGCATCACTTTGTCGTCTGATATCCGTACCACTTTCTGTAAAAAAATAAACTTCAGCTTACTTTGCTGTTGCACTTCAACTTGTACATAAAACTCATCACCCGGTCTTAAAGAGCCTTTAAAGTTCATTTCACAGCGGATCACCACAAGGTTAATTTTTTGCTCGGCTAAGATGGCAAAATCCACGCCTTTACCGAGCAAGAACTCATGCCTAGCATGCTCTAAATAATTAAAATAGACGCCGTTGTTAACAATCCCTTGTAAATCACATTCATAATCTCGAACTTTAAAATTGACGCTAAATACCATGTTTGACCCTCTTCAAACCACTACCAACTCTATAAATGACTAAGTTATAACATATTTAAGCATTATTTTAGTTTTAACCTCGCTGCCATTTGCTAAAATGTGCGCAACTAAAATGACAACTACCAGATTATGACTTCAAAATACTCTCTACTGAGCGCATCTATTGTAGCGTTGCTTTCAAGTAATGCCGTTGCTAACAATCAGCCTATCGAAACGATAGAGGTCACTGGCGACTTTAAAAGTGAAAGCCTACAAGCTTTAAGTGCCAGTGCCACAATCATGGATCAAAGCAATATTACAGCGCGCGGTGCTAACTACCTAGATCAGATGCTCAACAGTGCAGCTAATGTTAACTTTACTGCGGGAGCATCTCGCGGCCGATTTGTACAGATCCGTGGCGTTGGGTTGCGTTCGCAATTTGTAGACCCAATTCATCCAAGTGTTGGTATGTTAGTCGATAATATCGATTATTCTGGCCTTGGCGGTAGTGCACTATTGTTTGATGCTGAACACATTTCAATCTATCGTGGTCCGCAAGGAACCCGCTTTGGTGCTGATGCGATGGCAGGTATGGTTGATGTACATACGCGTGCAGCAACCATGACCCCCTCTTTAAACGTCCAGCTCGGGATTGGTAACTACCAAAGTAAAGAGGCTGGCATAGCAGCAGGTGGCTCGGTGACAGATAGTACCGCTTTTAGAGGAAGTTATTATCTGCAGCAATCTGACGGCTACACTGATAATGTTTATTTGCAAACAGCATCACAAAAACTCAATGAGCAAGTTGCCCGATTCAAACTAAATACCCAATGGAATAATACACTCAGAACAGAGTTAGTTGCACACCATATTAATATTGATAATGGTTATGATGCATTCACACTGTATAACAACCGTCAAAGCAGTGCCGATGAACCTGGACAGGACGATCAGCAAACCAATGCTTTTGCCCTCACCACTGACTATAGCGGCGCGAAAAACTTTGATATGTCGGTGCTGGTTAGTCAACTCAGTGGTGACACATTATACAGCTATGATGAAGACTGGACCTGCAATGACAATATGCAATCGGTCATTTGCGCCGCAGGACTACACCCGTCTGGTTACAGCTCAACAGACAGTTACCTACGCCACCATGACAGAGGCACACTAGAGCTTACTTTCTCTGATAAAAAACAAAATTGGGTAACTGGGCTTTCAGCGAAACGTAAACAAGTCGAGCTTACTCGTGCTTATACTTGGCAAACACAAGACTTTAATTCTCATTATGACGTGAGCCACATTGCACTGTTTGGCCAAAAAATAACCCACCTGTCTGAAAAAACAGAACTTATAACTGGTTTACGTGCTGAGTACTACAATACAGATTACTTTGATAATAATGATATCAATGGTAAGACCGATGATTGGATGTGGGGCGGTAAACTGGCCTTAGAGCATTTTGTAGTGCCTAGCACCATGATTTATACCAGCCTATCTCGTGGTTATAAAATTGGCGGCGTTAATGGAGAAGCATTAGCCAACGCAAAAGATGACAACCTAACTGTTCAAGCTGCACAATACAATTTTGCGCCAGAATACCTTTGGAATGCGGAATTTGGTGTAAAAGGTAGCTCTGAGGATAATCGTCATACCGTGCGTGTGAGTGCTTTTTACATGCACAGAGAAGATATGCAGCTAAAACGCTCTGTGGAGATTCAAAGGAAGTTTTTAGAGTTTATCGATAACGCTTCAAAGGGCAGAAATTACGGTATAGAAGTGGAAGGTAACTACCAATACACCGAGCGCTTAAACTTAGCTTACAGTGCTGGCTATTTAAATACCAAAGTTGAAGGGCAGTTTGCTCAGCTTAACTTAGATGGTCGAGAGCAAGCACAAGCCCCAAAATATCAATATTCTTTAGCACTGAGCTATTTAATCACAGAGCAACTTGTTGGTACGTTATCATTTGAAGGTAAAGATGATTACTTTCATTCAGTCAGTCACAGTGAAAAAGCGGGTAACAGCAACCTAATCAATGCAAGTGTAAGCTATTACGCTGAACAATGGTCATTAACTGCTTGGGGTAGAAACTTAGCAGACAGAGACGTTGCTGTTAGAGGCTTTAGATTCCCAAATAACCCGCTTAATGACTACACAACCGAAACCTATGTTCAGTATGCTGAACCTCGTTTAGTCGGCATAACCTTCAAATACGATATATAAATAAAGTAAAAAAGCGCTCATTAGAGTAATGCCAGTCAGTTAAGCTGATTGGCATTTTTATTAGTCGGATATTTAGAAGCCTTTGGCTTAACCCATCTACGATAACGCCTATCGTCTCGTTTTGGTGGCAATTTAAAGTAACTTAATTGTTCAAGTAATTGAGGCGATAGTATTTCTGCAAACTTTTCAAAAGTATAAAAAGTATTACAAGCATCAAAAGTTGTAGCTAATTCTGTTTCAAAGCGCATAAAAAATCCGATATCAATAACTGATATCGGATTTTGAAGCATTCAAAAAACCGGTCAATGGATCGTTAAATATTTCTTAACTGATCAGCATTACTCAATAGAGCACTTTTTTATCTTAACCTTTATTTAATCCACTTCTGGCAAGTTACGACCATAAAATACCTCTTGGATTTCACGGTTTAATCGCGCTCTGATCTCTGACTCTTCATCATTGCTCAAATCATCGGTGGTAATACCAAACAAGTAGGTATTTAGATCTGTTTCTTTTAGCATCATCTTGGTGTGAAATAGGTTTTCTTGATACACATTCACATCGAGCATTTGATATGCTTCTTTGGTGTCTTCTGTCATGTAGTTCTGAATTGAGTGAATTGCATGGTCAATATAATGCTTCACACCCGTTACATCACGAGTAAAACCTCGTACACGGTAATCGATAGTCACTACATCAGACTCCAACGAGTGAATCAAAAAGTTCAACGCCTTCAAGGGAGAAATTATGCCGCATGTCGACACCTCAATATCGGCTCTAAATGTACAAATACCATCATTTGGGTGTGCTTCTGGATAAGTGTGTACACAAATATGGCTTTTATCTAAGTGTGCAACCACAGACTCAGGTAGTGGCCCTGGCGTTTCATTACTATCAAAAGTCTGTTGCTCAACAGGCTCTTCTGAAACCAAAATGGTCACACTTGCCCCTTGCGGCTCGTAATCTTGGCGCGCAATATTCAAAACATTAGCGCCAATAATATCAACCACATCTTTTAGAATGTCAGTAAGACGATCGGCACTGTACTGCTCATCAATGTATTCTAAATACTCTTTACGCTGTTGTTCTGTTTTGGCATAACAAATATCGTAAATGCTAAAGCTTAAACTCTTAGTTAAGTTGTTAAAGCCATGGAGTTTAATTTTATCAAAGGGCTTATTCACGATAGACCAACCTTCATACTGTAAATCTGCTGAGCAGAACCAAAAGTTCGCGGATTTTATACGAAAAACACGCTATGAAAAAGAGTTATTTTACCTCGCTTTCAATAACCTCATGGCTATGAGTAATTTCCACGGTTTTATCAAGCATTAATGCAACTGAGCAATATTTTTCAGCAGATAATTGAACCGCTCTAGCAAGGTGCTTTTGAGACACATTTCGACCCGTAACTACAAAGTGTAGGTTCATTTTGGTAAATACTCTAGGGGCGGTTTGAGCGCGTTCACTAGTGAGCTTTACTTCAACATTATCAAAATCTTGCTTTGACTTTTTCAGTATACTAACGACATCAACGGATGAGCAACACCCTGCCGACATTAGCACCATTTCCATCGGGCTTGGGGCGGCGCTATTTGAGCCCGCATCAAATACGATATTATGACCTGACTCAGAACGACCAATGAAGGTATCTCCGTCTACCCATTTTACATTTGCTTGCATAGTTACCTCTTTAATAAAACAATAACACCGCCTAAAGGCGGTGTTATTGTATACATTTGTTGTTTTGAACTGTACTTTTTAAACGGCCGAATCAAACATATTTTTAACTAAGCCTGCAAATTCTTCTATAAACTCATGCTGTTCTACCGTAACACGTTGCTCAGTGACACTTGAAAGTACTTCTTGCAAGTCGTAAACAATGCCATCAACCTCACGTACAATTAAGCTACGCTGCTCTGTATTGAGTTCACTGTGCTGTTCACAAATACGTATCACATTTTCTGCAATTACATCTTCTATGAGTTCCATTACAGTTGGCGCACCGGGCTTTACCTCGCCGGGCTTTTCAAACAAGGCTAAGTTTTGTGTTAGATACATGACCAATTCGTCATAACCTTGTTTATCTAAAACCATCTTTTATCCACCTACGATTTTACATTCACCTGATATTGATTTAAGCAGAAACTCTCCGCTAATGCTACTTTTGTCGTTTATCTGAGCATAAAAAAAGCAGCTAATGCTGCTTTTTAGAACCAAAGTATTAGCTTTTATTTTTCAATAACGTGTAAGCTAATCTTTTGTAAATAATTGACTAGTCAATATTTAGACCCGGGCTCAACGTACCTGGTAAAGTCACCTTTTCAAGCTCTACCGATGCAACTGGGTAAGCACAGTAATCTGCAGCATAGTAAGCACTTGCTCTATGATTACCCGATGCGCCAATACCTCCAAATGGTGCAGCACTTGATGCACCTGTAATAGGACGATTCCAGTTTACAATTCCCGCTCGAATACGACGTAAGAAATGATCATAATCGGCTTCATTATCACCGAGTAAACCCGCTGATAAACCAAAACTGGTGTCATTTGCCAGTTCAATCGCTGCGTCAAAATCCGTATAACGGAATACCTTTAACAGTGGACCAAAATGCTCTTCATCAGGGAACTGTGCAATATTCGTACACTCAATAATACCCGGTGTTACAAAGCCCGTATTAGCTGTATGAGTTAGCTCAACCAATGACTCGCCACCAAGTGCTTGCAACTGAGCCTGGGCATTAACCATACCTGCCGCGGCAGCTTGTGAGATCATAGCACCCATAAACGGTTGCTGTTCATCATCAAAGTCGCCAACTCTAATCGCTTTCGTTGCGCGAATCAGGTGCGCAAGGATCATGTCACCTTGCTCACCGGCTGGCAAAAATAGCTTGCGAGCACAGGTACAACGTTGACCACTTGAAATAAATGCTGACTGAATAATGTCATGTACAACAGCTTTTGTGTCTGAAGCATCTTTAACGATAAGCGGATTATTGCCACCCATTTCTAACGCCAAAATTTTACCTGGTTGACCAGCATACTGCTCATGTAAGAAATGGCCCGTGCGCGAAGAGCCAGTAAAGAATAAACCATCAATACCTTTATGAGAAGCAAGCGCTTTACCAGTGTCAACCTCACCCTGAACTAAGTTAATTACACCCGCTGGAAGACCTGCTTTTAACCAAAGTTTTAATGTCAATTCTGCAACGAAAGGTGTCAGTTCTGACGGTTTAAAAATAACGGTATTGCCCGCTAAAAGTGCAGGTACAATATGGCCATTTGGTAAGTGACCAGGGAAGTTATACGGGCCAAAGACTGCTACAACACCATGCGCTTTGTGACGAATTACAGCACGTCCTACAGGCATAGGGTTTTCAACTGTCCCCGTTCTTTCATGGTAGGCTTTTTCTGAAATAGCAATTTTACCTACCATTGCACCCGCTTCAGTGCGAGTTTCCCACAATGGTTTACCCGTTTCTTTTGCGATAGCAATGGCTAATTCTTCTGAGTGTTCTTTTAAAACTTCAGCAAAGCGTTTTACAATCTCTAAACGCTTTTCAAGGTCTAAATCACTCCAAGTATAAAAAGCTTGTCGTGCGGCTTTAACTGCAGCGTCAACTTGCTCTGCCGTTGCAGAACTTGCACGCCAGATCACCTCATTGTTTGCTGGGTTAACTGATTTAAATTCGCTGCCAAGACCAGCAGCCCATTCACCATTTATCAGTTGAGCAGGATGTGTTGTCATAATTAATACCTACAAATTTAGAGTGTTGCAATGGAGACTGAATCACCATCAACAATGTTCAATGCGTTTGCTAAATCAGCTGAAACAATGATTTCATCGCTCGTTGCATCAACGTGAAGTTCAGCAATCGTAGCTCGATATCCAGCTAGTTTATCATTTGCGACCATCACAGGGGAACCGCTTTGCGGTTGACCCAAACGGACGCGTTTGGTTTGTACCGATTGCACCGTACGAATATTACTTACTTTAGCTTCTACCGTCGGCCCTGCATCAAAGATATCCACATAACCATTGAAGGTAAAACCTTCACTCTTTAATAGCTCAATGGCCGGCCTAGTATTGTTGTGTACTTGGCCAATAACAGCTTGGGCTTCTTCACTTAACAAGTTGACATAGATAGGGTATTTAGGCATTAATTCAGCAATAAATACCTTCTGGCCAATACCTGTTAGGTAATCTGCAGTTGGAAAATCCATAGAAAAGAAATGCTCTTCAAGCCACTGCCAGAATGGGCTTTGCCCTTTTTCATCTGACACGCCACGCATCTCTGCAATAACAGTTTCTGCAAAACGATGCTGATGTTGCTTAATAAACATAAAACGCGATTTAGATAGCAATTTTCCGTTTAGACCTTTGCGATACCCATTTTTTAAAAATAAAGTACACAGCTCAGTTGCCCCAGTGTAATCATTACAAAGCGTTAAGATATCCACGGCTTTGTACACATCTAGAGTGCGTGATGAATGAATAACTTTGCTTAAGTGATAGTGATAAAATGCATCATCCAAACCTACTGCAGCTTCAATTGCGCTGGTGCCAACAACTTCACCTGTTTCGCTATCTTCAAGCACAAATAGGTAACCTTCATCAAAAGGAATATCAGCTTCTTTTAGAAACGAAGACTCAGAGCGTGCAATTTTATTTTGTAACAACTCTTCATTTACAGGTAACGACGTAAAGCCATGCCCTGATTCATGGGCAATATTTAAAAGCGCTGGATAATCGCTTTTTTGGATTGGGCGAAGGATCATCATGAGCCCGCTTACTCCTCAAATTATAACTCTAAACGGTAAATTAGGGCCAGCTTGTGCTAGCCCTTCCAAGGTTAGGCGTTGTTTGCTACTACAGTCGCAACGGCTTTTTCAAAACGCGCCATGCCTTCGCGAATATCTGCTTCTGGGATCACTAAAGACGGTGTAAAACGCACAACATCGGCGCCTGCAACTAGAGACATAACGCCCTCTTTGATACCTTCAACTAAAAATTCTTTTGCTCGCCCTTTATATTGCTCAGCCATAACGCCACCTAATAGTAGGCCTTTACCGCGTACTTCGCTAAATACCTTATATTTATCGTTGATAGCCGTTAACAACTCACGAATTAGCGCTTCTTTGGCTTTCACACCGTCTAATACTTCCGTGGTATTTACTGTATCAAGAGCTGCTTCAGCAACGGCACAAGCCAATGGGTTACCACCATATGTAGAGCCATGTGTACCAACTTTTAAATGTTTAGCAATATCAGCAGTGGTGATCATAGCTCCAATTGGAAAACCACCACCAAGCGCCTTAGCAGTAGTCAGAATATCAGGAGTAATACCTAAACCTTGATAAGCATATAATTCACCGGTACGACCAACACCTGTTTGTACTTCATCAAAAATCAACAGTGCATTATGTTTGGTACATAACTCACGTACACCTTGAACAAATTCTGCTTCTGGAGAGATAATACCCCCTTCACCTTGTAATGGCTCCATCATAACCGCACAGGTATTATCTGAGATTAATGCTTCAAATGCCGCTAAATCGTTATAATCACAATGCATCACATCACCTGGCTTAGGACCAAAGCCATCTGAATAGGCGGCTTGCCCACCGACAGTGACAGTAAAGAAAGTACGGCCATGAAAGCCTTTGTTGAACGAGATGATTTGAGATTTCTGTTCACCAAAATTATCAAGCGCAAAACGACGTGCCAATTTAAGAGCAGCTTCATTCGCTTCAGCACCAGAGTTAGCAAAATACACTTTATCAGCAAAGGTTGCATCAACCAGCTTTTTAGCCAAGCGTAATGCTGGCTCGTTGGTCATCACATTTGATAAGTGCCATATTTTTTCGCCTTGCTCTTTTAAAGCAGATACTAATGCAGGATGACAATGACCTAAACAGTTAACTGCGATACCGCCAGCAAAGTCAATATACTCACGTCCATCTTGATCCCATACGCGCGACCCTTCACCTTTTACTGGAATAACAGCCGAAGGTGCATAGTTAGGCACCATTACTTGATCAAACAATTCACGATTAATAGTCATTTAAACTCCTCATTAAGTTGAGTAGGGCACCATAGAAAAAGCGCTAATCTGGCTTCAATTCACTGCATTTTACGCAACAGTTCATGTCGTTTGGTGCAAAATTCATTCACTTATTATTTCAGAAAAAATAAGGAAAGTCTCATAGAAAACTTTTATAGAGACCTTGGTTTTCAAGGGATTGATATAATATTTCATGACCTGTGAATAACTATTTGCAGAGAAACAAACAACATAGCATACATGCTGGGTTCATAGCCTAACTCTATAACTTAATGATTGAATGGTTAGTCGTAAAAAAATTGTGTAAGTACTATGAAATAGTTAACTGCATACCATGGAAAGAGCATGTAGAGAGTGCTTTTTGCTCTGATTTTGTAAGCGCTAAATACGAAAACCAAATCTGAGTTTCATCATCTTCAATGAAATGATTGTCTTTTAACAAAATGTATAATGCATAGCCATGAGCTTTTTTAAGTATCTCGGTCAGTGGTAATGGGTCAATTAATTTTTTATTCGAATTTGGTAAATAACTAACCGAAAATTCTTCCATAATCGCATTGAAAGGTAAATAACGAAAAGCCATTTTTTCAATCAGCTGCTGCGTTACTGTCGCTGAGTGCTCAAGTAAAAGATTACGTAAAAAAAGCGGGTCGGGGCCTAGCTCCAATAATGCGGTATGTAAATCTTTATGGCCTTTGTTTCTTGCTTTAAGTACTCTGTCTTGCCATACCTTTTCATAAGTCCTTAAATACAAGCGTGTCAGTGCAGCTTTACCAATATCCAGCATCATACCTAATGTATATGCTGATTGCTCTTTCACACCATGTAACACTGCCAACTCCTTTGCTGCTAAAGCAGTTGTCATACTTAACTCACGCAGCTTTCTTTTCATTAATGAAAATGGGTCGGTTGAATGTGGCAACCAATGACGCATTGCATAAGTAGGAATCACCCATTGTAAGTTTTCTAACCCTAAATAACGCAGTGACAACGCAGGCGTATCCACCTTTACCGTTGTACTAGAGGAGCTTTTTTTACGATACTGAGGTAAATTCACTAAAGACACTAACTCTCGACCTAACCAAGATAGGTCATTTACTAAAGGCTCAAGACGCCCAACAGAAGCAGATTTTACTGCGAGTAAATCAAATATGGCGGGCACACCATCTTCAATACCCATTACCTCGTAATATAAGCAGTCGATATCATTCACCTGCTTAGTAATACTCTCTTCTATTGCTTGGTGAATATGAGCACTGGCTTTAGCAATATATTTATGATGGCTAGTACTTATTTCTTTGCGCTTCGCAGACGCGGCTATTTCAACTTCTAATAAAGTTCGCTGAGGTACTTTTTCCCCAAGGTTCATTTCTAAAGTATTTATATATCCGAGTTGCTGCTGCGCAAAACTATGACTGACAAGCAAGTCATGGGCACGCTCACAAAGTGCTTGTGCCATCCTTAAATGTGCATTTTGTTCAGTCATATATTCTCTTCATGCAAAAAAATGCTTTACTCAAAGGCTAGAAGCGCTGAATAAAGTTATCAAGTAATCTGAGGCCATGATCAGTTAAAATTGCCTCGGGATGAAACTGAACCCCTTCAAGGGCTAAATTAGTATGGCACATAGCCATTATCTCATCCACTTGCTGTGTACCAGAAACTGTCCAAGCAGTTACATCTAAACACGCTGGTAGCGTCGATTTTGCAACCACAAGAGAGTGATATCTGCATACCGTAAGTGGGTTCGGCAGCCCTTTAAAAACACCTTTTCCTGTATGCTCAATAGGAGATGTTTTGCCATGCATAACACTATTCGCTCGTACAATTTTAGCGCCTAAAGCTTGTGCAATAACTTGATGACCCAGACATATACCCAAAATAGGAATCTGCCCTTTAAATTTTTCAATTACCGATAGCGAAATGCCAGCTTCATTTGGTGAGCACGGCCCCGGTGAGATGACGATATGCTCTGGATTCAGAGTTTTAATGTCTGCCAAACTGAGCGCATCATTACGCTTGACTAATACATCTTGATCCAAACGTTGGAAATACTGTACTAAGTTATAGGTAAATGAGTCATAGTTATCGATCATTAACAACATAGAAATTTCCACAAAAAAGCCAGGCGATAGCCTGGCTAACTACAGTATGTAAATTTAAGGACGAGGAATAAAACCAACTGCATCATAAACAGCTTTTAAGGTTTTATCTGCTCTAATACTTGCCTTTTCTGCACCTTGGCGCATGATATTATCAAGCAACGCTTGATCTTCCCTTATTACTTTAAAGCGCTCTTGAATCGGTTCAATCATCGCAACAACGGCTTCAGCAGTATCTTTTTTTAGGTGTCCATACATCTTATCTTCATATTCAGGCACTAATTGCTCTATAGGACGTTTTGTTGCAACTGATAGTAACGTAAGCAAGTTAGATACGCCTGGTTTTTCATCTCTGTCAAAATATATACGTGCTTGTTCGTCTGAGTCAGTCACCGCTTTTTTAAGTTTTTTCTCAATCTTTTTAGGCTCATCTAAGAGCATAATGAACGCATTGGGGTTGTCGTCTGACTTCGACATCTTTTTCAAGGGATCTTGCAGGCTCATAACGCGAGCACCCAACTCTGGGATGAAGGGCTGCGGAATCTTAAACACATCACCATAAAGATTATTAAAACGCGTCGCAATATCTCTTGTTAACTCTAAATGTTGCTTCTGATCTTCACCAACAGGTACTTGATCTGCTTGGTACAATAAGATATCAGCAGCTTGTAATACAGGATAAGAAAACAGCCCAACATTGACGTTATTCGCATGTTTTGACGATTTATCTTTAAATTGCGTCATGCGATTTAATTCACCCATTTGTGCGTAGCAATTAAGCACCCATGCAAGTTGAGCATGCTCTGGCACTTGTGACTGCACAAATAAAGCGGCTTTTTGTGGGTCAATACCACATGCAGTATATAACGCAATACCGTCTAATACTCGCTCTCGCAAGATTTTAGGATCCTGGCGTACAGTGATAGCATGCAAATCAACCAACATAAAGAAACTGTCATGATCTTCTTGTAAGTTAAGCCACTGGTTAATAGCGCCTACATAATTGCCTATCGTCATACCACCGGTTGGCTGAATGCCACTTAACACTACTGGTTTAGTCATGATGTTCCTTTATAAAATATTATATTATCGCTGAGTTAAAATGGGGATTATATCTAAGAAATCGTCACAGAGGTACTGTGGATTAAATTCTTGCAAATTTACCCCTTGATGATATCCATAAGTTAAGGCTATTACATCAATATTTGCATTGTGTGCAGCTAGAATATCACTTTTTGAATCGCCTACCATGATAACTTCATGGGGTTTTAGTCCCATTTTCTCACAAGCTTGTAGCAATGGCTGCGCAGCTGGCTTTTTTAGCCCATCATCACCACACACAAGTACCTCAAAATGTGAGGTTAACTTTAACCGCTCCAAAAGGGGTTCAGTAAACATCCTATCTTTGTTGGTGACCACCGACTTTGAAAAGCCACTTAATGCCGCCAATCCAGTGACTACGTTAGGATAAAGGTTTACGTACTGTCCAGCCAACAATTTATAATGCCCTTTAAATGTTGCAATGGCTACATCAACTAATACCTGTGGCAACTCAGTATTAATTTCTATACCACCACTTAATCCCCGCTTAACCAGCATATCAATACCATTACCGACCCAAGTAGAAACTTGTGCGTAGCTAACAATAGGGAATGCGACTTCCGTCAATGTCAGGTTCAGTGCGATATACATATCTTGTGCACTGTTTATTAACGTACCATCCAAATCAAATAAAACACCTTGATAACGCATTACTTACTACACCTTAGATAATTGCTGGCGCATTTGTGTAATAACCTCTTGATAATCTGGCTGGTTAAAAATAGCTGAACCGGCCACAAACATATCAGCTCCTGCAGCCGCAACTTGTGCAATGTTATCAACTTTAACACCGCCATCTACTTCCAAACGAATATCTTTACCACTATTATCGATTAATGTTCTTACTTGGCGTAGCTTATCTAACGTATGAGGGATAAAACTCTGACCACCAAACCCAGGATTTACAGACATCAATAATATTACATCAAGTTTATCCATCACATGATCTAAATAATGTAAGGGCGTTGCAGGATTAAATACTAAACCAGCTTGACAGCCATGGTCTTTTATTAAGCTGATTGTACGGTCAATATGCTCACTGGCTTCTGGGTGAAAAGTAATAATATTCGCGCCAGCTTTAGCAAAGTCTGGTATTAAAGAATCAACGGGCTTAACCATTAAGTGAACATCAATCGGAGCTGTAATGCCGTACTCGCGCAGCGCTCTACAAACCATAGGCCCAAACGTCAAGTTGGGAACATAATGATTATCCATAACATCAAAATGAACTACATCAGCACCAGCTTGGATCACTCGCTCTACATCTTCACCTAAACGGGCTAAATCTGCAGACAAAATAGATGGTGCGATTAAGTAATTGGTATTTTTTTGCACAATAAAAAGCCTCTGTTCCTCGATTTGTCGGCAATACTTTACCTTATTTTAGAATTTCGACACAGTAATAAGATTATATAAGGTGTTCACTCAGATTTATTAGGCGTGTTATGTCAAGTAAAAATGCAAATTCAGTTTGTTTAATGAGCGATTGTTGTGTACTATCTAATGATAACCGTTAGGTGGAGTAATATTATGTTAGGTCGGCTTAGAACACGGATGCTTGTGCTTAGTGCGGTAGTGGTTATGTCAGTGAGTTTTGTTTCTCAAGATGGCAGCGCTACGTTAGCACTTACCAAACATGACAATTGCACATGCGAATCCTCTAGAAATACATCACAGTACTGTAAAACACAAACAGATATTAATTGGTATTCTTGGTTGATGGGTGAAAGTGGGAGCGCTCAATTTCATTATCTTGATCTGTTGGAGCTGCTTCTTGGTTCTGGTAGGCAAAGCGATAGTAGTATACCGCAAAGGCCAGGGATATAATCTCAATGTTCTCCCCTAGAATACTCCAAAGTGTGTTGGCGGCAATGATAGGAGTTCAAAGTGAAAAAAAATATAAAGACGACTTTAGTAAGCCTGCCGTTGCACCCTACCTTATTGTAGGTATCATTTTAGTTATTACATTTGTTGTTATGTTAGCAGCTTTTGTAAACTATCTTGTACCATAACATTCGCGCTTATCATACATAGCCATTAGCTCGTTGACTTTATTTCGCCCATTTCCCTTAGGGCTAATAGTGCGTTTAACCTGAATAACATCTAAGTTTGCTTGGCTATATATCTTACGCGTCCACACCGTATCATGATTTGAAATTAATACTGGTGTTCGATGCAAAAACGCAGTTTGTTCAGCTAAATTCGCTAAATTCGCTTGATCATCTAAGTCAAAGCCACCTTTTGCATAGGAAGTAAAAGAAGCCGTCTTACTTAAAGGCACATAGGGCGGATCGCAATATACAACGGCATTTTCAGGTAACTTACGAAAAGCATCAGCATAACTTTGGCAAGTAAATGTTGCTTTTTGTGCTTTGCAAGCAAACGCATACAACTCTTTCTCTGGAAAATATGGCCGCTTGTATTTCCCAAACGGAACGTTAAAAATACCTTTTAAATTATAACGACATAATCCATTGTAACCATGACGATTCATATACAAAAATAAAATTGCACGCTCATATATGTCAACACTTGCATTGAACTGCAAGCGATAAGAGTAATAAGCATCAGGATGGTTATTAAGCTCCACAAACAACTTTCTAGCATCACTTACAAATTCATCTGGCTGGCGTTTAAGCTCATTATATAAATTAATCAGGTCAGCATTGATGTCATTTAAGTAGTACTTTTTAAAATTGGTGTTTAAAAATACTGATCCTGCACCTACAAATGGCTCGACTAATGTATCGGCATCTTGACTTGCTACTTTCAAACGTCGAGCAATATCTTCAACCAAACTGTATTTTCCACCAGCCCACTTGAGGAAGGCGCGAGTCTTTTGCTGCATGCTGATTCTATTTATAAACAATGTGGGCCGATTTTACACTAAAAGTCGGTAATTACCGAGTCGGTAGGTCAATTTCCTGTTTTATTTTATCAACTTTCTTAAAAAATGGCTGCCCACTTAATATTTGTTCTGGCAGTGATGATTTTGCTAATTGTGCCTGCTCTAAGCTTTCAAAGGGACCCAAAATAACAATCCACCAACTGTTATTGATGCGAGTTGCCTTATACACTTTAACATTAGTTAACTGATACAAATCAACAAATTCTTGTGCAACTGCTTCGTCCTTAACTGCTAATAATTGGATCGCCCACTCATTATTATTACGTGTTAGCAACCACTCGCTATCATTTTGTTTTAGTGCTTGTCTACTGTTAATTAAAGGTTTTTCAATAATATCTTTCGTCGTTTTTTTTGGTTCAACATCAGTGTCTAATAATTCAATACGGCTAGGCTCACCTGCTTGCTGCTTCGGTATAACCTTTAAATTCGTCGCAGCCTTTTGGCTTTCTATTTGATCATAAGACGCTCGCATACTCTCAGTAATGGGCTTTTCATTTGCTAAAGCCGAAACGATTGCAGCAATATTTTGAGCTGAACTGTTATTCGATACCCTATTCACTTGTTCATTATTATCTTGATTACTGGGCTGAACTACATGATCTTTCGCTATAACTTGCTCAGTCTTTAAAGTATCGGCCTGCTGTTCTGGCTCATTATCGAGCGCTTTTGACACAGGTAATACAGTATTCAATTCTTCACTTTGCTCTGATGCTGGGAGCAATGCAGTTAGCTCTTTTTGATAAATTAGGGCCACCATTAAGATAGCCAATATGACGGTCAATAGTACCAAGTGCCATGACAATTTTGACACTTGCTTAGTCCCAGCTCTTAAGTCAACTTGTTGCTCAGTTTGCCACTGCAATAAAACAGCTGGATTCCCTTCGCAGCCACTTAAAAAAGCATTAAATATTGGGTCTTCCTGCGAAGGTAGTTGTTTAAAAAACATCGCCATAAGACGACGAGACTCATCTATCGACAGCCTCTCTAAATGAATATCAAGTGCTTGTGGTAACATATTTGGAGACTGAGCTGTTACCAATATATAAAGCGTTTCTGGACTCTTTTTAGCTAGGATCTGTAACTGAGTGATCATTTCGTCAGACAAATGCCGTGACCCATCTAATACCCATAAACAGGGCCCCGGTGGGTTTTTCTGATACAAAGCATAAAAGTTTTGGCTAAGAGATTGATTATGATCAACTAAAGGAGCTCGAAAACTATGCTGCAATAATTGCATCATAAGTTCACTATCTTTGGTTGTTGCTGATAATTGTATAAAGGCTTTATTAAATTCGGAATATTTATCAGTAATGAAAGATTCTGCAATATAGCTTTTACCTAGACCAGAAGAACCCACTAAACAGATCAGACTTTGTCCATACTCAAACTGTAACGCTATTCTATCAACTAGCGCAGCTCTACTCGGTAAAATTTTCGACTGCATTAGCGGCCTATTAGTAAACTCACCGTGTCATCAGACACATCATCAACCAATGCACATGCCCCAAGAGAAGTAGGTACAATGAAGCGAATACGCCCTTGTTTATTCTTCTTATCTTTGCGCATATGAAACAAAAATTGCTCAGAACTCATTTGCTTAGGTACCACCGTAGGCAACTGATAGCTTTGTATTAAAGCTTCAACGCGAGCAACCTCAGCCCCGGTTAACACATCACGTAATGCAGCCAACCTTACAGCAAGCACCATACCCACAGCCACAGCTTCACCATGAAGCCAGTTGCCATAACCCATTTGCGCTTCAATAGCATGTCCAAATGTATGGCCCAAATTTAATAGCGCTCGGATTCCTACTTCAGTTTCATCTTGTGCCACTATTTCGGCTTTTATTTGACAACAACGGTGGATCACATGCATCAATACATCTTGCTGTAATGTTGATAATGCGTCGTGGTTATCTTCTAGGTACGTTAAAAATTGCTCATCATGGATAAGGCCGTACTTGATGACCTCAGCCATTCCCGCTGCAAACTCTCTTACTGGTAAAGTAGATAAACTGTCAGTATCAATAAACACCGCTTTGGGCTGATAAAAAGCCCCTATCATATTTTTACCTAAAGGGTGATTTACTGCTGTTTTACCGCCAACAGACGAATCTACTTGGGATAACAACGTAGTAGGAATTTGGATAAAAGGAACACCGCGCTGATAACAAGCCGCTACAAAGCCAGTCAAGTCACCAATAACACCTCCACCTAAAGCAATTAGGCATGTGTCTCTTGCACAATTATTTTGCAACAAGAAAGCATTAACCTGCTCAAATGAAGTCAGTGTTTTATATTGTTCACCATCAGGTAAAATGAAATGAAGTGGCTCATAGTCATTGAGCGCACCAAGTAGGCTATTTAGATATAATGGCGCTACAGTGTGATTTGTAATGATGACTGGACGACACTGACCGATGTGCTTGGTCAGTCGCCCAACATCTGCTAATAAATTTTGACCTATGTAGATAGGATAGCTTCGCTCGTTTAAATCTACCTTCAACTCAAGCATCTATCCCTCCTAGGTAGTCAAAATTAAAAATCTAGCTTTTCTATGATTTGATTTGCTACAACCTTTGCGCTTTGCTCATCTGTGCGTACCACAAAGTCTGCAACATCTTTGTACAGAGGCTCTCGTTCCTCTGCTAAACGTTCTAGTACATCGCGTGGCGCTTCTTCTGTTTGTAACAGAGGACGACGCTTGTCACGTTGTGTGCGAGCAACTTGCTTTTCAATTGGCGTTTCCAAGTAAACAACGATACCGCGCGCAGATAACTTATTGCGCACTTCTTTGCTAACGACAGAACCACCACCTGTTGCTAAAACTATACCTTGCATTTCTGTGAGGTCCGAAATTACGCCTTCTTCACGTACTCGAAAACCTTCCTCACCCTCAAGATCAAACACCCAAGCAATATCTGCGCCTGTACGGCGTTCAATTTCTTGATCCGAGTCGAAAAATTCAAGGTGTAATTGATCAGCTAGGTGACGACCAATTGTGCTCTTACCAGCCCCCATAGGGCCTACTAGAAATATATTACGTTTCTCAGCCATATCTTTTTAGTACTAACGAACTCTAAAATTTGAAATAAAACCCCGCCTAACGACCTGGCCCCAAAATTAAGGAAGGGATTATCTCAGTAATCCATGAACGATTTCAAGTTAAATAGTATAAAAAGCAACTACAGTAGTTAAATTCGTCCAACTATATGCTCATTACTGACCGTCAATCATGATCTTTGGGGTCACAAAAATCAGTAATTCTTTTTTCTCGTTTATTTCTCGAGTGTTTCTAAACATCGCGCCTAGGTACGGAATATCACCTAATAGTGGAATTTTACTTACTGCGCTTGTAATTTCCTGCTGATAAATTCCACCCAATACAACCGTTTGACCATTATCGACCAACACCTGGGTTTGAATCTTTTGTGTATTAATTGCCACTGCAGGACCTGATGACGTTTGAACATTGTCGCCTCGTGTGTCCTGAGTGATAACCAAGTCTAGTATAATTTTATTATCCGGTGTGATTTGTGGTGTTACTTCCATGCTTAGCACCGCTTTTTTAAAGCTCACCGAGGTTGCACCACTTGCACCTGCAGATTCAGAATAAGGAATTTCAGTACCTTGCTCTATGCGTGCTTTCTTTTGGTTAGCGGTTGTAATACTCGGTGTTGCGATTATCTCACCTTTATTTTCTTGCTCCAAAGCAGATAGCTCTAAATCAATTAAAGTACCATCAGCAAGTTTCGCGATATGCATACCAATTGTACCAGCCGAGACGCCTGTAACGGGCAAATTAACATTTAAACGATTGGCAAGATCCGGTGTTATGCCATTAGACAGCTCCTGAGCACCTGTTAAGTTCCCAGAAATAGCATCTGTGCCTTGCTGATCGCCAAAGCCCCAGCGTACACCTAAATCTTCTTGTACGTTATCTTTGACTGTTACCATCCGTGACTCAATTCTAACTTGTTTTACTGGCACATCCAGTGTTTCAACCATACGTCGAATACTTTCAATACTTCGGGCGCTATCTTTAATTAATAGCGTGTTAGTCCGCTTATCAACCGATACACTCCCTCTATCACTAACAATACTGTTAATGTCCGTTTTGAGTAAGTCGGCAAACTCTTCTGCTTTGGCATAATTCAGCTGAATATATTCACTGTAAAGCGGCTCTAACTCCTCAACCTGTTTACGAGCCTGTAATTCTTTAGCTTCTCTGGCTGCTAACTCTTCAGAAGGCGCAACCATTAATATTGATCCATCCATACGTTTATCAAGCCCCTTGATTCTTAAAACGACATCTAAAGCTTGATCCCATGGAACGCCATCTAAACGTAAAGTGATATTACCTGATACAGTATCACTTGTGACTAAGTTAAAGTTATTAGTATCAGCAATAATTTGTAGTACCGATCTTACCGGAATATCTTGAAAATTCAATGTGATAGGCTGGCCTTGATAACTCTTACTCACGCCAAAACTACGCTCTTCATCATCTTTTTCAACCGTTAAAGTGAAGATATTATCTAGCTGTTGATAAGTATATTTAAACGCGCCATTTGGCTCAATCACCAGCCTACTTTTGGCACTTTCTCGAAATGTTTCTATACGACTCACTATGGTACCAAAGTCAAGCACATCTAATTCATATAATAAATCATCAGGAATAGCTATATTATGAAAATCAGCATAAATTTTACCGCCACGTTCTTGTACATCAATCGCAGCTTGGGGACTATTTAAAAATGCTAAAACTTTCGCCTCACCTTTATCACCACGGCGAAAGTCGATTGATTGAATTTGGTTCTTTTGTAAACTTGTATCACTACTTGCTTCTGAAGGGATCGGGTTATCTGAAACTTGGAGATAGGCAATATTGTTTTTAACGTATGTTTTGTAAAGCTTTAACTGTTCCATATACACGGTCACGATAATACCGTCATCAGTGAGCTTACTTGCAATCGTCGTGATCCCAGCCTTATTCACATCCAATGATTTAAGACTTTCTTCAAATTCAACGGCTGAGAAAAACAGCTCAAAACGTGCAGGTTCCGTCAACACTCGTACTTGAGGTTCACTTTCAAGCTGTTCATCAAACACCAGTTCCAACTGCGTCTCTCCATCAGGAACTGGGTTATAACGCACATCATATAGCATAGGCAATGCATTAACCCAGCTTGACGCGACCAATAATAAGCCGTAAATAATACCTTTTACGCTCAAACTATTCCCGATATGGGTCATACTTTCACTACCTTTGTTGTTATTCACTCACACTGCTCTCTTGTGCTTCTCGGATCTCTACCCTAGATAAGCGCTCTTTCCAACAGCCACTACCATCAGGGATAAGTTCTAATAATTCTATAAATCCTGACTGAACATTGATAACCTCACCGTGATACAGGCCCATATACTGACCACTTTTTATTTTATAAAAACCTTGATCGGATGCTTTAATTAATGCCCACGTGATCTCTTTAGTTGCTATAGTCCCCTTCATTGATAGTGTATCAATTGGGTATTTTTCAAGAGGGTCTCTCGCTCTGTCAGGTTCGGGATGTAAACAGTTTTGTACCTGAATCATTTTGCTCTCTATCACTTCAGGTTCAGGAGCAACAAATGGGCTTCTTAGATTATTCGCGGTATATGCAAAATGAGTAAAATCACGCATTTGAGGAACAGGCTCAACCTGGGGCGTCGCACTCGCTTGAATTTGATCAATAAACTCCTTTTGCTCAGCAGTATCATCGTTACAACCAAACAGTGCAGCTAAGCTAAGCATCAAATAGCAGTTCCTTTTCGTCATGATTCTTCACCCTGCCCATAGCGATAAGTCTTAGCCACTACGCTAAATACCAAGGTACTACTGCCTGCATTTTCTATACGAAAATCATGCAAACTTACGATACGAGGCAATTGAGCAACTTTACTAACAAACTCTCCAAATTCGTGATAGGTGCCTATAACCTCAAGTTTGATTGGTAACTCTGTATAAAACTCTTTTTTATTTTCAGGCAACCAGCCTATTTTCAAAAAAGTTAAACCACTCGATGTGCCAACATATGTCAAATCGTCCAATAAACCAGGTGTTTCGTTCGATGAAGGTAATTGACGTAAAAGCTGAGCAAATTGCGCTTCCATATCTTTCATTTGCTGACGATATAAGTCTAAATTATTTGCTCGTGCATATTTGATTCTATAACTATTGCGCAACTGTACCTCTTGCTGAACCACATGCTCATAACGCTCTATCGAATTTGATACGAGTAAGCTGTAACCTACAACAAATGTAATAATCACAACCAACACACAACATAAAACTTTAACCGCAACCGGCCACTCGCCAATGTTATCGAGTTCAATCTCATTCCAATCAATATTCTGTATAGCTTTTAAGTCAAAATTCACGTTTTTATCTCATTAATGCCGATTTAATTATCACGTTCAGCTACCTTAATTTCACGATATGGCTTTACATAAAAGTGCATAGTAAAATCACTTAATAAACGTGAACTTTGCTCGCCTGTTACAATGCCCTGTATTGTGGGCCGCTCGAGTAAATATGAACTTTCAACTGAACGTAACATTTGCGACAAACGGTTATTAGACTCGCTGCGCCCTATAACTTTAATTAGATCTTCTTTTCGCTCCAAGCTTGTAAGGTACACCCCTGCAGGCACAATTCTCACAACTTCATCAATAATTTGCGTACCTAAATTTCGGTTACTTTGCAGTTCTTCAATTAAGTTTATACGTCTTTGTAAGCTTTCTTTTTGCTGGCTCAAGTTATTAATCTCAACGATACGGCTATCTAATTGACCAACCTCCTGATTTAGATAATCATTTTTTATCTGTTGACCTGCCGTTAAACCATCGTAAAAAGAACCTATTAAGTACAAAATAAATAGCACCACAACAACATTGGCTACCACAATAGAAAGAAACTTCCTCTGAGAAGCTTGTCGCCTTTGCTCTCTCCATGGCAACAGGTTTATATGTGGCATGATGAAAAACTCCTTAATGCCAAACCTGCTGCAATTGCAAATTGTGGTTTATGGCGCTCTAACACATTACGGTCGACTTTAGGACCTATTTCCATATCGGCAAATGGGTCAGCAACAATAGTATGAATACCAAGCTCTTCTATAAGCAGTCTATCTAATCCTTCAACTAACGCAGTTCCTCCAGTAAGTACGATATAATCGACTTGCTCTCTGCCACTGCTTGTAATGAACATTTGTACAGCACGCCTTATCTGCTGTAACAATGCAGTTTGAAATGGCGCTAATACCTCGAATATATAGTTTGGCGGCAAGTCACCTGTTGTTTTAGCTATTTCAGCTTCATCAAATGATTTGTTGTAATAAGCAACAATACTATTTGTATATTGTTCACCACCAAATACTTGGTCACGCGTGTAAATTGTTTTACCTGAAAGCACAACACTTACCAAGCTAATCACGGCCCCAATATCAATAACAGCAACCATTTTATCAAAAGCGTCTGCTGGAAGTTGGCCATACATTATGGTTAATGAACGACTTAATGCGTAGTTTTCTACGTCAACCACTTTAGCTTGGTAACCTGCCTCTTCTAGCGCACCGACACGTGCTTCAACGCTTTCAGTACGCGCAGCAGATAACAGCACATTAACTTTAGATGGGTCCGCTTCATTCACAGATATTTTTTCAAAATCAATACTCACTTCATCCAAAGAGTAAGGAATCAAACTATCGGCTTCAATCGCAATTTGCGACTCTAATTCAGCATCGGTTAATGACACATCCATAAAAATCACTTTCGTGATCACGGTTTGGCCTGATACTGCAACAGCACCAAATTGAGTGAGCCTAGGAATGCGCTTTTTTATTTTGCTTATTACTCGACCGATGGCTTCAATATCTTGAATTGCACGCTCAGTAATTGCACCTTTAGGTACTGGCTCAATAGCCAAAGCTTCAACACGGTAGCCAGCGGAAGATTGCGACAATAATAATGCCTTGACACAATGCGAGCCAACATCGATGCCAATCATCATCGGAGCTTGCTTTTGAAAAAGGTTGCTGAGCATGCGCTTGGTCTTTATCCTTTGTTTTAACTTTTAACTAGTTATAATTATAACCACAAAAAATATTAATCGTTTTTCATTCAAGATATACTAGCAGTGTCTACCTATAATTGGGAGTCTAACTAGGAAACATTCCGTGACTTTATTGATAAGAGTAATACAATTTTTCGTCGTTTTGAGCATTTTGGGTCTACTTACGTTACTCAGCCTTTATTATTATGTCAAATCAGACATACCGAGTGTAGAAGTATTGCAAGATGTACAATTACAAACCCCAATGCAAGTTTTTACCCAGGATGGGAAATTAATTAACCAGTTTGGCGAAAAACGCCGTATCCCAGTCAAAATTGAACAAATTCCCGAATCATTATTAAAAGCATTTCTCGCAACAGAAGACAATCGTTTTTATGAACACTTTGGCGTTGACCCGATAGGTATTGTTCGCTCAGCTATTGTGTTAATTAGTACAGGGCAAAAGAAACAAGGGGCCAGCACCATTACCATGCAGTTGGCACGTAACTTCTTTTTAACCAGAGAAAAAGCATATATTCGCAAAGTAAAAGAGATTTTCATTGCACTGCATATTGAACGACTATTAAGTAAAGATGAAATTCTAGCTCTGTACTTGAATAAAATTGAGCTAGGTAATCGAGCATTTGGCATCGGTGCTGCAGCACAGGTTTACTATGGTAAAAACCTAAACGAACTCACGCTAGCTCAAATGGCGATGATTGCAGGTTTGCCTAAAGCGCCATCTGCACTAAACCCTATTCGAAACCCGACCCGTGCAAAATTACGCAGAAATGTCGTACTGGGGCGTATGCTCAAAGAAAAGTATATTTCACAAAAACAGTATGAACAAGCACGAAGTGCCCCCATAACCGCACAGTTTCATGGTGCTGAGATAGAGCTCTACGCCCCTTATATCGCTGAAATGGTACGTAGCTACATGGTTGAAACATACGGCGAAGACAAAGCCTACAATAGCGGCTTTAAAGTGTTTACTACGGTAGAGTCTAGCATTCAAGCAGCAGCACAAGCAGCACTCATTAACAATTTACATAGCTATGATATGCGCCATGGCTTTCGAGGCCCAGAGCGCACTTTATGGAATAGTGAACAACCCGCTTTAGACAACCATAGGATATTAGAAAAGCTAAGTAACGTAAAAGAGCCTGGTTCACTCAAAGCCGCCGTTGTCATTGATGTGGCAGAACAAAGTGCCACTGCGCTTTTAAAATCTGGTGACTATATCACCTTGGCGTGGGATGGATTAAAGTGGGCCCGTGCCTATATTTCTGATACACGCCAAGCTTTGCCCCCTAAAACAGCGTCAGAAATACTCTCTCCAGGCATGCAGATTTGGGTGCGCCAACAACCTCAATATTGGCAACTAAGCCAGTACCCGCGACCAGCTAGTGCTTTAGTCTCTATGGACCCACAAAACGGTCGCATCAAAGCCCTTGTTGGTGGCTATAGCTTTGCTCAAAGCCAGTACAACCGAGCTACGCAAGCAAAACGTCAAGTAGGCTCAAATATTAAACCCTTTATATACTCAGCTGCCTTTGAAAATGATTATACACTTGCAACAATCATTAATGATGCGCCTATAAACCAGTGGGATAAAAGCGTTGGTGTTGCATGGCGTCCTAAAAATAGTCCAGAAGTCTACAATGGTCCCATTCGTATTCGTCGCGCATTAGCACAATCGAAGAATGTCGTATCTGTCAGACTACTTAAAGGTGTTGGTTTACAGCGCAGTGCTGATCACCTATTAAAGTTTGGCTTTGCTGACGCGGATATCAACCGCAGTGAATCATTGGCTCTTGGTAGCGCCGCTATCACCCCTTTAGAAATGGCACGTGGTATGAGTACTTTTGCCAATGGTGGCCACCTCATTGAACCATATTTTATTCATGAATTACAAGACGCCTTTGGTAACACATTAGGTCAAGCAGAGCCTTTAATTGCTTGTGATGAACAGCAATTAGAAACTCACTCTGAGCGTTGTGCTCCTCGTGTGATCTCTGAACAAAACGCTTTTTTAGTCGCCAGTGCGATGCACAGTGCTATCTGGGGCGGCGGCAGTTGGAGACATAAAACTGGTTGGACTGGTACAGGCTGGCGAGCACAAACACTAAAGCGTCGAGATTTAGTAGGAAAAACGGGCACAACCAATGACTCTGTCGATACTTGGTTTAGCGGCTTTAATCGCCATGTATTAACGACTATTTGGGTAGGCTTTGATGATGCTGGCAAACCTCTTGGCAGGGCAGCATACAACACCAATCTAGGTAAAAATCAAATTGTCGGCGCTGAGTCAGGTGCAACCACTGCACAACCTGCGTGGGTAGAATTTATGAGAGCTGCGCTGGATGGTCAGCCTATTGCACCAATTGAACCACCTCCTGGGCTAATATCTACCCGTATAGACCTAAAAACAGGATTGCTAAGCGATAAAAATGATCACACAAGCCGCTTCGAGTACTTTATTTCGGGTACAGCACCCACTAAATATGCGCTTGATGAGAATAACAGCACACCATTTGATGATGAACCACAACAAGAAGAGCTTTTTTAATGCTTAGATACAAAAAGGACGATATATAATATCGTCCTCAAACTATTGAAAAACAGCTTACTATGAACTCTGTTATTTAAGCATCTGCACTAACCAATATAAGTCAGAATGTATCCCTGCAGCCGTGACTTCTTTACCTGCACCTGGGCCTTGTAACACTAGTGGGTTAAGCTCATACCACACACTTTTAATCACAAAAATGTTATCGCCAGGGGTTAAATTTGCTATCGCGGATGATTTATCAACAAAGGCAATACCTACTTTGGCTTTTACTTTACCTGACTCTAAAACATGTAATGAGCCTGTATAACGTAGTACCTTTTCTTGTGCCAATGCACTTTGGTACTGCTGCTCATAAAATACATCAAGTTCTTCACGACGAGTAAGGAACTCATCCCAACTCCCCTGTGCTAGCTCTTGTGGCATTAAAGGTTCTAGTTCAATATCTGCCAAATCTAATGTCAGCCCAATGTCACGGGCTAAAATCAACAATTTACGCTGCATATCTCGTCCAGACAAGTCTTCTCTGGGATCTGGTTCGGTATAACCCATTTTCTGAGCTTCTAACACCAAACTTGAGAACGTTTGACTTCCATCAAAGCTACTACACAGCCATGATAACGTACCAGAAAACACCCCATCAATATGCGTAATTCTATCACCACTATGTTGTAAATCAGCCAATGCAAAATTGATTGGTAAACCTGCGCCAACACTGGTGTTATAGCGCCAATATAAGTTTCGCTCAAATAATTGCTCGCACAGCTGTTGATACCATGCACTTTGCGCCGTACCTGCGTATTTATTCGCACTTATCAAGTGGCAATCTTGGTTTATAAGCTGAGGATATAAATCACTGAATGCTTCGCTTGCAGTAATATCTATTACGACTTTATGCTCATAATCAAGTTCACCGATCCGCTCTATTAACTCTTCATTACTGTACGTATTCGACTCATTTTCCCACTGCTGCTGCCATGTATTTAAAGCAATACCGTTAGCAGAAAACAACATTTTTTTAGACCGTACTAAAGCAACTACTTTAACATCAAATTGCTGCTGCAAACGTGCCACCTGATGCTGACACTGCTGTACAAACACTTCACCAACATTGCCTAAACCAGCAATGACTACCGCAAGTTCTCGATCTTTACTGACTAACTGATCATGCAAAATAGCCAATACATCGCTATCAATCGCCTGATCAGTTAAAAACAGCGCATATTCTTTATCTTGATGATTAAAGCGTACCACCACATTTTGCTCATTGAGCAGCTGTGCGGCCAGTGTTTGCAGCTGAGCAATGTCTGCAGATGAAGCAACAATGGCAAATCCTTGAAGAGCGCTTTCAACGATATTTGCGCGTCCAGATAAAACTTTTAGCACGCGATGTGTACTTTGTGCGGGGATCAAAAGGAAAGCTTCACCTTTCGTTGTAAATTGGTGAATACTGTGCTGAATCAAGTGACTTAATTCACTTACTTCACCTTGCGCCAATGCATCTACACGAATTAAATCTAAATCATCAAACGTGGTAATGAAACGCTTTGCTTTACTATACCCTTCTTTAACTATTTCAGTCGGCGTTGCTTCCACATCAAAACTACTACGAACTTGGAGCTTAATGTTAGTATGTTTAAGTGGTGATAACGTTTTTGCATGTAGAACTGGGTTACCTAAACGTGCAAGCAAATGAGCTTGTGCTCTGCATATTTTTGGGTATTTGATAGCACTTGCGACTTTACGAGGATCGGTACTAAAAACACCTTGCGTATCAGTCCAAATAGACACTGCGCTGGCATCTATATAATTTGCCAATAAAGTAGCACTATAATCACTGCCATTGCGCCCCAATGTAACGGTATTATTTGCTACATCACTAGCAATAAAACCAGTAACCACATATAAAACACGCTCAGATAACTGCTCGGCACACGAGCGTTTATTTTGTTGATGTAAGAGTTGGCCTTGATGCAAAGTAAACAAACGCCTTGCATCTACATGCCTTGCAGCAAACCCTAATTGAGTCAGGTAACAACCTAAAATGCGTGCTGACCACAATTCTCCATGTGCGAGCAAAGCCGCTTCATGTAAGGTTTTTTGCTTTGCATGTAATGTAATTACTTGTAACTCAGTATCTAATTGCGATAATAATTGACGCTGCGGCTGTGCTTGAAACAACGCTTTAATAAGCTCAGCTTGATGATTTTCTAATTGTAAAAGAATATCACTAAAGCCTTGGATGTCATCTTGCTGATAGCTTTGCCATAACTTTACCAAAGTATTCGTCGTTTTACCCGCAGCAGATACCACTACACAATCACCTGCTCGGCAATGGCTCAATACAATTTGTGCCACTGCTTGATAACGCTCAGCACTGCTTAAACTTGAACCACCAAATTTATGTACTACTTTTGCCATTGTTTTACCACAAAGCCGTATGAGCCGGCGTTAATTTAAAAGATTTTGCATCATCTGAGCCATTTGCATTACCCTGTTGCACTTTTTTAAATGCTTGCTCCAAATCATCCAATAAGTCTTGCACATCTTCAATACCAACAGAAATGCGTATCAAAGTATCGCCTACGCCCGCATCAAGGCGGGCTTGGGGCTCCATCCCAGCATGGGTCATTGTTGCCGGATGGCAAATTAAACTCTCCACCCCGCCTAACGATTCCGCCAATGAAAACTGCTTAAGGCTCGTCAGAAACGCCGCTGAGTCTTTTAAGCCACCTTTGATGTCAAAGCTTACCATACCGCCAAAACCTTCTTGCTGTTGCTTAGCAAGCGCATGCTGTGGATGAGACTCTAAACCGGGATAATAAACTTGGCTCACATAAGGCGACTGTTCAAGATATTGGGCAACTGCTAGTGCATTTTCTTGATGTTGCTTCAAACGAACATTTAATGTACGTAAGCCTCGCAGGGTTAAGTAGCTATCAAATGGCGCGCCTGTAATACCTATATTATTTGCCCACCATGCCAACTCTTCACCAAGTTCAGCTGTATTAGCTATAACAGCACCTCCAACAACATCAGAATGACCATTAATATATTTGGTAGTTGAGTGCACAACAATGTCTACACCAAACTTAATAGGGTTTTGCAGCGCAGGAGATAAAAACGTATTGTCTGCGGCAACCAAAGCACCTATTTCTTTTGCTGCATTTGCAACAGCAGCAATATCGGTCAATCTTAAAATAGGGTTACTTGGTGTTTCTATCCAAACTAACTTAGGCTTTATTGTTAGAATTTTCTTATAACTTTGTGGCTGTGTAAGATCCAACACAGCTAATTTTAATAGCCCTCGTTTTTGCAAAGACGTAAATAAACGATAACTTCCACCATAACAATCATGCGGTATCACTAATGTGTCGTCATGATTTAGTAATTGTGTTATCAAATGCACTGCTGACATACCTGTTGCCGTGATAATACCCCTCGCACCTCCTTCTAGATGCGCAAGGGTTTGAGCTAGCGTATCGCGGTTCGGGTTGCCGCTGCGACCATAATCATATGCACGCTTAGTATCAAAATCAGCAAACGAGTACGTTGTTGATAAATAAAGAGGCGGTACAACTGCACCATGATGTTTATCGGCTTCAATGCCGTAACGTACTGCTATGGTCGACTTTTTACTTTGACTCATATCATCACCTAGATAATTGGATGTTTAGACGTCTAAAAGGTTAGATGATTAAAAAGTAGAAGTCAAAGCATTTATACTTCTATATGGCTAATCAACTAGTATTTGACTATCTTTTTTAAACCGATAAAATTTCGCCACTTAATTTAATTGTATTGCTAATAAAACTGCATTTTTGAATAAACTATCATCGGTACACTTATCAAGGTTAGTTTATATCATGGAGTTCACATGTTAAGTTTACGAATCCAGTCTTATTAGCATTCCCAACACTGAGGCAACAAAAACATTATGGCTAAATGGAATGGTGAGTATATTCACCCTTATGCTGAACATGGTAAAAAGTCTGAACAAGTAAAAAAAATTACCGTTTCTATCCCGCTAAACGTGCTAAAAGTACTCACTGATGAACGTACGCGCCGCCAGGTTAATAACTTACGACACGCAACCAATAGTGAGCTATTATGTGAGGCTTTTTTGCATGCATTTACTGGCCAACCGTTACCTAGTGACGAAGACTTACGCAAAGATAACCCAGAAAAAGTGCCTGAAGAAGTACGAAAAATTATGGAAGATATGGGCTTAGAAGTACCCATTATTGACGAAGAATAACCTTAATCAGTCAACGCTCTGTTATTAAAATAGAGCGTCGTCGATAAATCATCTATTGTCTTCTAAAGTTTATCTTTTGTTGCCAATACATCCCCATTAGCTGTTTATTTTTAAGTAAAATAGCCACAACTAAGCAGCTGATTAAGATCGTAACTACAGCCTTTTCGAGTAAGTTTAGGGGCAGCAATACCAAAGAACTAGCAGCCTCCATCAAGATGATCAAAACCACAAAACCCACAATCAAAGCGGGCTTTAGCTTGGTCATAATACTCCCCCCCAGTGGCGCACCAATGGCAACAATAGGTGCAGCAAAAAACCAGCTATTTGCAACGAACTCAGATGGCTGATGTCCCTGTAAAAAAAATATCCCTGACCCCACAATCGCATTTAATGCCATAAACGTAACGGTAGTTGGAATGATTGGCTTGGCACAGCTACCTAACAGCACAATATAGAAAAAGAACAACAATGTGTCTGCTCCTGCACCTAAGTAACCAGAGATCAAACCGCCGATAAAAGTCGTCAACATAAAAGAACTATTTAACCTGAACTGCTCTGGCATATACATCTGTTTCACTCGCTCTTGAAGCAATAAAATTGCTACAAATAATAAAAAACAAGTAAACAGATATTTTAAAAACAGTCCATCAGAAAGCGGAAAGAACGACGCACAAATCTGGCCTAGAACAGCAAAAACAAGACCTTTTACGATCACATTCCAATCAATGAATATTCGCCGGCTAACAAAATAGAGCACAGCAAAAGACATACCAACAGACTGAATAAATAAAGAAAAGGCTCTCGCATCCTGAGCTGTTACATCTAGTACTTTAGTAAATACAGGGAAAGCGACCGCGCCACCACCCAAAGGGGTAGAACCGGCAACAAAAGAGCCAAACAACATGGTTAACCCAGTCTTCCAACTAGCCAAAAGCTCGTTTAAATTTGAGTACCAATAAAACCAAAGCCCCCATATAACCGCACCAGCTAGCAATCCTCCTACATAAAGCCACTTCCTTATATTCATACTGTCCACATCTTCTGTAATCCTCCCACTTTAAACAGCAGTCGTTCGTAGAAACTCTTCAAGCCGCTGTAAATAACTGTTTTGATGGTACACCACTAATTGCTACATTAGCCTGAACTTTGGATAAGAAATAACTAATTTAAAGGAACTCAATAAACATTCCATAAGCCGGTTATTCAACTAATAGTGATTAGATCAAAAAGGAACGAGCATGAACAAATTAGTTGAAACTTACTATGATGTCTATGATTTTTAAAAGTTATCTCCAAAAATTAGCAGTGTTTATTACTCTAAAATATGGCGATTTTAAGACAACTTACATTGAATATGTTGAGGCTGGAACCGTCAAAACTCAGTATGCCCAAAAAACAGAAGGTATAAATATTACGATAAGCATAACTATTTGCTTCTAAAGACTTAACGTCACTACACTAAGAGATATTTAGATACATATTCATTTCAAGAAATGAACCTCCATTTCACTTAAAGTTATTACAAGGCACATGATAGGTGGCGTGGGGCTGGAGGTTAACGACCAACAGCTATCCGATTAGCTAATTATTAACTCAGTTCAGTTATCCAAAATTTACCATCGGCTTTAGCCGCACCGCTTTGAATTGTTGCGACTGTCGATTTTACTACCATATCCTTCATGGTTATATTCCTTCTGTGACTGTTTTGCAATAAGTACTAGATTGCTGCCGCTTTAATGAAAATAGCTAATGAACCAGAGGATTAACTCACTATAAATTTATTTTTTGATGGTTCAACCATAGCTGAGCTCCTATTATAGCTCAATCCGTTACTTCGATTTCTCGTAAAATCTAAAAAGGCTTGCTGTTGTTTTTTCATTCGACAGGATATTTATACTAATTTATTAACACATTGATCATTCTAGCGAGCTAAATGACCCATTAACTGCGTTAAAAATTACTCCTATAATAACCTGGAATACATTCATCACTGACAGTTAGAAGGTAAAGAATTTATGTTTAAGAGACTAGATAAAATTGGTCAATTTGATTGATACAATTAATGTAATAGTATTACTAGGTAGATACAGCACCTGATGACAAATCAATGGTTTATAAAATCATCTGTTGTAACCATGGTGCAAGTGCATCTGTGTTTATACTGATAAGATAAACGTCCCAAACACAAAAAGCCCCAACCAAAGGTCAGGGCTTTTTTAAAACAAAGTTTAAATTAGTATAAAACTAAAATTAAGCTTGCTTAGGACGTGAAATCACATCAACTAAAGTCCAAGATTTATTCTTAGAAATTGGCGCACATTCACTAATAGTAACTGTATCGCCTGCTTTAGCTGTGTTGCTTTCATCATGTGCGTGCAACTTTGTTGTACGCTTGATGAATTTACCGTAGATCGGGTGTTTAACCTGACGTTCGATAGCAACAACGATAGATTTGTCCATCTTGTCGCTTAGTACACGACCTTGAAGAGTACGGATCTTATCGCTCATTATGCACCTGCCTTCTGGTTGATAACCGTTTTAACACGCGCAATACTGCGACGTACTTTTTTCAGCTCGTGAGTTTGAGCTAGCTGACCTGTGCTTACTTGCATGCGCAGGTTGAACTGCTCACGTAGTAGCTCAAGAAGTTCAGCATTTAGCTCTTCTACGCTTTTGTCTTTCAGTTCGCTAGCTTTCATCACATTACCGTCCGAGTTACAAATGTTGTTTTGAAAGGTAATTTACGAGCAGCAAGGTTGAATGCTTCACGAGCAAGCTCTTCAGAAACACCTTCCATCTCATAAAGTACTTTGCCTGGCTGGATTTCTGCAACCCAGTACTCAACAGAGCCTTTACCTTTACCCATACGAACTTCAAGCGGCTTTTCAGTGATTGGCTTATCTGGGAATACACGGATCCAGATTTTACCTTGACGCTTTACGTGACGTGTCATAGCACGACGAGCTGCTTCAATTTGACGAGCAGTCATACGGCCACGACCTGTAGCTTTCAAGCCGAAAGAACCGAAGCTTACTTTGTTACCGTTGTTAGCAAGACCACGGTTGCGGCCTTTATGCACTTTACGGAATTTTGTACGTTTTGGCTGTAACATTATCGCTACCTCTTACTTAGCACTTTTTTTGGCTTTCTTCGGCGCACGCTTAGATGGCTTCTCTTGCTCTTGAACTAGTGGTAAACCACCAATTACTTCGCCTTTGAAGATCCAAACTTTAACACCAATGATACCGTAAGTGGTTAACGCTTCAGAAGTTGCATAATCGATATCTGCACGTAAAGTATGTAGAGGTACACGACCTTCACGATACCATTCAGAACGTGCGATTTCAGCGCCGCCAAGACGACCGCTTACTTCAACTTTGATA
Organism: Pseudoalteromonas holothuriae; assembly: GCF_945859825.1. Taxonomy (GTDB): domain Bacteria; phylum Pseudomonadota; class Gammaproteobacteria; order Enterobacterales; family Alteromonadaceae; genus Pseudoalteromonas; species Pseudoalteromonas holothuriae. Next base: position 255,533 of record NZ_CAMAPC010000004.1, read on the forward strand.
CCTTTAGCACCAATGCGCATTGCATTTTGTACCGAACGCTTCATAGCGCGACGGAACATAACACGACGCTCAAGCTGAGATGCGATGCCGTCTGCAACTAATTGTGCATCAAGCTCTGGTTTACGTACTTCAGAAATGTTGATCTGAGCAGGTACACCCGCAATCTTTGTTACAGCTTGACGAAGCTTTTCTACGTCTTCGCCTTTTTTACCGATAACAACACCAGGACGAGCTGTGTGAATTGTTACACGGATTGATTTAGCTGGACGCTCGATAACGATTTTAGACACAGAAGCTGCTTTCAATTCCTTAGTAAGGAATTGACGCACTTTGTGATCGCCAAAAAGCTGTGCAGAGAAATCTTTTGTACTCGCGTACCAGGTAGAAACCCAAGGTTTAGAGATACCTAGGCGAATACCAGTAGGATGAACTTTTTGTCCCATTACTTATATCTCCTAGCTATCTGAAACCACAACAGTGATGTGGCTTGTACGCTTAAGGATGCGGTCTGCGCGTCCTTTAGCACGTGGCATGATACGTTTCATTGTAGGACCATCGTCCACAAAAACCGTAGCTACACGTAGCTCATCAATGTCAGCACCTTCGTTATGCTCTGCGTTAGCAATAGCAGACTCAAGTACTTTTTTAACTAATACAGCCGCTTTCTTTGGGCTGTACGCCAGGATTTCTAGTGCGCGATCTACCGGTAGTCCGCGGATCTGATCAGCTACTAGACGTGCTTTTTGCGCCGAACCAGAGGCGAATTTGTGTTTAGCTAATGCTTCCATCATACCCTCCGATTAACGCTTTTTAGCTTTCTTATCCGCAGCGTGGCCGCGGTAAGTACGTGTAGGTGCAAATTCACCTAGTTTGTGACCGATCATTTCGTCCGAAACAAATACAGGGACGTGCTGACGACCATTATGGACTGCGATGGTCAATCCGATCATATTAGGGATGATCATTGAACGACGGCTCCAAGTCTTTATAGGCTTCTTGTCACCGCTTTCCAACGCCTTCTCTACCTTCTTCAGCAAGTGTAGGTCTATGAATGGACCCTTCTTGAGAGAACGTGGCATGGCAATTCCTCAACTATTACTTAGTACGACGACGTACAATTAATTTATCTGTACGCTTGTTCTTGCGCGTTTTAGCACCTTTGGTAGGCTTGCCCCATGGAGACACAGGGTGACGACCACCAGAAGTACGACCTTCACCACCACCGTGTGGGTGATCAACCGGGTTCATGGCAACACCACGAACAGTCGGACGAATACCACGCCAGCGAGTAGCACCAGCTTTACCTAGTGAACGAAGCATATGCTCAGCATTGCCTACTTCACCTAAGGTAGCGCGACAGTCAGATTCAACTTTACGAACTTCGCCTGAACGAAGACGTAGAGTCACATATTGACCTTCACGTGCTAGGATTTGAACGTATGCACCAGCAGAACGTGCGATTTGAGCACCTTTACCTGGTTTTAATTCAACGTTGTGTACAGTCGAACCTACAGGCATGTTACGCATCGGCAATGTGTTACCAGCTTTAATTGGTGCATCAACACCAGACTGGATTTGATCACCGGCTTTAAGGCCTTTAGGTGCAATGATGTAACGACGCTCACCGTCTGCATATAATACAAGAGCGATGTTTGCGCTACGGTTTGGATCGTACTCTAAACGCTCAACAGTGGCTGGAATGCCATCTTTAGTACGTTTAAAGTCAATTAAACGGTAGTGTTGCTTATGACCACCACCGATATGACGAACCGTGATACGACCGTTGTTGTTACGACCACCTGACTTAGAGTTTTTCTCTAAAAGCGGAGCGTATGGCTTACCCTTATGTAGATCAGGGTTAACCACTTTAACGACGTGACGACGACCCGCAGAAGTTGGTTTACACTTTTGAAGTGCCATAATTCTAACTCCCCTTATTACTCGGCGCCGCCGACAAAGTCTAGCTCGCTACCTTCTTTAAGAGTAACGTAGGCTTTTTTCCAGTCTGAACGACGACCGAAACGCATGCCAGTACGTTTTGTTTTACCCTTAACATTTAGAGTGCGAACACCAGTTACTTCTACTTCAAAAAGCTTCTCAACTGCCGCTTTAACTTCAGCTTTAGTTGCATCTTTTGCTACTTTGAAAACAATCGTGTTGTTATCTTCAGCAGCAATAGTGCTTTTTTCAGAGATGTGTGGAGCAAGAATTACTTTTAAAAGACGTTCTTCACGGATCATGCTAGCGCCTCCTCAAGTTGCTTAACAGCACCTGCAGTAATAAGTACCTTATCGAAAGCGATTAGGCTTACTGGGTCAATGCCAGCTACATCACGAGTGTCAACCTTATAAAGGTTACGTGCAGAAAGGAATAGATTCTCATCTACTTCTTCAGTCACGATTAACACGTCTTTAAGCTCAAGCTCTTTAAGTTTACCAACAAGCTCTTTAGTTTTAGGTGCTTCTAAACCGAAGTTTTCAACAACTACTAAACGCTCTTGACGAACAAGCTCAGACAAGATGCTCTTAATCGCACCGCGATACATCTTACGGTTAACTTTTTGGCTGTGATCTTGCGGCTTAGCTGCAAAAGTCACACCACCGCTGCGCCAGATTGGGCTGCGGATTGTACCAGCACGAGCACGGCCAGTACCTTTTTGAGCGAATGGTTTTTTACCACCGCCTCTTACTTCAGAACGTGTCTTCTGAGCACGAGTACCTTGACGAGCACCTGCTGCATAAGCAACAACTACTTGATGTACTAATGCTTCGTTAAACTCACGTCCAAAAGTAGCTTCGGAAACTTCAAGCGCGCCAGCGCCTTTAATTGCTAATTCCATCACTAAATCTCCAGGACTTATGCTTTAACAGCTGGTTTAACGACTACGTCACCGCCGATAGCTCCAGGTACTGCACCCTTAACTAAAAGCAGGTTACGCTCAGCGTCAACACGTACTAATTCTAGGTTCTGAGTAGTTGTTTGCACATTACCCATTTGACCAGCCATTTTCTTACCTTTAAACACCTTACCAGGTGATTGGTTTTGACCGATTGAACCAGGAGCACGGTGAGACAAAGAGTTACCGTGTGTTGCGTCTTGCATGCTGAAATTCCAGCGCTTAACACCACCTTGGAAACCTTTACCTTTTGAAGTACCAGTAACGTCTACTTTGTTTACGTCGTTGAATAATTCAACTGTAAGCTCAGTACCTACTTCAAAATCGCCTTCACCACCATTTAGGCGGAATTCCCACAGGCCACGACCCGCTTCAACACCAGCTTTAGCGAAGTGACCCGCTGCTGCTTTGTTTACACGGCTTGCTTTTTTCTCGCCTGCAGTAACTTGAAGCGCTTCATAACCGTCTGTTGCGTCAGATTTAATCTGAGTAACACGGTTTGGCGTCGCTTCGATAACTGTCACAGGGATAGATACACCATCTTCAGTGAAGATGCGTGTCATACCCACTTTACGACCGACTAGACCTAATGCCATTTTCCTAAAACCTCTCTAATCTTCCGATTAACCCAGGCTGATTTGAACATCAACACCAGCAGCAAGGTCTAGGCGCATTAGAGCGTCTACAGTCTTATCTGTTGGTTCTACGATGTCGATCAGACGTTTGTGGGTGCGGATTTCGTACTGATCACGCGCGTCTTTATTTACGTGCGGTGATGTAAGTACAGTAAAACGTTCAAAGCGTGTAGGTAGTGGAATTGGACCACGTACTTGTGCGCCAGTGCGTTTCGCAGTTTCCACGATTTCCGCCGTTGATTGGTCAATCAAACGGTGGTCAAAAGCTTTTAGGCGAATACGAATGCGTTGATTTGACATTCTTAAACCTCAATTAAAAGAGCATTTAAAAAGAGCATAAAAAAACCGCCAGAACGAAATAAAACATTAAATCGCTGGTTGCTTTCTTATTTCTACCATTGAATTCCAAATCGGAATTCCTGTTTGTGGGCTTGAAATCCAAACCCTATATTTATCTTTCTTACTACTATGTAACAAGAAAGTCAGCACATTATAATGATATTGGTGATAAATGCAACAACTAATGCTAAGTTATTTTAATGTGCTGTATAATTACACCTTGATTGCTTTTTAACCCAAGATACTTAGCTAAAGCGCCTATAAATGGTCAGTCCAATTAAAGCTTGGTATGCTATTGCAAAATTTTAAATGTGGTGTTGTCATGAGAATAATTTCTCGAGCCTTAAATCTACTCGCCCAATGGGCTAATCTATTATTAGTAAAAACAAAATTACTGCCAGACAACCCAATCGCGCAGTTTAATCTTAATCCAGAGTTACCCACTTTTTATGTCGCACGACTAAACTCACGAGCAGACCTTGCTGCATTAGATGCGATATGTAAAAAGCTTGGTTTGCCCAGAGCAACTAAACCACAAAATTTAGCTGGGAGTGATATTGAGCGCTTTATTGGTTTACAAAACCCGACACCTTTATTTGCAAAAGTCGCCAAACCAAGTAATGCGCTCACAACAGGCAAGGCAATTTTTACAGCCCTAAATAGTGAACCTAATACGCAAGCTCAGATCATCCCAGTTACTATATTATGGGGCCGAAACCCTGGAAAAGAAAAACCCGGTATTGGCACATTATTCTCCCACTCTCTCACTCCAAGCTGGTTACGTAAGTTTTTTGTAGTGCTGCTATCTGGCCGAGATAACTTAGTGCGCTTTAGTCAACCTATTGAACTTAATCAGTTGATCAATGACAAATCGGATGTCACTGAGTTACCACATAAACTTGTAAGAGTTGCGCGAGTACATTTTCGCCGTCAAAAACTGGCAGCCACAGGCCCCAAGTTACCTTCTCGAGAGCAATTATTTAGCTCTTTACTGGCCGCGCCTGCGATTAAAAAAGCCATTGCGGATGAAGCAAAAAGTAAAGGCTTAACTTATGAAGAAGCACGGCTCAACGCACAAGATTTACTTGACGAAATAGCAGCTAACTACTCTGATGCCATGGTCCGTGTTGCAGACCGCGTGCTCACTTGGTTATGGACGAAACTCTATAATGGTATCGAAGTAAAATACGCTCAGCGCGTGCACCAACTAGCTGATAAAGGACACGAGATAATTTACGTACCTTGCCACCGAAGTCATATGGATTACTTACTACTTACGTATGTAATTTATCACCAAGGGCTCGTTCCTCCACATATCGCAGCGGGCGTTAACCTTAACTTCTTCCCTGCAGGCGGTATTTTTCGTCGCTCAGGTGCATTTTTCATTCGCCGTTCATTTGCTGGCAACAAGCTTTACTCTGCCGTTTTTAAAGAATATTTAAGCCAATTATTTATCAAAGGCTATTCTGTTAAATTTTATACCGAAGGTGGACGCAGCAGAACAGGACGATTGCTTCCCCCTAAAACGGGTATGTTAGCAATGACACTACAATCAATGTTGCGTGGTATTGACCGCCCCATTTCAATAGTGCCTGTATATATTGGTTATGAACATGTTATGGAGATCAATACTTACTTAAAAGAGCTTGCAGGCAATCATAAAAAGAACGAATCCATCTTTGCTGTGTTCAAAGCGATAAAAAACTTGAAAAACTATGGTCGAGGTTACTTAAATTTTGGTGAACCAATCCATGTAAATCAATATTTAAACGAGCATCAAAGCAATTGGCGAGACGCCATTCACCCAACCGATATTCAAAAACCTCAATGGCTTAATACCCAAGTTGCAGAACTTGCTGATAAGGTAATGACTAACATCAATAGCGCGGCCGCACTTAATGCAATTAACTTACTTGCTACTATTTTGCTGAGCAATAGTCAATTTGCACTCAGTAAACGTAAGCTATTAGAACAATTATCTTTTTATCTAACATTGCAACGCGACGCCAAATATAATGAACAGGTAACAGTGCCAGAAGAGACGGCTGAACAACTGCTCAGCCATGCATTAAAGCTCAATAAGCTAGATGTACTGGCAGATGAGTTAGGTGAAATCATCGCCATAAAAGACAAAGAGCGCACACTATTTAATTACTATCGCAATAACATAGTGCATCTTTTTGCTGTACCGAGCGTTATTGCGCAACAACTATTTAATCGCTTTAGCGTATCAGTAGAGGAGTGTCATAAACTCTTTGAAATACTCTACCCATTATTCGCAAAAGAGTGGTTCCTTACGTCCATGAGCAAGGATTACATAGCACAAATACTGACGTGTTTTGCTCAACAAGGGCTCATTAAATTCGATGGCCAAATAGCCCATGTGATCAAAGACAATAACGCATTAGCACAACTAGAGATGCTAGGTAAAGTTAGCCAGTTAACCCTAGAGCGTTATGCGATCACTTCCAGTTTAATTTTTAGGAAGCAAGGTATTACCAGAAAAGCACTAGAGTCTGAAACAGATGTGATAGCAAACCGACTCGGTACATTACATGGTATCAAAAGCCCTGAATTTTTTGATAAAAAAGTATTGGTGGCCTTTATCAGCAGCTTAAAAGAACAGGGCTTTATAGAAATAGATAAACAGCAGTGCATTCAAGCACAAAAGAAGCTAGAAGGCCTACAATATCATCTCAATGAATTATTACCTGCAAGTATTTCTCAATCGATACAGGATACGATGTAGTTTTAGAGAACCTTACAATAGTGGCCGCCTCATTGAATTGGGCGGCTAACTAACCTCAGCTCTGGATAAGCGAATTTGCCCATTAAAGCTATTTTTCTCACTCTCGGTGTTGCTTTCATTTGTAATAGCCCGCTATTACAAATGAAAGTGCCTTGATATTGAACAAAATATCATCATTGGATGATACGTAAGTTTGTTTACAAAATATTTTCTATTCCAAAACCCTTATCCAAACCTGAGGTTAACTAACTTGATTAACTGCGCTGACGCATTACCCCTTCTTGAATCGTTGAAGCGACCAATTCGCCATCGCGATTGAAAAACTGCCCTCGCACCAAACCTCTACCATTTGAAGCACTTGGGCTATCTACACTATATAAAATCCACTCATCCATTCTAAAAGGCCGATGAAACCACATGGCATGATCTATAGTCGCCACCTGCATGCTCGGATGCATAAATGATAAGCCATGTGGTTGTAATGCAGTGGGTAAAAACTCAAAGTCAGATGCATAAGCCAGCAAGTAGTTATGAATACGCCGATCATCTGGTAAAGGGCCGTTGGTTTTAAACCACACATGGCGTTGAGGCTCTGTGATATCGGGCTGGAATGGGTTTTGAAATTCGACGGGGCGTGTCTCAAGCGGCATATCGCAGGTAAATTTATTGCGTAATGTCTCTGGGATCAAAGCTTTGTTTTCTCGATAAAAATCAATCGAAGACTTTAATTCCTCCGGCCCTGGAACATTCGGCATGGTACTTTGATGTGACAACCCTGGTTCATCTCCTTGAAACGAGGCTGTCATATAAAAAATGGGTTTACCATACTGAATAGCGCGTACACGACGAGTACTAAAACTGCGGCCATCTCGGATCACTTCCACATCATAGACAATCGGCTTTTTAGCATCACCTGGACGTAAAAAATATGAGTGTAGTGAGTTCACATAGCGACCTTCTGGTAAGGTATATTTTGCAGCAGAAAGTGCCTGTCCCATTACCTGCCCACCAAAAACTTGTGGAAATCCTAAATCTTGGCTTTGCCCTCTGTAAATACCCTGCTCTATTTCTTCAAGTTTTAAAAGCGATAATAGATCGGTAAGAACCTGACTCATCGGGAACCCTTATTTCATCAGTTTAATTCAATAATCATAGTATAATAGTCAGTAAAGTGAGTCACCCTAACTTAACCGACTGAGAAAATAATCTAGGTTGCTGAGCGAAATGATTATTTTTATATTATCAACACAAAATGAACAGAACGGACAGCATATGGCATATTGGTTATTCAAAACAGAGCCCGATACATTTTCTATCGATGATTTAAAAGTGGCTGGAAAACAGGGAACATTCTGGGAAGGTGTAAGAAACTATCAAGCGCGTAATTTTTTACGTGACAACGTTAAGCTCAATGATCTCGTATTTATATACCATTCAAGTTGTAAAGTACCTGCTATTGTTGGTATCGGCAAAGTAATTACGGCCGCACAACCGGATCCCTATCAATTCAACAATAAAAGTGATTATTTCGACAGCAAAGCAAGTATTCAGAATCCAAGGTGGTATGGCGTCACATTAGAGTATGTAAAGCACTTGCAGCCCATTTCATTAGCCGACATTAAAGCAGACCCTCGTATTACAGAGCTGGCTTTAAAAAAAGCCAGTAGATTATCTATTATGCCCGTCACCGAAAATGAATGGCAATTACTCAATCCAAGTTAACGATCGGTGTGTGCCTTACCCTTTTTAGGCTTTTCTGACTGTACTCCTTCTTTTGGTACAATAGAAAAGTACAATAACAATGTGAGCCATGAAAACACCAAAGAAGCGATTAGCCAGCCGTTTTTCTCATGGCCTTTTGTACGCTTACTACCAACAATAACCCCTACCGGTATCAAATACGCACAGACAGCAAAACATAATAAGATCAGCTCGCTCATATTAACTTTTGCCAAGCTACTTCGTCAGGCAACACACGCTCAGCAGCAATATAATGTAAAATATCTCCTGCATTAACTGGATAATCTAATGGCGGGTTCAAGTCCATATTTTGTGCGCTTAAATCATGGGCGATACCCAGTAAGATAGCATCATGCTTTTCTTTAAAGTAATGAAACAAGGCACCAAATTGACATGTTTTAAGGTTTGCCGGAAGCTGCAAACTAAATTGCGTGTCACCATATAAAGTCGATAACAGCTCTTCTTGTACTCGGCTTGAACCAGGGTCTTGCATCGCTCTGACCAAAATCTCTGCTGATTTACTCGAAGAGCATTCAACGTTTTGACAATGTGCTCGCAGCAAATTGACTTTGCTCTCATCTACAAATTGAGCACTGATATGTGCATTCTTTTTTACCATCGGGCTGAGCTTTAAAGCGGCCGTGAATGTTTGGTTATCATCTTGCCCATCAATAATGATTTTATCTGCATAGCTTGTACTGATGCGTGCTAATTCATCATCATCCGTAAAGCTTGCTAACTTCGCAAAATCAACTTGTGAGTAGCTCAATAATGGATGTTCAATTTCATCAACAACAGCCAACACAATGCGTCTATCTTGTCTTTTAGCATCGGCTAAAATGTAGTCAATCATCTTCTTTGTTCTTGTGGGGTGCCAACCAAAAATAATTATATGGTTACGAAGGTGGTAAAAATCTTTATCGCCAGTCATTGATCTTCTTATCCAAAATGTCATAAATTGGCCTGCCTTACCTAATAGTACACCAAACAACGCAAGCCCAAATGGAATTTGTACTAGCGCGACAACCCAGCGGCCAAAATCTGTGGTTGCACTAAAATCACCATATCCTACCGTTGATGTGGTGACTATATAGTAATAGATAAATGTGTTTGGTTCTATAAGCGCTAATTCCCCAGCGCAAAAAAGTAACACCCAAACCAGTATTAAATGGCACACAGTCACTGTACTTAAAAGCTGCCAGCTAGCTTGATCTACATGTGCGCGAAAAATGACTACCAACCGTTTGAATATATGCACTAAAGTCTCCGTATTCCTGATTACAGCACTATCTTACCTAAACCGTAAACTCACTATGGCAAAGCACACAGCAAAAATAAACACGCCCTAGAGTTCCTCTAAATAAGAATTATAAATGTTTAATTTACAAAGGAAATAGGCAAACTAAAGTCCATCCAGAAAAGAATGAGTACTCTCTAGTATGGCAACTGCCTAAGATCCCTATAATTATTACCTAAGTACGATTTTGCACTGTGATATGTCAATAACTTATCCCATATGATAGCGCCAACTTCTATTGACATCTAAAGAAGTATTCTCGCTAAAATTTGAACACATAAGTTCTCATCTTGATAGATCACCTGCAAGCTTTCTTAAGATCCAAGCTACGAATTCTATTGTACTTGACTATGCGCATGGTTAATTTCTTTGATATAGTCTTATCTATATTAAAGAAAAAATTGGATGTGGTATGGCTGGCTTATTAGCATCTGTAGATCAAAGAACGCAACTGGTAGGTGAAAACCGTCTAGAGCTTTTGCTGTTTCATCTGCATAGTCGCCATTTCTTTGCACTCAACGTCTTTAAAGTAAAAGAAGTCGTTAAACTGCCGCATCTTAATATAATACCCAACGCTCACCCTAAAGTATGTGGTGTAACAACCATTCGTGGAGAGTCCATCCCTGTCATTGACCTTCGTAAAGCGATTTGTATGCCTGATTGTGGTCAAGATACTGATAGCAACTTAGTGATCACCGAATATAACCGTACAATACAAGCATTTCTTGTTGGTAAAGTAGATCAAATCGTAAACACCACATGGCAAGACATTATGCCCACGCCCAGTTCGGTGGGGAAAAACCACTATCTAACAGCCCTAACAAAAATTAAACGTGATGGGGCTGAACACATCGTGGAGATCATTGATGTTGAAAAAGTATTAGCCGAAATAGTGTCTTATGATGTCATCATACCTGAAGGAATTTTAGATAAGGAGATTATTAATGAGTTCCAAGGTCGTAAAATTCTCCATGCCGATGACTCGCCAACCGCACGCCGTCAAGTGTCAGACACGCTGGCACAGTTAGGCATTGAAATTATTCCTGCCACCGATGGTCAAGAAGCCTTGAACGTATTAAAACATTGGGCCGATGAAGGTATTGATGTTAATAAAGAGCTACTGGCTGTGATCACAGATGCCGAAATGCCCGCAATGGATGGTTACCGGCTCACCTACGAAATTCGTAACGATAGTCGTTTAAAAAACTTATACGTTATTTTAAATACATCACTCAGTGGTAGCTTTAACCAAGCCATGGTAAAAAAAGTGGGCTGTGATGCCTTTTTATCAAAATTCCAACCGGATCTATTAGTACAAGAGATGCAAAATAGACTCAAATCTGTATTAGATAAAGAATAACTGGTTATTTATACAGCTTAATAGGTAGGTTTTTTATTTAAAATTCAAATAGATAGTGATTACCACAGTAGTTTTTCATGTGCTGAACTGGGCAACCCCCCCCTAACACAGGTATACTTTGCGCTCAATTAACATATATAGGCGCGGCAATGGACGTTTCTGAATTAATCGATGGCTTAAACGAAAAACAACGTGAAGCAGTGGCAGCGCCACTGAGTAATATGTTGGTCCTTGCCGGTGCCGGTTCAGGTAAAACTCGTGTACTTGTACACCGCATAGCTTGGTTAATGCAGGTTGAACACGCCTCAGCTTATAGTATTTTTGCTGTTACCTTTACCAATAAAGCAGCTAAAGAAATGCGTACACGGGTAGAAGAAACACTACGCTCACCCGTTGGCGGTATGTGGATTGGTACGTTCCATGGTTTATCTCATCGTATTTTACGCGCTCATCACCGTGAAGCGAAACTACCTGAAGCGTTTCAAATTTTAGACAGTGACGACCAAGTGCGTATGATCCGCCGCTTATTGAAAGCGATGAACATTGATGAAAAAAAATGGCCAGCCAAACAAATTGCCTGGTATATCAGTGCCCGCAAGGATGAAGGACAAAGGCCAAAAGATATTCAAGCATACGATGTAAACGAGCAATTGTTATTGCGTGTTTATACCGCTTACCAAGACGCCTGTGATCGCGCAGGGTTAGTAGACTTTGCTGAAATACTATTACGTTGTTATGAATTGCTATGCCAACAACCCACTCTGCTCAGGCACTACCAACAACGCTTTAGACATATGTTGGTCGATGAATTTCAAGATACTAATAGCATTCAATATCAATGGCTAAAGTTGTTAGCTGGAAATGAAAATAACATGATGATTGTTGGCGACGATGATCAAAGTATTTATGGTTGGCGTGGTGCAAAAGTAGAGAATATCAAACGCTTTTTAGACGATTTTTCCGCACAAACTATTCGACTAGAACAAAATTATCGCTCCACAGCCATTATTTTAAAAGCATCCAATGCACTCATTCAAAATAATGCTGAGCGTATGGGAAAAAGCTTGTGGACAGAAGGCGACCAAGGTGAGCCGATTTCGATTTATGCCGCCTTTAATGAGCTAGATGAATCACGCTTTGTTGTGAGTAAAATTCGTTCATGGCTTAATTCTGGTAATGCTTTGCAAGATTGCGCCATTTTATATCGCAATAATGCGCAGTCTCGTGTTTTAGAAGAAGCCTTATTGCAAGAAGGTCTAAAGTACCGAATCTATGGTGGTATGCGCTTCTTTGAACGCCAAGAAATTAAAGACGCCCTCGCTTATTTACGCTTGATAAGTAATCGCCAAGACGATGCCGCATTTGAGCGCGTGATCAACACCCCAGCCAGAGGTATTGGTGATAAAACGCTCAGCCACATTCGTGATTGTGCGCGAAATGAGTCGATGCCATTGTGGTATGCGGCTAAAGCGGTATTAGAGCAAAAACACCTTGCTGGGAGAGCCGCTACCGCCATTGCACGATTTATAGAATTAGTTGAGCAATTGGATGATAAAATTACTGAACTAGAACTTTCAGAACAAGCTAAAACTACCATTGAAGGCTCTGGGCTTATGGCCATGTATCAAGCCGAAAAAGGTGAAAAAGGCCGTGCTCGTGTAGAAAACTTAGAAGAGTTAATCAGCGCCTGTGGTCAATATGAGCTTCCAATCGATGAAGATTTTAGTTCTCCTTTACAAGGCTTCTTAGCTTACACCTCTTTGGAATCTGGTGAAGGGCAAGCTGACGAGCATGAAGATGCAGTACAAATGATGACGCTGCACTCAGCTAAAGGCTTAGAATTCCCGCTAGTATTTATGGTTGGCGTTGAAGAAGGCATGTTCCCTTCGCAACAAAGCCATGAAGAATCAGGTCGCTTAGAAGAAGAGCGTCGCTTATGTTACGTCGGTATGACACGTGCTATGGATAAATTGTACATTAGTCACGCTGAAAGTCGCCGCTTGTACGGGCAAGAAAAACACCACAGTCCTTCTCGATTTTTACGTGAATTACCAGAAGAGTGCATTGAAGAAATTCGCATCAAAACCCAAGTTTCTCGACCTGTTAACAGTGGCCGATTTAGTGCTTCGGTAACCCATGCTGCCTTTGAAGACAGTGGCTACAACCTTGGAGAACGCGTTTTGCACGCTAAGTTTGGTGCAGGTACTGTACTAAACTATGAAGGCAGTGGCGCACAATCTCGGATCCAAGTGAACTTTGATGATGTAGGCAGCAAGTGGTTGGTAACAGCATATGCCCGTTTACAAAGCCTCTAAATTAGCACCATTACTCACTGAACTGGCCCGCAATCGGCACCGCCAACTATTATTACTGTGCGGCGAGCATGAATGGGCCATCAAGCAGCTCAATGAATTATTTGACCTATCAGATAGTGACCGCTTGTTGCTATCGAAACATCCAGCACTTGAGCATGCATGCTGGCTTGAGCATTTACACCAAATTCTTGGCCAAGAGTTTGCTCTGGCAATTTATGATGGCTACAGTGGCATTGAACCTAATAAACTGGCCGCTCTGAGCGGCACTGTTAAAGCAGGTGGACTCCTGATACTTATTTTGCCAGAGCTTAGTCAACTATCAAATTGGCTCGACCCGAGTGCGGCTACTTGGTGCTCTCATGGCTTTAGTGTCAATCAAAGCCCTTTTTTACAACGCTGGCAAAAACTACTTAGACAACTCAATGTGTCATACCTATCGCAATGTGATGGCTTATTTTTGTCACTTCATGGCATAAAACAGCAGTCTCAAGCAAATTATAATGAACAAAAAAGTATCATCGAAAAAATTGCCAATAACTTAACGTGTAAAAAACCACAACCCACTTTATTAAGTGCAGATCGGGGGAGAGGGAAATCAGCCTCTCTTGGATTGCTTGCAGCACACCTCAGAGGGCAGAGTTTCATTATTTGCGCGCTACAATACCGTGCTGTTAAAAATAGCTTTAAACATTTAGCGCAACAACTTGGTTTAGAGTACAAAGGTCATGAAAAGCAGTTAGCAAATCTGCACTTTATGCCGCCGGACCAACTATTAAAATTACAAATAGAAAATCAAGTATTACTTATCGATGAAGCAGCAGCCATTCCAGTACCAGTATTAATTGCACTTGCTGAAAAAACCAAACGCTGCGTATTTTCAAGTACCATAATCGGATACGAGGGTAATGGACGAGGTTATACTCTTCGCTTTAAACAGTACTTATCTGATCATCACCCTGACTTTATCTGCGAGCACTTACAACAACCTATTCGCTATCAACAAAATGATCCGCTTGAAAAGCAGATAAATCATTTATTTGCTTTAGATTGCCAATACCCTATAGCACGTGGCAGTAGCAATATCACCTTTGAGCAACTTAAAAGCCAAGATCTAGTACAAAATGAGCAGTTGCTGCATCAAGCATTTTCTCTTTTAGTACTCGCTCACTATCAAACAACCGTGAATGACTTGCGTCAATTGTTAGATAGCCCGTCACAGGTCATTTTTATTGTGCGCAACACTGAGCAGGTTTTGGGCCTATGTTTGGTGAATATAGAAGGACAAATCAGCGAGGACTTACATAGTGAGATAGCCACAGGTACTCGCCGCCCTCAAGGACACTTACTACCACAACAGCTATTTTCGATTCAAGGTAACCAGCACTTTTTAACCGCAAAAATCGCCCGCATAGTGCGTATTGCCATAGCACCTCAGTTACATACTCAAGGATTAGGTACAGCACTGCTTAACTATACTCACCAACAACTCGGCCAATCGGTTGACTATTTTGGTAGTAGCTTTGGCGCAACATCTAGACTACTCAAGTTTTGGCAAAAAAATGGCTATCAAACAACAAAGTTAGGATTCAAGCAAGACAAAGCCAGCGGTGAATATGCAGCTATAGTATTAAAAAACGTAACCGAATCAAATTTTTATATTAATAAGTTATGTCAACATTTTAGAATGAACTTCTGCTACCAACTGAGTAATCATTATCAGTACTTACCCTGGCAATTGGCTAAACAAATTTTAACCGCTATGCCAAACCTTACATTACCTAAACAAGTAACTGAACAGCTAAACTTTATGGTGAACAAAGCAACGATGCTTGAGCAAGACAGTGCCACTATCTGGAAAGTACTAATCACGTGTCCAAAATTATTACTTGAGTTATCAGATGTTTCACAACAGCTAGGGATTAGACTATTATTACAAAATAATACTAAAGAGTGGCTCAAAAGCGACTTACCCCTAGACTCAAAAAAGCAGTTTTCTCATGCTTTTAATACCTTGGTATCAGAAATACATGGACAGCTTAACTCGCTACACTAAAACACTTTTCATCACCTTACTCTTTTTAGTGAGTGAACACAGTCTGTGTAACGAATCTGCGCCAATAAAACTGGGTATGTCAATTGCGTTAAGTGGTCCCGCTCAAGAAATTGGCAAGCAACTTCATGCTGGCGCAATGTTGCACTTTAATCGTGTTAACCAGCAAGGAGGGATAAAAGACAGGGTCATACAGCTTATTGTCCGAGATGATGGTTATGAGCCTAATCGTACAGTCCATAACACCCGGTTTTTTATCTATGAGCAAAATGTTGACGCCCTTTTTGGCTTTATGGGCACACCTACAACATCAGCGATACGACCCCTATTAGAACACAGTAAAACACCGTTACTTATGCCTTTTACGGGGGCTGATTTTTTACATCATGTCGGCAATTATCATATATTTAACCTACGAGCTAGCTATCAAGATGAAGCTAACGAACAGATCAAATACTTGGTTAAAGAACAAGGACATCAGAAAATCGCGCTTTTAATTCAAGCGGATGAATTTGGTATTACGCTAGAGAAAAGTTTAACTAAAGCACTAGCTCAACAAAGCTTGCAACCCACTGTTATATCTCGTTTTAGACGAAATACTAATGATGTTGAAAAAGCACATGCACAAATAAACACAACCAAAGCAACTGCGGTGATAATGATTGGTACTTATGAACCATTAGCAAAATTTGTGAAGTTAGCGACTAATAATCAGCAAAATTTAGAGTTCACTAGTGTTTCGTTTGTCTCAAGTAAAGCACTGTTTGCAAGAATAAAGCCTGAACAAACCATTATGGTCACAGAAGTAGTACCTAACCCCATTTTATGCCAAGCAAAGCTGTGTGAGCAATTTCGGCGCCTTGTTCAACGAGAAACAAACTTGAAAATCGATCACATCCTATTTGAAGGTTATCTTAATGCGTTGGTATTCAGTCGTGCCGCGCAACAATGCGCAGCACAATATTCACAGCAATGCCTACTTAGAAAGTTACCATGGGTACTTGAGCATGACAGTGATTTAAAAGCACTTTTTAAACTCTCTGATCATCAAAAGAAATTGCCTGTGTACCGATCATATTCATCATAATGTTCTATCCTTAAACAAAACCAAAAGTGCTTGTTGAGGAAAGTATGGATTTAATCAACTTCCGAGTCGGACAAAAAACTATTTCACTGAAGATTTTAGATATTTTACTCACTGAACGTTACGAAGGAAACTTAACGTCACTGCCTAATGGCAACCCGAGTTTCTTGGGCGTAAAGGACTACATGGGCACACCCACGCCAATATTCGATCTTGGCATCATTTTAAATAGCCAATCATCCTACGATATAAATAATGCATTGGTTGAATTATTAAGGGCTCGCGAAGATGAGCACCGTAGCTGGTTACAAGCATTAGAAAAAAGTGTGGTACATGGACATGATTTTGACAAAGCCAGAGACCCAAAACAATGTGAGTTTGGTCAATGGTTTTATAACTTTAAAACCGAAAACGACGATCTCAAAGCCATATTAAGCCGTTTTGAAGAGCCTCATAACCGTTTGCATGCCCTTGCTGATACATTACTCAGTTTATGTGCCGATGATAAAAAGCAGAAAGCTTTATCGATGTTAGATAAAGAAAAAGCCACAACGTTTTTAAAGCTTATGCGTCTATTTGAATCCGCTCGGGAACAAATAAGTCTAGACCACAAGCCCATTATTGTGTTTACCACACAAGACGGACATAAGCCGCATATTGGCTTATTAGTCGATCAAGTTGAGGATAATATGCACTGTGAAGAAAGCGAAATAAAATCACTCAGTGAAATCACCAACATCGGCTTTGAAATTGACCCTCAGACAAAAAAAATGATGCAAGGGTTAATTAAGCGGGGCGACACACATACGGTACTCATTGACCCCAGTGCTATTTTTAGGCCTGAACATTTACAAGGTTATGAACCAGAAGAAACCGAGAGTTATGGTTTATTTTAAAATAAAAAACGCCGCTTAGTCGCGGCGTTTTTATCAATATGTAATCAAAAAATCAAATTAGTCTTTCGATTGACGGCTTGCACGCTTACGTTCACTTTCCGTAAGTAACTTCTTACGAATACGAATATTCACAGGTGTTACCTCTACTAACTCGTCATCATCGATGAACTCTAGTGCTTGCTCAAGTGACATTCTGATAGGTGGTACAAGTGTTTGTGCTTCATCAGTACCTGATGCACGTACGTTCGTTAACTGCTTACCTTTAAGCGCGTTAACCGTCAAGTCATTATCACGGCTGTGAATACCGATAACCATACCTTCGTACACTTCAACACCGTGGCCAATAAATAGCTTACCACGCTCTTGTAAGTTAAAGAGTGCGTTAGTTAATGCTTTACCCGTTGCATTTGCAATCAATACACCATTCTTACGCTTGCCGATTGAACCACCTTTGTGGGGACCATAATGGTCAAAAGTGTGGTACATCAAACCAGAACCAGACGTTAGCGTCATGAAATCAGTTTGGAAGCCGATTAAGCCACGGCTTGGCATCATAAAGTCTAAACGTACACGGCCTTTACCATCTGGTGCCATGTCTGTCATTTCAGCTTTACGCAAGCCAAGTTGTTCCATGATAGAACCTTGGTGCTCTTCTTGTACGTCAACAGTCACTGTTTCAAATGGTTCTTCTAATTGACCATTCACCTCACGTAGAATTACTTCTGGACGTGATACAGCAAGCTCGTAACCTTCACGACGCATATTCTCAATCAAAATACCTAAATGCAATTCACCACGACCTGACACACGGAAGCTATCTGGATTGTCAGTTTCTTCTACACGAAGTGCTACGTTGTGAACTAATTCGTTTTCTAAACGCTCAAGAATGTTACGTGACGTTACGAATTTACCTTCTTGACCTGCAAATGGTGAAGTATTTACAGAGAACGTCATTGTTACTGTTGGTTCATCTACAGATAATGCAGGTAGTGCTTCTACTGTATTCACATCACAGATAGTATCAGAGATTTTTAACTCGCCTAATCCCGTGATTGCGATGATATCACCAGCCGATGCCTCTTGAGCTTCGTGACGGTCAAGGCCTAAATAAGTTAGCACCTGACCTACTTTACCGTTGCGTTTATTACCATCTGCACCAACGATTGTTACTTGTTGGTTTAATTTAACTGTACCACGCTTGATACGGCCAACACCGATAACACCAATATATGAGTTGTAATCAAGCTGTGATATCTGCATTTGCAGTCCACCATCTGCGTCTGCATCTGGTGCTGCTACTTGATCAACAATTGCTTCAAACATCGGTTGCATGTTGTCTGAAGGGCTGTCTAAATCTAGTGTAGCCCAGCCGTTGATTGCTGATGCATAAATAACTTGGAAATCCAACTGGTCATCAGATGCACCTAAGTTATCGAATAAATCAAATACTTGGTCCATAACCCAATCAGGACGCGCACCTGGCTTATCGATTTTGTTAATAACAACAATTGGCTTAAGACCTAGTGCAAATGCTTTTTGCGTTACGAAACGCGTTTGTGGCATAGGGCCTTCTTGTGCATCAACGAGTAATAATACAGAATCAACCATTGAAAGAACACGTTCTACTTCACCACCGAAATCAGCGTGTCCAGGAGTGTCTACGATATTGATATGGTAATCATTCCAGCCAATAGCCGTATTTTTAGCTAGGATTGTGATACCACGTTCTTTCTCGATATCATTTGAATCCATTACACGCTCTTCATTACCGCCGCGTGTTTCTAGTGTGCCTGATTGCTCTAGCAACTTATCAACTAGGGTTGTTTTACCGTGGTCAACGTGTGCGATAATCGCGATATTTCTTAACTTTTCGATGTTCATATTCTTACTCAAAGAAGTTGAATCTCAGTGATCCTAGTCGATCTACGCGGTTTCGCTTCATTTTAAAATGAAGGGTCCGGCGCGCCAGAGATGTCCCATTATAGGATTTAAAGGGCGCACATTATCCCTTATTCCGACGATAGAAGAAAGTTTATCCAGCATAAATTTTGTTACTTTGTGATGACAGCAATGATTTACAACCTTTTTTTGCAGAAAAATCGCACTATTAAGAGTATTGAGCTGCAGGCTTTTGATTAAAAATACATGCACCTGGCGCCAACATTAAACGCACCAAAGCAATGCACCCTAGCACCAAGTTGGTGCAAAATGTATATTCACACCATGGAAAAATATAAAAAACCGCCTATAATCATCAACTTGATAAAACTGGCACATATTAAGCTTAAAAAAGCGCAATCGCATTAAGTTAATGCAGCAAGCATAAAAAAACCAACGAGTTGGAGGACACATGTCACAATCGGTTTTAGATTTTATTAAAGAACATGACGTTAAATTTGTCGATTTACGCTTTACAGATACCAAAGGTAAAGAGCAACACGTATCTATTCCTCATCATCAAGCCGATGAAGACTTTTTTGAAGACGGTAAAATGTTTGATGGTTCTTCAATTGCAGGTTGGAAAGGCATTAACGAATCTGACATGGTGTTAATGCCTGATGCAGCATCAGCTAAATTAGACCCATTTGCTGAAGAGACAACGCTAATCGTACGTTGTGACGTTGTAGAGCCTTCTACATTACAAGGTTACGAACGTGACCCTCGCTCTGTGGCAAAACGCGCTGAAGAATATATGCGTTCAACAGGTATCGCAGATACAGTTTTATTTGGCCCAGAACCTGAGTTTTTCTTATTTGATGACGTGAAGTACAAAACTGACATGTCTGGCTCTATGTACAAAATCGACGCGCAAGAGGCATCTTGGAACTCAGACAAAGATTACGAAGGCGGTAACACCGGTCACCGTCCTGGCGTTAAAGGCGGTTACTTCCCAGTTGCACCAGTAGACTCATCACAAGATTGGCGCTCAGCAACCTGCTTAGTACTTGAAGAGATGGGGCAAGTAGTAGAAGCACACCACCATGAAGTTGCCACTGCAGGTCAAAACGAGATTGCGACTCGCTTTAATACCATGGTGTTAAAAGCTGACGAAATCCAAGAAATGAAATACGTTATCCACAATATGGCACACCTTTACGGCAAAACGGCGACTTTCATGCCTAAACCAGTAGTGGGTGACAACGGATCAGGTATGCACTGCCACCAATCACTTGGTAAAGATGGTAAAAACATCTTTGCCGGCGACAAGTACGGCGGTCTTTCTGAAGAGGCGCTTTACTATATTGGTGGTATCATCAAGCACGCTAAAGCTATTAATGCATTTGCTAACGCATCAACTAACTCGTACAAGCGTTTGGTACCTGGTTTTGAAGCACCTGTTATGCTTGCTTATTCTGCACGTAACCGTTCTGCATCAATCCGTATTCCAGTGGTTCCATCTGAAAAAGGGCGTCGCATTGAAGTTCGCTTCCCTGATCCAACTGCTAACCCTTACCTTGCATTCTCAGCAATGTTAATGGCGGGCCTTGACGGTATTAAGAACAAAATCCACCCTGGCGATGCAATGGATAAAGATCTATACGATCTTCCAGCTGAAGAAGCGGCTGAGATCCCAACTGTTGCAGCATCACTAGATGAAGCATTGGCATGTCTTGATGCTGACCGTGAATTTTTAATTCAAGGTGGCGTATTCACTGATGACTTAATCGATGCTTATATCTCACTTAAGTCACAAGAAGTGGAAAAACTGAACATGACAACTCATCCAATTGAGTTTGAAATGTACTACAGCGTTTAATTACGCAGTTAAATCATATGTGTTCTCAAGCCCGCTATGCGGGCTTTTTTGGTAAAGCGACTTTTACGTACTCAAACAAAGCAGTATAACACCAACAAAGGAAGCCATAGATTGTACGTATTCTGTTGGTATATTGCTTATTACAAACGCTTTTCGTTGCAGCTTGTCAGCCAAAGGCATATCGTGAAAATGGTCATCGGATATATTCAGATATATCACATCATAATTTTGAAAAATAAACCTCAATAACCCCTTAAAACAATCAAAGCGCAGCCCTGCACTCTTGCTTTTAAAAAGCTAAAAAGCCATAGAGTTTCCTCGTCCAGCAATTTACAAACAATATAAAAAAGATACAGGTAGCATTTCCTTTATTTGACAAGTAAAAGCCAGCTTCTCTGGAAGTTTGATAGTGCCGTTATCCTTAAATAGTAAGTTGGTCATTACAAAACACTACATTTGCTCTTAGAGACGTTGCCCAAGGTGAGCATCAGGTTAGTTATATTCCTATTCAATGAACACGGCGCAAAAATTGCTTCAAGCCCTAAAAGCACATTTTACCTATACCGAGCCAGCCGCATTAATCCATAGCTCATAGAAAAACGGCATGATATAGTGCACCATCTTGGTGCAAAGAAACGATAGGCGATCCATCATGGCACAAAGTACTCACCCTTTTTTAAATGCCTTATGGCATAACTTAGCAACTTGCATATTGCTATTAGACGATAAGTTTACCATTCAATATGCCAATAATAGTTGCAGTGAATTATTTGGCTTGGGTTTAAAGCGCTTAATAGGCCAACCCCTTAATGATATTTTTAGCCACCACCACATTGACTTTGAACGTCTAGCTCAATATGCCCTAGAGGATGGCGTAGATTGCCAGCAACACCGAGTAGACGTTGTATTTATCGATAGCCGAGCTGCTACTTTAAACTTACATGCCAGACGTATTCATCATCAAAGCAATGCTTTTATTTTATTAGAATGTCGCCGTATAGATGATGAAGTGCGCTTTGACCAAGCTTCAAATCAAATGCATCAATACCATGCTGCGCGAACTCTCATTAGAGGTTTGGCACACGAAATAAAAAATCCGTTAGGGGGAATAAGAGGAGCGGCGCAATTATTGCAGTATGAGAGTTGTCAGCAAGAACGAGATCAATGCGCACAGTTGATTATTGAACAAGCAGACCGACTGACTGAATTGGTGGATAGGTTACTTGGACCCAGTCAATTACCTAACAAAGCACCGTGCAATATTCATCAAACACTCGAGTCAGTGGTCAAACTCAGTATGTTAGATAACGCCAGTCAAGTATCGCTACGAAAGGACTATGACCCTAGCATACCCGATATTGTGATTGACCAAGCAAAAATACAACAAGTGGTATTGAACATAGTAAGAAATGCCCTGCAAGCTTTAGAAGGCAATGATGAAGGCAACATTACCCTAACAACGCGTATCAAGCATCGAATGCGACAGGGTAAAAGACTCATGAAAAAAGCATTGCTAATACAAATTATCGATAATGGTCCAGGCATTGCTGAAGAGTTAAAAGATACTTTGTTCTACCCAATGATCACTAATAAAGACGGTGGTTCTGGCCTGGGCCTTTCAATTGCTCAAACAATTGTTGAGCAACATGGTGGGTTGATCGATTGTGATAGTTGGCCAGGACACACCGAATTTAATATTTACTTGCCGTTTGACAACAACGGCATGGGAGCAACGAATGAAAACAGTTTGGCTAGTTGATGATGACGCCTCTATACGATTTGTTTTAGACAAGGCACTATCGCGTGCAGGTTTTACTACAGAGAGCTTTGCCAATGCCCAAGATGTGCTAACCGCTTTATCATATAGTCAACCCACGGTGTTGATCTCAGATGTCCGCATGCCCGGTATGGATGGCATGGCGCTGCTAGAAGAAATATCTGCAAAACACCCTAGCCTGCCGGTGATCATTATGACCGCACACTCTGATTTAGACTCTGCCGTGAATGCATTTCAAAAAGGGGCTTTTGAATATCTTGCCAAGCCATTTGATTTAAATGATGCTACCGCCCTCGTAGAACGAGCTTATCAAGCCAGTCAGCAAGCACGTAAAACAAAACGCCAAGTGAAAGAACAAAATCACCCAGATATCATCGGTGAAGCACCGGCTATGCAAGAAGTCTTTCGCGCGATAGGAAAACTATCTGCATCTAGCATGAGCGTGCTAATTAATGGTGAGTCAGGTACCGGTAAAGAGTTGGTAGCTGGTGCTTTACATAACCATAGCCCACGTAAAGCAAGCTCATTTATTGCGCTAAATATGGCTGCAATTCCCAAAGATCTCGTTGAGTCAGAATTATTTGGCCATGAAAAAGGGGCCTTTACAGGTGCCGACAGCATGCGCCGAGGCCGGTTTGAACAAGCCGATGGTGGCACACTATTTTTAGATGAAATTGGAGATATGCCACTTGATGTACAAACTCGGCTTTTAAGAGTGCTTGCAGATGGCGAGTTTTATCGCGTTGGCGGCCATCAAAGTGTCAAAGTGGATGTACGTATTATTGCTGCCACACACCAAGATTTAGAAACTTTAGTAAAAAAAGGTCAGTTTAGAGAAGATTTATTTCATCGTTTAAATGTAGTTAGGCTAAAACTCCCAGCTCTAAGGGAGCGTACTGAAGATATCGCCAAGCTGGCGCAGCACTTTTTAAGCTGTAGTGCAAAAGAGCTACAAGTAGAATGTAAAATACTCAGCGATGAAGCTATCAATACTATGCGCTTATATCATTGGCCTGGTAATGTGCGCCAACTTGAAAATACCTGCCGATGGCTAACAGTGATGGCACCGGGTGAATTAATTGGCCCGCATGATTTACCCGACGAACTTAGCCAAAGTACACCAGTTAATGAAGCCACAGGGGATTGGTTAGATGCTTTCCAACAATGGCTTAACCACGAGCTTAAACAAGGTAAAAACAATATCTGGCCAGCAGTTCAGGCACAACTTGAAGCGCGTCTCATTAAAACGGCACTCAGTGCCTGTCATGGTCATAAGCAAGACGCCGCATTAAAAATTGGTTGGGGTCGCAATACGTTAACCCGAAAACTAAAAGAGAGGAATATTCAAGATTAGTCCATAAATAGGTAGAACAGCTTAACTCTGCCTATTATTTGTGTTCCACGTCCCCAAAGTGAATAAAATTTGATTGAAAAACCACTTAAGCAACTAAATAACAATAAAGTATTAGCAGCTGAATTAACGCCACAAGCAGCAGGCGGTATGTACGCTTCGTCACCTTACAACAAAGGGTGTATGAGTTATCAAGGTTTGACCTGCCCCACTTCTCCATACGATGCTGCATGCTAATCTAAAAAATCTGGCCGCACGTAGTATTAGCGCTCAGCAAAAGATCATTGACCCCACAGTTAAAACTAGCCACTATCTAGTATAAAGCCTTCATCAATCTAAGCTTATGAAACTTCTTGAGAGTGTACCTTTATTTAAACAGCTTGAAATCATAAATCGACTTAACTTTTTTAAAGATTTTACAATATCAGAACGACAAGTTTTGCTCGAATCATTCAGCCACTTGTATTTGGTGCACAATGGACGCCACGCCTTTAAACGCTTTGAACTAGACAACCGTTTATTCATCGTCTTAAGTGGTGAGCTAATTATATTTAAAAGCAACGAGCTACTTGAGCTAGGCCGTATTCGTCCAGGCGAGTTTATTGGAGAAGGCGCTTTTATTTGTCATCGTGAGCATTCAACCAGCGCTAAAGCCATTAAAGACAGTATTTTGCTAGCGATTACGCCCGATGCCATGACCCGCCTACCCAATGTTATTCGAGAGAAAGTAAAAGATAAAATTATTGAGGGTATGAGTATGCGTATTAACAAGCTGAGTAACTTTATCGAGGATAATTTGTGAATAGCTGCATCCTGCCTTTTACTCCTTTGCGCTTAATTAAGGAGTGACGGGCTTGATTTATACTATTCAAAAATGCGGCTGACTAAGGTATAAGGCCCACAATAGGCACAACATAACTGTGGTGACCCACTCAATACCATTGCGGTAGTTATGGTTTACAATTACCGGCCACTTTGAACACATATATTGTATCAACATCAGTAATGGAATATTAAAACATAAAAACCCGTAAAAAATATAACTTAATACCGCTGTCCACCAAAAGTGTGCAGTGAATAAATCCGGTTCGCTCACCATACCAGCCATGGGAACCGCAAAGTGATAGGTATTAATAAATATAAGTGTTAAAAACCAACACATAATAGGTATCATTAATAATTTCTGCATGTGCTTAAAATCCATTTTATTGCATCGCCTAAGTTTCAGGTTGCTCTATTTTATTACGTAATAACGACTGCTAAATATTTAGCCCTCCTTGCTCTAAACAAGCGTTACTCACCAGATGAGTAATGTTTTAATAAAATTAATATTATAAGTCTACATAAACTAATTACTGCTGCGAGCTTGTTCAGGCTAACTTATCAAATATGACGATGTCAATTTACTTTAAAGGTATGTAAAAAGGTGATATTTCATACAAGTTGTACGCAGCATATTGGTCACGTATAACAAAAGTGGGAGTTAAGAAAAGGATTATCCAAATTAGACTCACCAGCGTAGTACTATATGCCGTAACTTCGCGATGCTTAGACCAAAATAACTATGGTTCATTGTAAAGGTGTACGTTATGCCAAAGCAAAGGCTTTAAAAATAAAACCTTTGCTTTAAAACAGTTGAGTAATTACGCGCTGAGCAGTTGCTCAAAAGCCATAAATAGGTTCTCTAATTCCTCAACAGTATTATAATGCATACAGCCGATTCGTACGACACCGCCTTTATCCATTACGCCAAGTTGCTCACATAACCCTTGCGCATAAAAGTTACCATCCCACACACAGATATGTTGCTTCCCCAAAAACTCAGACACTTGGCGAGGTTCAAAACCTTCAAAAGTAAGTGCAAAAGTCGGTGTTCGCTCGCTTAAACGTGACTTATCAGCAATACCAAATAACGAAATTTGTGGCAATTGCTCAAGGCGCGTCAAAAAGTACTCGCTCAACTTCATTTCATGCTGTTTGGTTTTTGCAAATGCAACGGCTAAACGCTCACGGCGCGGTGTATCTTGTGTCATACCACTGAGCGACGCAATATAATCAATCGCCGCGATAACACCCGCTAAACCTTCAAAGCTTTGCGTACCCGTCTCCCAACGGCCGGGGATCACATCTTTTGCCGGCTCCACTTTATAAGGTGTAAAGCCTTCTAAATGT
Source organism: Pseudoalteromonas holothuriae (assembly GCF_945859825.1). Lineage (GTDB taxonomy): Bacteria > Pseudomonadota > Gammaproteobacteria > Enterobacterales > Alteromonadaceae > Pseudoalteromonas > Pseudoalteromonas holothuriae. The sequence goes on from NZ_CAMAPC010000004.1 coordinate 281,951, forward strand.
TCACGCTTGCCATAGACTATGCCTACATGTGGACCAAAGAATTTATAAGCCGAACACGCTAAGAAATCACAGTCTAATGCCTGCACATCGATTAGCTCATGAGGCGCATAATGCACAGCGTCAACATACACTAACGCACCAACTTGGTGCGCAAGCTCAACAACCTGTTTAATGTCATTAATTGAGCCCGTTGTATTAGAAGCATACGTGAGCGCAACCAGCTTAGTATTCTCATTCAGTAAGCTTTTAAAATGCGCTAAATCCAGTGTGCAATCTTGCTCGTTAATACGCGCAGCAAGAACACTCGCGCCTTTATCTTCAGCTGCCAAACGCCATGACGATACGTTAGAGTAGTGATCAGCATTTGTTACGATTACTTCATCACCCGCTTGCCAATCGCGCGAAATAGCTCGGCTAAAACTAAAAGTTAAGCTCGTCATATTCGCACCGAACACTATCTGCTCTTTGCTTGGTGCATTTAAGAAATCAGCGACGGCTTGACGTGCATCATCCATCAGCGCAACGGTTTTGTCACTTGAGAAAAAAGCACCACCTAAGTTAGAGTTAAAATATCCTAAATAGGCAGACATCGCACTTAAAACCGACTGCGGCACTTGCGAGCCACCCGGTCCATCTAAGAAAAGTGGCGATTGACCATTAACCTGCTGCATTAGAGCAGGAAACTGACGTCGTAGTTGTGTAAGTTCCATTTGTTACCCTTACGCAGTAAATACAAAGCAGTCTAAATAGCCCACTTTGTTGGCATCTAGCTTGTTCATTGGCGTTGCGTTATGCCACACTTGACGGTCATTGATCAACGCAAATAAGCCATCTTTAATCTCCATTTTAAAGCACGGCTCTGATTCTTTATTTTCATACACTAACAGCTCACCGCCTGCAATATTTTCATGAGACACGCCACACACGCAGACATGGTCAAAACCGTCTTGATGAATACCTTCTGGTGCAGGTGGTGTATCAGACTCAATCGCTAACATGCGAAACTGATGTACTTCGATATCACGAGTATCGTCAATACCAGTCATCAACTTAAACTCTCTCAACAAATGTTTAAAACCTTCAGTGTTCAATAGAGCTGAATCTAAGTTTTCGTACACACGCTCAATATTACCTTGAAATGTATTTATTGAATCATCCTGAACAAACGCCTTCGTAGGCTGCACACTCACTTTGTCATCTGCAAACTGAAGTACCGAGTAACGGCGCTTGCGAAATGCACCATCTGCATATGGATTGTCAGGAAGTTGATTAAATGAGGGCTTAACTGCTTCGATATGCGCTTGCTGGATAAAACGCAATTGAAGCAGATTCTGGTTGTTTACTGCTGTCATTTCGCTGTCGCCTATTAATGTAAATTTTGCGACAATTCTAATCGAATTGAAAATAAAATCTGTTTAATTTACCTATCAATTAGCTACATTATTGAATTAACAAACCAACCAAAAACACAATTACAGCTATTTTATTCAATTTGTGAAGAGTAAAATTTAACCACTCAATCAGCACAAAAAAGCCGGTGTAAACACCGGCTTTTCTCAGTAAGAGCGGTACTAAACTGCTTGCTGGATGATCACACCATCAGCCTTTTTCGTGTACTGAGGCATTTTATGGAAGTTCAAGTAACGGTAGGTATCTGCTGCCGTTGCATTGATCTTCGCTGCATATTCATGATACTCAGCTGCTGTTGGTAGTTTACCTAAAATTGCCGCTACTGCAGCAAGCTCAGCAGATGCTAAGAATACATTTGCACCTGTACCTAAACGGTTAGGGAAGTTACGTGTTGAGGTAGACACAACGGTCGCTTTGTCAGCAACACGTGCTTGGTTACCCATACATAATGAACACCCTGGTGTTTCAATACGCGCACCAACGCGACCAAAGATACCGTAGTAACCTTCATCAGTAAGCTGGTCTTTGTCCATCTTCGTTGGTGGTGCAACCCATAGCTGAGTTGGAATACGACCAGAAAAACCATCCAGTAGTTTACCAGCAGCACGGAAGTGACCAATGTTTGTCATACAAGAACCGATAAATACTTCATCAATTTTCTCGCCCGTAACATCAGAAAGAAGACGCGCATCGTCTGGGTCATTTGGAGCACAAAGAATTGGCTCTTTAATTTCTGCTAAGTCGATTTCAATGATGTGCTTATACTCAGCATCCGCATCCGCTTCCATCAGCTCAGGGTTTGCTAGCCACTCTTGCATCGCAGTGATACGGCGTTCAATCGTACGCACATCACCGTAACCTTCAGAGATCATCCACTTAAGCATCACGATGTTTGATTCTAGATACTCAGAGATAGACTCTTTAGAAAGCTTCACAGTACAACCTGCAGCAGAGCGCTCTGCTGATGCATCAGATAACTCAAATGCTTGTTCAACAGTTAAGTGCTCAACCCCTTCAATTTCTAGTACACGGCCAGAGAATTCATTGATTTTGCCTTTTTTCTCAACCGTTAATAGGCCTTCTTTGATGCCATAATAAGGAATAGCATGTACTAGGTCACGTAATGTGATACCCGGCTGCATTTCACCTTTAAAGCGAACCAAAATTGATTCAGGCATATCTAGTGGCATTACACCGGTTGCCGCTGCAAATGCAACCGCACCCGAGCCTGCAGGGAATGAAATACCTAATGGGAAACGCGTATGAGAATCACCACCCGTACCAACAGTATCAGGTAATAACATACGGTTTAGCCACGAGTGAATTACACCATCACCTGGACGAAGTGACACACCGCCACGGTTCATGATGAAATCCGGCAGCGTGTGGTGCGTGTTTACATCAATTGGCTTAGGATAAGCTGACGTGTGACAGAATGATTGCATCGTTAAATCAGCAGAGAAGCCTAAACATGCAAGGTCTTTGAGTTCATCACGTGTCATAGGACCTGTCGTATCTTGAGAGCCAACAGTTGTCATCTTCGGTTCACAGTATTGACCTGGGCGAATACCAGCAACATTACAAGCTTTACCAACCATTTTCTGTGCAAGGGTAAAGCCCTTATCAGATGCTTCAGTCACCGCTGGAACTTTAAATACATCAGTAGCACCTAAACCCAACGATGTGCGTGCTTTGTCAGTTAAACCACGACCAATTATTAATGGAATACGGCCACCAGCACGCACTTCATCTAAAATAACATCTGATTTAAGTGCGAAAGTTGAGATAACCTCATCCGTTCCGTGACGCTTAACAACACCTTCATATGGATAAATGTCAATTTGGTCGCCCATGTTGAATTCATCAACATTAAGCTCTATTGGTAATGCCCCTGAATCTTCCATTGTGTTGAAAAAGATAGGTGCAATTTTGTTACCTAAACACACACCACCAACACGTTTATTTGGTACGAATGGAATATCATCACCCATAAACCAAAGTACAGAGTTAGTCGCTGATTTACGTGAAGAACCCGTACCAACAACATCACCTACATACGCAAGTGGCAAACCTTTGGTTTTTAGTTCTTCAAGTTGTGAAATTGGACCAACTTCACCGTCTTTTTCTGGGTTAATGCCATCACGCGAATTTTTCAACATTGCTAATGCGTGTAGTGGAATATCTGGACGAGACCATGCATCAGGTGCAGGTGACAAGTCATCGGTGTTAGTTTCGCCCGTTACTTTAAACACAGTAACAGAGATTTTTTCAGCTACTGCTGGCTTGTTCAAGAACCACTGAGCATTAGCCCATGATTCAATAATTTGCTTTGCAAACTCATTGCCTGCTTTGGCTTTTTCTTCAACGTCATAAAATGCATCAAACATTAATAATGTGTTTGATAAACCTTTTACTACGATAGGTGCCAATGCCGCATCATCCAGTAAGTCAACCATAGGTGCGATATTATAACCACCTAGCATAGTGCCTAGCAGCTCAGCTGCATACTCTTTGCTTACTAATGGAGACTCAGTCTCGCCTTTTGCTACAGCCGCTAAAAAACCCGCTTTAATATAAGCCGCATCATCCACGCCTGGTGGTACACGGTTAACTAAAAGGTCTAGAATAAACTCTTCTTCACCTGCTACAGGCGACTTTACTAATTCGATCAGATCTGCAGTTTGTTGTGCGTCTAACGGCTTAGGTACAATACCTTGCTCTGCGCGCTCTTCTACATGTTTACGATAATCTTGAAGCACAATTTTGCCCTCTTGGTGACGTGAATTGGCCTGCCTATGTAATTGCCTACACAACAGATACCAATAAATTCCGGTGACTAATTATAAAGCCTTTGAGTATAGATGAAAATCTTACAACTGAAACAGCTTTAAATAATGACTATAAATACTATGAATAGCACAATGCAAACAAGTATATTTTCATGAATATTTAGTAAGTAGGAATCATTCTCATGTTAAGAGTATATGGATCTCATGGAATTAAGACTTATACCAATGCATTAAATAAATGATCAAATATAGCTATAGATAAATGGGACCCTGTAACTAGGCAAAAATTTCAGCCTATGGTTATTTTTCTATTGCTTGAGCAATGAGTAAATCTGCCACTTGTTGTTTAACTGCACGCTTATCATTAGCGGGTACATCAAAACGCGCCGCGAGCAGTACAATTTCCTCATCGCTTAAATTGAACGACAGACGTTGCCGGGTTTTTTTTGATTTAACCTCCAAGCCCAGAATTTTTCGGATCATATCTGATGGCGTCAACTCTTGATCTATCGCCTGTTTCTTAATTGACTTTTGCACTTCACTACTGAGATCAAACGCCATTTGCGTCGCTCTGACTGCGTGCTCTTGGCGCTGCCATTTCGCTTTTGCATCGCTCACTTAGTCACTCCCAGGAAACAGTTCCACAATATCTGATAACGGTCTCGTCAGTGTCAATGAAACATCCGTTTCACCACCGTCCCATATTTCAATATTTAAACTATGATTCCCATCATTCGATGCAAGACAAATCATTTCACATGCCTCAGTGCCCGGCTGTTCATACTGCGGCAGTGATTGTCCTCGATAATCTTTTTCATGAAAATAACAAATAAAAGGGGCTTGTGTTTGTGTATAGCTGGTCGCGAGAAATTGACTAAAACGCTCAGGTATATTCGCAACAGTAATTTGCGTTAACGACTCTTCATCAAAAATGAGTGAAAATTCATCTAATGTAAAAATGTCATCCACATCTTCTCGTTGTATTTTTATCGAAAAATTAGCCCATTGCTCACCATCTTCTTGCCCTATTTGCAAAAACACGACTTGTCCCGAGTTGCTTTCGAGCACCATTTCATACTCAGCACTATGCTGATACTGATACGTGTTAACTGCCACAACTCTCAGCGTTTCGCCTTTCAACCACTGTGGATATGCAAATGAGTCTATCAGCGTGAGCATATCACCCACGACGAGATCGGTAGGTTCGCTTAGTTGGCGTGTTGGCGCTTTATTTTTTTTAAAGAAATTAAACATATTTCACCTAAAACAAAAAGGGTAAAAAATTACCCTTTGATAACTATCAACTAATTACCTTTTTTAGCTTTGATACGTGCCAAAATGTCAGCACTATTTGTATCAGTACCTCCAATGCCCGCTTCAGCCATTTTTGCTTTAAGGCCATCACCATTTGTTTCAGATTCTAATGCTTTGGCTGCACCTAATTGATCTTGACGGTCCTGCTGGCGTTGTTTAATACGCTCTAGTGACGCACGTGCTGAGGTCATTGCTGAACTATTCGTATTGAGCGTACTATTTACTGCCATCGTTGCCTGTTGCACACTCTCGGTCGTTTTAACCATACTTAGCTGACGCTGGTTTTCTTTAATCGACTTTTCAGCCTCTTTAATTTGTTGCTTTAGCGCAACAATGTGTTGACTAAAGCCACCCAACACTTCCTCGTGTTCCGCTTTTTCCCTCTCAAAATCACCAATTTTTTCTGCAATTTCCAATGCTAATGCTTCGTTACCTTTCTCCAATGCTTGACCCGCATACCCTTCATGTTCAGAAATAGAGTCGTTCAATGCACTGATCTTACGCGTGGTTTGCATCTCTTTAGCCATCACTTCAGTGAGATTACGCTTGGCTTTTTGCAAAGCATTCTTAGCGTCTGCTATTTCTTGCTCAAAAATACGAATACCATTGGCATCAACAATTGCCTCGCCAGCTTCACGCGCACCACCACGCACGGCTGTGAATAATTTTTTTAAAATACTCATAATCTTAACTCCTAAAATACTTATTTAATCATTTAAATAAGGTGTGATGGCTTCTAGTGCTTCAATTGCATTATCAGCAAGCGTCACTAATTCATGGGTAATATCATCAAACGAAGAGCTGACCGATAGTGCACCAAATATTGCATAGCGATTATCTACTTTTGCAAACGCGCTCAATGGGATTGGTACATTCAAACGTAATAAAGTGTCATTTAACTCATCTTTAAGATCAGCTTTAACTTCCTCTTCTGAAAACAAGTAACTAATACATAACAGTTGTTCTTGAGTTTGTGTAACAAAAATAGGTAATTCATCATTTCCATCAACTATTACTTGTAATACATCTTGCTCACCCGGGTTCGCTATCATGAAAGACTCGAAGCCTACCCCTTCTGTTTCAAAAGTTGCTAGTTTTATTGAAAGTTCATTTAATTCCATTTTATTGCCTTTTAAGTTTGACATATTATGTCTTAGTTAAGATTTGCATAGTTGACATAATATGTCAACCTTAAAACTAATTTTTATACAATTCATTTTCTGTTTGCCAAGCTTGGCGATAATAATCATATAAAGTGCCTGTACCTAACTGATTGACCTCGATAGTTTCATGAAATTCAAAAAATCGATTTGGAAATATAAAAGCGGCTAATAAATAGTCTCTACTAGCCCAGCGAGAGGGCACTGGCAATTGCGAAACTCTCGCTATTCTATTGCTAGCAGAGGCACCTTTTTTAGTTGCAATTGTCCATCCCCACTGTCCAAATGAAGGTACATTCTGTTGATATTGTTCAACAAAATCAAAGCCTGCCGCTTTGATGGTTTTAGCAATACTAACAAATGCTTTTTTAGCATGATAAGGCGATGTTGATTGCACTACCATTGCGCCATCGGCAGATAAAAGTTGACGCAAGTGATTATAGAAATAATCACTATACATTTTATTCAAATCAGGGTGATTGGGGTCTGGTAAGTCCACAATGATAGTATCAAAATAATCTTCATCAGCAAGTAGTTGCTCTACTTCTAAAAATGCATCTGCTACCTTAACGGTTACTCTCGCATCTACCAATGCTTGATTATTAAGGCTACTTAGCCGCTCAGTGATGGAATCTGGTGCGCTATAACGCTCGTTCTGATACCCAAATAAGCTCAATAGCTGACCGTCTAAGTCAACTAACGTTACATGCTCAACGGGCCATTTCAGTACATCTCGTAATGCTAAACCATCGCCACCACCTATGATCAACACCCTTTCATGGCGGTTAGATGCTAACATCGCGGGGTATACCAGCATGGTATGATATATTTGCTCATCAACACTGGAAAACTGTAATCGGCCGTTTAGATAAAGGTCAGTAATAGGCTCTGGTTGGTTACGTCTCAAACGTTCGGTTAGCACAATATGCTGATATTTAGTCGCTTGTGAGTAAATGACCTTATCTTTATACAATACATTGCTTAAGTCTTTCATCCAATGGCTACCGAAAAGTAGCAAAACAGCAAATAACACCAACAGTAATACATGACAAAAAACGAGCAAGCGAGCAAAGCGAACATGTTGGTGATAACGCCATAAAAATACCAGCCCAGCGACGATGTTAAAAAGTGCAGTCCATGCTGCGGCTTGCATAATTGGCATCGATAGCATCACACTCACCCAAATAGCAGCGCCAATGCCCGCACCAATATAGTCAGCCCCATAAATTGTACCTGCATTATTTTCTAAAAACCGTCCGTACACATGCTGGCGAATACGTGCAATTAATGGAATTTCCATTCCTATCAGCATGCCTAATAATAAACCAAATACATAGGGTAAAAAGCGCGCTGCGCTTTGTAGTTTCTCGAACACATAACCATTTAAGACAATATCAGGAGGAAGATTAAAAATAGCGGAAAACATATGAGGCAGTGAGTAACTAATTGCAATCATGCTAGCGATTGCGAGAATACAACCCATTCCCACTAGTGCAATAATGCTTTCCAACCATGCAAACGCAGTAAAAGCATCTTTAAACCAACGCGCCAAAAATGCACCAATACCCATAGCAACAATCATGGTGCCTATCATGGCGTAAATAGCACTTTCTACAGAGCCCAGCACGCGTCCTGCATAATGAGACAGTAAATATTCATAAATCAGGCCGCACCCTGCAAGCACTGCCATGACTGATATCAATAAAATATCATGCCCAAGTAAACTTCGTTGACTCGGGCGGATTATAGATTCAGACAAGATTATGCACCTAAAAGCGTCGCCATACTGATACCAATCGCAAATGAAGTAGCTGCAGATATTGTTGCAACGCCCACATTTTTCTGTCGATTAACTTCATCCGAAATATCGCAACCAGATAAAATGATCTTGATTGTAATTAAATGCAATAGAGTAAATGCCACTAAGCTCAGTAATGCGCTCAACGCCCAATACGCTAGGCTAGCGCCTAAATTGTCTGCTGCATAGGGTGCTAATCCAGACGCAGCAGTTATTGCTAATGCACTACCGACTAAAAATCCAGCATAGCGGATACCCACGGCTAAATTGTCGTCTAAAATAGCCTGTTGCAAACAATCGCCACTGCGGTTAGTGCGCTTAAATAATTGCACGCGATACTGACTGACCAGTAATAGCGCTAAATTAGCAATAATAAAAGAGGCTATTACAATTGGCAGGCCATGCCAGCCTTCAGTTGCAACCCAAAACAATGCAGAGCGAATCACAATAGCGACGCTTACCACATGACCAAAGTCTATCAATGACGCCGTTGTATTCCCTTTTACTATCTCGTTGTGTAAGCTCACTTTTCGAAGTGCAACTTTATCTTGGAAAAAATGGCCAAATTTGATTAGCGCAATTGCTAATAAGCCATATCCCCCCATTTGTAATGCTTCTTGCAGCAGTGTAGGCGCAAATGCACCACTACTAATTCCGGTTAATACAATAGCTAACGCCACTAGGCCGCCAGCAAAGCTAATACCAAAAGCAAAGTTATCTCGTTTTGTGATCTCATCATTAGCGTGCAGGTTCGACACCCAGCCCTTTATAAACTTCATACTGACAAACAAGGCTATAATAATCACAAAATCTATGGCCAAAGCTTGCAAAGTCCACATTGTTATTCCATTAAATTCATACATTTTTTAAACTCCAACAGTTATTCTTTACACAAGGTACTATTTGCCACGACTCACACCACGGGATGTGCGGCTGCTGCTATTTCGCACACTGCCTGCACTGCGCTTACTATACGAGCTACTTTTTGCATAACTGCTTCGGGTGCTAGTGGGGGTATAACTACTTCGACTTAAACCTGATGCACCACTGCGCTTTTTAGCATATGGACTAGTAAATTGTTTACCCTGACGTTGATAGGACTGCCGAGTACGCGTTTCCAACGCGGTTTGTGTTTTAATTTGTTTTGGGCTTGAATAGCGGTAGCGACCATAATCATTATAATAACTATATTTACGACGCTTACTCCAGCGACCATATTCAACCGCATCAAATACATCACCTAATATTCGGTACATGCCGTACCATTGCCAAAAGCTAATACCACTGCTATTAGTTTGCCATTGACCATAGTTAGGGTTTCCAACTAATTGATTACCCTCTCCCTCTCCTTCAGCATTTTTGCTAATTGCACCAACTCTTGCTAACGTGCCATTTGACATATCAGCAAGCATATTGATTGGATCTGTTAAAGCATCACCAAACAAACTTGGCTTCATCGCATCACGTAACACATCTAAAAGTTGCAAAGTTTGTACGTTAGGAGGTGTAGACGGTAAACTTTTTATTTCCTCAAGGCGTTGAGCTAATCCTTGAAAAAGCGGACCTTTACTGGTTGCATCTTGCCCGATGAGCGCACTTATTTGAGCTAAATCCGGGCGCTGACTTTGTAATACCCTACTGTACTCTTTTAATAAGTTGGCATTACGAATTTGCCCTAGAGCAAGTGCATTTTTTAGTTCGTTGAGTTCTTGTTCTGCATTTTGAGTTGCTTGTGTAATAGATTGCTGCAGCTGCTCTTCTTTTGATGAGCAACCACTTAAAAAGCAAAACACACTGAACAAACAGATAAGTTCCCATGCTTTTATTTTCGACATTCATGTCACCGTTTGATTAACTAACTTGGTTAATAGAATTCCAACTATCAGTGTCACATAGGTTACCGTCGATGCCAAGCGGGAAATTGCAACACAATGAGTACAAAAAGCACCATTGAATGCTATTGATTGTGCTCAAGTTCAGTTATATCTACTATTAACGCATGGATCGTTCTAGCGAGCTAAATAGCTTATTAACTGCATTAAAAGTTACCTATGCAGAATAACGGCATACCAAGTTTTGGTCTGGTTACTAACACATTTATCTGTCGTAATATCTGACCATTTGTTTAATGCAATTGGCATTAAACACCAAGTACGTGAATTGATTAATTAGGTGAGATATAAACAATAAAACGACCGGAATGTCGCTTTATTGTTTATTTTGCTATTACTTATTGAAAAACCACATTTGCACTGTCAGGTAATGGCTGAAATACTTTTACTAACTTTTCGCAATCGCTAAGTATATCTTCCTCTAAGCGTTGCTCTGCACGCCAGCGCTCACTGTCCATTTTAAACACTTCTTTTTTTGAATATTTTTTACGGGCATCGTGAGTTGGCATATCTTTGACTACTTCATACATTTGATGTACGCCGGGATATGCCGCTTGCAACTCAACCTCTTCAGCAAAGCTATATTGCGAGATTAATACCCACACACGTAAGCACCCTTCTGAGTATTCACATTGCTTTTCTTTCATCGCTCTTGCTAACAAGTTAATACTATCTGCAAGCTTTGCATTTCTTTTCTGACGGGCTTGTACGAGCTTTTCACTTCGTTCACTTTGGTGCTTTTCAAGTCTCGCCTTCTGTTCCTTTAATTGCCATAAAAGCTTACCTGCATAAAACGATAACCCAGCAATAATCAAAGCACCGACAACCATCGCAACCACCAACCAAACTGACATTATTTGACCTCGTCGTCTTCTTCAGATAACCATTCATTTGCCAAGTCATTACTCATAAAATTGGCAAGTGGATCATCTTCTATTATATCTTGCTCTTCAAATTCATCATCTAGACCTAATAACTCACACAACGCTTGATGACGAGCAACAGAACGATTGAAATATTTAGCATCTTTTCCAGTTAACAATTCGCCTCTTTCATGACGCTCAAGTAAAGCCATTAAGCGCTCATCATTTTCAAGCTGCTCGAGCTCTTGCTCAGGCGTAAGTTGCGGCTGCACCTTTTTAAGTTCAACTTGTGGTTTCAAATGACGCTGCATGACCGGCTCTTGGTGCTGCTTTTGCGCTTGCGATTGCACCTGTAATGGTACAGGCTTTTTGCTACCAACTCGCTGGTCTTTAGACTGCTCATTACCGTTCACCTCTTGAGCCACTTTTGCTTCTTGCGCATTACGCGAGCCAGGTTTTGCTCCTTTTGAATTCTTGCTGCGCTGCTCTTTTACTGCTCTTAATTCACGTAACTTATCTTTGCTTAATCTTGGAGTACCATTACTGGCAACTTTACGGGTTTTCTTCTTTCTAGTCATAATGCTTCTTCACTCGGTGCAGTTGGCACCTTAGGTTTTGTTAAGATAATGACATCGTTACCAATAAACTCAGCTTCGCTGCCATAAATTTGTGCCACGTAGGCAAATGTTTTGCGGCTAAAAAACGCAATGTGTGTTAAATCATTTTTATAATGCCAAGTACTAAATCGCGCTTTGTCGATAATAAGCTTGGTCATGAACACTAAAGGCGCATCAGGTTTTAACAAACTAAATAGTTGCGTTAACACCATGGCTGGCCGAGCAATATGTTCTATTACTTCTGTACAGGTAATAAAATCATACTGCCCTGCTAACACCTTTTGGTCATTAGCATAGTATAGGTCATATAGTGCCACCTGATGCCCAGCTTCTGTGAGCATCAGAGCCAATAAAGGACCCGGGCCACAACCAAAATCTAAACCAGCACTACGTTTTTCAAGACGAGCCAATAATGGTTCACTAACCCGAGATAAAAAACGACGATACCCCAAATCTGTTAGATCATTTTCATGACTGTCATATATTGCTTTTTCTTGTTGTGCAGTTAATCGGTCACAGATGTCTACGAACACAAGCTCACATCGCTTGCATTGCCAGTAACGTCTAAATTTATCTTGATGGTAGGGAGTGATGTCCTCACTCGCACACAAACCACACGATGAGTTCGATTGCACAATAAACTTAAAGAAAAATGAGTTAAGGGGGTATTGTAGCAGGTCTACTAGTAGGCATAAATAAAAAGACGGTAGAGATTGCTCCCTACCGTCTACTAATCTGAGCGTCTCAAACTGGACACTTCTCCCTTCGACTTTTAAGTCATTATTATTTTTATTATGCTGTCATCCATTTTGTTTTTATTATAACTTCCATGAGCCTTTCCATATTGTTTTTATTATAAAACTTCCATGAGGCTTTTATTATTTTCGGTCAATCCTGACACTTTATTGTTATTTCCATAATAGTAAGTACCAAAATTAGTACTAAGCTTATCACCTACGCTTCCATCGCGAAATGTCCATTTTGTTATGTTGTCTTGGCGACACCAGTTAATCTACGCCTTAATGAAATAGTTACAACTGGTTAATAGTAATTTTCACTTAAATTCTTTAATGAAAACAATGTAAATACACTTATTACAATTACTTACAATTCCAAAAAAAACAAAAATAAGAAAAGTCTTACAAATTACTATGGCAAATGTCTTACAAAAATAAAGGGGGATCTCGTAACAAACCGCTAGGATCAAAAAAGGCAGCTTGCGCTGCCTTTTTGCTCAATGTGATGAGTTTATAGTCTACTGAACAAACTGCCTATCCGACTTTAGTGTAAGCCACCGATATATTTTGACAGTACTTCAATATCTTTATCTGTGAGCTTTTTCGCAATATCCTGCATCATACCGTTTAAGTCATTTGCACGTGTACCATCGCGAAACTTTTCAAGCTGAGACTTGATATATTCAGGGTGCTGAAACGAAATCTTTGGAAATTGAGCTAATGATGTACCATTGCCACGAGGTCCGTGACATGCTGCACAAGATGGAATACCACGCTCAGCGTCTCCAGCTCTAAATAATTTCTGCCCCACTTCAACAACATCTTCAGGAGTTGTACCTGCACTCATGTTCAATGTAGAGAAGTAAGCCGCTACGTCTTTCATATCCTGATCAGATAATGGCATTGCCATCGCACTCATCACTGGATCCATACGACCTTCACTACCACCTGAAGTCATACCAAGTTTAAACTCTTTTAATTGCTTATAAATGTAATCAGCATGCTGACCTGCAATTTTAGGATATATCGTTACAGGTGCGTTGCCATCCGGGCCGTGACATGCTGCACAAGTTGCAGACTTTACTTTACCCGCTTCTGCGTCGCCATCAAATGCTGTTGCGTTGCTTGCTGACAACGTACCAAGCAACACTGTTAAAGTTAATGCTATTTTTTTCATGGTAAATTCTCTGTTTCGACCCTGTAATATTTATCTCAAGACACTGCATCATAAATTTTTAGCGTAACTTGAGTTGACGATCTGTATCTTTACGTTGCAATTTTTACATTCTACACGATATTAAATTTTCTGGCACGTTTTCTGCCCATATTAGGCTTATAAATTATGGGGTTTTGACATAGATTAAGTGCTAGTACCCATAAAAATCAATTTTTCAAGCGCTAAGATAAAGCAATGCTTGCTTTTGCAATGCCATGAAGTGTTATAAACTACGCTTGTTTTAACCATTTGTCTTATTGTTAGGAGAGCCAGTGCTCAAATCTCGTATTAAATACCATACTGCAAGCTTTATCACCAGTGCCCCAGATATTTCTAAATTACCTACTGATGAAGGTATAGAGGTTGCTTTTGCTGGTCGTTCTAATGCTGGTAAATCGAGTGCCTTAAACACCCTAACAGATCAAAAACTAGCTCGTACCAGTAAAACACCTGGCCGCACACAATTAATCAATACCTTTGAACTCGACGAAGAAAAAAGATTAATCGACCTTCCCGGCTATGGTTTTGCCAAAGTTCCTATCGAAATGAAAAAGAAATGGCAACGCTCACTGGGCGAATATCTACAAAAAAGAAAAAGCCTTAAAGGTCTAGTCGTATTAATGGATATCCGCCACCCTCTTAAAGACCTTGATATGGATTTAATTAATTGGGCTGTGGATAGTGAAATTCCAATATTGGCACTGTTGACTAAGGCAGATAAGCTAAAACAAGGTAAGCGCAAAGCAGAAGTACTTCAAGTACGCAAAGCACTGGCGGAGCTAAATGCAGATATTACAGTACATGCATTTTCATCATTGAAAGGCATTGGTTTAAATGAGTTGGCTTGGAAACTCGATGATTGGTATTTAGGTCCATTTATTAAACCAGACACACTTGAAAATGACAATGTTGACCAGTAACAAGACGCGTTATAGCTAAGTTAAATAAAACTTCATACCTGCTGAGCAAATATAGACCCCTTGTTCGTCTTGCTCAGCAAGCTCTTCTACCCATTGATAATAAACATTCCTTGATATACGTGCTTGTAAGCCATTTCCTAAACTCAGATAAGGTAACTCCACATCGTGAAAGCGCCTTAACTTCAATGGAAACTGTTTGTATATGGGCCAATTCCTGCCTAAATTATCGACCGCAACTAAAACCTTTTCACCTGCTACAAATTGGCTGTACCAACTGTCAATTAAGAATGCAACGTCTATCACACGCATTTCACAACGCTCAATCGGTGTAGTCAACCAATGCCGATTTTGCTCACAACTAAGCACACTAGCAAATAACTTCAATAACCCAAGCCGCTTTATTTGCCCGCCTTGGTGAAACCAACGCCCTTGCTCATCAATATACATATCAATCATACCGCAAGCTTGCCCCGTCCATTTTTCAGTCGGGGCATGTGGTGTGACAAGCTCAGTGGCTAACTGAGCTATCGAGTCAGTTAACTTGCTCATTAAATACCAAACTAAATGTCACAGGTACTGTCGTAGCTATACTATCTAACCCAGCAACTTTTCTCAGTGACTCAATCCCAGCAACAAGATTAAAATCACTCGCGCGAACCAATACAACACGTAACGGCGTTACTTGTAATTGCTGGCTTTTTTTATTAACAACCAAGTCAACTTTAAGTATTTGCTCATGGCCATGCAGCGACAATTTAACCGGTACAGATTTAATGACTTGAGTACCATTAGTTAGTTTATTTAAGTACGATGAAAGGTCTGCTTTAACTATTGCCTTCGGAAAATTTGCAACATTAAACAAGAGCGCTTGCATACGTTGATTTCGGATAGGGATCAACGTTTCGATACTTTTTAAATCAATCGAAAAACTAAGCTGACCATCATCAGAAAGTGTGCCATTTAATTGAGTAAAGTGATGATTTTCAGCAATGCTATTTTGTTTGATAGAGGTGATACTTAGGTCACTTTGGCTGTTATCCAATTGCCAATCAGCAAAAGCCGAAGAAGAGAGTAAACTAGCGCAAAGTAAAAAGGGTTTAAGCATGACAGAATCCTTTGAAATAGTGAGACTCACATATTAACACGCATTTTTTACACAAACATAGGAATGAGAGAAAAACACGGCCCACTAAAAATGCGGGCCGTTATAGCAATCTGGGGAGAAGCTATCAATACGTTGTATCCTCTTACGAGAGATACATCATCAACAGGATGTCCTACAGGATGAGGACGCGCGCACTTTAACAAAACCCTAGATAGAAATAAACACCACAAAGCAAAAATTAGGCCAATTTGATGTTTTTTAAACATCTCATTGCCCCTATTTACATTTCATTTCCTCATAGCCCATAAAAAAGGGCTCTGCACGCCCTTTAATAAATATATTAATTTCTTATTAGTGAGCTTGGTCCCAGTTTTCACCATGATCGGCTTCTACCAATAACGGTACATCAAGCGAAGCTGCTGCACTCATTAGGTCACAGATTTTTTCACTAAACTGCGCCACTTTATCTTTGGCAACTTCAAATACTAGTTCATCATGCACCTGCATCAATAATTTAATATCATCTTGTGATTGGGTATGCAGCCAATCATTAACCGTTAACATCGCTTTTTTAATAATATCAGCGGCCGTTCCTTGCATTGGCGCATTAATAGCGGCTCGCTCTGCGGCTTTACGACGTGCACCATTACGCGCATTGATATCTGGTAAGTGTAACCTGCGTCCAAATAGCGTCTCTACATACCCTTTATCAGCCGCATTTTCTCGGGTACGCTCCATATACTCAAGTACACCAGGAAAACGTTCAAAATATTTATCCATATAATGCTGCGCTTCATGACGTGGAATATCTAACTGACGAGATAAGCCAAATGCACTCATGCCATAAATCAAACCAAAGTTAACTGCTTTAGCTTTACGGCGCATGTCTGATGTGACCTGTTCAAGTGCCACAGAAAAAACTTCAGACGCAGTTGCACTATGTACATCCTTTCCTTGAGCAAAGGCACTTAGTAACCCTTCGTCTTGTGAGAGGTGTGCCATAATGCGCAGCTCAATCTGGCTATAGTCTGCTGCCAAAATTAACTTACCTTCATCAGCAACAAATGCTTGGCGAATGCGACGCCCAGCTTCATTTCTAATTGGAATATTTTGCAGGTTTGGATCACTTGAGCTAAGTCGCCCGGTTGCAGTCACAGCCTGGTGATAGGAAGTGTGTACACGGCCTGTGTTTGGGTTAACAAGCTTTGGCAACTTATCAGTATACGTTGACTTCAGCTTTGCCAAACCCCGATGTTCAATTATCAACTGAGGTAAAGGGTAATCATGTGCTAACTCTTGCAGAACTTCTTCTGCAGTTGATGGCGCACCTTTTGGCGTTTTTTTAATAACAGGTAAACCCTGCTTATCAAACAAAATTGCCTGAAGCTGCTTAGGTGAGCTTAAATTAAATTCTTCTCCAGCCAGTTCAAACGCTTCTTTCTCGATTTGCTCTAAACGTTCGCTTAGCTCAATACTTTGTTGCGCTAACATAGCAGAGTCAATTTTAACCCCTGTGCGCTCTATTTCCGATAATACAGATAACAAAGGTAATTCAATATCGTTAAATACGTTCAGCAACTCATTGTGCTGTTGTAGTAACGGCCAAAGGTGCTGATGTAAACGTAGCGTGATATCAGCATCTTCTGCGGCATAAGGCGCTGCCTTTTCAAGTTCTATTTGGTTGAACGTTAACTGTGATTTGCCTTTACCAGCTATTTCTTCAAAACTAATATTTTTATGACCTAAGAACTTAAGCGCTAAAGAGTCCATATCATGGCGTGTACCCACACTATTAAACACATAAGACTCAAGCATGGTATCAAAAGCAATGCCTTTGAGTTCTAACCCTGCACGTGCAAGAATACTCTTATCGTACTTTAAATTTTGCCCTACTTTTTTAACGTTATCATCTGCTAACAAAGGGCTTAATTTTTCAAATACAAACTCTTTCGGTAACTGCTCAGGAGCCCCAACATAATCATGGGCAATTGGTAAATATGCAGCTTCTCCAGAGGCGACAGCAAAACTCACTCCAACTAAATCAGCCTGCATATAATCCAAACTAGTGGTTTCAGTATCAAATGCAATCAACGGTGCAGATTGCAATTTATCTAACCATTGCTCTAACTGCTCAACCGTTAAAATAGTTTCATAATGAGTTTTAGGCTGTTCAACTATTGGCGCACTACCAGTACTTTCAACATCTGTAATGTCTGGCTTTTTACTAGATGCAGTGCCATCTAACAGCTCACTTAGCCAACGTTTAAATTCGCACTCAGCATATAATTCGATTAATTTATCTTTGTCTATAGTCGATATGGCAAACCGCTCTAGGTCTTGCTCAACTTCAACATCCAGCTTTATGGTGGCAAGCTCATAAGATAGCTCTAACTGCTCTTTGTGCTCTTGTAACTTTTTGGCCATAGTTTTAGAGCCGCGAAAGCCTAGAGGAGCAACCTTGTCAAGGTTCTCGTACAATGATTTAATAGACCCTAGACCTTGTAACATCGCTAATGCTGTTTTCTCACCAACACCAGGTACGCCGGGTATGTTATCAACTTTATCACCCATCAATGCCAGATAATCAATAATAAGTTCAGGGCCAACACCAAACTTATCTACCACACCTTGTGGGTTTAAAACGGTATTTGTCATCGTATTAATTAAAGTCACATGCTCATTCACCAGCTGCGCCATATCTTTATCGCCCGTACTGATCAGAACATGTCGTTTTTGCTCAGACGCAATTCGTGCAAAGGTACCAATAACATCGTCAGCCTCAACACCACTAATACTGACTAAAGGCAAACCCATTGCTTCAATAATATCGTGGATCGGTTTGATTTGAGTTCGTAAGTCATCAGGCATCGGCGGACGGTGAGCTTTGTACTCACTGTACATTTCATTTCTAAAAGTTGGCCCTTTTGCATCAAAGACAACGACCATATGACTTGGCTGATACTGCTTTAATAAACTCTTAAGCATGTTGATCACACCATAAATTGCACCTGTAGCTTCTCCTTTTGAATTAGTCAGGTGCGGTGGCGAATGATAGGCGCGAAACAAATAAGAAGAACCATCGACCAAAATCAAAGGGTTTTCGGGGATCAAAGACATAATAAAGGGGATCCTAAGTGAGCTTTAAAAAAACGACATAAGCATGCCATAAGGGCGCAGATAAAACGAGAGATAATAATAACGCAGCTAATACTTCTTACACCGAACAACTTGTGGATAACTTTGTAGATAAACACACTCTATCGCAGCGAACATTATTTAAAATGATCACCGTAAAAAATAAACTACTGATAGTAAAAAGAAAAAATCTATCTTATTTATTATTATTTAAAGTGCAAAATGTGGAAAAAATTTTTCTTGCACTCAAAGACTAGAACACTCTGTACAAAAATCAAGCGCTCTTTTTTGAGTGGACGGGTATACTAACATATTTGATCAAAGATCAAATAAGATCCTTTATAATATTTTTATCGCAGGCTAATGACAATAAAGTATAAGCCACCAAAAACTAATACTAGAGGGAGTTCACATGAAAAAAATCGCAATCATCTTAAGTGGCTGTGGCGTGTTTGATGGCGCAGAGATCCATGAGTCTGTGCTTACTATGTTGCACTTAGAACAACTAGGGGCAAGTTACCAATGCTTTGCCCCTAATATTCAACAGCACCATGTTATCAACCACTTAACTGGTGAAGAGCTGCAACAACAGAGAAATGTTTTAGAGGAGTCAGCTCGGATTGCACGTGGCAATATTAAAGAATTATCACAACTAAACAGTAATGATTTTGACGCGCTAGTATTGCCAGGAGGGTTTGGTGTTGCTAAAAACCTGAGTAACTTTGCTTTTGAAGGCGCAAAATCACAGATTCTTGATCAATTAAAACATGTTTGCCAAGCATTTGCACAGCAGCAAAAGCCTATTGCCTATCTGTGTATTGCACCTGCACTAATTGGACATATTCATCCACATGGCACACTTGCAAGTATTGGTAATGATGAGCAAACAGCAGCTGTAATCAACCAACTGGGTGCCCAACATGTTGAATGTGATGTTGAAAATATTGTTCTCGACAGCATACACAAAGTAATAAGTACACCTGCTTATATGCTTGCCGAGTCGATTAGTGAAGCATCTGTGGGTATTCACAAGGCGCTAAAAGCGCTTGTTGAAATGGCATAGGCTAAAAAACACAAGCCAAGAGTTTGCGTTAACGCAATAAATTGGCATTTTTATCTTTATATGGGCAAGATTAGTTTTATAAATTACTAGGTGGCGTTATAATCGCTAGAAATTCCGTCATCTTATCGTGATTGATCACGTCCAAATGAAGTGAGCTAGACAAATGAAAAAACTTTCGGCAGCACTTTTATTGCTATCAACGGCCGCAGCGGCGCAGCCTTATGACAATGCTTTAACTGAAGAAGCAATCCAAAAACGCATCGCACCCGTTGGCGACGTTTATTTAGCTGGCGCAGATAGCGTAGCCGAAGCGGTGCCTACTGGGCCTCGTTCAGGTGAACAAGTATATCAAGCGTCATGTTTTGCATGTCATGGTACTGGCGCACTCGGTGCACCAAAAAGTGCTGATGATTGGGCTATCAGAGTGGCCAAAGGCAGTGATGTACTACTTGATCATGCCATCAATGGTTTCAATGCGATGCCACCTCGTGGTACCTGTATGGATTGTTCAGATGACGAAATTTCTGCGGCAATCGATTTTATGACATCTAAGTAATCATTATAAATTGGAGGAGGTATTTTATTCTCCTTCAATTTAATTCATAACTTTAAAAAACCTCAGCTAAAGCCTTTGATATTGCACTTGACCCCTGACAAGAAAAGTGAAAATATACGAATAATAATTAAGCAAATAATAATAACGACGGGTTTAATCATTGGAAGATCCCTCTTCTTTGCTTCGAAAACTAGAACGCAACAACAAGCGCCTTAAGTTTTTACTAAAAAAGCACAAACAGAACAATCACTTACAACATGCTCTAATTTTACTATCAGAGCGTGCAAGTACGGTTGCTGAACTGACTTTGCTTTATCCTGCAATTCATGACATTTTGGTACAATACCTGCCTAGCCGTAGTTTTTATGTGGTTTTACAAAATCAATTTACTCAAGCATTAGAACTCTCTTATTTTGTTGATGAGAAAGACGGCATCGCTGTCCCTCTTAATGAAAAAAGCCATTTTTCTGAAGGAGTCACAGGTCATGTATTTCGCACTGGAAATACAATTTATCTCACCAAAGAGAGTATGCTGAAACAAACCCAAAAAGGGAGTTTCAAAGCATTGGGGAGCCAGGCTGAACATTGGGTAGGCGTGCCTATATATCGAGATAACATCATTATCGGCGTAATGGTGTCTCAAAGTTATCAGGTAGAACAAGGATATAGCGAGCAGCAAATCGAATTGCTAGAGGTGATGTCTCTATACCTTGCCACGGCAATAGAGCGCGTAAAAAAGCGTGAACTTCTCGAATCTGAAGTAAAAATTCGTACTCGTGCATTAATGCAAAGTAACGAAGCATTAAACAAAGAAATTGAACAACGTAAAAAGGCGCTAGAGCGGCAACAAATTTTATTTAAAATTTCTGAATTAGCAACGCAATTTAACGACATTGACGATGTTTACCAACAAGTCCACCACATCATTCGCTCAATTACCTTTGCCGATAACCTATATATTGCATTATATGACAAACATGCAGGCTGGTTGAGTTTTCCTTATAGTGTTGATGAAGTCACACAATATAAGCCTCGGCCATTTGCAAAAGGCTACAGTGAATTAGTGATTAGTACAGAGCAAAGCCAGCTCATTGATATCTGTCGTGCTAACACATTGATTTCAGAAGGTACAGTTGAGCGCTCCAAAGACTACAATAAAATACAACTGGCAACGAGTTGGATGGGGGCACCACTTAAAACGGCGAATGGAGTTATTGGACTAATCGCCTGTCAGGCATATGATCATAAATATGAGTTTGATTATGACGATGTTGAATTGATTTCATTTGTATCTAATCAAATCGCATCGGTATTACAAACACATCTAGCTAATCAAGCTTTAAAAAGCAGTCACCAACAGCTTGAGCATCGTGTTGCAGAAAAAACCAAGGCGCTCCAACAGACCAATTTACATCTACAAATGCAAATTGAAGAGCGAAAAAAAATAGAGCAACAACTTTATCATGATGCACATCACGACCCACTCACAAGCTTGCCAAATCGTAGTTTATTCTTAACCCAACTTGAAAAAACGCTGCATAAATATCAACGTCACCCTGAGCATCACTTTGCAGTGTTGTTTATTGATTTAGATAAGTTTAAAGCCATTAATGACCAACTTGGTCATCAAGCTGGTGATCAGTTCTTAATTTGGGTGAGTAAAGCATTTTCGGACTGTATTAGGGAGCATGATCTTTTAGCACGGCTAGCCGGTGACGAGTTTGTTGTCCTGCTCGATCATTTGAGTGATAAACAACAAGCTGAAGATGTAGCCAAACGTATTATCAAAGTGATGCAACAGCCATTTTGCATGAAAGGCACTTGTGTACAAAGCGGCGCAAGTATTGGTATTACCTATAGTAATAAACGGTACCATAATATTGATGAAATCATCCGTGATGCTGATGCAGCTATGTATTATGCAAAAAATGCAGGGCGTGGTCGTTATGAGTTTTACCACCCTTTACTTACTGCCGGTACTACACATAACAAGCAAATAGAACATCATCATTTAAGTGCGCTACCCACACACTTTAGACGCACAGAAGTCATATCTATGACTGACGAGCCTAATACAATCAGCCTGTTAGATGCATTTGGGGAACATCCCGTACTTGGAAGTACCAACTTCGATACTTTGAAGAAGTTTACAGCTGAAAAAGCTGAACAATTAGAAATTGAATTACAATTAATTCAGCAAGTAATTAACATTGGTAATGCTCAATCACAAAACCTATTATTTTCATGCTCTTTAACAATATTAGACAACCATGCATTTAGCCCGTTATGTCGATTACTTAAAAGTGCAAAACAACCGCTATGTTTATTATTTGGCGAAGTAGAATTGCGCCATGCATCAAGTCAGCAACTAGAAAATTTGCAAACGCTTGCTGATAAGGGCGTATTTATCGGGCTAAATGATTTTGCTAAAGATCGCTGTGATTTAGCCATGTTAACCCAATTTGATTTTAAGTATTTACTACTTAGCTCTACCTTTAGCAAACGCGTGTTACAACAACAAAGCTACGACCTGCAACTGCAAGGAATACTCGCAGTCACTAAGTTGAAAAACACACAAGTCATTGCTAAAGGCCCTGCTATATTGAACTTTAGAGGCTTGCTAGAAAATCATGGTATTGAGCTATTTTTTGGCAAACAACATACCATAGGTCATGAACCTGCACTTTCATCACGTCAACTTAGCAGTGCAAGCCAAGAAACATTATCTTTTTAGCATGGCTCTTAAGTTTGCCACTCTTGCTTGTCCTTTTTCCATACGCTCAGATTGCGAGGCTACAGTTTTTTTCTGTCCTTCGTAACTTAAGTCATCTTGGGGTAACTCTTGTACAAAGCGACTTATTTCAGGCGTGGCAACCTCTCCAAATTGACGTCGATTTTTGGCATGTGTCAAAATCAAGGTCTGCTGTGCGCGTGTCACCCCTACATAAGCTAGTCGACGTTCTTCTTCTACATTATCTTCATCAATACTAGTTTGGTGTGGTAAAAAACCTTCTTCCATCCCAACCATAAATACATGCGGATATTCTAGACCTTTAGAGGCATGTAACGTTAATAACTGCACTGCGTCCGAGTCGTCTTCTTCTTCATTGCGCTCTAACATATCTCTTAAAGCTAATTTGCTCACCACCTCAGGTAATGTCATTGCTGGGTTATCTACATCTCCCGTTAGCATGTCGGTGATCCAACGATACAGCTCTGAGACATTTTTCATCCGCATTTCAGCCGCTTTCGCACTGGGAGAAGATTCATATAAATACGCTTCATAGTTTGTCTCACGTACCATATCTTTAACCGCTTCAAGGGTGTCTCCACGCAACGCTCTGTCAGAAAGTTCAACAACCCAACGCGCAAACCCCATTAATGCATTAAACCCTCTACCAGTAAGGCGTTGAGCTAGTTGCGAGTCAAAACATGCTTCAAATAAGCTAATATGCTTCTCATTGGCTAAGCTGCCCAATTTTTCTAAAGTAACCGGCCCAATCTCTCGTCTGGGGGTGTTGACGATGCGCAAGAATGCATTGTCATCATCTTGATTTACCAAGATACGCAAATAAGCCATCATATCTTTAATTTCACTACGGGAAAAAAACGACATACCTCCACTTATTTTATAAGGAATTCGGTTACTCATAAGTGACTTTTCAAACACTCGAGCTTGATGGTTTCCACGATACAAAATGGCATAATCTCGATAGCTAGTACGCTTCATAAACTTATGCGAAATTATTTCTGCAACGACTCGCTCCGCTTCATGCTCTTCATCTCGTGTTGCAATCACACGGATTGGGTCACCATTTTCCAACTCGCTAAAAAGTTGCTTTTCAAATTCATGTGGATTATTGGCAATCAAAATATTGGCTGCTTTTAAAATACGCTTAGCACTTCGATAGTTTTGTTCAAGCTTAATCAAGCGTAAGCCGGGAAAGTCCTTAGAAAGTAGTACTAGGTTTTGTGGCTTAGCGCCACGCCATGAGTAAATTGATTGATCATCATCACCTACAACTGTAAAGCGCGCACGTTCGCCAACCAATAATTTAACTAACTGATACTGACTTGTATTGGTATCTTGATACTCATCCACCAGCAAATAACGAAACCGCGCCTGCCAACGTTCTCTCACCGCTGCATGTTGTGATAATAGAAGAGTTGGCACCATGATTAGGTCATCAAAATCAAAGGCATTATAGGCACGCAACTGAGTTTGATAGCGCGCATAAAGTTGAGCAAACAACGCTTTTTGTGGCTCTCGGGCTTGAGCGACAGCCTGCTGTGGCAATATAAGTTCATTTTTCCAATTACCAATTTGCATTTTCAACAAATTCAGTAAATCTTTGTCTTTTTCAAGTTCTGCTTCTGTTAACTCACTGAGTAATTGATTGGTATCTTGGTCATCTAATAATGAAAAATTGGTTTTATAGCCTAAGGTTTTTAGCTCTTTTTTAATTATCTCCAAACCTAGAGTATGAAATGTCGATACCCATAACCCTTTTGACTCTTGTTTACCCAATGTTTGTGCCACACGCTCACGCATTTCTTTGGCTGCTTTATTGGTAAATGTAACAGCCGCAATATTTTTAGCTTGGTATTCACATTGCTGCACTAGGTAGGCTATTTTATTGGTAATTACACGTGTTTTGCCTGAACCTGCACCGGCTAACACTAAGCAAGGGCCACTAATATACTTTACTGCTTCATCTTGTTTGGGATTAAGTTTCATTATTGGGATCTGCTGTACTACCAAAATGATATTTTAACGCAAAGCGTACTGCACGCCTAGGCGCTAGACAAAGCATTTGCTAATATGAATGCAAGCACATTTGATAAAGGGATCTGAAATGATTAATCCAGCAAAGATAGAAGAAATCGCTAAACAGATATCAAGTAACATGCCGCAAGGTGTCAAAAACTTAGCAGACACGTTTGAGGCAAAAACCAAGCAGGTGATCCAAAACAAATTAACTGAAATGGATTTTGTCAGCCGTGAAGAGTTTGATATTCAGAGTAAAGTACTTATTCGTACTCGCGAAAAACTTGCCGAGTTAGAAGCCAAAGTAGCAGCTCTTGAGGCAAAATTAGAACAAGCCGAAGACACAGAGTAATATACGCTACAAATAGCGTTTTGCGACCTGCTCAACTGCCTGAGTGTATCCCGCATTGATATGCTCTGGTAGTGAGGTTTGTGCTTGTACTTCGTGCAATAAGCCATCTTCTAAACCATATACCCAACCATGAATCGTCAATACTTGATTACGTGCCCATGCATCCTGCACCACATTGGTTAAGCATACATTACGAACTTGATCGATAACATTCAGCTCACACAGCGCAGCACACCGTGTTTGTTTCTCAATTGATGACAACATTGCTTGATGTTTTTCTTTAACATCAGCAACATGACGTAACCAATTGTCGATTAGGCCCAACCTAGCTTCATCTAATACCGCTTGCACACCACCACACCCGTAATGCCCAACAACCATAATGTGTTCAACTTTAAGTACTTCCACAGCATATTGCATAACAGATAAACAGTTATGATCAGTATGTACAACTACATTGGCCACATTTCGGTGAACAAATAGCTCTCCCGGCATCAAATCAACGATTTCATTGGCTGGCACGCGAGAGTCTGAACACCCGATCCACAAGTAGTCTGGGTTTTGCTGACCCGATAGTTTTTTAAAAAACTCGGGGTCGCGTTGTTGGGTACGTTTAGCCCATTGCTGATTATTATCTAACAGGTGATCTAGCGAGCACATGTGTCTTCCTTTGGTTGGCCGTCGCTTGGATCAAAATATTCCTCGGCGTTAGCTGTTTATCACAAAATTCACGAAGAACAACATCATACCCATATGCCTGTAAATATAAAGCCCTATCAAGAACCAGCCAAATTTCAATAGCACGCCGAAAGGCATGCCGAACTAGCTCTATTCTATCTGTGATTCTTTTTCGCTGCTGCCCTTGATGTAAATAGCGGTCATAATCACAATTAACGGGGAGTGTGATCCCTTTTTGCGCAGCTGCCCAGCCACAAAATTGTTCAAACGATTGTGAAAAAATAGCTTTATTAACCGAAGGCACACTGATGTATTCATCAATCCCCGTGACATCTCTGTGTAATGCATCAAACCCTAAACGCCAAGTCACCTCTTTGCGTCTAACTTTGGCAATTCGCTCAGGGGCTGTAACAGTTTCTTGCAAGGCAAGTTTCATATCGCTGTGCTGTAATGCTAATGTACTGTTTTTACCGACATCACTCATTGCTTGGTATTGAACATCAGTAAACAAATGATAACAGCAAGGTGATAAGCTGATTTTTTCACAGCCTGCTTTGACCGCCTCAGTCATAAACACTTGATGTAAACGACCACATGCATGCAAAGCCACAGCATGTTGTTGCTGTTCAAAGTAAGCTTGCGTGTCATCTTTTAGTACATCAGCACAACTAAACGACATCGACAAATTTTGCTGTTTAGCACTGTATTGGCCTTGTTCACACAAGGCTGGTTGTAATTCAATGCTGTGCACATGCGGTGCGCCATTAAAAGCGAGAATACGGCCTAAATGTCCTTTGCCAGCACACCACTCTAAGATGGGAAAATGCAGTTCATCAATGTGACCAACAAAGTCTTGTAGCTGTAATAATTTTCTGCCTTTAATGCCATTGCTCAACCAAAATGGCAGTGTCTCAGAATTTGGCTTGTCAAAAGGGAGCTTTAATAGCAACTCAAGTTCTTGTAATTGTGGAATATAGTGCTGTAGTGCTTGGAGCAATTTTTCTGGAGTATTATCAAGCTCCGTAACTTGCTCATCACTGAGTGACATTAACCACTCATTCAACGTATCACTCCATGGCAAACATCGGGTTTCAAAAGCAACTAACTGCCAATAAGCTTTGGTTTGCGTCAATAAGGCATCAAGGTGATTAAATCGGTTCAATAACGGCATGTTCAACAGAGTAAGGCACACTAGGTAAAAATGCTATTCTACCTTTTTTTCATGCTGTTGTGTTGATTGCATAATACGGTACTTTAAATGACGAGAGAAAATTAAATGTAAGTAAAGGGGTACACATAGCAAAGTCAAAATAGATGCAGTAATTAACATCCACGACCATTGATAAGAATCTTCAATATTTTTAGGGTGATAAACAAAATCACCTAATGGAATTTGCTGTTTATCGAATGTATAACCATAAAGCTGTGCAATCCAATGCCAGCGATTCTCAGACATACTGCCAATGGGGATCCCAGCCTGAGTAATAAATGGGCGTAGCGTATCAGCTTCATAAGCAAGCTGTGCTTTACTTTTATCTGGGTTATATTTACTACGAATAACGTCAATGCTCTCATTCATATTTAGCATTGCATATCGCCATCCCATTAAACTCGCTGAGCGAAAATGTTCAACCATATTTGGTTTTTGCGAAAGCGTATTTTCACTGGTAAACAAAATATCACCATACACGTTAACGCCATACTGCTTTGGGCAAATCTGTCGAGTCGCAACACCCGCTTGTCGCATTTCAAAGGGCTCATTTGTTACATACACCTGTAGTGCATCATATAAACCTTTACGAAAGTCTCGCAATGGCGATAAGCCTGAATACAGTGGTAGTTTCGTTATATCAACTCCCGCTTGTTGTAGCATCACCATTAGCTCCGCATTCTCAGCTTTACCTAAATAGCTAATACGCTTTCCTTTGAAATCCTTAGGCGTATAAATGTCAGAATCTTCTTTGACCATCCAACAATAAGGGGATGACTGTAAAATAGCTGCGAGTGCTACGACAGGCTTACCCTGCATTCTAGATTGTAAAATAGCGGAGTGCGTCACACCAAAATGAGCTTGGCCAGCAAGCACTTTAAATTGCGTGTCAGGATTACTAGAGTCTGCGGGTAAAATAGTTACGTCTAACCCTGCTTGCTCATAAAACCCTTTTTCTTTTGCCATGTAATAGCCCGCAAATTGAAACTGATGGGTCCACTTAAGCTGCAACACGACGCTTTCTGTTGCACAAGCTAAACTATTTGTAATCAGTATCATTAGAGTCGCAATAATGCGCATGCTCTTCCTTGCATAGTTATGAGTGATTAATCATAACTATAGAAAAGCAAACAGCAATTGCAAATTAACTCGCGTGGCGCTGCTCGGTTATAGGTGCTTGCAAATATTGCGCAAAACATGGGTTATGTGTTTCTTCACAATAGTGATAACCCAATTGCGCTAAGTGACTATCAAAGCGCACAGCATCATGACTAGGTATATCAAATGCAGCAAGCACATTACCCTCAGCGGCACCATGGTTACGATAATGAAATAGAGTAATATTCCATTCACTACCCAAAGTGTCTAAAAATCTCGCAAGCGCCCCAGGATACTCTGGAAAATCAAAGCGAAGCAAACGCTCTTGCACTGCTACAGGTGGTTTGCCGCCAACCATATAGCGCAGATGCAACTTGGCCAATTCGTTATCTGAAAAATCTTCAAACGTATAACTATTTTTGTATAGCTGCTCTTTCAACTCATCTAACTCAATTTGCCCACCACGTAAGCCTACGCCAACAAAAATTTGCGCATCACCTTGACCTGCATAACGATAATTAAATTCAGTTATGGCACGCCCGCCCAAAGACTGACAAAAACGTTTAAAGCTGCCTTTTTCTTCTGGGATGGTCACACCAAAAAGCGCTTCATTTTTGGCACCCAGCGCTGTGCGCTCAGCAATATAGCGTAGCCTATCGAAATTCAGGTTAGCGCCCGATAAAATAGCAGCAACATTAAGACCTGTTCGCTTTGCTTGTTGGCTCCATTTCTTTAAGCCCGCCAATGATAAAGCCCCAGAGGGCTCAGCAATAGCACGAGTCTCTACAAAGATATCCTGTACTGCAGCGCATATTTCATCGCTGCTAACCGTAACGACCTGATCACAAAACTTTTGTGCTAAGCGAAAAGTTTCTGAGCCAATGATTTTTACGGCAACGCCATCAGCAAACCCACCAACCTGCTCTAATTCTACTGGTTCGCCTGCATCTAGTGCTGCTTGCAAGCAGGCACTTTCCTGTGCTTCAACACCAATAACTTGAATATCGGGTCGAAGTGATTTGATATACACAGCCATACCCGCTAGCAAACCTCCTCCTCCTACCGGAATAAACACCGCATCAAGTTCGTTAAGTTGTTGCATTAGTTCTCTGGCAACCGTCCCTTGACCAACAATGACGTCTTTATCATCAAATGGAGGAATAAATACTGCGTTATGCTGCTGTGTTAATTCAAATGCATGTGCTTTAGCTGCATCAAAATTGTGACCATGTAACACCACTTCTCCACCAAAATTTCGTACTGAGCTCACTTTTATCTCTGGTGTTGTGACAGGCATTACAATAATAGCCCGGTGCCCAAGGTGTGCGGCACTTAATGCCACCCCCTGCGCATGATTACCTGCCGATGCAGTGATCACCAGACTGCCTTTAGGTAATTGGCGTAACTTATTATAAGCACCACGTAACTTAAACGAATATACAGGCTGTTGATCCTCGCGCTTAAGCCATATATTTTGCCCTAAGCGTTCCGATAGCCCTTTCATTTCGCTCACTTCAGTTATTTTGGCAAGTGGTGATATATCAGCCTGTATTATGGCGCGAAAATAATCTAACTCTTGCGACACCATAACTAACTAAGCTCCTCTAGCTTAGCAAGATCACGTACAGCGCCTTTATCTGCACTGGTTGCCAACAAGGCATAAGCTTTAAGCGCAGGTGTAACAACTCGCTGCCTATCTAGTGGCTTATATGCATCTTTTCCTCTAGCTTCTTGCTTAGCATGACGGTCTCTCATTTGTGCATCATCAATGAGTAAATGGATACCACGATTTGGAATATCAATGTGTATTAAGTCTCCATCTTCTACTAATGCTAATGCACCACCACTGCCAGCTTCCGGTGAAGCATGGCCAATAGATAACCCCGACGTACCACCAGAAAAACGACCATCAGTAAGCAGGGCACAATCTTTATCTAACCCCATCGACTTTAAATAACTTGTTGGATATAGCATCTCTTGCATACCAGGACCACCTTTAGGCCCTTCATAGCGTATAACAACCACGTCACCCTTTTTAACACGGCCATTCAAAATACCTTCAACCGCGTCATCTTGTGACTCAAATACAACTGCTGGACCAGTAAAATCAAGCATTTCATCAACAACACCAGCACTTTTTACAATACATCCATCAGGTGTTAGATTTCCCGACAAGACAGCTAAACCACCATCTTGGCGAAAAGCATGTTCAATGCTTCGAATGCACCCATTTTCACGGTCTAAATCTAATTCATCCCATCGGCATTCTTGACTCATTGCCTTAGTTGTGCGGATTCCAGCAGGTCCAGCACGATAAAATTTCTGCGCTTTTTCATTGCTGCGGTCTGCTGCATCCCAACGCGTTAATACCTCACCTAATGTGCCCCCCGCAACATGGCCTGCATTTAAATCGAGTCGGCCACCCTTAGCAAGTTCATTGAGCAGCGCCATGATACCACCCGCACGGTGAACATCTTCGATATGATATTGTTGCGTTGCAGGTGCCACTTTACATAAAAATGGCGTATTACGAGACAGGCGATCAATATCGTCCATATCAAAGTCAACACCACCTTCTTGAGCTGCTGCTAACAAATGAAGTACTGTATTTGATGAACCACCCATAGCAATATCTAATGTCATAGCATTAGTAAATGCAGCCTGGTTGGCTATATTTCTAGGTAAAGCAGCCTCATTATCTTTACGATAATACTCATCACACAATGCTAAAATACGTTTGCCCGCTGCAACATACAGCTGGTGTCTGTCTTTATGCGTTGCAAGCGTAGTACCATTACCTGGCAATGCCAGTCCCAACGCTTCTAACAAACAGTTCATTGAATTTGCGGTAAACATGCCTGAACAAGACCCGCAAGTAGGACACGCAGAACGCTCAACTTGCTCAGACTCTTCATCGCTTACTGAAGGGTCAGCGCCTTTAACCATTGCATCAACTAGGTCTAATTTTATATCAATATCAGCTAAACGGGTTTTACCCGCTTCCATTGGGCCACCAGATACAAATACCACAGGAATATTTAAACGCAGCGCGGCGAGTAGCATCCCAGGGGTAATTTTATCGCAGTTAGAGATACACACCATCGCATCGGCACAATGTGCATTAACCATATATTCAACCGAATCAGCAATGAGATCCCTTGACGGTAATGAATACAACATGCCTCCATGCCCCATCGCAATACCATCATCAATAGCAATGGTATTAAACTCTCGAGGCACGCCGCCGGCATCGCGAATCGTTTCAGCCATAAGTTCGCTAAGCTGATTTAAGTGCACATGACCTGGTACAAATTGAGTGTAAGAGTTAACAACTGCGATAATCGGTTTTTCGAAGTCACTATCAGTCATACCTGTTGCACGCCACAGGGCTCTTGCACCTGCTTGTTGTCTACCTTCTGTGGTTGTCTTACTTCTTAACTTAGCCATAATGTTCACCTTATAATTTGCGATGCAGCTTTTGGTTGCAGCGGCTTTCCTCATTCCCGAAAT
This sequence comes from Pseudoalteromonas holothuriae, assembly GCF_945859825.1. Classification (GTDB taxonomy): domain Bacteria; phylum Pseudomonadota; class Gammaproteobacteria; order Enterobacterales; family Alteromonadaceae; genus Pseudoalteromonas; species Pseudoalteromonas holothuriae. The sequence continues at coordinate 314,142 of NZ_CAMAPC010000004.1, forward strand.
AGACCACCTTCAGGTAGCCTGCAGTTGTTTATTAATCGTTTATGTAATCTAACCAGCCATTGCTGTCTTCGCTTTGGCCCTTAACCAAATCAAAATAGGCTTGCTGTAACTCTTGCGTGATAGGTCCACGCTTACCATCGCCAATTTGAATTTGATCAACACTTCGAACAGGTGTCACTTCAGCAGCCGTCCCTGTCATAAAGAACTCATCAGCTAAGTATAATGCTTCACGTGCAATAGACTCTTCGCGCACCTCATAGCCGCGTTCACGGGCTAGCTTCATAATAGTGTCACGCGTTAAGCCTGGTAAAATGCAAGCTGTTGTTGGTGGCGTAAACAGCACGCCATTTTTAATTACAAATAGATTTTCACCCGCTCCTTCGCTTAAGTAGCCGTTTACATCCAAAGCAATGCCTTCAACATAACCGTGGCGTTTTGCTTCAGCTGTTATGAGCTGTGATGATAAATAGTTACCACCTGCTTTTGCCCCTGTAGGCATCGTGTTTGGCGCTAAACGTGTCCACGATGAAATACACGCATCAACACCTTGCTCCAAACTTCCATCTCCTAGATAAGTGCCCCATTCCATCGCCGCAACGCTAACATCAGCTTTATGTGACTTTGGATGAACACCCAACCCAACATTGCCTAAAAAAGCAAAAGGACGTAAATACGCATTAGTAAAACCATTAGCTTTTACTGCGTCTTTGCAAGCCTGCATAAGCTGGGCTTCAGTAAACGGGATTTCCATACGATAGATTTTTGCCGAGTCAAATAAACGCTTTATATGATCTTTTAAACGGAAGATAGCTGGACCCTTTGCTGTTTCATAAGCACGCACGCCTTCAAATACAGAGCTACCATAGTGTAATGCATGGCTTAGAATATGCGTTGTCGCTTGCTCATACGGGATCATGTCGCCATTGTGCCAAATCAGTTCCGATGTTTTTGTCATTATGTAATACCTTGATTATTCTTTATTAAATTAATTTCTTAAATCGCCTGTTGCTGTAGCGTGTGCAAATTCACATGTTGCACTTCCACAAGCTTACTCAGTTGTGACGTTAATAGATAGATAGGCTTGTCACTGTCGACTGTCATTTTGACATGAAACAACTCATCTTTACCTTCAAGTTCCATATGCGTTAAACGAAAACCTCGATGACGGGCAACTCTTAAAAAACGTTCTACCGCGATGGCTTGGTTTTTAACAGCAACTGTTAATTGATGTTTCATTGTGCTTTCTCCGTCATCATTTCATCATTTGCAGCACCTGGTGGAACCAGAGGCCATACGTTTTCTTTATCATCAATACAGGCATGTAATATATAAGGCCCTTGTGAACTCACTAAAGCATCAATTGCCTCATCAACTTCATCGGCACGGGTAATGGTTTGTCCTGCAATACCAAATACCGCAGCTAATGCCACAAAATCAGGGTTATCAGATAGGTTTGTTTCACTATAACGCCCTTCAAAAAACAATTGCTGCCACTGACGAACCATACCCAAACGCTGATTATCTATAATCACGATTTTGACTGGTAAATTGTTACGGCGAATGGTTGCCAACTCTTGAATATTCATCATGATCGACCCATCTCCAGATACAGTCACAACCATATCATTGGGCCTTGCGATTTGCGCACCGATAGCTGCAGGCAAACCAAACCCCATGGTACCTGCGCCACCACTACTTAAGTGGTTTGTTGGATGGCTAAATTTCATATGTTGTGCAACCCACATCTGATGCTGGCCAACATCACAACATACCACGCTAGTATTAGGCATTTTTAAACTAAGTTGATTCAATAAGTAAGGGGCAAATACATGCTCACCTGGGTAGTCATAACGCCACGCGTGCTTTACTTTCAACTCTTTAATTGTATTAAGCCATTCACTATCGGTGACAAAGCAGCTCAGCTGTGGAATAGATTGCTTTAAGTCTGCTATCAAAGACGCTTGTGCAGGTTTGCGTTTACCTACTTCAGCTGGGTCTATGTCTAAATGAATTACATCCGCTTTAGAGGCAAATTTAGCTAAGTTACCAGTAACACGGTCATCAAATCGAGCACCGATACACACCAGTAAATCACATTCTTGTACTGCGATGTTTGCGGCCTGACCACCATGCATGCCCAGCATCCCCAGTTCATATTCATAATCTGGTAACACGCTGCCTAATGCTTTTAAAGTAGAAACAGCTGGCATTTGGGTTTTATTTAAAAATTGCATCAATTCATTTTGAGCATCCGCATTTTGCACGCCGCCACCAACGTACGCCACTGGGCGCTTAGCTTGCGATAACAGTACTTCAGCCTTTTGCACTTCACTCGACAAGACTGTAAGCGCAGCCTCATCTTGCGCTAACCAAGGATGAAATGGCACCTGAGCCAACTGAATATCTTTAGGAATATCAACTAATACAGGCCCCGGCCGCCCTGATTGTGCAAGGTGCATAGCTTCTTGCAATACCTCTGCTAAATCTTCAGCTCGTTCAACCATATAACTATGTTTGGTGCATGATAACGACATACCAAGTACATCGATTTCTTGAAAAGCATCTGAGCCGATAGCCGCTGTAGGCACCTGACCGGTAATAGCTAGTAATGGTACTGAATCCATCATCGCATCAGCCAGTGCAGTAACAAGGTTTGTCGCTCCTGGCCCTGAAGTCGCAAAACAAACCCCTAGATTGCCTGTACTACGAGCATACCCTACAGCCGCAAAGCCAGCTCCCTGTTCATGCCGTGTTAGATAATGCTTAACTGGCGCACCGTACAACGCATCATAAATTGGCATTATTGCGCCACCTGGGTAGCCAAATACCTCTTTGATGCCCTGCTTGGCTAATAAATCGATTAATAGTTGTGCGCCTGTCATTGTCATCCCCATTGCCAATTGCTTGCTGGTTGTTAGTTAAATTTTGACCTTAAAACGAAAAAGCCCCCCGAACTTTTCAGTGCGGGGGGCTTTCACTAATACTTTTCTTACAGCACTAGCGAGCCCCCGCGGTAATAATAATCACCACGTTGATAATCACGACTAGAGTAAGTGCTGTTTTTAGCATTGCTTATATCACCAAATAAATTTTTTACTAAGGGAGTGTCATTGTGCACTCGCCCTATTCCTTTTTCTATTAGTAACCCGCGAGTAACTTTAAGTCAACCTTAAAATCTATGCTTAATTTAAATGTAATAAACCAAAAATAAGATTAAAAATCTAGTAAAGACTACTTTATTGAAAATAAAATTCATACTTATCACAAATCATTTAATAATTAATTGTATACGCTCATTTTTCAACAGAGCTAATTTCACAAAAAGTGACATGAGTTTTTATGAAATACTCACTTATGTGCTTAAAATAGGGCTCTTCACCTATTAAGGATTGTTATGTACTTGCTTTTATTACGCGTAAGTGTTGCTAGCATATTTTTTATTGCTTGTTTGTTTAGCCAATTTTCTAATGCCAACCCAGCGTTATTTAAACTCGAAAAAAATGGTATCACTTCTTATTTATTTGGCACTGTTCATGTCGGTACACCAGATATGAAGGCACTACCAAAAAACGTCATGCAAGCGATTGAAGCCAGCGAAAAAGTGGTTGTTGAAGTCGATTTAGAGACGCTTTCCCCTATGCAGGTCCAAAAAGTATCAAAGTCCTATATGCAGCTACCAAAGGGTAAAACACTCGCTGATATGATAAGTCTTGAGAACTACCAAAAACTAAAAAACTATTTTGCCCAAGTGGGAATTAATATTACTCACTTTAGCTCTCACCGACCATGGGCTGTCATGATCACTTTACTACAACTTGAATATCAAAAATTAGGGTTCAGTGAGCAATACGGCATAGATAAACAAGTACTCGCTTACGCCTCAAAAAAGCATAAAAAAGTACTTGGGCTTGAAACGCTCGAGCAACAACTCACCATGCTCAGCTCTTTAGAAGCGTTAAATAACGAGATGTTTAATGAAACCTTTAAGCACTTAAATGACATTGAGTTCTATTTTGTTGACTTAGTAACAGCTTGGAAAACAGGAGATATGGACAAGCTATCTCATTACTATCAATTAAGTTTTGATGACTCTAAATATGGTCAATTTTCAGAGCAAGTAATGTTAACTAGCCGCAACAATCAATGGGTACAAACACTCACTCCGCTGCTAACACAACAATCCCTATTCATTGCCGTTGGTGCACTACACTTACCAGAGCAATATGGTTTAATAAACCAGTTTAAAAAAGTAGGTTTTAAGGTAACTAACCTCAGCTCTGGATAAGCGAATTTGCCCAAAAAAGCTTTTTTTCTCACTCTCGGCGTTGCTTTCATTTGTAATAGCCCGCTATTACTACATAAAAGCGCCTTGATATTGAAAAAAATATCTTCATTGGATTGTACGTAATGTTTGTTTGCAAAATATTCTCTATTCCAAAATCCTTATCCAAACCTGAGGTTAACTAAATTATAATAAATGGGGCGCTTTGCCCCATTATAACAATTATGTACATTCACTCGCGCTTATCACCCCTAAACGCAGCAACATGTCAGTGAGTTTATCCTGTTGCAGCGGCTTAACAATATATTCATTTGCACCCAATCGGATTGCTTTGGCTATATCTTGTGGCTCATCATTTGCTGTTACAACAATGATAGTGATATCAAGGGTTAGCATTGTACGTATATGATCTATCGCTTCATAGCCATCCATATAGGGCATATTCAAGTCCATAAAAATAACATCGAACGATCGCGACGCTAATATCTCTACTGCTGCTTTACCATGACTAACGTGCTGTACGTCAAAGCCTAAATTACTCAGTTGCTTTTGAAGTATCACCGCATTAATAGCATTATCTTCCACTAATAGTGCCTTTGCCCCATGCGCATTTATTTGCCGCTCACTAGTGCCATTATCAGCTAAAATTACAGGAATACTAAAGCTAACACACGCCCCACCATTTGGACGGTTAAAAAACTTAAACTCCCCTGACATAGCGTTTACCAACCACTGACATCGTACCAAGCCCAATTGCATCCCTTGAAAATGGTTGTCGATTTTTTCATGATCATTCAAAGTACTTAGTAGTTCCTCATCAAACCCAAAACCTTGATCAATCACTTGTATCTTTAAATATGCCTGCATCTGCAAAGTATGAACTTTAACGACTAACAGGATCTCTCCTGAATCATTAAATTTAATCGCATTGTCAATTAACTGTGAGCAGACCCACGCAAGGTGTTGGTGATCGCACTGAAGCTGCGTATTACCTATACCATCCATTTGCACAGTTAACGTTAAGCCTTTTTTTTGTGCCGAGAGTTTGTAGGGAGCCGCGACCATTTCAATCGTTGTCTTTAACTTCGCATAACTATTTTGAATTTTAATTTTTTCATTAGACCAACGGCTAAAGTCATGCATCTCATTAATTAATACATTTAATTGGTTAGCAGATGTAACAGCTTGTTCCAATTGATGAACTTGCCTTTCTTGTCGATACAAGTCCAGATAACCTAAAATGGATTGCAAAGGGGTACGCAATTCATGACTCGCCCTCGCCAAAAAACGCGACTTGATACTTAATGCCTGTTCAGTTTCATTTTTTTGAAACTTAAGTTCATTAATACCAGCCAAAATTTGTGCTTCCATTGGACGAAATATCAACTTAGCTTCTAGTATCAATAACAGCATTGCCAGTAACCAAATGCCACTTTCAACATACCTTAAACGCTGTACCCCTTGATTAGATTGTTGTTCAAATAACTGTACGGCTCTATCAAGATCCACCAGTAAAGCTTGAGATATCATGTAAAGCTCATTTAATTCTCTTTGTTCGGTGGGCTGAAAGTTACGAATACGCTGAACAAACTCTCGACTTCGTTGGTCCAGCATAACTGGTTTTGAAAAGTACCATCTATTTAACTGTTCGGAGAAAAAGTTACCTTCGGCATTTAAATCAACCAGAAATTCATGATTTTGTGCGAACAAATTAATACTGGTTTGTAACTCACCATTCACGCTTTGCATAGCAACAGTGGACTCACTAATACTTGCTAAGCGATGTGCTTTTAGCAGCACTTTTTGCGACAACATCCGCTGCATGCCTGCAATGTTGATAATCTTTGCATCTTGCTGTTTTTCAAACAATAAAAACTGCATCAAGCCAGCAGCCATAGAGACCAAAAGTGCCATAGCTAATAACGCAAAAATGTAACGTACGCGCACCGCTTTAATTATTTTTAACATAAGATTATTTGATACAACCCCACTTTGCTTTGCCGCAGTTTAGTGCCTTAAAAAAGTGTAGCCTAATTTATAGAGAATAGGGTTTCATCACTTGACACCTAGAAGGCTAAAGTGTTTCAATGCGCGCTCACCCTATTTTGTGGTCAAGGTTTTACCTTGGCCAAGGGCTGGAAGAGGTGCGTTATTCAGGTAACTTTGTTGAGGAGAGCAAACTCCGATGAAACTGAGTGAGGGGAATTAACGCCGAGAAGTCAACAGTGCTTTGCTAAGCTGTTACTTCGGGCGACTGGGTTGAATCCCAGCGACTGTCACCAAGTGCTGTTCACATTAACAAGCACATAATTTTGGTGGAGAGCTTCTGGTCTTAAAATAATAAGGCCATTTGCCTTGTCATTTTTAAGTCCATTGCTCTTCGAATTTTAACTGTTCGAGGTGTGGACTCACTCCTTACTACGAACACGCTATAAGTTCGCTAGAGATGAAATCACAATTAGATTTATCTGACTATCCGTTATGGACCGCTTTGGTTACGCCCTTTGATGCGCTTAACCAAGTTGACTATGACACATTAAAAACGCTCGTTAATGAGCAACAACAAGCAAATAATGGCATTTTGCTTTTAGGCAGTACGGGCGAAGGCTTGGCACTTGAAATAAGTGAACAACGCGCTATTGTCGAATATGTTTGCTCGCTGTCCCTTTGCGTACCTATCATGGTTGCGGTTGGTGGCTTTAATCTAACGCAGCAATTAGCTTGGCTAGAATTTTGCAATACGCAACCCATTGATGCCTACTTACTGGGTTCCCCTTTGTATGCCAAGCCCGGCGAGGTAGGTCAAACCCAGTGGTTTGAAGCACTACTCAGCGCAACTCAACGCCCTTGTATGCTTTATAATGTCCCTGGTAGAAGTGCCGTCTCCATCACCGCAAAAGTTATAAAAAACTTAACACATTACAATAACTTCTGGGCTATTAAAGAAGCCAGTGGCGACATTGCAACTTTTGAATCTTTCCGTGATGCCGCACCCAATATTGCTATTTACAGTGGCGATGATGGCTTAATGCCTTATTTTGCTCAAGCGGGTGCCGCTGGCTTAGTGTCTGTCGCTGCTAATGCATGGCCAGAGCAAACAGCCGAATTCGTTAGGCGCTCTCTTGCTGGTACCTTTCCAAACTTATTTACCACTTGGACTGGTGCGGTGAATAGTTTATTTACTGTTGCAAACCCAATTCCCGTTAAAGTGCTAATGCATACCCAAGGCAGGCTTTCAACCCCTAATCTACGCCCCCCCTTAACGCACCAAGAGCTGTCATGTAACCAAGCTCTTAACATCGCAAACAAATCAATTTTATCTTGGAATTAAGGCAATTATCATGAGCTGGTTAGAATTATTAAATAATTTAGAAAATGGCACTGTGCGTGCAGCAACACAAGACGAACAAGGCCATTGGCATGCCAATGTAGAAGTTAAGCAAGGCATATTAGAGGCATTTAAAAACGGGACCAATACTGAGTTCCCCGGTGGCTTTGTCGATAAAGATAATCTGGCGCCTCAAGGTTTTTCTGCTAATGCAGGTGTGCGTATGGTGCCAGGAGGTACGAGTGTGCGTCGAGGTTCTTATGTCGCATCAGGCACTATTATTATGCCACCAGCCTACGTTAATATCGGCGCTTATATTGATGAAGGAACTATGGTTGATAGTCATGCGTTAGTAGGCTCTTGTGCTCAGGTAGGCAAAAATGTTCACCTTAGTGCAGCCGTACAATTAGGCGGTGTACTTGAGCCAATTGGCGCAAGTCCAGTGGTGATTGAAGATGACGCATTTATTGGCGCAGGGTGCGTGATTGTTGAAGGCGTTGTAGTTAAAAAAGGCGCAGTACTTGCCCCTGGCGTGCGCTTATCAGCCACGATCCCCGTTTATGATTGCATCAACGAACGAGTACTAGATAAAGGTGAAGCGATCCCTGAAAACGCCATCGTGATCCCGGGCTCTCGTCCATCTTCAAGCACTTGGGGCCGCGAGCAAGGTTTAAGCATGTCTTGCGCACTTATCGTAAAATACCGTGATAAGCAAAGCGATGCCTCATTAGAATTGGAAGAGGTATTACGATAATGTCGTTTTTGAGCACCGCACACCGCCAAGTGATTGAACAAATCACACAGACTGAGCAAGCGCCGTTTTTTGTCTACGACTTAGACGGCTTGCTATCACATTTAAAACCATTGACTGAACAGTCTGTAGTTAAATTGTGGTATGCCGTTAAAGCTAACCCCTTATCAAAAGTGATCCAAACTTTAGACAAGGCAGGGTTTGACTTTGATGTTGCAAGCGCTGGCGAACTTGAACAAGTCTTAGCACAAGGCGTTAGTTCATCTCGGGTGCTCAACACCGGACCTGCTAAATCAAAAAGGCAGATCCAATACTTTTTGTCACAAGGGGTGCGAACCTTTGTGGCAGAAAGTCTCAACCAAGTTAATTTACTCAACCTAACTGCCTGCGAACAAGAACTTGAATTACAAGTTTTATTGCGCGTACAGTTACGTTGGCCTGAGGGTGAAAAAAACCCACTAGGTGGTGATAGTCTGACCCCATTTGGTTTAGGCATTGAACAATGGCAAGCACTCGATATTACTGCTTTTCCAGCTTTGCATTTTACCGGCCTTCATATCTTTCAGTGGGGTAATATGCTGAGTACCCCAAAGCTGGCAGCACTTTGGTCGCAAATGGTAGAACCACTTGTTACACTAGCAAACACCCTTGGTTTTAAATTAAAGGTACTCGACTTAGGCGGTGGGCTAGGTATTCCATATCATGAATACGATGCTTGTTTAAACTGGCCACATTTGCTGGACGCACTCGCCTCTATTAAAGCGGCTGCTGGGGTTGATGAACTTTGGATGGAACTTGGTCGCTATGCCGTGGGTGAATATGGTCACTATGTTGACCCTATAATAGAGCAAAAACAAAACTATGGAGAACACCAACTAATTATAGCGGGCGGCATTAATCATATATTACGCCCAGCAGTAACCAGTCAAGATTTTCCATGTGAGTTACTTAGGCAGTCAGCCGCCCCAACAAGCAGTTACTTGCTGCATGGGCCTTTATGCACCGCACTTGACCATTTAGGTCGCCATAATTTACCCAATGATATGCATGATAACGATTGGATAGTATTTAGCCAGTGTGGTGCGTACGGCTTTACTGAGAGTATGCCGTTTTTCTTATGTCACGAGTTACCTGCCGAATATGTGATTGAAAACAATACTGTCAACTGCATTCGAACGTCGCAGTCCGCAAGTACTTATTTAAGGTAGCGTACTATGAACCAAGTGTATCAAGAGAATATTCAAGTTGGAGAAGTCGCCAACGGCCTGCCTCTGACCATTCCCGTCTATCGAATAAAAGGCAATGGTACTGGTCCTAAAGTGTATATTCAAGCCAATATGCACGGTGCGGAAGTACAAGGCAATGCCGTAATTTATCAATTGCTGGAGCAATTAAAACAGCAACCACTTACTGCTGATATCACCCTAGTACCTTATGCCAACCCTATTGGATGCAACCAAAAATCAGGAGAATTTACCTTAGGACGCTTTGACCCAATTACAGGTGTTAATTGGAATCGCATGTACCACAACCATGACGCACTCATTGAGCACTTTGTAGAGCAGCACCTTGAAAGCCCTATTAGCGATATTAAGCAACAGTTTCATGCACTACTGGTTGAGAAAACTCAAAACTTGCTTAATGGACCTGCACATAGTATTAATACTGGAAAGCGTATTGCGTTGAACTTACAACGCTTAGCCCATAATGCAGACATTGTATTAGATTTACATACTGGCCCCATTTCTGCTCAACATTTATATTGCCCTGAGTATGCACAAAGCAGTGCAAGTTACTTCGATATACCTCACACCCTTCTCATTCCCAATGAATTTGATGGGGCATTGGATGAAGCCAGTTTTTGCCCTTGGTGGGGTTTGAGTGACGCATTCAAAGCACGAGGCAGAGAAATACCGATATTAGTAGAAGCTTTTACTGTAGAACTTGGCTCACAAGAGAAAATTGATTTAGCTCAAGCAGCTGAAGATGCACAAGGAATATTGAGCTACCTGACTCACAAAGAAGTACTATTAAACTCTCCTTATAAACCAAAACCGATGAAACGCTTTGCCTGTATGCTTAAAGATTATAAAGCATACTATGCCCCTATGGGCGGCATGGTTGAATATAGTGCTGAACTGGGTGCTCACCTAAAAGCAGGTGAACCCATTGCATATATTCTGAGAATGGAGCGCTACCTGGCCGAGGAGCCACTACATACATTAACTATTGAGCAAGATGCGATTGCTATTTTGCACTTTGCATCCGCCTCGGTCAATCAAGGCACTGAGCTGTATAAATTCTTTACTCATTACTTTGAATTGTAATAGTTACAAAAAATTGCGTGAGAGTAAGCAGGCTTTGGCAAGCTTACTAAGGTGTGGCGGCATGTGCCGCCAGCCTTTTTTATCTTTATGTAACAAAGTGCCCACACTTACTGCTTCGTAAAGTATTTAACTGTATTGTAAAATTCGGCACCATTTAACGTATCAATAGCTGTAAACACCGCTCGATACTCACCAGCAGGAAACCAAGGTTTAACATCTAATGCCCAGTTTTGCATCGTAAGACTTTGCCCTGCTAATAATTTATGTGTTTTAGGAATATCAATATTGCGCACCTCACCATTTGGAAAGGTAACGTAAACAAAAGATTCAACCAATGCAGGCTCTGTAGCGAGGTTTTTAATAAATTTAGTAAAAAAGAGCTGCCCTCCCTGTGCTGAAACAGAAGGATTTAAAATGCTATCTTCTGGTGTGAACCTGATTGTTAGCGCACCTTGTGGTTGAACAACCTCAGCAGTAAAGCCAATAACTACTTTGAAATTAGCTGCAAAGCTCCCGCCCAGATCAACATAAATTGAGTCTGCATCAAACATCACTTGGCTTCGTGCAAGATCACTACTAATTAAATTTGCATCAGATAATTTGCCATTAAATCCTCTAAATACATAGCCATCAAATGTGCTGCCACTGACCCCTTCAAAAGCACTGCCAGCAAAGAATTCAATGGTTATTTTATTCTGCTCAATATCTATATTTGCATATTGAGATACCACCTTATCCGATACCCCTTGTGCTACAACGGTTGTCACTGGTGCCACATCATAATCAACATCGACACTGGGATAAGCACGATGAATATCAATCGCAGAACCTACAATATTTGCGTAACTTGGGAACGTTATTAGCATCAAAAATATGATTGCGCTGAACTTTTTTATCATTTTTCTTTTCCTGTTATAAATATATTTTTAAATACAAAGCATATGAAACCAAACATTACCATGGTCTATAATGCATTGCCTGTTAAACCTTACCGCAACGTATAATTATTCCGCAACACCTGTAAAGCTATGTATAATTAGCGTTAAAATATTTGATGGAACAATAATTGATGAAGCTACACCTTTATATTCTTAGTACCTTACTCTTGATTTCTTCTTCGCATACAATGGCAAACAAGTCACAAGACGATGATGAAATTGACTTAGTCAAACAGTGTATTTTAAATGGGGTGCTCTCTGGCGATCAGAATAAAACGATTGCCCAACTTAAAACACAGTGCGCCGAGTTAGAGGCTGCACAGAAGCTGAGTGCACTTGATAAAAGAGTGGCTAGAGAACAAATTACGCAAAAAAACCGCAATGTGATTACGCCACACCATCGTAATTATATTTTACCTGTATCTTATATCAGCAACCCGAACAATCGACCCTTTAGTGGCTTGCGTGCAATTGATAATGAACAAGGTGAGCCTTTAGACAATGTTGAAGTAAAATATCAAATCTCACTAAAGGTTCCTGTTTACACCGGATTTTCTGACCCAGATCAAGCCGTATATATGGGTTTTACCTTGCAATCATTTTGGCAGTTTTATAACAAAGATATCTCGTCACCATTTCGTGAAACGAACTACGAACCAGAATTATTTTGGATAAACTTCTTAGATGATGAAAATGTGCTCTGGGGTGATGAAATGGCCGTTGTATTAGGTATATCACATCAATCTAACGGCCGCAGCCAACCAAACTCTCGCTCTTGGAATCGTTTATATGCTAATTTCATATGGGAAAACAATGGCTTTGTGTTTAGTTTCAAGCCCTGGTATAGGCTCCCAGAAGATGAGAAAGAAGATAAGCTAATCGCAAAAGGCGATGACAACCCTGATATTTATAAATACATGGGCTATTTTGAGTTTAGTGGTGTGTATCGCCATGAACAACATGAATTTGGCTTCATGACGCGTAACAACCTGAACAGTGATAATAAAGGCGCAATTCAACTTGATTGGTCATTCCCTATTTGGGGAAGGTTACGCGGCTATGCGCAATATTTTAATGGCTATGGTGAGAGCATGATTGATTATAACGCGCATGTTCAGCGCTTTGGCGTGGGGATTTTACTTACTGATATTTTATAGCAAAGTGTGTATTTATAATAAAAAGGCAGCCAAATAGGGCTGCCTTTTTTGTAACATACTTGAATCAAAATTACTGTGCTTTATGATGGGCCATATAGTTATCAGGTAAGTCAACTTGTGCCACACCCGACTCAATTGCTGCGTTTGCCACTGCCTTAGCAATCCGAGGCAATAAACGCGGGTCCATTGGCTTGGGAATAATGTAGTGCGGGCCAAACTCCAAACTCTCTACATCGGCTGCTTTTAGTACCTCAGCAGGAACAGGCTCTTTGGCAATGCTACGAATCGCTTCTACCGCTGCAATCTTCATCTCATCATTAATTGCCGTTGCACGCACATCGAGCGCCCCTCGGAAAATAAACGGGAAACACAGTACATTGTTTACTTGGTTTGGATAATCCGAACGTCCTGTTGCCATGATCAAGTCTTGACGCGCACCATGTGCAACTTCTGGGTTAATTTCCGGGTCTGGATTTGAGCATGCAAATACAACTGGCTTATTCGCCATTAATTTTAGCTCCTCTGGCTTAAGTAAGTCTGGGCCAGACACACCAACAAATACATCGGCTTCTGCTATCACATCTTGTAAGGTACGTTTATCTGTGTTGTTGGCAAATAACTTTTTATATTCGTTCAAGTCATCACGACGTGTATGGATCACACCTTTTCGGTCTAGCATATAAATATGCTCTCGCTGAGCGCCACATTTAATGAGTAGTTCCATACAAGCGATTGCTGCTGCACCAGCGCCTAAGCAGACGATAATAGCGTCATGAATATCTTTACCTTGGATCTCTAGTGCATTGAGCATACCTGCAGCAGTGACAATTGCAGTACCATGTTGATCATCATGAAAAACGGGAATATCACAGCGCTCAATCAACGCTTTTTCAATTTCAAAACACTCTGGAGCTTTAATGTCTTCAAGGTTAATACCACCAAACGTATCAGCAATATTGGCCACCGTATTGATAAAATCTTCAGTAGTACGATGCTTCACTTCAATATCAATTGAATCAAGGCCTGCAAAGCGTTTAAATAACAGCGCCTTACCTTCCATAACAGGCTTTGACGCCAAAGGACCTAAATTGCCGAGCCCTAAAATAGCAGTACCATTACTGATCACTGCCACCATATTGCCCTTACCTGTATATTGATATGCAGCGGTTGGGTCAGCTGCAATTTCTCGTACTGGCTCTGCCACACCAGGACTGTAAGCCAACGCTAAGTCTTTTACAGTTTCCGCTGGCTTGGTCAGCTCGACGCTGATTTTACCTGGAACGGGGTGTGCATGATAATGTAGTGCTTGTTCACGAAAGTTTGACATGACGCGATTTTTTCCTGCTAAGAAGTTAAAAGTGAGAGTGAGATAAAATTCGCAAAATTAGTTAAACCATACCTTGTTTATAAATATATTCAAGCTATTTGAGGTCGATCCACTTAAGCCTAATTTAACCGAAAATAGCTGCATTTTTACCGACATTTAACCTATATTAACCAATTTCACGCAGCCAAAATGTACTACTAAAGGTGTTTATTTTAGGGGAATATATGCAACCAAGCTAAACACCAAAGTCAATCGTAAAAAACTACAAAATAACGGTATATAACCGAAGTTAACCCTTAAATTATCAACAATAGAGACACATTTGCAATTTACAACAAGAAAAGAATGTTTTTTCAGTTAGCATTTTTATGCATCAAACCAACCTTCATAAGCAAATATAGCCTCATCACAGACTTAAATATAGCGCTATAAAATTGATTAACAAATGCAAAACAATGAATAGTGGAGATAAAAATAAAGAATTAGAGTTAAAACTCTACAGCAAGTTATTTTGTAAGGTTTACTGATCTAGCTAAAGTGGCGGTGTACTTTTTATGAAAAATCCCCATACACGCCAATTTTCAGGCACAAAAAAAGCACCCTTAGGTGCCTTTTTAGTCAAACGTTTCTTATTTTTTGCTGCTAAGCGCACCGAAACGTTTGTTGAAGCGATCAACACGACCACCTGTATCAAGAATTTTTTGCTTACCAGTATAGAACGGGTGACACGCAGAACATACGTCTAAGTGAATGTCTTTACATAGTGTAGAACGAGTTTGAAACTTGTTACCACATGAACAAGTAGCATTAATCGTTTCGTATTTAGGGTGAATACCTTCTTTCATAGCAACCTCTAGGTTAGGCCGTATCGCTCTCCAAACCCGAAGTCTGGCACCATACGTAGTTTATATAAATTAATGGACGCGTATTTTATGTAACTCCAAGGCTTTACACAAGTAATAAATCATCAAAATTAGTGTTTTTTGTACAACTAAGCATCAAGCCATCTCGTTATTAGGCCGTGCTTATAGTACATTAGCCATCTTATAAGTAAGCCCAAAAGGCCCAAGATGTTTGCTGAAGTTGCCATTAAGGTGCCTTTGTTTCGCACCTTTGATTATCGTATTGCTGATAACTGCACTGTACAAGTGGGATGTCGGGTCACAGTGCCGTTTGGTAATCGAAAACTCGTCGCAATCGTCATGGCGATTAAATCAACTTCAGAAGTGCCTGCAAATAAACTAAAATCATTGACAGAAGTATTAGACGACAGCCCTATTTTATCTACTATCCACCTTAAGTTTTTACGCTTTTGTGCTCAATATTATGCCCACCCAATTGGCGAAACCCTTTTTACCGCGTTACCAGCTGCACTACGTGATGGCGCACACCCAGACAAAACTACCATTGCCAACTATGTATTAAGTGAAGCTGGTAAGCTACAGCCTAAGCTCAGAGCAAAAAAACAAATGGCACTACTGGCACAACTAGGCAAATCTGGTGAGTCAAGCTTAACTGAGCTAAAAGCACTCGGTTTTAGTAAGCAACAAATTAACGCCCTACTTGATAAGCAATTGATCACTGAGCAAATAAAGCATGATACACAGTGGCAAAACCAAGCTATCACCATTGCTAATAAGCCCAGATTAAATGAAGAACAAGCCACTGCCTGCAGTGCAATTAATCAACAACATAACTATCGCTGCTTTTTGCTTGAAGGCATCACTGGCAGTGGTAAAACCGAAGTTTACTTGCAAAGCTTGGAACGCATTGTTCAAAGTGGCAAGCAAGCCCTAATCCTAGTGCCAGAGATAGGGTTAACCCCACAAACAGTCAACCGCTTTAGGCGTCGCTTTGCTAACCTTGCTATTGACTTATGGCATTCAAACTTAACAGATAACGAACGCTTACATACCTGGCGCAGAGCAGAGCAAGGTAGCTGTGCGTTGGTAATTGGTACACGTTCAAGTGTGTTCTTACCGTTTAAAAGTTTAGGTATGATCATTGTAGATGAAGAACACGATGGTTCTTTTAAGCAGCAAGAAGGACTTCGTTACCATGCCCGCGACTTAGCTGCATATCGCTGTGCTAGTATTAATATTCCTCTTATTCTAGGCACAGCCACACCTGCACTTGAAACTCTAAATAAGGCAATAACCGGTAAGTACCAACTGCTGACCCTATCACAGCGCGCTCAAACCACCACGGATAACCAGTTCTTGTTAGTCGATATGAAGGGTCAAAAAGAACAAGCCGGGTTGGCACCTACTACATTGCAACATATAGCCGCAACACTCAAACGAACCAAACAAGTGATGGTATTTTTAAATCGTCGAGGCTATGCACCGACTTTGTTATGCCATGAATGTGGATGGCTCAGTCAATGTAAACACTGTAGTGCTAGTACAACATATCACAAAGCGATGGGGAGATTAGTATGCCACCACTGCTCTGAACAAAGCTTTGTACCACCTCAGTGCCCTGATTGTGGCAGTACGCAGATCATGCCCACAGGTATAGGAACAGAGCAACTAGAAGGCTTTCTTACAGAATGCTTTGCTGAAACGCCAATAAGCCGTATTGACCGAGATACAACTAGACGCAAGGGTGCTTTAGAAGATGCATTAGACGAAATCAATCAAGGGGGAGCACGCATTTTGATAGGTACTCAAATGCTTGCTAAAGGTCACCACTTTGCTGATGTTAGCTTAGTGGTCATTCTAGATGTAGACAGCGGCCTATACTCGAGTGATTTTCGTGCCACTGAGCATATGGCTCAGTTGATCACGCAAGTCGCAGGGCGAGCCGGGCGCAGCGGAGAAGCTGGAAAAGTACTATTACAAACTCACTTTCCAGAGCACCCGCTATTACAGGATTTAGTCAACAATGGATATCAAGATTTTGCCCGCTTTGCTCTAAAAGAACGTGAGGAAGCCCTTCTACCACCTTATAGCCACTTGGCTATTTTGAGGGCACAAGCTACAAATGCGAAACAGGTATTCGACTTTTTATCGGATCTGGTTCCAGCAACCCCCTACTGTGGTATACAATTGCTCGGGCCAATACCCGCTCCAATGGAGCGACTGGCGGGGAAATATCGCTATCAATTACATATTCAAGCTTCAGAGCGTATGATTTTACACAACTATATTAGACAGTTAATGCAATATGTTAGCGAGCATAAACTTGCTAATAGGGTGCGCTGGAGTATAGACATCGATCCCATGGACACCTACTAAGTAAGTTATGGCACAACACGATTACATAAATAGAAAGCCCAAAAATAGCAAAGGCGGTAAAAATACGCCTCCTAAAAAGCCATTTCCAACTTTTTTAGCGTTGGCAGCATTGCTGCTGATCGGCGGATTTTCTTATGGCCTATGGTACATTAAGCATAACGCCACCACGGTAAAAGTTGACACTACAACACAACCAGTAAAGAAAGAGCCCGAAAAACTTCAAAAGCCTGTGATAAAACCCTTTCTTGAGGAAATAAAAGAACATGAGGTCAAAGTAGAAGTTAAAGAGATCAAAAGCAAAGGTCCTTATCAAATGCAGTGCGGCTCTTTTAGAACTCATCCTCAAGCTGAAGCAATGAAGGCTAAAATGGCATTTGCGGGCCTGATCGCTGAAATACGTCGCACTGAAGGCAGCAATGGTGTCTGGTACCGTGTTCGTCTTGGCCCTTATGACACTTTACGACAAGCTGAAAGTGATAAGAATAGGCTCAAACGTATCAAAATTGTAGGGTGCGGTATTTGGGGTTGGACTTGATTTTAGCTCATTAACCCATATCTTCTAACAATCATATAATGAAAGGCGCCAAGAGCGCCTTAGTTTTTAAGGAATACTATGACTACCATCGTAAGCGTACGTCGTGACAATAAAGTTGTCATTGGTGGAGATGGCCAAGTATCGCTTGGTAACACAGTAATGAAGGGGAATGCCCGTAAAGTGCGTCGTTTATATAATGGCAAAGTACTCGCTGGCTTTGCTG
Source organism: Pseudoalteromonas holothuriae (assembly GCF_945859825.1). Lineage (GTDB taxonomy): Bacteria > Pseudomonadota > Gammaproteobacteria > Enterobacterales > Alteromonadaceae > Pseudoalteromonas > Pseudoalteromonas holothuriae. The sequence goes on from NZ_CAMAPC010000004.1 coordinate 332,249, forward strand.
GTGGTACCGCAGATGCATTCACTTTATTTGAGCGATTTGAAAGCAAGCTAGAAATGCATCAAGGGCATTTAACCAAAGCTGCAGTTGAAATGGCAAAAGATTGGCGCAGCGATAGAGCGCTGCGTAAACTTGAAGCACTGTTGGCCGTTGCCGATGAAACGGCGTCTTTGATCATTACTGGTAATGGTGACGTAGTGCAGCCAGAAAATGACTTAATTGCTATTGGTAGTGGCGGAAATTTCGCACAATCTTCAGCAATCGCATTACTTGAAAATACTGACCTCAGTGCCCGTGAAATTGTTGAAAAGAGTTTAAAAATAGCAGGCGATATCTGCGTATTTACCAACAACTTCCAAACTATAGAAGAATTGTAAGAGGAGTTGCCATGACTGCAATGACCCCAAGAGAAATCGTTCACGAATTAGACCAGCACATTATTGGTCAAAACCAAGCTAAAAAAGCGGTCGCGATTGCGCTTCGTAATCGCTGGCGCCGTATGCAATTGAATGACGATTTGCGCTCAGAAGTAACGCCAAAAAATATCCTCATGATCGGCCCAACCGGTGTGGGTAAAACAGAGATTGCCAGACGCTTAGCTAAATTAGCGAATGCACCATTTATCAAAGTTGAAGCCACTAAGTTCACTGAAGTAGGCTATGTGGGTAAAGAAGTTGAATCAATCATAAAAGATTTGGTTGATATCTCTGTAAAAATGACTCGTGAGCAACAAGCTAAAAAACACCAGCATCGCGCAGAAGAAGCAGCTGAAGAACGTATACTCGACGCGCTACTGCCGCCAGCCATAGATGCATCTGGTGAAGCACAACCAAATGAAAACAGCTCTACACGACAAGTTTTTCGCAAAAAGCTACGTGAAGGTCAACTTGACGACAAAGAAATAGATATCAATGTAGCGGAATCTTCACCACAAGTTGAGATCATGGCCCCGCCGGGCATGGAAGAGATGACGAATCAATTGCAAGGCATGTTCCAAAACATGACCGGCGAGAAAAAGAAAAACCGCAAACTTAAAATCAAAGATGCGTTCAAGCTTTTAGTAGAAGAAGAAGCCGCTAAAATGGTGAATCCAGAAGAGCTTAAAGAGCAGGCTATTTTTGCCGTTGAACAAAATGGTATTGTCTTTATTGATGAGTTTGACAAAATCTGTAAGCGTGGTGAAGCACAAGGCCCTGATGTGAGCCGTGAAGGCGTGCAACGTGACCTACTACCGCTTATTGAAGGCTCAACCGTCAATACCAAGCACGGCATGGTTAAAACTGATCACATGCTATTTATTGCCTCTGGAGCTTTCCAAATGTCGAAGCCATCTGATTTAATCCCAGAGTTACAAGGTCGCTTACCGATTCGAGTTGAGTTAGAACCACTGACAGCCAAAGACTTCAAGCGTATTCTTATTGAGCCGCATGCGTCACTTACTGAGCAACAAGAAGCGCTGATGAAAACCGAGCAAGTTAACATTAGCTTTACCGATGATGCATTAACCCGCATCGCCGAGGCCGCATGGCAGGTTAACGAAAAAACCGAAAACATCGGTGCTCGCCGCCTGCACACTATTATGGAAAAGTTAATGGAAGAGCTGTCATACGATGCCTCTGAAAAAACAGGTGAAAGCTTTGTTATTGATGCAGCCTACGTTGAACAGCATTTAGATGCACTAGTTCAAGACGAAGACTTATCTCGCTTTATCTTGTAATTTATACTATAAACGGGGCACTGCGCCCCGTTTTTACCGAGCTTATTATGTACATAGTCACTAAACTGCATTATCACCAAAAAAGTAATATATTAGATATCTACTTTGATGATGATAAACACTTTGCGCTCAGCTGCGAGTTTTTGCGTACACACTCTCCGTCAGCAGAAGTACAAAATCATGGCGCAGGCGTGAAACTGGTACTGAATAAACATAACGTATCAATTAGCAAACTTGAACCAGTGGGTCATTACGCCATACGTTTATGCTTTGATGATGCCCATAATAGCGGATTGTACAGTTGGCAGTACCTCAGAACACTGTGTGTGGAACAAGCGCAATTATGGGATAAATATCTGCAACGTGTTCAAGCACATAAAGAAAGCGAGCACAGCGTTCCCATCAAGTTCATGCCATAATTTTTGTCCTCTTTCTTGTCCATTCTACTCTAGACTATTTACACTAAATAGGTAAAGTACAGAGCTTTTAAAGCTTATCCCCTGTGTAAGAATACATCATCGTTTCATGCATATTCATTGAAAATTGCTTTGAGTAATAAAAAGAAAACCCCATGTTTTACGAATTACTGAACAGCTTTATGCTAGGCGTTTTTTTGTTTTATAACTTAAAACTAAGACCTGAAGTTAAAACATTGTCAAAAATCACACACAGTCAATTGCAAGCTTTGATGAACAGCTCCGGCATAGACTTTCCTAATGAGCAGCTTTTTGATGAAAACTTTAAAGAAAGGGTGTTGAACGGATTAATCAATGATCCAAAGGAATATGTTATTGAAAGAACAGGTTGCAGTGAAGCCCAAGCCGAACGCTTTGTTACACAGTTGGTAAATAAGTAATAATCTCTCGGAGTAATAGGCTATTTTAAGTGAGTACCCCTCGGCTAAGCGTACTCACACAACTCATACCAGTACAACATCAGTATGAGTGAGATTGACACGACGACCTAACAACTAAGGTGTTATTTCATCCATGTAAGATTCAATGATAGAAAAAAACGCCCCTTGTGGGTCACATATTACCGCATAACGACCTACATCAGGCACATCCGTCGGTGGCACACACACCTTAGCCCCCAGCCCAGCAGCCTTTGTTGTGATCGCATCACAATCTAATACGGCAAAATACATCATCCAATGTGAGGGTGTTTTAGAGCCCCATGCCTCAGTCATCTCAAGCATGCCAGCTAATGCATGGTCATCATTACTAAAAATAACATAATCGATATTCTCTACCGTTTGGTGAATTGAGTGCCAACCAAATAACTCACTATAAAAAGCTTCTTTAATATCGCGATTTCTACACGCTAGCTCATGCCAGTAGGGAGTATTGGCTTCAAACGCCCTATGACTGCCAATATGCTCTTTAGCTTGCCAAATGGTCAGTTGCGCACCACCAGGGTCGGCAATTATCGCCATCCTACCCGCTTCACCAATATCATATGGCCCGCGTACTAACGAACCTCCTAAGCTCTCTGCTTTGGTGATTGACGCATCTACATCCGTAACAGCCACATAGGCCTGCCATACGCTTTGTGCACGCGCTTGCTTTTTATCTTCATCCATTTCATACATGCCGGCCACAATATCGCCTTGCTTGTTGAAATTAGTATAAAAACTACCATTTTCGCCACGTTCATCGTCAAACTCCCACCCAAATAACGCGCAATAGAAAGGTTTAGCTACTCGCCAATCTGCTGCGCGTAATTCAGCCCAACAAAACTCGTGAGTATGGGCATACGTCAGTTTACTCATATTAGTTCGCCTGTTTAAAACACTATTAAGGTTGATAGTCGCAATTATGGGGATATGCAATTTGCACATTAAGTATTTTTGCTATAACAGCTTTGATGTTAAGTATATACCATCACAACCAAGGGCGTTAAACCATTGATTTTGAATCATAGAGATATTAGAAGGCACAGCAGAGGAGGGCTAAACACGACCAATGGCAGCCCTCCTTAACCACTTATTCACTCAAGGTATGTTGTATTTGGGAGAACGAGGGCCATATAGAAGACCGTTTTGATGATTGGCTGACAGCAACCTCTGCGTCGCAGTTTGAGAAACTTTAAAGCTTTTATCTGTAGCAGTTTCTATTACTTGATTCAAAATGGCAGAAACAAGCATACCTTCCCAATTATCAATATCTCTATCACGTTGTTCACCACTAGATGCTGATGCTTTTCCCTGCCATAAAAGCGTACTTGTTTCTAAATCAACAAGCCTCGCTGACACTTCAACGATCGTATCACTGCTAATAACGGCATACGACGTGCCATACTCTTTAATATCTATATACAAGGCGGCATCGGCACCAAATATATCATGTAACTTTTGTGGTGCTACGGCATGAATATCTTGAGCAATAGTGAGACCATTGTTTTTAAATGTTTCAGCAACTAGCGCAACAGGCATAACATAGTACCCTGATTCGGCAAGTGGTTTAGTTGCATTAGCCAATACGGCATAAGGCGCTATCACTTCACTAGAGTTATTAATCGGCGGCAGCACCAGTATCGAATGTGGATCGCTGTTCTTATAAGCCGTGTAATCGTATGATGCATGCTGAGATGCACAGCCACTTGCCAGTGCAATCACTAAAAACAACACAATAATTTTTACAAAACTCATTACATCGTATCCTTTGCATTATCTATCAAAAAATCAATATAGTGTGCTGACTCTGGATAGCGCTGCTTTTCAAGTTGTAGATAATCAAAGCCCAGTTCTGAATTACCTTCAAGCAAATACAAATACCCTAAATGTGCCAAAATACCCGGAGCAATGGCTGCACTATGATTATTCGCAGCCTGTACCGTTTGTTCAAGCTCACTTATTTGTTCGCTGACAGTCGTATCGTCCACTTTAAAATACTGGTATATATTCTCTGAATATGACCCATGGTAATACAGCGCTTTAGTTGTTCCACACCCTGATAGAAAAAACATCATCATCACTGATGCGATTAGCAATATCTTATTCATAACGAAGCCTCTAATTTGGCTGCCAGTCACCTTTTTCTATCCCTGAAACTAGATTATTTACCGCTTCACGTATAGCTAAATCAAGTACTTTGCCGTTTAAAGTAGAATCATAGCTGGCAGCACTTCCAAAACCTATAACTTCACGACTAGATAAACTATACTCCCCAGCTCCTTGCACGGAGTAAACAACCTCTGATGACAACACATCAACAATATTGAGATTAACTTTCGCATAGGCAACTTGCGACTTCCCCTTGCCAAGAATACCAAACAGCTGCTTATCACCTTGCTCTTTTCGACCAAACTCAGACACATCCCCTGTAACCACAAATTGAGCGCCTTTGATATTTTGCTCTGCAGCAGAAAAGCCAACTTCTTGTTTAAGCGCAGCTAAATTCGCTCTATCTAACACAGTGAAGCGATTACTTTGTTGTAAGTGGGTAAGCAAAATAGTTTTAGCCTGAGAGCCCAATCTATCAGCCCCGCTACTGAAAATGCCGTTGTGAAAGCTTGACTGGTTTTGAAATTGGCCAACTGATAGCTTACTTTTGACTCCTGTATAGGCAGAGTTAAACGACTGAACTTTCGACGCTTCAATTGTTTTTGATGATTCAGTCGCCGAGCAACCACTGAGTAATATAGTTGCCGCTGTACCAGCGATGAGCAGTGTGTTTTTGAACATAATTTTATCCTTTTAGCTTATTAATACCTACATTGCTGAGGTTGAGTGATAATCAAATTTGCTAAAAATAAGTATACGCATACAGCTAAATTACTCTGTAATACTATGTAATTATATGTGGTGACCATATAACAGAAATTAACGAACAGAGAGTTGAGAGTTAATGTGTCAGGACACTATGATGAATTGGTACGCTTCAATTTATTGAGCTTTTATACACTCGGTTATCACAGTTAAGATCCCCTTAAAAGTAAATCTTATACCCAGTAAACAGTGATACTTTTGACTTGGCTTGTGACCAGTTTGTGTATTTTGCACCAAATAATATCGCCTGCACAGCATCTATCGAGTAGGTATTCTGAAATTCAATTTCCATATTGCTTTGATGCAAGTTATTTTTGTTAAAACGCCACCTTCTCATATTTTAAACATAAAAAACCCGAACCTAGGCTCGGGCTTTTCTTAATGCGTGAACGTGCAAAAGTTTAATGAACCTGAATCTCGTTTAAGAAATTGAACTAAATGCCTGTTCCGAGATCCGATCTTTCGACCAAGAACGATTGGATAAACAAGGAACAGGCATGATTAAATTAGTTGAATTGTTTTGCGATG
>NZ_CAMAPC010000005.1 GCF_945859825.1 Pseudoalteromonas holothuriae
AGTATGTAGCATGAGAGTTACCTCTTATATGTTTTGATTTAAAGATTCGACACCTTTTATCAAAACGGGTAACTCTCACTTTTTCAAGTTGATGTGTCAGATCTTGTCTGAACTAATACAGATGATAACTAATTTAGCCTGAACTAATTCTATTAGTTGTATTATTTAAATTAGTTTATCTGAACTGATACATTTTGTATTGATTATCATTTTCTAAGACTAGGTATTGTGCCCGATTCCAATCACCAATAAAAACTTGCTGTGCAACTTCCCATGAATTCCTTGAACAAAAACAACACTTCCCTGATATAGCTGACAATACATCACGTAGAATATTCGAAGGTTTATTACAGCAATTAGTTCTACATTCAAATACATGAAATAGTTTGTCATTGTGTATAGTGCATACTACAGAACATTGCCAATCTAATTTAAACCAACTTACTCCTTTATTTTTTATTTGTTCAATAAAGCATTTTGGACAATACCTTAATTGAGTTCGAGAATTAGGAATTTGGTGAGCATCTGGAATCTCTGATACTTTTGGTAATGCGGAACTATATAAGATGTAATTTCTAAGTTCACCTATATTATAATGTCGTAAACCGTAATAGGTTGAGTGTTCAGTTAGTAACAACTCAAAAAAATTATTGGTCAACTCTTCAAAAGCAGAGCCCTGTCTTGCTACTAAACATGGTAATTTTCTAATAACACCAGAGGGGCTGATTAACCCTCTGAAATCGGATTTATCATTCAGTTGCCCTAAGCATAATAATGTTCTAATAAAGTAACTATGAATTGATTCATTTTCAAAAACGTTTAACTTCAATCTGCTTTCTATAATTCCGAGGACAATATTTTATTTAGCCATTCTATTTGATTATGCGCATCTGTAAATGCATACAAGAATAAATAAGAGTAATAGATAGCATTGAATCACGCTAATTCCTGAATGAACGATAAATCTCCATTGTAATTGGAAATTTGTGCTCTTCTCTTATTAGCCAGCCAAGATCACCAACTGCTTTATCTAGCTGAGTACGAGATATTTTTCCTTTGAGGCTGAGCATGATAGCCCTCACTTTAGGGGCCAATTCAATATCCCTTTCTTCCCAGTTTATTTTTGAACGAACTTTTGGTTTTGTGGGGGAAGGCAACGTTGAGTTTAGCCAGTATCTTTCATGTGCATAAAGCCAATGAAAAGCAGCATAACAATGTTTTTTGATTTCTTGTTTAATGGCGGACGGATTATCTCTGATAGCTCTTAATATTGTAGCTTTGTACTTTCTCCTTTTTGATTGATATTTAAATTGTTTTCGCTTTTCAACTAAGCCTTCTTCAGACGAAATGATTTGCTCTACGCTTCCTGTCGATATTTGAAATTGTGTCGCCATAACTTTTCGATGGAATCCTTTGTATGCCATTTTTAGAACTGCACAGATGAGAGATTCAGTAATAACCTTAGGCTTTAGTTCAACTGAGATATTGTTTTTCATAGCTAACGCCTTTATGTAACACCTACTCTTTCCTGTAATACGGCTTACTTCGGCCAATGATTCTCTTTGTTTTAACAGGCGTATACATAAAGTAGAGCAATCTTCTTTATTTGTGACCGGCTTATCGTCATATGCTACCGGACGAGCCTCACTAGCGTTATTTGATCTGTATTCCATCCAAAATGAGACTAAAAGATACTTAAAAGGATGCTGAGATACATCGCCTGAAAGTAAATATGAGCAATACCGATAATCCGTTTCTGAATAAGGTAGTAAGCAAGGTGAAATATGTTCTAGCTTTTGCGCAAAGTGAAATAAGTCTGAACTGAGTTCCTTTCTTTTAAAGCGCTTATCTCCTGCCATGAAGTTATGCTTTTTCAGGTGTTCTATGATGGTGTTCTGATCGAATATTTTATTAGTTCTTGATATTTTGTTTAATAAGCTCTCCGTAAATTTCGCAAATTCGCAGCTAAGATCTGAGCAAGGTTCTGATTCTTGTGCGTGTTTAGGCAATAGTAAGAATTTAACATGCGGTCTTTCGGGTAAGTCTTCATGAATTAGCCAAAATCCGTGCAAATGGCAGGCTTCTATTCCTGGAACTTGGTGCATACGGTGCCAATATGCAACACCATGCTTTTTTATATCTTCCCTTGCACAGTGCGGACAATATTTTAATGATAGCTCCTCCGATTCTTTAAAGGTTACTAATTGGCATGCTCTGATAGCTGCATTGCCACTATTGGAAAGGAGGGTTTTGAATATTGGTTGAGACTGTTGAGGTAAAAAATATGAAAACAATCTACCTAACGTTTGTTCACGGTAGATTGTAGACACTGTATTACTTGATATCTGTGCCGCTTTAGTGATGCCTATAGTTAAATATGGGTGAATGCTTGCACGAGGTTTTTTTAATAAGGCTTTGAGATAATCTTCCCCATTCATACCTAGCATAGTCATATGCCGAACATAACGACTAAAAAGAGTTTCATCAGGTAATGAAGTGGGCAGTTGCATTTACTTATCGATAGTTAACCATCCTGCCTATATTTTAGACCACTCTAATTAAACTGCTCTAGAGGGTCATCACATAATATATTTTTATCTTTAAAGTACAGGATAGGGTCACTTTCATCGAGTGCTCTTCTTAATAGATCAGGATCGGTTATACGATCAGGAATATCGATGGCACTTTGAAGCTCTCTCAGTTGAATTTCGAATTCTGGATGTTGTGGACGAGTAATATCGCCAATCACTTTTTTGCTACTTGTGGTCTTTTTATTCTCATGTAGTGAAGTGACTTTAGTAGTCGTTTTATTTCTTCTAGGGAGCGCATTCTTTTCACGTAATTGTCTAACTTCGTCAGTTTTTGATGATAACCCACAAGCAGAAACATGAGCCTGTTCAAGAACTGCCATTGTTATTCTTTCATCACCAGAGCCAATTACTAGCTTTTGCGCATCACGATAAATTCTATGAGCCATATCCAGATTGCCAACAGATAACTCGAATAACTTATCATTTAGTTCTTCAGTTAATTCGGTAGTTATATTTGTCCAATGTAAGTCCCATAACTCGTGAACGAAACAATCCCATCCAGCACTGTCACGAGTTAATGGTTCCATTGTAAAGTATCCGCCACTTTCAGCTCTTCTAGCTGCCTTCAAGGTCTTAGCTAATGTTCCATCAAATGGAGGGTTAGCACAAAAAAAGAGTGGAACTCCCAATTTATTCACTAAGCTATGCAAAAAGTTAAGTAGATTGTTTTCACCACCTGTTCTTTTAAATTGAAGTCGCTGCATCTCATCTATAACAAGAATTCCAAGAAAGTTAACTTTTATTTTCTGTTCAATTTGTCGAATTATTTTGCCAATTGTAGAAGCTGGCTTAGTAAATTCATTTCCAATAGCTAAATCAAGAGCACCCAAGATTTCTTCGCACAAATCTCTTACACTGGAATTGTGGGGGCAATCTACTTTTAACCAAACAATTTGGTTTCTATGCTCCATCACTGTTCCTTGGTACTCATCATGTTCGATGACATTTGGAAAATAATTGAGCACCTGCTCAAGTAAACTTGATTTTCCTACACCACTTTCACCGATGAGCGTAATACTGTCTCCTTTAGGCTCGAAGTATCCTGTATGTGGCTCTATATCAGGCCTTTCGTCAACAGGGTAATGTAATAATTGTGCTGTAGTAGGGCTTAATGGGTTCTTAGCTGAATAACCTGTTTTTAATGCAAACTCGATAGCTCTAAAACATTCATAATAAAGGGGGAGTGGTTGACGTAAAGTTTTAAGTCGTAGCGTGTATTCCTCTCTAACTAATGGGTCTGGATGCTGCCTTATATCTTCATCTAATTCAGGGTAATGGCTAAAAGCGTCCATCACCACATCTTCTGTAGTTTTAGGTCGAAGAGCTTCAATGAATGGGTTGCCTTGGTGCTCTGGTAATATAGCTTTGTTATATTTCGCTTTTTCTTTACGCATTGTTGAACACCTTATCGTGGCCGTCTACGAGGTAAATATGTAACCTTGCTAGGACTACTATTTGTATTGGATCTAGATTTATCTTGATGAGCTGGTTCTGAGTTTTTTTCTACTTTGTTCGCAGTTGCCTCAATTTCAGCCTTACGATGTTCCCTAGTATTTTTCATTTTTTCAGTCGCAGATAGCTCGTCTTTCTTTGCTCTAGACTTTGCTTTTTTCTCTATATTAACCCTTGCCTCCTTGTTATCGATAGATTCAACAGTAATTGGACTTTTTTCATTGCTCTCATCGATCCAATCCATAACGAATTCTGATTCTTGCATGGGCCTATCTTTAAGCATATTACTCTTTGGAAGTAGGTTACACTTAGTAAAATCTTCGTTTTTATCAAACCGTACATAAATATAATTAGTTGTATTTTCATTGATACGCGCATCTAGTTGCCATCTTCCGTTCGTTCTAGCTTCTGAAGCGAGACTATCACGTATCACTCGCTCACAAGAGTAATACATACCGTTATATTCAATACCATCACGAGTCATGCTTGCCTTAGCTGGAGGGTATAATCGACTAATTACATCACTGCTATCAGCAAGTTTTAAAGCATGTTTATGCTCAGCAACGTGTACTTTCCAAAAGTTTAATGGGGTAGGAGAAAGATTTTTTTCTATTAGCAGGGGGCCAGTTGTTGCCAAACTCTTATAAATAGAACGATTGAGTTCCAACACAGCTTCAATTAAAAGAGTGGTAAATTCTTTTAAAGTATATGTTGCATCTTTTTTAGGGTTTCTATCGCCACGAACAACTTTACCGCCTCGTGTTGTGCCTAATAAGTCATGAATAACCTCATTATTTAATAGCCCAAACCTGCGCTCAACCATTGCTTTAAAATCTGGTCGATAAGGTGGCGACAATTGAAGTTCAGTTAAAGGTACAACTAGTTTTTGAGGTTCTAACCCTATCATTTCTCCATTATCACACATCAGTCTTAATGAAATATGCGCTGGTGGCCAATCGGAGTCTTGAATATCAATATCGAACTCTTTGCAATATGATGATTTGGGTAAAAATGCATTGGCAAGAGCCTGCCTAGCCGCTCTCCATGAGGCGTGATAAAGCGATACATTTAATCCAACTATCATCGCACTAGCTCTATCGACTAAAGTGTATATTGTCGGTCTTCCCAATACATATTGTTTACCAAAACTAGAAACTATGTGTACATCAGCCACTGTTGCATCAATTTCATAACAACTACCCGGTACTGGCCACTTATCTTTGGCACTACCCAGTAATCCTCTTTTATTTAATAAATAATCTCGCTCATTGGTAGATTTTTTAGTTATTTCATCTTTAGAGAATAGTTTGTTTTTCCATGATCTAATTTGTTTATAACTAGGTACATAAGGCGATTCATTCAAAGCCTCAGCTCTTTTAACTTCATCGGAGTAGTAAGTTCGAAGTAACTCTTTTCGTGTCTCGACTAAGTTTTTTCCGTGTGGTTTTAAATGATGTTTTTTTAATGCCTTACGGATATTTTCTTTATCTGAATCAGTAACTATAAAGGTTTTAGACCTTTTAATTGCTAGGGTTCTAGTAGTTTTTCCAGCTCCAGATGGTTGGTTCGTTATTTGTCGCTGTTTACCTGCACCACCACTATTTTGATATGCTGGTAGTAGAGCATTCTTATCCTGGCCATTGCGCCAGTATGTGTTTAATAGCCTTGCAATGGTTTTTCTATCTTTTCCTTTTTCTCTTGCAAAGTTAGCAAGTGTAGGCACTCTGCTTTTAGTGGCATAATCAAATAAAAAGCCGTTATTGTTTACGATCCCTTCTATTAACTGATAGTTCTCATCTCTGATCGATAGGTGATTTTTGTCGATTTCTTCTTCGTTACAAAGCATGTGTGGTGGCAACGAAAATTGACTCTCTTTTATCAAATTTCGTTTTATACCTTTATTGAACCTATCAAGGTTTATAGCTATCGGTCTGCTTAAGCCTTCTTCCTTGCCTAAATTGAAGATAATAAAGCAGGATATCTCTTCATAAATCTTAAGTACGCGGTATAAGCCATCTGAAATACCTTCAGTATCTTGAATATCCCATGTACTGTTATTAACAATTTCCATTGACCAAACCCTCTTGGACAATATTAATTCTTAATATATTTATGAGATCCGCATTTTCTAATGGGTAAGAGAGGTCAACTTCAATTTTCTTTTTCGCTATAAGACACCTTAATACGCCAAGAGCAGCATCATGTGGTAAGTCCATTTTATTGATAAAAATATTGCAAACATCTTTGATAAAATGCTCTCCAGATGCAAGAAGTGTAGAAGCGAAGTCCAATTCATTTTCAGTAAAAATATTCTTATCTGACCTTAATGGATGTGTCGCCCAATTAATATTGCTACTTTGGATCCTAGTCACTTCAGAACCAACAAAGTATGAGAACTTTATCCCAAGTAACTCCCACCATACTCGCTCAATTTCTAATTTTTCCAGTACTCTTTGGTCATCAGACTCATCTTCTGGTTTTACAGAAATAGCTTCAAAAACTATGTCACCATTTATTATCCTGGTGAGGAGAAAGTCTGTCGTGATAACTATTGGTACATCTGTTTCTGGGTGGGTAGGGTGATCAATACCTAGAGCTTTAGCTATTTGGATAGATAAATTTATAGGGAATAGTGGAAATTGTTCTCTAATATCAATTACAGAATCACAATTTTCTGCAAGATAGAAAAACTCTGTCTCTATAGAAGATAGCATATGGTGAGTTCGCCCCGTTTTAAGGCCTAAAACTTGAGAGCGTACACCTCGTGATTTTACATCCTGAACTCGTAACCAAGGCTTATAAAATTCGCCTTCGCCAATTCCATATTTGTTTTTTAAGGACCTTTTGAAGTCATCAAATGTTTTGAGCTTTCTTCTTGCCATAAACTATGTCCATAAGATAATCACTGCTAAGTATCATAGTAGTGATTATCACTACGGGCAAACTTTAAGGAAAATTTTATCGCTTACGGGCAATCTTTAGTGGCTATGGGCAATCTTTATTGTCATTACACAACACTAAACCTCTTGCCCCGCAGCAAAGCCGCAGCTCCATGCGTATTGGAAGTTATACCCGCCTAGCCAACCAGTAACATCGGTAACTTCACCGATAAAATATAGGCCTTTTTGATTTTTGGCTTCAAAGGTTTTTGAGCTGAGTTCGTCAGTATCAACGCCGCCTAGGGTTACTTCTGCGGTGCGATAGCCTTCTGTGCCGTTGGGTTTGATTTGCCACTGGTGTAGGTAGTTGGCAATGGCGTCTATTTCACTGTGGGTGAGCTGGTTTAGGGCTTTATCTGGAATAGCTTGCTCCGTAATCAATACCTCGATAAAACGCTTGGGTAAAATAGTCCCTAAGGCGTTTTTAAGCGATTTACTACCGTTGTCGCTGCGCCATTGGTGAAGGGTGTCATTTAGATTTTGCTCTGGTAATAAATTAATGGTCACAACCTGCCCTGCGCGCCAGAATGATGATATTTGTAAAATTGCTGGGCCCGAGAGGCCTCTGTGAGTAAACAAAATGTTTTCTTTAAATTCAGTGCCACACTCACTACTTACTTCACATAGAACACTCACCCCAGATAAACCATCAAAGCGTATTTTGTCATGTTCATGCAGGGTAAATGGCACTAATGCAGCCATAGTTGGTAATAATTTTAATCCAAATTGCTCGGCAATTTTGTAACCAATTGGGGTTGCGCCAAGCTTAGGCATAGTCAGGCCACCAGCAGCAACCACGAGCGACTCGCACTCAAAGATTTGCTCTGAAGTAGTGACAATATATCCTCCCTGCTCTTTGGCTTGTACGTTACTTACTTCGTTGCGTAAAAATAACTGTACACCTGCCCAGTCACACTCTGTTGTAAGTATATCAACAATATCTTGTGCGCTGTTATCACAAAATAGCTGTCCCAAAGTTTTGTGATGATAAGCCAAACCATGACGATCGACTAGTTCAATAAAGTCGTGCTGGGTATAACGACTTAAACATGACTTTACAAAGTGTGGATTACCACACAAATAATTACTCGGTGAGGCACCTTCATTAGTAAAATTGCAGCGTCCACCGCCACTTATCAAAATTTTTCGGCCTGGTTTTTTACCCATATCAAGCACAGCGACCGAGCGCCCTCGGTACCCTGCTTGCGCCGCACACATTAGCCCTGCGGCACCCGCACCAATAATTACTACATCAAACTGTGACATGTATTACTCACCCAACCATCATATATGTGCATTATACCTAGATTATTTATCAAGTAAGAACAACTCTTTATACCAAGCTCTTACCACACCTTTAACGAACAAAAAATAAACACATAAAATAGTTATAACGCAAACCATAATTGAACATTTTTTTACCAAAATAGTAAAAACACAGTTACATTTACATTTATTTACATAACAAACCAATATTTCACCCCCATGTAAAAATGTAGAGCAAAAGCTTATAAAACAAACGGTTACTGTAATTTAATTGTCATATAGACATCCGCTTATAACCAATTTACCAATGTAAATAACAAAACAGTTCTTTTAAAAAGTTAACCATAACTTTACGTTCTGTAACGTTCCCCTTGCACTTACGCAGAGGAAATTTAATAAAACAACAACATGTTAGGGAATCTCAAATGACAACAACAAAGCAATTCAAATTAGGTGCATTGTCCATTGCAATGACCACACTATTCACGGCACACACAACCTTTGCTAATACTGACTTGTCAGCTCAGGGTAATATCAACTTTGCGCAAACTTCGACCAAGTTACAACACCAAGGTAAACTTGGTACGCAATTCATCATTAAGTATAAAAATAACAACCAATCAATCATGGCAGCTCACGCAGACTCTGGTGCAACAGTGTCACAAGCGGCAATGAACAAACAAGCGCAAAGTTTTGTACAAGGTTTTACAAGTAAAAAGTCAAATGTAAATACACATTATGTTCGCCCAATGGCGCTAAGTAATCACCATGTTATGCGCGTTGATAGAAAGTTATCTCCAAGCGAAGCAAATGCATTTATGCAAGAGGTTGCAGCATCTGGTAACGTTGAATACATAGAAATTGACCAAATGTTACAACCATTTGCTACGCCAAATGACCCACGTTATAACGACCAATGGCACTACTACGAAGCAAATGGTGGTTTAAACCTACCTACTGCTTGGGATAGTGCAACGGGTACAGGTGTAACGGTAGCGGTACTTGATACAGGTTACCGCCCACACAGAGACCTGAACGCAAATATTTTGCCAGGATATGACATGATTTCAAACGCTTTAGTTGCCAATGATGGTGACTTGCGTGACAACGATGCAAGAGACCCTGGTGATGCAACAACTCGTGGTGAATGCGGCACTGACAGCAATGGCAACCCTGTACCTAGCTCAAATAGAGACTCTAGTTGGCACGGCACACACGTTGCGGGTACTGTTGCTGCAGTAACCAATAATGGTGAGGGTGTAGCTGGAGTAGCATACGATGCGAAAGTAGTCCCTGTACGTGTACTTGGTAAATGTGGTGGTTTAACTTCAGATATTGCTGACGGCATCATTTGGGCATCTGGTGGGGCTGTATCTGGCACAACTGCAAATGCAAACCCTGCTGATGTGATTAACATGAGTTTAGGTGGTGGTGGTAACTGTAGTGCCACAACACAAAATGCAATTAACCAAGCACGTAACAATGGTTCAGTAATTGTTATTGCAGCGGGTAACGATAACGACAACGCAAATAACTACAATCCAGGCAACTGTAATGGTGTGGTAAACGTTGCATCAGTTAACCGCAGTGGTGGTCGCGCTTACTATTCAAACTTTGGTACATCTATTGACGTTGCAGCACCAGGCGGCGCGCAAAGCTTTGCTAATGATTCACAGGGTGTGTTATCTACGCACAACTCTGGTAGCACAGGCCCAGTTGCAGATAGCTACCACTACTCACAAGGCACATCAATGGCTGCCCCTCACGTTGCAGGTGTAGCTGCACTAATCAAGCAAGCTAAACCCACAGCAACGCCAGATGAAATTGAAACTATTTTAAAAGACACAACCCGTAGCTTCCCTGCAACATGTAATAGCTGTGGTACTGGTATTGTTGATGCTGCTGCGGCTGTGCAAGCTGCAACGGGTGTTATTATTGGCCCTGTAGAAGAAGCACTTGAAGATGGTGTTGCTAAAACTGGCCTAAGTGGAGCCAAAAATAGCGAAACGTTCTACTACATTGATGTACCAGCAGGTGCTAGCAAACTTGATGTTACCATGAACGGTGGTAGCGGTGATGCAGATTTATACTTACAAGCAGGCGCAAAGCCAACTACAAGCAGCTATGTTTGTCGCTCTTGGGAGTCGGGTAACACTGAAACCTGTACCATTGATAACCCAACAGCGGGTAAATACTGGGTGATGCTACAAGCCTATTCAACATACTCACAAGTTAACCTGCAAGCAGACATTACCTCAGGCTCAAACCCAACACAGCCACAACCAGGTGGGGCAACTGAAAGTAACCTTTCAAGCACAAGCGGTCAGTGGCTTCATTACACCATTGATGTGCCTGCAGGTATGACGAACTTCACCGTTACAACATCGGGTGGCTCAGGCGACGCTGATTTGTATGTAAAACAAGGGTCACAACCAACATCTTCAAGCTATGAGTGTCGTTCTTGGAACAGTGGCAACTCTGAAGTATGTACATTTACCAACCCAACAGCTGGTAAATGGCACTTAAGCTTAAATGCGTATAGCAGCTTCTCTGGGTTAACACTGAGCGCGCAGTACAATCCATAATATTGAAGTTTCCCCAACACTCTAACTAAGTGTCTACATTAAGAATAAAACGCTTAGTTAGGCAAAAAAAATCGGTCACACCATATGGCGTGACCGATTTTTTATTTCAATCCCCCTGCACCCTAACAATACTTTTTTAATACGTACGTAATTCTTGGGGCTATTCATACCTATTGATAAATTATTTTTTACGATTATTTTTATCTCTATCATTTGTTAGCGCTTCCTTGATCACCATTATTAATGCCATAACCACAGGAGATGTCATCCCAACAATTGCCGTAAAGGCCTCCATTTCTAGAAAATAACCCGAGATACACATCGCCAGTACCAATACAACCGTGGTAGGCATTATCCATTTACCTAATAACATCAGTACAGTATCTTGTACCGAAGTAATATGCTTCGGTTGCTGTTTCTGCTTTTCTTGAGGTTTAGGGTCTTCATCACCATTGGGGGGTGATACACCGGTAAAATTTTTTTTCATCAAAATTACTCCATTGACTGTAAAATTTTAGGAGGGAGGAGGCTTTCGCCTCCATTATTTAGTCGCTACAAAGCAATAACAGCTTGCAGGAGAAGAAGGGAGGTAAGGAAGACGTTAAATTAACTTAAAATTAAATTAATGCAGCCAAAAGTTCGTATTGTGCGCAACTGACTTTGAGTCTAAATACATTATTTTTTTCGGGGTTAGCTGATCAAAATAGACCGTGCTTAAGCGTAACCACTGAGTCAAAGAGATATGCTCAAGTTGATTAATATACAACAGCGTTTGGTCGCACATTTGGCCACTGATAGGTAATTCAAAGTGTTGCTGCAATTGACTAAGTAATATATCAACATACCCATTGACCGACGCTTTAAATAGCAAGTTAGCAATATCTTGGCGAATAAGTTCATTCCCCCTTAGCTGCTGCCAAATTTCTTCACAATATTGCTGTTTAAATAACGTATATAGCTCAGGTTGAGAAAACCCAGCGGCTTTCATTGTTTGCCAACATGATAATTGGTCTAGCGCAACACAAAAAGCGTCTTTTTTTTGACCGCTCAATGTCATCACTGTTTTAAATGCTTGCGCATAACTTGCCATCATCTTCCTCATTTGGGGCTTTTTTAGATGACGTAAAAGCACGTAAAACGTGATTTTAAATACGGCTTAAGTTGCCTCTTTTTTCAATAAAAATAAGAGAGATAAAATCACTGATCATAGAAGACAGTTCCGACTGGCTCGTAATATACTCATGCCACAAAGTTCTAGGGCCGCCATGGGCAAGAAAATGGCTGTACCCCTCATCGTCAAAATATAATGTCTGCACTTGAGAGCTCAGTTGCGCGGTTTTATAGCGGCATGCAATATGGTGACTGCCTGAAGGCGCGAAAAACACCATTTGGCTGTCGTCGGCACCAAGTGTTCCATCACTTTGCAAACTGCCACTAAATGTAAAAGTAACCTCATAAATTAAATCAACTACTGTGTTATCAGTGTCTAGCTGCGCTGTTTTTGTCACTATATCGCTGGCATAACCATGACTTGCCAGCTCAGTTTTTACACCACCTAACTGCACTAATACTATTTGTGTAAACAGTTCATCAAGGTATCGCTTTCTATCGTATTCACTCACTAACCGAGTATTATCAGCTTTTGTTTTAGCTACCTCATAAAGTTGCAATCTATGCTGATGTGCAAGGATCAATTCATGGGTGTTATCTTCATTATATGTGTGCATAAAAATCCTCTGTAACTTGTTTTAAAAACCATATTTCCATTCAATGTGGAGTAACGCTTGGTCCAGCCAAGGTAATTGAACCATACCTAACCCCCAAGGCAGTTTCGACATTAAAACGTCTTGCGGCATACTTACAACATTAATATGACAACCCGATTCGGTTTGCTCCACCGTCCCTTCGCGGGTAATAAACATGCGTACAAACTCATCTACCGGCATGCCTTTTAATATCTGCCAACGACTCACCAGCGCCTGTAGCATGTAGTCAATTGCCATCATGGTTGGTTCATCCAGCTCAATACGCTGATCTACTTGAGTGTCCAGTGGTAATCCCAGTAAAGCATTCACGGTTAAGCTCTCTTCAATTAGCGGATCTACATTTGCGATGTAACACAACACAGCATGTGCTTGCAGGTACGCGTCATCATTTTTAAACTGCCCTTCATTTTCATTCCCACTGTCATACACAAGGTCAAGCTTGGTAAACAAAGTGGGCAAAAAAGGCCATAAAATCACTAAACCCACATCAAAAGACTCTGGGTTGTTTTGCTGCTCACTGATGGCCTGTAATTGCGCAAGTTGTGATTGAGCTTGTGCAATCGCGTTTTGAACAATCTCTTTATTGGCTTTTAAACGGGTTGTTCTGGCAAGCTTTGCCAATTGACTTTGGCTTTGCTCAATCGCTTGTTTGAGCTCAAAACTTTGTGGTGTTGAATGCACATGAATTTGCTGTGTTAGATGTGCTAAAAGCTGTTGCGCGTCATCAATGTGCTCAACCGTTACTAAAGCATTAAAGAATGTTTTTAACGGTGATTTTACTGGCTGTTTCGCTCTATGCGATTGGGTCACTGAAGGTTGCGTTATTGAAGTTACGCTATTGCGCTGCTCACTCGATGATGAAAAGTGCGTTTGCTTGTTTAAAGGAGCTTGTTCGAGCGCAGCATGATCAATAGATGATTGAACATGCTGCGCTATTTCATACCCTTTACTTGTATCAGTATCAATTTCACCATGAGTGCCTTGGGCTTGCCTTAATTCATTACTTTCTTCGTCTTGATTATGGCTGTTAAAAGTATTAGTGAGCACACTAAAATCATGCGGATGAACTAAATTTTTACCGCTTTTAGTTACCGTATTGTGAGTCGAATCATGCCGTGATTGCGGTATTTCTTTGGCATCACAATTTATGCTTGCCAATACGTCATCACGACCGTGTTCACTGGTCAGCGCATCGGATAATGTAGCACGATGTAATTGATCATTGGTTTTACTCACACTGCGGGGAACTGACACGCCATAATCATGCCTTATTACAGTCAAATCTTGCTCTGCATGTCTGCTAACAGCTTGCGTATCTGCGCGATTATTCCTATTTGATAAGCTTGCTTCACCCACTTCTGGGGTTTGAGTTACATTATGAATTTCATCTGCCATTGGCTGTAACTGGTTTAGTGGCTGCGCAACAGTTGTGTGCTTATAACCTTGATTTGTCATGTTTAAGGAAGCAACCTTGGCCGCCTTAACAGGTTTTAGCCAAATGCTGTCCACCTCTAAAATTTGCTTGGTTGCATGGTTAACCAAAGGCATAAGCCAAGCGTCCAAGCCTGTGTCAATACGCTCTATAAGTGGTAGCTTTTGAACCAGCTCTTTTTTAATCAAATCGAGTGATTGCACATGCTGGGTAATTAACTGTTGCAGTTGCCTACCTTGCGCCCCTTGCTCTGCTGCTCCAAGTAAACTATTTAGCTCATTAACAAGCCACACTTGCTGCTTTAAAACAAACCCATAAATACGCTGTACTGATGGCAGATAACAAAGTTGCAATTCACGCCCAAACGCGGCCATATGAGCAACTCGATTACAGCATTGCCAAATTAATGAGCTGCAGTTGCTCGCAGTGATTTGCTTTGGTGACAATGCTTGCTCTTGCTCAAAGCATTGCATCATATCGTCCAAATCACGCGTAAATTGCTCATAAAACTTATCTAAACGCTCACTCACCGCTTTTTCAAACTGCGCTTCATCGATAGTCAGTGCGATAGTGGGTGCGAATGATTTATCTAAGCAAGCATATTCACATTGTTTGAGCAATGTATCGATCACCCTATTCAGTACGGGTCTACTCACAATACCACTTTGCAATTGCAACCATAAACTTGACCCCGTTTGAATCGGTAAGCTTTTTAACTGCTCAATTACGCTCACCAGTATCCTCTGCTCATCCGCAGCTAAAACCTGAGTTTGTTGAGGCTGCGCGAGCCAAGACTTTGTCCGCTTTAAAGCAGCTACAAGCTCACTGTTGTTAACCTTTACAGCAAACTCACTTGATTGTTTATTGGTTACCACGCGCTGATATTGCAGGCTCCATTGGCTTGCATCATCAAGCCAACTTTGCAATGTTCGCTCTGATACTGCTTGCGCTGCTTGCCATTTAAGCGGTAGCTCTAGTAACAAAACGGGTACATCGGGCAATCTACTTAATAAACTATAAAGTTTTAATAAGCTTCTTTTGTTGCCATTAACGCTACTAACAATGTGACTTTGAGTGCGTAATTTTGCTGCTAATTTTACTATTTTTTCAAGGGTACTGTGTGGCGCTTGCTTATGGCGTAAAGCATCGCCAAACGCTTGTGTTACCTGATCCAATTTAGAGGCTAAGTTGACGCTCAACTGGGTTTGATTTACGCGGATTGTTTGCAGCGCCAACCACGCTTTTAGCTGCTGCTTGGGTAACATATGAGAATTGGCAAGTATCTGTAATAACAACAATACCTGTTTTAAAATTTGTTGCTGTTGTGCTCCTATCACGGTTATTTTGGTCGCTGGCTTTAGCTGCATATCTGTACTTTGAGCAAACTCAGTATGGCCTACCAAATCAATTGCTAAATCTGCCTTTTGTGCCACTGTGCTTACAATTCGATGTAAATCGCTCAATGCTTTTTGATTACATTGATTTTTGTTTAGCGCACACCACATACTGAGCATTTGTGCGTGTTTAGACGTTTTTAAAACGGTCGTGGTTTGCTCTAATAACCGCTCACTAAACCCATTATGCGCAATAAATAACTCATGTAAAGTGAGTAGCAACGTGCGGTGTTGCTGTAATTCAGCATGCCCAGTGGTTAGGGTGGTAAACTCTAACAAGCTAATAAATCGCTCATATTGCGCAGCACTTAAGCAAGTTAACAGTTGAGTGACTCTTTGTTGCTCATGCACCTCATAAAGCGGTGCCACCAGCAACGGTAATAGCGTTTTATCTTGGTAACATAACTGTACCAACCTATGCCTAAGCTGCACCCCGTTAGGCTGTAATTGTAGCTTCTCTAGTGGGTTGAACGATGTTTCAAGCGCTTCTTTTAACTGCCGCTTTAGCTCAAGCCCAAGTGTTGCTTTGGTCACCCCGCTCTGTGGCTTTTGTTTGCTCAATATGGTGAGCAAGTTCAGTAAAATGCTATTATAGCGAGTTACCCCTTGGCGATGTATTGCAGCTTGCTGAAGGGAGTTCTCTTTGCCGTATTGCTGCACCGCGTTTTTTAGCTGCTTGGTAATACTGTCGCTCAGCTGAGGATAAACATACTGTTTAAACGCAGCAAATGGGTCAAGCATCACAAACTGCCAGTCAATTTCGGCTAAATCAAGATCTATGTCAGGTAACTTAATTGCATCTAAGGGTAAATTAGGCTCATCTAACTCAGGCCAATCCATTTGTGTTAGCCCCAGTATCAACCAATCTGAAAATTGATTTTGCACATCTTCCAAACTACTGCCTGAAGCACGCAAAGCAGATGGAGAGGCCTGTATATCGGCCCCTAGCTGTTTAATGGTTAGTTTCATAATTAAATGTGATCATTGCGCCAAGGTTGGGCACCGCACATCACTGGGCCATCAATATACAAGCCATGCCACCAGTAATCTTGGTGAGTATGCTCATCATGACTTGTATCACATCCAGCACTATAAATATGGTGTCCTACCTCTGATTCAGCACGGTTACCTCGCCAGTACCCCTGCGCCATTAAGTTTTGACACTTATAAGCACCACCTCCATAAAGCACTGCTGTATTGGTACGCGCTACCACTTGGCTGTCATCACAATACGCAACTCCTGCGCCAGATTCAGCGCGGCATAACGACACATTGAGCGTTGACTCTTTAACACCAAACACCCCTCCACCTTGGCGTGTGGCTGAGCAATGTTTAATATTGCCCGCTTCTACTGCGCTGACTTCAGACTCACCGTAAATTGCCCCACCATCACCACTTACGTGGTGGTTTTCAATCACACAGTTGAGCTTGGCACTTTGTACATAACGCAAGTGGAACGCACCTCCATTTCCTTCAAACAAACCGCCATTAAGGAGTGAACCATCAAAGGTAAAGCCTCGCATTTCAACGCTTTTAACCATCGCATCACTTTGCCCATGAATTAAAAAGCGACACCCTGCATGCTCTTTCACAATGCGTGTTTCTCGTTCATTAAAGCCAATAATGCTCACGTTTGAGCCAATACGCACTTGCTGCTTCAATTTGTAGGCACGGTTCATTTGTGGGTGACTGGTATGCGGTAAGAGTAAAATAGTCACATTGCAGAGTATTTCTCGACTCATAACATCATCAAACTCTTGCTGGTTTTGTATCAACAATACTTTATTACTTTCAGTCCATGACCAGCAGTGTGCATCTACATAAGCTTTTATCGCGGCCTGTGTTGCCAACACCTCGTTGGATGACATCTCGCCGCCAAGCTCAACATCAGTTGAAATACTACCAACGAGTTGAGTGTCACCCAGTTGCATCGTTGTCGCGCTAAATGCGCCACTCACCTTACAATCGCTTTGTATACTGGCGTCTTCGGCAAAAGTTAGCCCGCTATCAATGGTCAGTGTATTGCGAACCCGTACATCTCCCTCTATATCAAGTTTGCACTCTGGAGTTTGCGTACCAACCCCGACATGACCCTCAGGGGTTATATGCAACGCATCAGTGCTATTTGCTTGAATACTCAATGGGGCAGAAGCTGTATTCGACTCAACATGAATAACATGTTCACCAGAGACTGATAGAGAAGGTGCCGCTATGTTACTCTCTGTGTGCAACGGGCTATGTAAATTAACTTGGCCATGTACTGTGACGGCATTATTGAACGTAGACGCAGGCGTAATAGTAACCTGAGATCCAACTTCTAAGCCTTCAATATTAAGCCCGCCTTGCAGCGTTGTTTGCTTAGCAACAGTTAACGTATCACGCAGTGACGTGTGCTTATGTACCGACAGCTCATCGTTTAACCTAACCGAATCTTGAAAGGTGCTGTCGCTTTTTACTTCAACATGACGATTAAAAGTAGCTTGACCTTCAACCAATAAAGTGTCTTTTAAATGCACATCGTCATTAACGGTTAAATCGGAGCGAAGTTCCACATCACCAAATATTTTTGCGCCATCAAAACACTCAACTCGACCTGACCCCCGAAGTTTACCATTGAGAATGATATCCCCTTGGATCAAAGCATTGCCTGCAACATCCAGTGCCTCTCTCGGGCTATCGGTTTGCACACCCAACTTACCGTCTTCAATCACCACCGGCTTTTCACCTTGGTGGTACACTGCAAAAGCCTTTGCAAAATGATTTTGATCAATGGCCACTTGCGCGATACCCGCAGGCATGCCTATTGGTGCTTCATCGCTCACGCTGCTAAAAGGTAAACCAAAGCGCGCCTCACCTGCCAGCTCTGAGTTGCCATGTACATTAATGTTGCTTCTAAAGCTGGCATACTCATCTACATGCAAGCTTTCATCAATTTCTAATCGGCCTTTTATCTCTACATCTTTTCTAAATTGACTGTCTTCTGCCACATCGAGTGCATAATCTGGCCGCTCGACGCCTACTCCTAATCGACCGTCATTAAACACTAACCCCGTTTGGCCTCCCTGCCTTTCAATATACAGTCCTCGTTTTCCTTGCTCTTGAATATGCACTCGTGCCTGGGCAGGTTTATCAGATAGATTTAAGTCGCCATCTATCTCTACATGAGTATCAAATTGTGCTAATCCTTCAACTAATAGCGCATTATCAGTTTCGGTTTGCGCAACTATTAAGCCACCCATCGCACTCGCACGGCCATTCACAGTAAGTGTATTATCAACCGTTGTTGAACCATTGGCATTTAAAGGGCCAGTAAAGGTCGCAATGCCATCTGTTACTGTTAAGTTATTATAAAAATCAACGGTATCTGTTACAGATAAAGTGCCACTCAGATTGCTAGAACCTTGCACAAATAAGGCGTCTTTTGGTAGTTGCGCGCTGTTATTGGTTACGCTAATCGACAAACCATCATCAATTTGGCCCGCACCAGCAACGGTTAGTTTTTTGCTTAGTTTAGTGTCGCCTTGCACCTCAAGCGCAAACTCTTCACCTACAAACTCCTCCCCCATGATCTGCACTTGCCCAGCAACACAAGCTTGACCTGTTAGCGCAAAGTTCACATCAGACTCTGGTAGTGGCTGATTGATAGCAAGTTGACCAGCTGCAATATAAGTGGCTGAGTTTGTTGTACCACGCTGCACTTTGACTGCCGCCTGTTCGCCCAATTGGGTAATATTTACTTGCGAGTTGGTCGTGCTTAATAATGGATTACCATCAATGCTCACAGTTAATTGACCATGAACATCCGTATTGCCAAAAATATCAGCATCGCCATGCACATTAAATGGTGTGGCAAAATTACTGCTGCCCACAGTCACATTCATATCATTGACGCTGAAAATAGCTTCGCCATTATTGTTTAGCACATTCATGTCACTAGCAAAATCTACAGAGCTTGCAAACAACGTGTCAGCTCCTACATGCAAAGGCTTTATGGGGTTAGCCTCAAACAGGCCTAATTTATCCATTTTGCTGGTGATAATAGGTGTAACCGCTTGACCATTAAAGTGACTTATCTCTACACCTGAGGCGTTGCTTGGATTACTTAATACAGCAAGCTTAGCGTTGCTTTCCCAGTTCGGTTGCTCATTATTTGAGGCAATATTAAGTTGGCTATAAACCTGCGCTGATCCGATATTCGCTTGTTGCGTGATCTCA
The DNA here is from genome assembly GCF_945859825.1 of Pseudoalteromonas holothuriae. Lineage (GTDB taxonomy): Bacteria > Pseudomonadota > Gammaproteobacteria > Enterobacterales > Alteromonadaceae > Pseudoalteromonas > Pseudoalteromonas holothuriae. The sequence continues at coordinate 19,641 of NZ_CAMAPC010000005.1, forward strand.
ACATTTGGCGCCGTTACAGTGCCTTTAACATTGACAGGCACTGGAGCCATCTCACTCCCCACCTGAACACTTTGTTTTTTCACGCGCAGTAATGGATTTTCTTCGTAATCTTTTATCAACAGCGCAGATTCTTCTTCTGTTGCTGTTTTAATTACTAACTTACCACTTGGTATAGTACTTTGCTCACCAATGTTCACACCTTGTGAGATATGCGCACTTTGGCCATGTAAGGCAGTGTCTGTGCTAATATCAGCGCTTGCCGTAATATCTGTAAATTGTGCTGAGCCTTTAACCGTTAGCGTTGTATTGAGCAATGCGCCTGCGGCCGTATCTTGCTCTGTTATTCCAGTTTGAGTGTCACCTACCCAAAGTTTATTGGTGGTGGTTTTTTGCGCAATGGTGGCGTGCGTATTCACCGTTAAGTCACTAACAGTCGTTGCACCTGCCACTAAATCTTGCGTTATGGTTGCCGAGTTTGCGCTAACGTGATTGCTCGTAGTGACATTCGTTGCCGTTATATCACTTTCCACGTGCAAGTCATCTTTAATGCTAGTCTTTTGATAGACGGTCACTTTTGACTCGTTTTGCAATGGCGCATCACTTATCTTAATAAACTGTGCTGCACTGGTTCCTACATTCAGTAATGAAGTGTTAACGCTACCTTGCACATCTAGCTTAGCCGAGGCGTTGGTTTTGCCAATCGCTAAGTTACCTTCAACCGCTAAACTTTTATCCACACTAGGCAGCGTTTCGCCGCCAATAGCCATCGACTCAGAAACACTCACATTCCCTGCAAAGTGACTTTTATCTTGACCATTGAGCTTAACGTAATGTGCGTCTTGAATATCACCAAAAAGGGCATCATCAGCGACATGAAAGCTGGCAGCAACCTCCGTTGTGCCCACGCCGACCTTACCTTCGGAGTTAATAAAAAATGGCGTTGTATCGTTGTTATAATCATCAACTCGCAGTAATGCATCCATATCGCTACTGCTTTTAGATATATGTAGTTTAGCCTGTGTACTTTGCGCATCTATGCCAACACCTAATGTGTCACGCGCTTCAACATGCTCGGTAAATACCGCATTTTGGCCTGCAAGCATACCGTTAAGCGTCGCTGTACCTGCAACCACCAAGGTATTTGCACTGGCATTGGCAAGTGTTGATGATGCTGATGCTGCTAAATGTGCAGTATTAGTTGTGTCTGTCACATAAAGTGATTGCGCAAGGTGCGCCTCACCCGATACCGTCACTTTAGGATTATTATTTTCATCAAGCTCAGCGCGCAAAATTTCTGCATCGCTATTTTTAACCAGCAATGCATCCGCATTGAGTTGTGCGGTATCTACTTGCTCGGTCGCATTGAGCGTATTTGCTTGTACCGTGCCCGCAATTTGTAATTTCTCATCCGTTTTAGAAAGCAAAAACACGCCATCAAATACTTGCATGCTGTCGCTATTTAAATTCAACGTTTGCGCTTGGCCATTTGTCATACTTAATTCATCAGCAGATAAATTAAGTTGCTCATCCGTGTGTATGTCTGAGCGCACAGTAACAGGTGCCGATATGTCTAACTCGCTTTGACCATCAACTTCAACAACTTGAATAGGGTCATCGACCTGATTAAAGCCTGAGCGGATCATGGCTTCAAAATCATCCCCCGTCGGGGTTTTTAAATCATCAAATTTATCTATTAACGATTGTCGACTTTCTTTTTCGACCACGGTGGTTGATTGTGCAGAATGCGCAGCTTCTTGCTCGTTAAATGTGTTCATTAGTTATTCCTTGATTAAATACGATTTGGCTTGCTGTGGGCAACGATAAACTTAGACTGCTCAGTTGAGCGGGAATTAATGGTTGAAATAGACACCGGATACAAAGGCTTTAGATAGGCCAGTGGCGAGTACCCAATTGTCAGCCTTTTATCTTGTTGGACATGGTCAGAAATACTGGGGCGACAAATTTCATCAATATAATGTTGAGCACTGAGGTAAAAAATATCGTCTGCGCTAAAGTCAGTGGGAAAATACGTAACATACGCATCAATATTGGTGTTAACACTACGATAAATATCACTACTGGTTTGACCATCAATAACAAACTCATCCACAGAGTCATCATCGCAATACACCAATAAAATCTCGACCATGGTCTCTTTTACTTCATCCCACAGGCCCAGTTTGTCTGCTTGGTGGGTAAGAATAACCGTTGACAGAGGCCATATCGGTCCGGAGTTAGGCTCTAACGGTATATGCGATGTAAAAAACTGACCTAACAATTTACTTAGCTGCTGTTCAATTGCAGTTACGGATGCATTTGAAAGTTCAAAACGCTCGCGTTGGGTTTGCGAAAAGTAGTTAAGCCAACCATAGTAAAGGCGCTCAAATAAGCTCATGGTTTCTCTATCTAGCCATAGGCAGTGAACAGGCATATGCAAAGGAGTCAACTCACGAATTTTACGCTCGGCAAATTGTCGAAACTCAACGCAGGCAAACCGAGTTGTCCAATCTGGCAGCACAAAATACAGACTATTACTCAATTGTGCGCGCTCCAAAGCACTAAAATACTCACTTTGCAGCAAACTGCCTTCCACCAGATAAAAGCTTTCGCGGTTATGTGTTGCCAGCGGCATATGGGCAGGATGAGATAAGCCAAGGCGGCGCATAATTCCTTTAGCCATTGCACTACATTGACTTAGCTGCACATCGGCTGATAAATAATCATAACCACGGCACCGGTTTTGTCCTAGGTGGCTAATCTCACTGAGTAAACGACATTTATCTATGTATTGACGCAGCAATACCAAACGTTCAAGCAGTGGCTCGGCTGGGCTTGGATCGGCCTCATTACTTAAGCTTGGCGCGTAAAACGAAAATACCGCTTGGTATTTTAATAAATTGCTATCGACCGAGCGCTCGGCAAAACGTGCTAGTAAATGATCAACACTGTGATTTAACCGAGTTAACTGCGCAATAGAAAAGTCATTTTCAAGGCTTCGCTGCATTCCTCTTTGCCAATACGATAATGCATCGGTATTGAGCAGATGCTCAATACCACTGATATTCGTCAATGCCTGACTCAATTGCGAGTGTGGCAAGGCGCATGCCTGTTGCCAAAACAAGTCAACCTGCTGAGAATTGAGCGATTCACTGGCTAACATGCTATCTAGTAGCTTTCCTAATCCTTCAAATAATGAGGTAGGTGGGAGCGATAAAATATCTGGTAAAACATCCAACTGCTTGTGTTGATCCGCCAGTATTTGATCAAATAACTGTAAATACCCCTTAAATTGCATTAATTGTGCTTTTTGCGCACTGTCTATATCTGCATCTAATGTTTGCTCGCCAACCGCAAATACTTGTGGCAGTTCATGTTGTAATGAACGATAGTCACTCAGAGCCAAATATTGTGCTGACTCAAACTTGGGTAACATCACTGAACTAGTCAGCTCTGGCGGGTGGTTTAGTACCTGCAATCCTTGACGTATGGCGGCTTTATCTTGCTCTGTCAGTTGATAAGACTGCCCATCAATCAGCAAGCTTAAATCATCAAAGAAGTGTTCTTCATCAAAGCCTAATTGCGCAATATTTACTCTCTGCGCGCTGTCATCGCTACCAAATTGAATTTGCCAAAACTCGTAGCCGTCTTGCGCATTGTAATTACCATCGGCACTATCTTGCTGGCTTGAAAATCGAAACGCATTTACTCGCTCAATGCTTTCATGGCCGTGTAATACACTTAAAATGTTTGAGCTAAACAAACTGACGCTATAGGCTGACTTGTGCAAGTCTTCATCCAACACAAACCCATGTTGTAATTTGGGCCCTTGATAAATTTGCCCAATACTCATACCTTGGCGTAACAGTTGCTGCGCTGAATACTTAGGTATGTCAGGTGAAATCTCGCGGCCAATTAGTATGTATAGCTCTGTTAATAAGGCGACTAAATTGTCAACATGCTGCAATGATAAGGTCATGCCAACAGTCACTTTACTGATATCATAAAATGTAATATCACCAAGCCTGTGGTTAACACATCGCGCTAAGCTAAATGCTTGATTAACTAACGCCGTTACGTTTGTTTTTTTGTCATCATCAGGCGCATATAGCAACACCTGAAAATCTAAAATGGTGGTGCTTGAGCCTGCAACTTGATGCGACATCACATGCACATTTTTAACATCGAGTAAGTCTAAAATAAGACGCCGATAGTCATCCTCTGTCACACAGTGACTAAACAGCACTTGCTCGGGTTCGTAAAATTTAACACTGCCCTCGCTGTGCGGCTGTGCTAATAGTTCAGGGACTGGATAGTCCAGTTTATAACTGAGATCAGACAACACATACACTAACACTTCTAATACCGTTACACCTGGGTCAAAACGGTTGTGATCGGTCCAAGTTAAGGGGGCAAATTGTTGTATTTTGGTCATGCCTTGCTGACGCAGCTTCTCTAAATTTTGCCCCGTATTACTAGGCGCAGCATTTGAGATCTGCAAAGCTTGATTGTCCATAACATTCCTGAATTTGTGGTATGAATAATTACAAGACGCACGCCACCAACAACTGTGAAAAGTATTTTCAGTTATTTTTGAGCTTGCTCTTTTGATAATTAACTAAGTGAGGTGTACGGGCTTACTGAACAACAAAATCCAGTTCAATCTCCCACTTGCCAATGCCTTCAAATACATCACCTAAAGTATTAGCAAGGGATATTTTATGATTGCGTGCTGGCACTAAAATATCGTGCGGGTTATCAGCGCTAATCACGCTGTATTGTTTTGCTGTTTGACCTTTTTTAGTGGCGCGAATGACTTGGATCATATCCACCGCAGGGTGGGTTTCTAATACTTGCGCAATGGGTGCTAAGTAAATAGTACGCTCTAGTGGCTTATCTAACTTATTCCATGGTGTCAGTGCATCCACAACCATATCATTGAGTTCAATAACGGTACTTTGAATGTCGTATAACGGGTCAATTTTTACGATTAATTCGAGCTGCACTTCAACATAGTTGGGGTCATCAATTTCAACCGTTAAATTAGGCACAGACAACGCATTTACTTGCTCCCGAATTTGTCGTTTTAAATAACGTGGTACTTTAGGTTGTAGCACCGACACATCATGATTAAGCGGTACAACTACCAATGATAAACCAGACGAATTAACCACAGGTCGCACTGAGTGCAACTGCGAGAAGGCCTGTAACACAAAATGTTCATAATCCCAGCCGCTAATTAATCGCTGACGATGATGCAAACGCTCACTGATACGCCGGTCAAATTGCTCTGTCGTTTCTGCAACTTTGGCACCAAAGGAAGCAAACGGCTGCATTATTGTGTCAACACTTGGATTAGGCAGTACTAATTTGCTGATTGATTCACTGACTAGTGGCTGTTCAAAATGAGACGCATCATTACCTTGACTGGTTAGGCTAACCCTTATCCCTTGTGTGAATACACCTTTAAGCTTGGAATAAATCGGGAAAGTCTGATTATCAAAGCTACTTGGTACTTCTGCACGGTTATGACTTAATTTTGCGCGTATCCACAATTTGCCATCATGGTTAAATGAGCTACTTTGGCTCAACTTAGGTAAATAAAACACCACCAGGCCAGAGTCAAGCAAATCATAAGTGCTATCTCTGAGTACTCGCCCCTCCTCGGATCCACCTTGGGAATCTTCACGCTTAAAGCGGTGCCATGAACCCGCATTAAAATACTCCCAAACAAAAGCGGGGTTATCACCCATGTTGTAACCATCAACGGGGTCAACCTGATAGTACATGCGAACCTGTCCCGGCGTACTCACTTGGCTAAGTGCCATATATAAATAACCAAACTCTTCTATTTTAGGTAATAAAGACAACAAACTTTGCTGGGTTAATTGCTCTGTTGGCCGCCCGACAGGCGCAATATGCTCAACATAAATAGCATTGCCCACCCTTTGTGCGGGTGAAGTAATACTTTCACTGTGATAACGCAAAGTTAAACTATCAAGTACAGGCGTATAGGGGGCATTTACCAGCACAGGATTATCTGAGCCAGCATTTTTATAGGCAAACAACTCAATGACTTTGGTGTAGTCTTTATGAGCAAAATCTTGTTCTGATAAAGCTAGAGTATAGTACTTAGGCCATTTACTGGCAGTCGGTTCATCAAGGGGTAATAACTGAAAATCACGCATTGAATTATTATCATTGTGCGTAAAAGTGAGTGTGTTAATCGCGATGTTATTATGTACATCAGGTAGGTTATCGTCGCCTTCATTATAAAATAGCTCAAGACTAATTTGCGCATCACTGCCTGCATCTGAGCGAGTGATATTTACCACCGTATCTGGCCAAGTTAAGCAATTACAATCAGTTGAAAATAATGTATCCACCGATAAGGCAATGCCTTCGCAAGGTTGCTCAGCCCCACACAAGGCGCTGCTATCGAAATAGCGTTCATCCAAATTATACTGTTCACTGTAGTAATAACTGTATGCACGATAATAGTCATTAAAACTATTTGGTCTATCTAACCAAGCGAACTCTACACTGGCATGAGTAATATTTTTAGTCACTAGTTCGGGGTGAGTAAAGTGCACTTTGGAGGCTAATCTTGGCGCAATACCAAACGGCTCAAATGGTTTTGAAGTATCTAAATCTACCTCTGCATTATTCGCAATCACGCCAGCTAAACCACTCACTTGCGTCGTTAAACTCATTTGCGTGATAGTAAAGCTATTAAAGCGTGCAAATACACTGGACTCATCGCTATATAGCTGTTGATAATGCTCACTTTTAAGCACCAAGGCAATAAACGGCAAGGCGTTATCTGCACCAATTGGCATACCCTCCAACGCCGTTATGGCAGGGAATAAATTATCGAAAGTGAGCTGCAGTTGTTGCTCAACAACATTTAACTGAGTCACGTCAACAGCCAATAACCCGTCACTGGTCGAGATGTAAAAATCAAACCAAGTTAACCAGTTTAGCAACTGTGCTTGCTCACCAAAATCTAAGCTGACGATACGTGTACCACCACTTAAGAATAAATCTTGGGAGGCAATTTTAAACCCGACTTCAACCGTTGATGAGGTCAGCTCATCAAGTCCTTGTCCAAAAGTAGCTTCGCTTTGCTCAAGTAAAATATCTTGCTCACTATCAAGTAATATCTGATGATTTAAACTAAGTTGCTCAGAGGACTTAATTTTATTCACGCTGGCAACATAATCCACCGCAGCCTTGTTAATCGTCACTACTTCATCCGTGCTGTAAACAAGGGGGGAGCCTTGAGTATCTTTACCACCATCAAATTGTGTGCCTGCGGGTAAAGTTAATGCATCAACATTATTCAGTGACACCACCACATGCGCACTATCCGCACTCGCGGGTAATGGTTTAAAACGCAGTATCTCATGATAAAAATGTTCTAAATGCCGTGCAACAAACTGATTAAACTGTGCATTACTGTGTTGCAATAAATCAATAAAAGTGAGTAACAGCGCCATGTCTGGACGGCTCGCTAACTGTTTAATCTGCTCATCGGCACTACCTTGTTGAACAAGCTGAGCAAGACCTGCTAGCTTTTGCGGTTCAGGCAGTAAATTTTCCCACGTACCACTGGCGGATAACGTACGCTCATCAATGTAGTTTACTTGTTTGGCCAGCACCGATAAGTACTTTAACCAAGCTTCAACCGTACGTGGTTCGATGTTAAAAAAAGTGCGAGATAACGCTTTGATATGTCGCCCAAGTTGACTACGCCCCATTTCACTTGGGTTAACCGTATTGAGCGTTGCAACGAAGGTGTTGTTATTAGACTTCACAGCCATGATAGTGCCTTGATAGATAAAAGGTTTAATAAGAGCAAAACAAAGAATCAGCTTGCTCACAAAAAGGTGACTTAAATGAGTAACTAGACTGACTACTCACAAAAGATGGCTTAAGTGAGCAACTAAACTGACTGCTCAGTTAAGTAGAATGGAAACACCATATTGCTGCGGCTATTGGTTTGCCGCACGACGTAGTTCAGCTGAACTAGCAACACCCCGTCGTACAATTCACCGCTATCAAATTCGATGCTTTCTAGGGTGATACGCGGCTCATAATTGAGCAATACGGTAGCAATCTCCTGCCTTAGTTGCGCTAAACTTTGTTCATTTGCATCTGCAAATGAGTAGCTGGCAAGACCAGAACCCACATCTGGCCACAAAGGTCGCTCTCCCACCAAAGTGTTTAAAGTTAGATGAATCGCTTGCTTGAGTAAGGTTTCACCACTGTCCATAACGGGCCCTGAGGCTGGGTTTCTAAACTGCACGGGAAAACCCCAGCCAGTGCCTAGAAAAGCTTGATTTAACATTGCTGCTCCTTGTTTTGTTGATCTTAATTTGAGGCTATTTCACATCGACGCCTTTGCCCTCTAAGGTAATGCTATCTGAGGTTTTTACATTAATGGCTTTTGCCACTTCCAAAGTGGATTTATCTTTACTTTCAATCATCAATGATTCCCCAGCAACTAGGGAGGTCATATCTTTTTGGGTTAATTTAAAGCCCTCTTTAGCATCAAAAGTAATCGTATGGTCGGCGCTACCTTGTAACGTAAGTAGCGGTTCTTTTAGGGTAAATTGCAGTGCTAAGGCTTGCTCTTTAAAAAACAATCCACGTTGCTCGTTTTTATCGTCATATTCAAATGGTGGTTTGGCTTTGGGGTTATGGCATGCGCCTAAAATAACAGGGTGTCGACTATCGCCCCCGATAAATCCCACCATGACTTCGGTATCTACATCAGGGGGTAAAAACAACCCCTCTTCTATACCAGCAAAAGGGCTGCTTAAACGAGCCCAAATTGGTTTATCGCCACTGGCACTGGGTAGTAAAACAGGAATACGTAGCAACGCTTGTGCATCGGCTTTAAATGCCGCCACTTTACCCACCAACATAGGGGTATAACTGGGTTGTGCATAGTCTGACCAAACACTTAAAGTTAAAGGAAGACCAAGGATAAATTCACTAAACCAGCCATCACTTGATAGGTGATGATGTATTTCGCTCACAACATAATCCCCACCATATTGTTTACCAATACCTGAGAGCGTTAAAGCATCTAGTAATTTAACTTTGGTTGGGGCTTTTTGCGCCGACATATCAACACGAATATGCCCTTGATACATATCGAGTAGTCGATAATATTGCTCAGCACTGGCCTTGGCTGCTAGCTCTAATTTATCAATGGGCGCTTGCGCTAACCGTAAAGTATCGGGTAAACCAAGTGCAGTATCCGCATCGCTGTGAGTTTTAAATTTAGCCGTAGGCGCAGCAGGGTCGGCGTTGTCGTTGAGCTTTTGCTCTTTAATATCCCAACTACTGAATTGGTGTTTTTTAAGGTATGAACTCACATCACAGTTTAAAGAAAAATCAACACAGCCATCCATGGCAATATTAAACTCATGGGCCGTGGGGGTATGTTTTGCTAAATCTATTACTTGATTTTTACCATCATTAAAAAATGCAAAGCCGTTGCATAACACTCGGCGCATAAACACCGACCATGGCTTTTCATCAACCACTAAAAACTGTTGATGCTCTATTTTGCTCGCTGCAATGGTCCCTGCACCGGCACCGTAGGTACTCAGCAAGTCACTGAGAATATCGCTGTCTTTGGTTTTTTCATCATAGAGTTTGCTCATGGCATTTTGGCACAGCTTTATCGCATCGGCTCGTGCCTCAATGCGCATATAAGGCTGCCTTTCAAACCCGATACCTTGCGCGGTAATAATGCCGCTAAATAGCACACTTTGTTCACCATCACCAAAACCCGCTTTTAACTCAATGGTTTTACCCATCGTAAATAACTCTTCGTCTGTTTTAACAAAGGTTTCTTTAGCCATATCACCGTCTTCTATGACTAAACAAAGCTGGGCAATTTGATTCACGCCATTTTTTACAGTCGTCTCTCGCACAGCAACCTTATCGCTGACTTTGTTACCCTCAACAGTAATGGTATATCGCAAGTCCATGTTAGCGCTCCAAAGGCGGGTAAATGATTTGCGCGCCTACCTCTGCACTGCGAATAGATGGCAAGCGATTGACCATAGCTACCTGATGTACAAATTGCGAATTGCCGTAGATTTGCGCGCTTTGCAGTAGCACCGAACTACTCGCTTGATGTTGGATAACATGGGTTAAATCGGGTGAGCTTTTACCTGATTTAAGTTTAATTTCTTTTTCAGATAAACACTCCACCACACAACAATGCACCTTGGCTTTTAAACGACGCCCTTTATTATCGACCAATTCTGTTTCTACTTTGGTGGTGCATAACATGCCATCAAAAGTGCCACTGGGCCCATGATTAAGCGTCATGTTTAATGGCTGAATAGTGACGTAAGTAGGCTCATGAGTATCACTTTGAACCGCCGTGCCATATTTGAGCAAAGTTTGAATGTTTTTTTCAGTTTCTATATCACCTTGCAGCTTTGCCAGCAATTCGGTGGGTAAATCAATAATGGTGTCGTCAAGTAAAAAGGTCACTGACAATTTAGAAGGCGAAGACTTTTGGTATTGGCTTGCGCCGCTTTCAGCACCTATGGTTTGCGACTTTTGAATGTCGTTGGCATAACTGGTTTGCAACGACTTTACATCGTATGCGAGCGTCATCTCGGCCAATTGATTACCAGAGCCTCGCTCTACTTTGCTATAAAAGGTCACTTTACATAGCGGAGACCCTGCCGCATTTGCGCCAATACCTATCATTTTTATGGCCTTTTTTGTTTAGTAAATTGCTGAAATTGTTTATCGATGTAGCGTTTTAAAGACTTTTCTAATTGCGCAACTTGCCCATCACTTGCCACCGCACTGGTGGCTGAATTAGAGGTTTGAGCCTGCGTATCATCAACATCCGATTCATTTTGCTCAGATAAACTTGCTTTGACCCGAATGGCGTCACATTGAATTTCCATCAGTACACCTTGTCTTTAATGTGTTAAGTAAAAGGAATAGGCACCGTTACCAAGTTTTGATAACTAAAAGAAATAGACTCGATGAGCACATCATTACGCGTCGCATCTAGACTGTCCCACTCCCAACTTTCCATAAATGCACGAGTAACGAGCCATGCTTTTGTTGGCAAGTTATTGTCATTCAGTAAGGTGATTAAAATGTCATTACGAACCGCAAATTGATGCCACTGTGGCAAGCTAATAAAGTTTGTTAACTCCAAAGTACTACCGGTGCGCAACACCCCACGTTTTAAGGTTAAGGTTCGTGTTTGTTTATTACTGCCCACCGTTGCCCGATTACCGTCATACTCAATACTGCGATTAACTTTAAGGCCGCTGATCTCCTTAAAGAAAATATCGATAGGGTTGGGTATGGCTGCTGATGTGATCAAAGCAGCAAAGCGATACCCCACCATAGGTGTTGTAAGTTCTTGAATCATAGTAATGTCCAAAAAGGGCACACATGTGCCCAAGACAAGGAGAATAAAAATTAGTGGAATTCGATCTTAATGTCGTCTGCCATCATTTCTAACGATTCAACACTGGCTTCGTTTGAACCACCATTGATACTTGGCGCAGTAAGCTTTTTAGGGAAAGCATTGATCACCTTCCAAGTAACTAATGGCTGCGAGCGGTCTTCGTTAGTTAAAGAAATCGTAATGTCTTTTTTATCAACCAAATTTAAGCTAATAGAAGAGATCCAATCGTAGAACTGGCTCTTTTGACGCACTAAACCACGTTTAAGGGTGATGTTCACATCGGTTGATTGCCCAGGCATATGCTTTTTACCGTAGCCATCTTTATAAGTGATGGTTTCAACGCCAATGTCTAAACCTGATACTTCCGAGAACGGAATGCTCTCTTCGCCAAAGCTCACAACAAAACGATAGACCGGGATCGGATATTCTGCTGCGATGTCTGCTGCTGTAGTAGCCATAAAAACTCCAAAAAATAATAATTTATGTGTCCTAAGTCACGTGGTAACTTAGTAAAATAAAAGAAAAAAGATTGACTGAGAGAACCTCAGAAACGTATAAACAAGCACCTCAACCAATCTTGGTTGGGTTCATTAGCCTTCTAGGCTCTTATGCGAGAACGTCAGCACAATAAACTCAGCTGGGCGTACCGCCGCAAGGCCAATTTCAATGTTCATGATGCCGTTGTTAATGTCGTCTTCTGTCATGGTTTGACCAAGGCCCACGTTGACGAAAAACGCTTGAGCTGGTGATTCACCAAAGAACGCACCTTGACGCCATAAGTTTTCAAGGTAACTTTCAATCATGGTTTTAAGCTTTAACCAAGTAAATGGCGTGTTTGGCTCAAATACGGCAAATTGCGTGGCTTTTTGAATCGACTCTTCAACCGTATTGAATAGGCGACGAACGGAGACATAACGCCATTCGTTGTCGTTACCAGCAAGTGTACGTGCGCCCCACACTAAGGTGCCTTTACCTACAAAGGTACGAATAGCATTGATTGATTTACCCGAAGTGGCATCTACGTTGAGGTTTTCTTGTTCTGTGCTGTCTATCGCAAGCGTTGGCGCAAGTACCTGAGATAGTGCTATGTTAGCCGGCGCTTTCCATACGCCACGGTCTTTGTCGGTTTTGGCAATCACGCCTGCAATGGCAGGTGAAGGAGGAAGCACAAGGTAATTTTTTGCAAGTACTGCTTTAGCTTGGTTGTAAAGGCTCGCAGATGAGAAAAGGTAATTAGGATCGCCAAGTAAATTAAGTGGGTAACTTTCAAGTGTCACTTCTGCATGCTCAAGTGCCTCAGCAAACTTAGGGTTTTCATTGGGTTCTAATTTTTTGGTTTCTGCATTAAACGACACCTCTTTCAAACTTAGCAATTCATAATATTTGTCATCGGCGGCATTTTTGATATACACATCAGACATACTTACGTGGTGAGTTTTTTGTACCGAATCTTCATAGGTATATGTATTTGCAAGTTTTTGCCAAGTAAGATCTGCTATAGTTACGGCTTGATCAAAACCTGCTATCGGTGAATGTAATGTATAAGTACTCTCCTTTTCTACCACGGCATTAACGGTTTGCTCAACCATTACCATCACCGCCGCCTCGTTGTAGCTGCGAGCCATGGTCGTCGTTAAGTATGGATAATAAGAGGCACCATATTTTAAGCCCTGCGTGACTTTAGCGCGCAAGCGCTCAGAGTCATGGCCGATGGCTGTTTTTCCATCAGGTGTTTCTTGCATTTGCATATCAACCAATGCAAAGCGATCCATTCGTTTTTCGGCATGTTTTAATGCTTTATTTTGTACCTCATAATGGCCGACCTCATCTAGACCAATGGCTTCAGGCGATGAAATAAGAGTAACTTCATCGACTTTGTTTAACAGCTCAATACCAGCGCTATAATCCTCTTTTGACGCCATGGTGCCAGCTACGCCAATTGATACGACGTAACATGCACCGCCGCCATTTGCAAAAAAGTGGCTTACTGCTTGGTGAAGGAAAAACTTTGCCGCTTCTAATTTTGCAGGCTCAGCTTCTTGTGTGATTTTACCATCGGCATCTTTTACTGCCTTAACAGCCTCTACATTAATAATGTCAAACACCTTAGAGCTTGGCGTTAGTGTAAAACTCTCTTTGTGTGGGCCGCCAAAGTTTGCTTCAAATTGCACCATGCTAGTGATACGTACCGGCATGTTTAAGAAGTTAGCCGCATCACCGGCTTCATTTAGCTTAGTAGTGTGACCAATAAATGCTGGGATAGCCGTAGCCACTTCAGCAACCGACGGCGGTAGAATTGACTTTTCTCTAACGTAGACGTCAGGGGTTTTATATTGAGACATAGTATTTCCTTTAGTTAATAGAACGCGTGCTTAAATGCCAAGTCGGCAAGAATAATGGGATGAGTGCCAAGCAAGTCTTTAGTTAAGGCCTACCCACCAATAAAAAATGGATAAACAGTTGGCGGGCCTTGCATGGCACTCAAAAGACTGTGTGGGTTGCCCCACGGCTCCGCCTCATCAGTCACAACTGATGGTGAGTTTTTTCCAAATTGTGCAATGAAGACGAAGCGCTAAGAGATATGTGAAAAATAAAATGTAAAACAGACATAAATAAAGTTTTTAGCCGTGCTATCGAGCAACGCCTTGTAGTTTTTCAACCGTTCGTAAACCCGCTAACCCCAGCATAGCTAACGTTAGCTCCATCATGGCATCAAGCGGTAATTGTGGCGTGCCCACCTCTGGCCACAACCATTGCAATATGGGGTTAATCACAAAAGCAAATAAAAAGCCCAACCCACACACCCACATTAAAAAAGGCCGCGCACCCGCCACCCATAAACTGCGGTGCGATGCTTGTACTTGATTAATTTTGCTTTGCACAAGGTTGGGTTGCTGCGCCACGCGTTGTTTGAGGATTTCTAAATTTAGCGCCTCTTCGTCGCTGGTAAATAGCTCATCGAGTATTGAACCAATTGCATTGATAGGCTCTAGTGCCTTGGAAGAAAATAAAACCGATAACAACCCCATTACGACCTCCTGTTGAAGTTAAATAAGTTGGCATAGTGTTAAAACGCGCCTTAGGCAACCGTAAGCTTTGTTTGCCCTGCATCGGTAAACTCGATCGTGATATTAATCATCGGTGCAGGGTCAGGCACGCCTTGTGGGTTTTGTGCAGGCTTTGACACTTGTAACAGCGCCATTATTTGCGTGTCTTTTGTAACAAGTGCGGTTTTAGATTTTCCCTTAATCGTTAAATTAGGCTTGCCTGAAATTGCTTTACCCATGGCAATACCGCCCTTAAAAGCTGCGTTATCATAATTTGATTGAAATTTTTGCAACCACTGCGTCACATCATCTTCAGTAAGTACGGCTTTTTTACCTTGAGACAACTTATTCTTAGTCGCGGTGGGAATTTTATCGCTGGTTTTAACCAATTGCTGCGCGCCATTAACTGTAATTTTAATAGCGGCGCCGTCGACACATACAAGCGGCATACTGATCCTTTATAACAAAATGCGAGCTGGTAACTCACAGACGTTTAAATATGAAATGTGTGAAAAACAACCACTCATTCAAAACGGTAATATCAAAAAATTCACTTTAAAAGGAACAAATGTAGGCCTATTGTATAAGTTCACAATATAGTTACATAAAATAAACAAGGATTAAGAAATGAAACAACTCGCACTAATAACCGCATTAGGGTTTATAAGCTACAACTCAGTGGCATCAAGCGTAGTTTATGACACAGATGGCAGCGCAAGCCGTGTTACTTACTACAATAACTCACCAATTGATGCCATGGTAACGCAATCAAGTTCAGCTTATGACTTAACCATTTACACACCGCATTTCACTAACCCAACGCCGTGTCAAAGTGCCGCGGTTTACGATCAAAATACAGATGCATTAATCAGTGTGCTGTCTGCAAATTACAAAACATTATCAGGCCAAATTCCAGAAGGGTTTGAACACAAAGCTAAATATGTTCAAGCCAACTGTACCGATGAGCAAGGCAACAGCCAAACTCTTAGACACAACATTGCACCTGCTCCTAAAGTTACTTTGACCAGTCAATTGAGTGTAGATAATTGGTTAGTATCAGATGGTTTTAGTCCGGGCCATTTTGACAGCGTTGTCTATCAAGCTTTAATAAACATTGATAACGGTGAAAAAGACGGTAATTGCGTATCTAACTCACTCGTGGGACAAACCCCTACATTACTTAATGAGCGCTATCGTTTTGGCTTTTATAGTGATGTAATAAATGTAAACGGTGATGCTAAATACAATGCACGCGCAGGTGTTTTAGTCAACGAAGTAATATGTAAAAGCACTGGCGGCACAACGCGTTTGGTAGAAGTTTGGAATGTTAGTGAACAACAACAAAACCGTGAGGTAACAGTTGAAGTGTTTTAAGCACGCATCACAAAGGTCTAATTTTATTCAATTATAACAATTCCTTATCAAGCGGCTTACTATAACGATGAATTAAGCCGCTTATATTTTGCTATTACCAAAACGTCTAAAAGAGATATTAAACCGAGGCCCTGTCGTGCTATCACCTTTTGCAAGCGCATGCTCATAAATATCTTGAAAGCCTTTACCCATAACCAATAAAGAACCACTTTCTAAAGTAACGTGATGCTGTTCATCATGATTAGTTTGCGAGCGAATTAAAAACTCGCGCTGCGCCCCCAAACTGATTGAAGCAATTACATCAGTGGAGCCAAAAGCGGGTAAGTCACTGTGAAAGCCTAAACTTTCTTCCCCATCTGGGTAGTACAGGCACACCGCCACGGCTAACTCGCAACCCGTGAGCTTAACAATTTCCTGACGCAACTGCTCAAGCAATTCAAAACTGGTTGCTTGTCTGCCATGATGCAATGCAAAGCCCCCAGATTCGGCCAATTGCGTGTCTAAAAAAATCATTCGCCATGGCAATATTTGCTTTTGTGATCCATCGGGAAAGTCTATCACCTCAGGCTCTGATAGATCATAATTGTCCATCAGAAACTCAAACAAAGCCTTACTTTGCGATGGCGACATAAATTGTGAGTAATAATGTGCATCACGCGTTAGTGGTAATTTCATGGCCTATTCCTTTAACAAACTCTGAATGTCAGTAGCAGCATACCAGTATTTTGAATAAATAGGATTTTAAGACTCGATTTAAGCTGGTTATAGATAGCTTCTAAGCATCTGCTATCAAAACCACATCGAGCGCTATATTACCCATAACCTGTCAGTTTTTATGCAAAAAAGCTAAAGTAATCTCGATCAACTTACTTCCTTATTTAAATTAGCTATTCACCGTTGTTTTATTTTCATTGTAAATATAGGATGGTAAGTTAAATCGTTAATAATAAAGTAATTCAAGGAAGTTCTATGACTCAGTACGACGAATATAAAGTAATTCATGTAGTTGAAGGTGGATGTGGTACGTTACTACTGGGTTCAAGCGGCCTGCCACTCAAAAAGCTAGAAGCAACCCTTAACCATGAAGCCCAAGATGGTTGGCAACTTGTATTCCAAGTAATAGAAAATAAGCGCTTTTTGCTATTTTGGAGCCGCGAAGCCGTTATATTAACACTCGGTAGAAAACGTGCTTAAACGTTTTACCCTCTCTGCCATTCGCACATATCAAGCCAATGGCGGAGCAAAAGCACATTTTAATTTATCTTGTAACTTTACCCCGTCATGTTCGGAGTATACGCATCAAGCCATTAGTAAATATGGCTTATGTAAGGGCTTATGGTGGGGGTTTAAGCGCATTCGCCGTTGCAATGACCCTGACTGTATTGATGTAAAGTCTGACCCTCTACCTTAGGACAAATAATAATGGATGATACAAGTTTAAGAGCCAGAGAAGAGGCGCTACGTGACGACGTTTCGTCATTATCAAAAGACGCTCGCAAACGCTATTACCAGCTTGAACAAAAGCTTGTCAAAGACCCAGATACGTATGCTGTGTTAAATTACTTTTTTGCCGCAGGATTACACCACTTCTACCTCGGAAAAATGCTTCGTGGTTTTATAAATTTGATACTCATGCTGATAGGCTTAGCGACCTTTGCTATTGGTGGCTGGGTTCTCATAGTATTGGTTTTTTTAATTGAACTACCACAGCTATTTAGAAGCCAGAAAATAGTTAGGAAACATAATATTAAAGTAATGGAAGACGTTATTCATGAACTCAAGCCTAGAGACTAGAATTAACGCACAGCAGCAAAAACAGTGGCTTTGGATAATAGTCAGTGCGCTGATTGTAGTCGTATTTGCAGGCTACCAATTTTACACCCAATCAATTCCTTATCTGGCTGAGAAAATCGCCGCAGCCATTCCCAAATCGATTTATCAAGCAATAGATGAAAATAGCCTGACCACATTAGATGATTCAGAGCTTAAGAGTACCAAGCTAAGCGAGGCAAAACAGCAAGAACTCCAACTACTATTTGATAAGTTAGTCAAAGATAAAGCAGATAGTGAACGTGAGTTTAAGTTAAAATTTCGCAATTGGAATGACCAAGCAAATGCCATGGCACTAGCCAATGGCACCGTTGTGATAACCGACGCGATGGTTAATCTCACTACTGATCAGCAAGAACTAAGCGCCGTGTTGCTGCATGAAATTGGCCATGTTGAACACAACCATGTGATGGAATCGCTTGTGAGTTCATCGATTGTGTACGTGAGTTTATCTTTTTTGCTCGGAGACAT
This sequence comes from Pseudoalteromonas holothuriae, assembly GCF_945859825.1. Classification (GTDB taxonomy): domain Bacteria; phylum Pseudomonadota; class Gammaproteobacteria; order Enterobacterales; family Alteromonadaceae; genus Pseudoalteromonas; species Pseudoalteromonas holothuriae. The sequence continues at coordinate 37,827 of NZ_CAMAPC010000005.1, forward strand.
TTCTGCCGTCTCAAATATCGCACTACAAGGCACTGTGGTAGGTATACACAACAGCTATTCAAGACAAGCAGAACTTGAAGCAGATAAATATGCTTTAACTAAACTCAATGCGCTATACGGCAGCGACCAAGCAATTAAATCCGTCTTAACGAAACTAGAAAAAGAGCATAACAGTGAGTTCAGCTGGTTAAGTACACACCCAAGTTTTGAAGAGCGTATAGATAAAATTGACAAATAAAGTATTTTAAAAACAACAATCCATTCAACTTATAGGTGCCCTCTAAGAGAATCTGCCACACAAAAGAAGTTTAACTATATTTAATAAACAGCATTATCGTAACTGTACTTTTGCATCGCATAATCATTAGGATACTCATTGATAGCCTTGCGCTTTATCACTTTATTAGTAACATTTAACATATAGTTTTTGGCTGCAAGTTGTTCGTCATAGTAGTATTTTTGCATTGAAAAATCATGTAAATACTCAGATTGTGCGAGCCTCTTCACTTCATAATCACTTACTGATTTCATGTAGTGCTTAGCGGCAAGTTGCTCATCGTAAATATGCTTTTGCATTGCAAAGTCATTCGGGTATTCACGCCTAGAAAATGCCTTAACACCTTGATCAGTTACATTAATTAAATAGTTATAGGCCCTTACTTGCTCATTATAAACATAAGTTTGCATTTCACGATCATTGGGATATTCAGAAGCAGCAAATTGTTTAATCCTGTTTTCTACTGATGAGGCATTAACTATAAATGGGGTTGAAAAAGTGAACGTAATAGTTAGCACAATCAAAATAAACTTCATCATTCATCCTTAAATGTCTTTTTGATCATTCTATAGAAGTTTAATATTTGTTCAACTCGTAGTTTTAAGGTTAGAGTTTTAAGGTTATAGTTTTAGGTTCAAGTCTAAATTTTTGACGTAGCATACTATAGCCCCCACAAACTCTGATCTTATTGGTCTTGTCATTGTTCTCTAAACATATTGATGGGTTGGATAATACATGTAGTTTATACAACGAAAAAGAACTAAACAGACAAAACAGGGTCTGGCCCAACAACATGGAGCCTAATCTCATAACAGTTAACGCAAAAAATTAACCACTCATTGACACGTACCTAAAAAGGCATACTATTAGTAATGTAGTACTTAAAAATAAATATCTCACTCTACACAAGGAAACGTTATGAAAAGTAGACTACTAGGGTTTGGATCATTAGCGCTGTTAGCTATATCCGCATTCAATGCAAATGCAGGTGGCGATCCCGTTAACTGTAGAACACAAACAACTTATCAGACTGTATATTTTGGTTCAGCAAGCTGCTATACACAAGGTACATGGTTACAAGAATACATACACAGCTCGATATTTAGTCAAGTTCACCTTTCCGAAATTTCAAATGGAAAACGACTCAGTTGTTCGGCAACATTAAATCAACAAAGGCAAGAACCTGTCACATCTGAAGTATGTGATTACACTCCAAATGCTTCTTTGTCTCTTTATCGTTTTGAAGGTGACACTTCAGCCAGTGTTACACTCAGGGGCAGCGATCAAGATGGTAGCATCACCAAATATGAACTTTGGGTAGATGGAGTACGAAAAAGCAGTAATACCGCAACTTTATATGGTAATCAGGGTGATACTTTTACTGTAAGAGGTCGCGTGACAGATAACGATGGTTATACTACTGAAACATCGAGAACTGTCACACTAATATTCCGTCCACCAGCCAGATGTGGCAAGTATTTATGCTAATAGCATAAAATAGCGAGTGCCAAGCTAAGCTTATAGTTTACTTGGCCTATCTCAAAAGCTTTTAGCTTTAACAACTTTTAGTATAGTTACGAACTTAGTCGAAAAACTTATTCGTGGATCAAAAATAGCGACTGGTTTAGGGACTTGCTCTCTTCAGTTTTGTTTTGCCCACCATGCGCTAAATTAAACGCAGTCAACAGGTCAGTTCTTTTCTTTGCTATTATTCGGCGAATACGTGAATAATGCAGGTAAAGTACTCCCTCAACTCTTTTTGACTGAATCAGCCAGATGCGTAGACCAACTGTATTACTTTATTTCAGTCTCTGCAGCTTTGCTCATACTACTGCAAAGTCAAAGCTTGTAGGCGTTTTTGGTATTTCAGTCAAACTCATACTCAAATCATCCATTGTAGATAAATAAAACTGCACAAGTGCATCACTGCCTAAAAACACTTGATTAGTAACATTTATCCAAAAATTTACCCCTTTACCATTTGCTACAAACTCAGCAAATCGTCTTTGTGCAAGTGGCCGATTTGATGAAAAAGAACTAAAAAGACAAGAAACTAGCCATAACCCTGAGGTTCTGATATTTCTTATCGTTAATTTTAAACATCATTTTAGCTTACTTCTTAAGGGTCAGGTCTAATGAAATGACGAGCGGAGTCTAAGGCTACAAATTTTCGAGTAAGTTAACAGCGCTAACACCTGTAGGGGCGCTGAATTAAGCTCCAGCATTGACTGTTTATGTGAAGTGTATAAGGGAGCATTATGCGCTCCCTTGTTTCCATTAAAAATTAAGAATTTTTGAGTACAAGTTGATAAAGTTCACTAATTTTAAATGCTAGCTTGTCGGTGGCCGTTTGATACATAGCGCCATTTACAAAAGCTGTAGACAACTGATAAGTTGGGTCAAATGCGTCATTGACTAAAGTTTGCTTAAGATAGCTCTGAATGGTTGGTAAGTTTTCTGTACAAATCACATCTTGCAGTTTTACCGTGACAACTTTCACAAGGTCATCGCTTGCACACGTTTTGATAGCCAGCTCTAACTTACCATAAGTGTCGTCGCCGCACTCATCTTCAGAACCAACGGTGTAGCCATTGATAAAAACTTTTAAGTGTTGAAAACTCGGGTTAAAAACTGCTTGTTCATTAGTTGCTGTATCACAGCCACATAGCGTATTGCTCATAATATATTTCCTATTTTAACAGTAACTTATTGTTACCATCTGATAACGAAAAAATACTAAGTTTGTGAACTTAAAGTAGAGCCAAATGCATTATTTAAAGCGATATTGAGGGCAGTTGATGGCATGGTAAAGTACTAAAGAGACAAAAAGCAAAACCTGACTCCCTCGCCCTATTCAACCATGTTCAACCATGTTCAACCATGTTCATAAAATGCGCACGAAGTGTGAGTTCAGCCAATAAAGATAGGAGAGAATCAATGCCAAATTTAAACTCGCTGGCCTATGGGTTAATCTCTGTGTTACTCACACTGTGTACTGCTTTTGTATTCATTGACAATGGTAATCGCGCAATCGAGATCGCAAAAAGTAAGCCTCTACCATCTTATTTTAGGGTGTATGGCCATTCACCATAGGTAACAGTTTTGTCTGACACACAATTTAAGTATGGAAAACAACCTTTTGATTTGTGTGATCACACAAATCAAATACGAATTTTATGAATACCCTTTTTCAACTATCGGTATTCATGCCAAAGAAGAGGTATCAAGTGGCTTAGTTACACGGCTGACTAGCGATATAAAATATGTGATACCCGACAGCCGATTGTGTGGAGCTATTATAAGTAAGTGCGTTCTATAAGACTAAATTTTGCACAGTCAATCTTCAGAGGTTAGGTATTGTCATTTGCTATTATTCCGCTGGTTGAAAATCCCCTCAACAACAATGGAGAGCTGGTTAATTCACCCCAAAACTTTAACGCAAACTTTTTGGCAGAACTCACAAAGTTAGCTTTTTAGAACGCGCTCAAGGTATGCCTCTCCTTCTTTTTTATCATAAGCCGCCCCCATAGTAATTGCGTGTTCATAAGACTCCTTAAACTCTAACTTTTGGGCGCCTGTTTGCGTCCACATCCATTCATAGCCAAATTCAACACCTGGCCATATAACGCAATCTAAGTCTGTTTTTGTGCCTTTTTTAGCAGAATTTACCGCTCTTGCTTGCTCGTTTAAAGCAAACACAAGTACAGACACACGTTCAGGAAATGCAATATTTTCATCAGAGTCAGACGCCTCTTCTTGGTTTTCTAGCGCCTTAGCTTTCACTTGCTGAGAAGCCCACTCAAGGGCTGATCTGTAATCTATTGTTGTGTGAAACCTATCTGGATACCCCTTTTTATCCACAATAACAGCCGGTTTTTTTTGAAATGCGACCCCAGTTTCAACCGTTGTGCCATGATATATCACAGTTCCTTTAGGGATCACTTCTTCTGCTGCTCGCTCTGGTGGTACAAATCTTTGAATAGCAAAATTATTAGTGTGTTCTCTTTGTTTAAGCCTTTGCTGATACATACCTCACCCATATTTTTTGACTATAAAGCTCACGATTAAGCACGTAAATGTTGTGCTTAAATAAAGCCGTAACTCATTATCGTTATCCAAAAATATCGCAACCTGCATGTGCTATTACCACTATCACTCAGTTACGTATCTTCACCTTGATAAATCCACCCAAGTTCATGTAAATATCGAGCTGTACTAACAAGAAGGTCATCCGTGTTGGTAATATATGCCCCGGCATATCGCTGCAAATCGTTAGAAAGTTGCGGGTGACCAGACTCTTCATTTGCAGCTCTATTTTTTTGATACTCACCTTGTAATGCGAAGGTTGAGGGCGTATAGCTATCTGGGTGCTGTTTTCTGCCGCCAATTTCTCTAAGTAGATTTACGCGGTTTTTGTAGTCACCAATTTGAAAGCCAAACTTTTCATAAAATGCCCCATTATTCCCTTCGCCTGTCGCGGTGAGCGAAACTTGCAATTTAGGTTTTTCTTTGGCCCATCTAGCTGCTACATTAAGGCCAATTACACCCAAGCCTTTGGCATTTTGGGAACTCGATATTTGCCCGATATAAGCTTGCTCACCTTGTTCACCCATCTGAACCATAGTGGTATATACTGAGCCTTCTTTATTTGTGTCTTGCCCACTTGAGACTGCTTTTCCTTTGTAGGTATCACCTGACTCAATTGTTTTTAAAACTATCGCCTTACCTTTAGAGTCAACCATAGGCATTGCCCATTCTGCTCCTTCCATCACTCGTTGTATTACCGACGAACAAGTTTTCTCAGTGATGGTACCTAAAGACGTATGGCCTTTTACACTTTTATCTGGGTTATAGTAGCCAGATTGACTATCTGTGGTATTTTTGCTGATTTTTTGCTCTTGTGCATACATAATAAAAAACCTACGCGATTTGATTAATTAAATTTACTTGATTTAAATCTTAGAACTGAGGCTGCAATGGACTGAATTTGCTTGCTAAAAAGTGACTTTTCAACAGCTACATAAAAGTGCACCAAGAGGTGGTATTGCCAAGTTAATGCAAACAAACCAAGACAGCCATATTTAAATTATAAAGTGAACAAAATACATAAACTTTTGCCTTTGACATTTGTACGTCAAAAGCGCTTCTTCACATTATTTTTTGCTTGTATCAGAGTTATTTAGGCTTAATTACAAAGTATCAGGCGCAACTCCGCCTACTTCGTCAGCATAATAATGGTTTTCTGCTTGAGGTTATCGGATAGCTTAGCCGAACAACTGCTTACAATGAACGATGCTTGCCCGCCGCTTTACTTCTAAATGTGCGTAGTAGCCATTAAGTTGATTGGGCCACCCTACTTCGCCTTTAAATACTTTGGTAAATTGTGTAGCGAGTTTTAGCCAGTTTTCAGGTGCAATGTTTAATCGCTCTAAGATAGGCAGAGTATGTTGCTCTATGTATCCGCGTTTATGAAAAGCGTAATCATCAAGGTTCAATGAACTGACACCTGATGAAGTTTACTTCGGTAAACAAAGATACGTGGCATGACTAGATCAATCACTTAAGAACGTTGTTGATATGGCCAACCAATGGGGTCTACTTCTGATTACCAAATATAAACTCCACCATTGTGACCATGCTTTGCATGCACTTCCATGTCAACTAGTACCATATCATATTGATTTGGGAGATGATGCCAAGTCCAAGTCCCAACTCGATTTGGTTTTGTGCCGTGATTAATGTAATAAAGCATATCAGCCATAGCAAAATGTTGATCTCGATTTTCTTTATCGAACTTTTGTCCAGCACGAGGGCAAGCAACTGTTTTCTTTTTATGAGGATCATAAATCGTCTGATTAATCTTTCCATTAGTCATCATTAATGCCAAGTTCACAAAAGAGTTAGGTTTGTTATTCTTTTTGACGCTCGACTCTCCCAACCCTCTATCAAAATCGATGCTAGCGTCAGGTTTGTCCTTTTTAAACAACATTTTTTTGTACTTACCATAGTTCTTTGGTCCAGAAAAACCTGGGTTTCGTTTTTGCTGTATCACAACTTGACTCCCATCCAATTCATTAGGATCACTGTGCATTTCATAGCCATGATCATGCGAACCTGAATCAACAAATGAATCTATAAACTCCGATTTTGTGGTCACTCCCATTGCCATGTATTCATTGAATATTTCCACCACTTCATCACCGCCATAGGACTCTAAGCCAACATAGGAACCTAAAATATTTTTAAAAGCAGAAAAGGCGTCATAGTGTGTTCCACCAAGCTTGAACTTTCTCCATACATCATCAAGCTCCCAATCTAAATAAGGACCATCCCCAGCTTTGATTAAGAACACGCCCCAATCTTTCGAGCTTTCAGCATAACCAACTAACTCTCCTATGGGTTTTCTCGCTCTTTGTATCACAGAACGGGCTTTTCCCTGTTTAGGTATAAATTGGAAATTTGTATTTTTATTGAAATCGGAATGAGTGATTGCACTCTCCCGCTCATCTTTATATGCATACATATTTAACGGCCTTTTGGGTAGGATGAAGTCTGAACATTCGTTTTTGGAAGATTTGGGGTTACATTGCTTGAGGGTCTGCTTCGGGGTCAAAGTTAATGCCATTAGGTGATCAAAGCTGGGGAGAATATGCAGTTTAATGGCTTTTAGGTTTTGTTATGGGCTTCGACATCATTGATCTTTGGCCACGAACAACAGACATCGTTGGCATCATTCTAGTTTTGCGTTTCAACATATCTTTTACTATTTACTAAATTCAAATTTCAAACTCAGTTTTGGTTTTTCCCCATAAGCCGTTATCGTATGAAGTTGAAATAAATCATAGCCTCGAGCACTATTGATTTCATTATAACTAGATAGAAGATTTTTCATTGCTTTCCCATTTGGTGATTTGAGTATTGTTGCATATCCATCATCTCCCTTCGTGAGTTGTTTTTTCCTCTCATCCCCCATAGCATATTCCATGGAAAGTATTGTAGGTTGATTGTCTATATGATTTTGGTAGATAACACTTGGAAATTTATCTGGTAGATCGAAAGCAGTCCCATTGTGCTTCCCTAATGACCGCAACCACTGTGAAAATATTGCATCCGTAGCATAAAAGTTCTTCCATGATGCCCGATAAAATTCAAGAATTACAATAGCTTCTTTTTTATATATATTATTGAAACTCGTTTTATCATTAGCACCTTCCGGAACTTTCCCTCCACCTGCAAACTCCTGCCACCCGTCTTTACCTTCCATCCTTTTCCTATCATCTTGAGTAACATCTGGGGACCCTATATCACTCACTTCAACCCACCCCTGAAGATCAACAATTCGTGATTCATCATCTTTCAGAGCATCGGTGGTAATTTCTCTATCTATTTTTTCGACACCAGAATCTATTTTATTTTTCCTTCCTCCTTTTAATACAATTTTCCTATCATTATCGTAATTATTCATTCGTGCTGTTAGTTTTATGGTGGGCTCAAATCTTTTCAATCCGATCTTTGTTTGTTCAACCAACTGAAACCCATCACTACCAATTAACCACCGGAATATTCCATTAAAACGTTTAAACCTAGAAGTATTCCATCCACCATTTTTTTCCTCTTCTGCGAGCTGGATTACCTCTTTACATTGGCGAGTTTTTTCATCAACTATTGGCTCCAACCATTCCCACCTATTCTGAAAATATTTAATATTAGTAGGCAATCCAGAAGGAAGAATATCTAATATTTCACGAATGGTTTTACTTGAAGCATTAAACTCTTCTTCTTTTGAGCTTAATTCATCCTTAATTGAATCAATTTCTTTCAATTCCAACTCATTTAATGGACGCCTTTGAATTGGTTTGTGTGTTATAGCTACCCCATGCAATAGTCTCGGTGTAACAGGGACTTGTGGCTTATCCGAAAATTGATATGATTGCTTCAGATTACTTTTTAGCTGAGTATCAGAATTTGTAACTTCTTGCAGCTTTCTTTGCGCTATAGCGTCAGCTCGATTATCCACAAACCCAAAACCTTGCTTCACGTCAGTTTTTTTTTGCGCAACAGAATTAGCAACCGCTCTATTTTTATTCTCTTTTGGCTTCTCTACTTGTTCATACATATCTCAAACCTTTTTAAACTGGACTTTACCCATTGTTATAGGCCTTCTTTCATTGCCTATAACAATTAGGCTAAAAGACGTTTTCAATGGCTTTTAGGTTTTGTTATGGGCTTTATCATCATAATTAAATTACGCTCGCCATCCAACTGCCCCATTGTCAGGAAAATGTTGTGGCGCTGCCCAGTTCGCAATATTTGCATTAAACACAAATTGCCTGTTTGGAGGGTTTACTGTTGTGGAAGAGTTCTTAATCTCACCCATTGATTGCAGTTGACGGGATTCAAAAACTGGTTCAGGAACACCATTAAGTGGAAAAGCAGGATTAACGACTGTTGCGCTTGGATTTGCCAGTTCATCAGGATTTACCCGCAGCCCTCTGCCAATTTGTTCAGGATTAGCCAACACAATTTTGTACCTATCGAAAAATTCCACCAATCCATCTATGTCATTTGATTGATTATGGTTAAGACTTCCTACGCTGTTATAAACACCTCTATTGATCGAAACTGGTAACATGTTAATACTTGCTCCAACAGGAGCATTTAGATTATTATCATTTATAAATCTGGCAATGGCTCTATTGGCATTGGTGATTTCGCGTTTTTTAACGCCTATAGCAGCTCCAGTAAGTCCCGCGAGTTGCTGTATCTTATTCTTTAAATCTGTAATCAAAGGTCGTAATCCTGCGACTGTAGCAGTGTAGGCTGTTTGAATATGTTCTATTGATGACTTTTGCGAAATAAGAAAAGCCTCATGAGAAAGAAAGCCAGTAGCAAACCCTTGTGCTCCAGCAGGAGCAAAGGCACCACCTATAAAGCCAGTCGTCAACCGATCCCTCAGCTGGGGTAATTTCATTTGAGGACCATGCCTTGCTACAGAATGTCCTTGGCGGTTTGTCTCACTTTGTTGTACTAAAGTAGCAATAACCGCATTAGCATTTATTGGACTTGGCAGCTGTCCCAATTCTGTTGTGAAGAAGCTTAAAAAAGGTGATATGGCTCTGACCAATACTTTGATCTCATCAATAGAAGCAAAAGTAATTTCAGGATAAGCACCATCATTGATCACATTATATGTTGACACCTCTCTAGGAGTAAAACCCCATTTTTTTTGAGGATTTACTCCTGTATCATAGAGTTCTCCGCCTTCTCGAATACGCAATTGTATGGGGTTATCCTTAACCTTTTCGGCTCTTTGGATGGGGTCTTGCTTTTTTGATGTATAATTGTTGTCTATATATTTAAGTTGAGTAGCTTGCTTAACTAGCTGATAACCATTTGTCATCTTTTGCAATGTTCTTTGCGCAACAGCTTCAGGTCGATTATCCACAAACCCAAAACCTTGCTTCTCATCACTTTTCTTCTGAGCAACTGAATTTGCTACCACCCTACTTTTATTCTCTTTTGATTTCTCTACCTGTGCATACATATCTCAAACCTTTTAAATTTGTTTTCAGTGGTTGTTATAGGCTTTCTTCATTGCCTATAACAACCCCAGATACACCACACCGTGTGTGGATGTGGCGTTTATTCTGACTATCTCATTATCATTTCTGGACTTTTAACACCTATTTTGGCTGTTAAAAGTCCAATTTTTTAAACTTCATCTACTTCCCATTAGCGGTGGCTCTTTAATACCCGCATGGGCTGTTAAAGCGCCGCTCTTTTGGTCATCTATTCACAACCCGTCAATCTCATCCAGCGGTGAACTTATCCCCTCAAAACCTTTCGTGGTTATGTGCGTATAAATTTCGGTCGTTTTAGAGCTAGAATGCCCTAGCAATGCTTGGATACATCTCAAGTCGGTACCTCTTTCTAATAGGTGTGTAGCGAATGAATGCCGCAAAGTATGCAGCGATGCTTTTTTGTGGATTTTTGAACTCTGTAATGCTCGATAAAAAATTTTTCTTAGGCTGGTAGCTGAGTATTTACCGCCTTCAGCACCTTCAAATAAATAATGCTTAGGCCGATAAACACGGTAATAGTCTCGTAATAATTCAAAGAAAAAAGGGGTCAAGTCACTTGCTTCATAATACTTAACTTAAAACAAAGCTTGTCAATTGGGCATGATGCTCTAACTTAATTACATACTCTCTGCTCTTGCCCCTATCACATCGGCTTCATGTTCTAATTTTGGATCATCATTCACCGCTTGCCCTGCAAACTGGGTAGTGGCTTGTACGCGGCCTTGCATTTGCTGGCCAATGTGAGCAAGCTCGTGGCCTAGGTGGCGGTCTTGCCCTGGGCTGATGTGTACTTCGCTGCCTTGAGCATAGGCGTGGGCGTTAAGTTGCGCAGGCTTAGATGAGTTGGTATGCACGTTTACGTGGCTTAAATCGACGCCCATCATGCTGCCTACGTTATCTTTTAAGCGTGCTTCTCGGCTCATGGCTTGGCGTTGCACGGGGAGCGTGTCGTGTTCTTGCTGCTTTTGATTAAGTGACTGGTACATTTTGATTCCTTGGAAAAGTGATGGCAAAGGTGAATGCCATTCGCTTAATAGATTCTGAGCTTCGTCAGGATGACAAAATAGCGTCTATTTGTAGTGGCAAAGTAAATTTGTGTGCTTTCGTCATTCTGAACTTGTTTCAGAATCTCGTTGCATTGAGGCATTCGCAGTTCTGTTAAAAATGCAATTTGGGTGTAGCACTAATAAGTAAAAAATATGCGCTGTTAACGCATTTTAATAATGTAACGAATGGGTTGAATGGGGTTATCAACCAACGGCGCTAGGTTAGGTGTGCCGTTTAGGCCATCGCAGACTAAAAAGCCGTCGGGTATTTGTGCGCCGCAATAAAGTAAAATACTGCCATTAGGCAAGCTGGCTGATTGCGTATTGGCATAAACCGAGCTCTGGCTCGGCGGTGCACTATAAACTTGGCTTGTTGGTGTTGTGGCACTTGATGAAGGGGCACCCAGTAGCTGCCCCTCAACAATTAAATCCCCTTGAATACACACACTTTGTTGAAAAACCGTGTTGGCTTGATGGTGTTCTGGCAGTGAAAAAGTGAGTATTTGCCCCGCTGCAGACGACTGCTTGGTAATGCCATCATCGCTTTGAATTAGCGCTGCATCTAAAAACTCGGCAAACTGCGCCTGAGTGGGTTTAGCCCCAGTGATAAAGTAGCGCTTTAGTCGTTCACGTAGTGTGGTAAACATGGGTTATTCGTTATGCCAACAGCGTACGTTCATTCCATACGCCACCCGATAGCTGGCAAATAATATGCTCAATAACTATACCTGCTCCATCAAAGCGCTTAACAACCACAACCGCATCTTCAGAGATAAGCTTCAGATCACCTTGCTCGATCACCAGCGTACCGGCTTGATCTTTAACTTGGTATATACCTTGCTGTTCTCCCTCTTGGATAAGAATACGATCATCCACAACAACGTCTGTAATTGAATGGTTACTCAGTGTCATGATAGTGTTGTCTTCAGTGTCTGGCGTAAAATTGCTCAACTTAGCTTGTACTCGTCCCTTATAACCAAGCACATTGGCAATATCTTCAATGCGATGTAGGTCTGTGCTTTGTGTATCTAAATGGTGTTTCATATCTGTGCGTACCTTATAGATAGCACTGTTTAACTGGTTAATATTTTGCGTTTGATTGCTATCTCGCGCACTGAGTTCTTCGAGCTTTTGGATCACGTTAACGAAGTTATTCATAGGATTTTCCTTTGGTAGGTTTAAAGTTGAAGTGGCAAGCACAGTAAAGCTGCACAACGCTTGCTATTGGTGAAATGAACGTTTGTTAGTCTTTTAAGCAGTTGGAATATTGACGACTTGCATGATATTGCCTTGTTCAAGGTAACTTAATCTAAATGAATTTGGATGTACATTTAGTAAAATATGATTTTGATCCGCCATTGCAAACAATAGATCATGATTTATTTCAAATGGCTGCCCATTGTTATAGCTGGCCAGAAGTGTGTTATTTACAATATCGATTACCGTAAAGTAGTGCTGATAATTTTGCCCAACTAAGGTTGAAAACCAAATACCTACTAAACGATCTTTTACGATGTAGAAGTCATGAATAGAGAGAGTATCCGATATACCTGATATTGAAAAATCAGTTTTAACGTTTTCATTTTGCGATAAAAAGAAACTATCTTTGTTGCCGTTTGTCCATGAGATCTGCCCCTCCCCTCCTTCTAAATAAAAAATTTGAGAATTTAGATAAGTTTTATTAAACATACCGTTATAAGTTGTCGCTAGATTAGTCACTACACCAGATGTAAAAGCAGTATTATCAAGGTCATAAACATCATTTTCTGTCAGCACTCTCACTACACTGCCATCGCCAACAAAAAGTGCCGTTACCTGTGCATTTACTGAGTGGGATGCAAATTCTCCCTGTGTGTTCATACGTAATATAAGCGACTCTACTGGTGCAGCACCAATCACTTCAATATGTACGTATAGGTAATCAATATCATGATAGAACGCTTTTATTTGATGCTCTTTGTCTACATACGCTGATTCAAAAAAGAATGCTTCTTGTTCTAAATCCAATGTGCCATCAATGGCAGAGCTTTCCTGTCGATAAAAATTAAGCCTTGCACCGGTCACTTCAATCGCATACAGGCTGTTATTAAAACTATATAGATAAACATCATTTGGTCTTGGAAGTGCCAGTAAACCTGATTGGCCAAAAGCAAGGTCCCACCGCCCAAGCCTTTCTCTGATGATATGTTTACCCGAGCTATGCACCACGGTGTAGTATTGATAATCAAGAAATTGCGCTGTGCCGTATTGACCCATGTGAGAAACAGGCGTTAAATCTTTAAAACCATATTTATCCAGAAAATCAAAAGGCACTTCCATTTCGCGCAAGTGTGCTTTTAATGAACGCGCAAACCATGCATCAAAGTCCCAGTTTTGACCTGTTTCTGCGAACAAGCTAGCAGCCATTTGGCCCATAAAGATTTTCGACGCATCCAAGTTGCTTAGTCCACTGCCATTACCAATAAAACTGCCCGCTTGAATACTTGAGTTAACAACCGTGTCTCCCTGCGTAAAATCTAGTTGCGAAGGCAAACGTGTAATATCTAAACGACCACTAGTCATATTATCGGCGTTAAGATCCGTTAATCCTGTGCCATTGCCCGAAAACGTTTTGTTTTCAATGGTGCTCGCAATTTGATCACTGGCGATTTCACCTTGTAGGCTGCTCGCGTTAATGGCGGTGTTTTGTACTACTCCTTCAACCCAATTTTCATCGCCTTTAATCGTTAAGCCATCAAAAACGATACCGTCTCCAGGCTGGTAGTTAATAACATCATTGCGCTTTCGCCATGTTAAACGCACTTGCGTATCAACTGTACTTACCTCACTCACAGTCCAAATTGTGTATTCTAAGTGGCCGCCCTTTAACACTTCAACGGATATGCCAGCAGATAGCTCTTGCTCAGGAGTGTTATCAAAATCCTCTGCCAATAACCATTCTTGATCTGCTTGTGCTACCCAAACTTTGTTTTCTGAAAGCTCAGTTTGAGCACTAAATAACACCCTATCGCCAGTTTGAATAAGATAGCCATTAACAGGCCCTGTTGGTACACCAACGTTCAAATCATAGTTGTCAGTAAACACTGTCGCGACTTCTTTTTTAAACTTGATGCCCGCTTGAAGCAATGCTAATTCGCTATCAACATAGTTTTTATTCACCTCCAACGCAGTTTTTAAATCTCCCGCAGAGATCATGCTGTTAGTGGCGCCAATTGCTAATTCGTTGCTATTGGCAAACTTTGCTATCCCCTCAGTAGATTGGTTGGCTTTACTCAACAGTGTTTTACTCACCTGACCGCTTTTTAAGTTACTGGCATTGAGGTCAGAAATTTGTGAGCCATTGCCCGACAAATGACCTGTGATGTTTGTCGCACTAATTGAGGTCGTTTTGCCCTCGCGCACAAGGTTAATGTCATCCGACAGTCGTGCGTTGTCTATAGTGCCTGAACTGATGTTATCTGCATTTAAGTCACTCACCTGAGCGCCATTGCCCGACAAGTTGCCTGAGATGTTTGTCGCACTAATTGAAGTCATTTTACCGTCGCGCACAAGGTTAATGTCATCCGACAGTCGTGCGTTATCCAAGGTGCCTGAAGTAATGTTATCTGCATTTAAGTCACTCACCTGAGCGCCATTGCCCGACAAATGACCTGAGATGTTTGTCGCACTGATTGAGGTCGTTTTGCCGTCGCGCACAAGGTTAATGTCATCCGCCAGTCGTGCGTTGTCTATAGTGCCTGTGATGAGCTGACCTGCGTCTAAATTGCTCAATGCATTGCCATCACCTACAAAAGCTTTAGCCGTCACTTTAGAATCTGCGCCGTTTTGTGTTAAATCTACCTGCTCTGGCAGGCGCTCATTATCAATTTGGTCAGTGGTTGCAGCATCAACAAGTGTGCCAAATTCTTCTTGGGTGGGTATATCACCACGTTGAAAATAGCTTTTTATTTCAGCATTACGATCTGAAGTACTCATAATTGTCCTTTGTAATCTGTAGATAAATATTGGTATCAGCTAGGGAACAAATCCCCATAAAAGCCGAATAAAAAATGACGTGATATTTAGCTGGGTTTATTATCAAGCTTGTTGTTCATTTCTTTGATAATAGGTAGCTGAACAGGCTCAAATACTGGCATAGGCAAAGAGAGTGAGTAGATAAGTGTGGGTTTGGGCGTGCTACCCAGTGCTTGCCATACTTGGCCTGTTACCTTTTCACTTTGCTCATTACCAAACAACTGACTGCGAACACCATATGGCGATATATCTATTTGCAGTGCTTGTAATAATTCATTGGGTAAAAAATCATAGCGACCCAGCCCTGCTATTAAGTAACTTAAAATCATATGCTCAATTTCAGCACTTTTTTCTTCATCCTTGCTCCAAACAGTCAGCATATAAGTTAAAGAAATAAACTTCGGCTCAATAAAACGCGTACGGTGGGTTTGCGTAAAGTTCATTTGTGTTCGGGGAGGCTCACTTTGCCGCCTTTGAATATCTTCGGTTATGCCTATTAAATAACAATTTATGGCAGGGGTATTGGTGACTACTTTGTCAAAAAATGCTTTGTCAGGGGCTTGAAAGCTCAATGAAATTGCAGAGTTACTATTGGCTTGTACATCTGTGCTATCAAATACTAAAGCTTGCTCAGTAATAAAGGCTTTAAGTGCTTGCTGCACTTTAAATATCAGCGTGGGGTCCATGTTTATCTCCATTGAGCCAATGCGTGAGAGACTGCTGGGCCATAAAGCCTGCATGTTGTTTAGAAAGCTCTCGGTGTATTGCGTTTGCAATGTCATTACGACTAATTTGCGGCTTATTGCGCATCAAGCTTTGTAACAAAGCGACCTCGCAAATATTGATAATTTGCGCCGCACTGAGTTCAAAAAGCGTGGCCAGCTTTATAATACCTTGTTGCAAATTTGCATCTGCATTATTGTTTAAATGCCGAGTCCAAATTTGCACTCGCTCTTGCTCTGTTGGCAAGGTAAACTCAATCACACCATGAAAGCGCCTTAAAAAAGCCTCATCCAAATTGCTTTTAAAGTTAGTGCTGAGCAGTAATAATCCACTGTAATGTTCCATTCTTTGTAGTAGATAACTCACGCCCATGTTGGCATTTTTATCGTGGCTTGACTCCACCTCACTACGTTTGGCAAAAATGGCGTCGGCTTCATCAAACATCAGTACCGCATTGTTACGCTCAGCTGAGTCGAATAATTTGGCGAGGTGCTTTTCAGTCTCACCAATCCATTTGCTGGCTATATTTGCCAGATTGACCATGTACAGCGGTAATTTTAGCTCTCCAGCAATCGCCTCTGCGGCCATCGACTTGCCTGTTCCTGGTTTACCCCAAAACAGCGCTTTGCAGCCTTGATTAAAACGCGGTAATCGTGCTTGCAATGCAGTTTGTAAATTAATTCTCGCTATCAACTCTTTTAATTCAATCGCTACTTTGTCTTGTAGCATCATATCTTTTAAGGTGTACCGAGCCTGGCATAGCTTAGCCAGCTCATCGCAATGTTGGCTTTGTGCGTCAAAGCACAGGCTCTGTAGTATCTGCCAGTAGTCGTTAGCATTTTGCTGCTTGGCTTTATCGGCTAAACGCTTCATCAAAGGTAACTCAACGGGGTATTTAGCTGCTAACTGGTTGGCTTGGCTTTTATCTTGCTCTGTCATGTCATTATTGGGGCAAAGTGATAACCACGCCAAAGCTCGCTGCGTTAAACTTGGCTCAATAATTTGCTCTACATAAACGTAATTAAAAAAAACGTCCAGTACCGGCTCCTTGGTATTTGTAACCAGCGTAATAGCACCGCATGAAGACAACAATCGTTTGAGTTTTTTAAGCCATGGTGTAGGTAATGCCGATAAGTTTGCCCAATATAACAGTAATGGTTTACCACCACTGATTAACTGCAAACAGGCTATCTCCGCGATAATATGATTAGCATCAACATGCTCTAACTGTTCCCCTGAATATAAAGCTGCCATGCTATTGGTTTTTTCGGCACTTTGTTCAACGTACCATGGAGGAATATTGTCATCGGTGCCTTTTAATACCACCACACTGTGATCACTGGCTGTAATTGTTGGGTAGCCGCATACGTCAAATACTGGGTCTGTAAATGGTTTTACTAGAGTAAAATAGTTTAACCCTTCACTATTATTTTGACCCAACTGAAAATAGTGTTGTAAAAAAGGTGCAAGGTAAACACATCGCTGCAATGCTGGAACATCATTTTGTAGCAGCAGTAAACCCCATTCAAATAAAGGTGAATTGAGATTAATTTGCTTCATTGTTTGTTGTTTATTGAGCGTCGTATCAACCAATGTCAACAATTTATCTAGGCTCAACATAGGCCCTTGCTCAAACCAGCTTAGCCCTAAAAATGGTGCAATCACATCGGGGTCTTGCTCTTGTAAATAAACCAAAGCCAACATTTTAATTTCGCTTGATGAGAGCAAAAACAAGCGCTTAACTATCATAAAGCGCTCGCTAGAAACAAGCTCACCAAGAGCTTGTTGTAGCTGTGAAAATGGCTCAGATAAATCTGACTCTTGAGATTTTAACACGCAGGCAAACTCATAGAGCTTGCACGCAGCGTCGCGCTCCAGCATACTTTGTTGGCTATCTTTAATGGTCTCATTGCTAGACATAACTCAGCCCTCGACCATTTTACGAGCGAGATCTTGTGCGCGCTGACCCACTTGCCTAGCCCACCGAGAGTCAAGCATCTCATCAGCTGCTTTTTGATAATCTTGACGCTCTAATGCCGCTATCATATTTTTAAACTTACACAACCCTGCCACACCTAAGTTAAAGGCCATATCAAGCAAAACCAGCTTTCTGGGCTCATTAATTATTGTAAATATCGCAATTCGACTATTTACTTGCGCAAGGGTCTCTGCGATATCGTTATTAAGCAAATAATGTGCTTCCTCTAACGAAATACCTTTATCTATTAAGTTGCGACCAATGCCTATGGTAAGCTTGCCTTGAGTGCACTTGTAGGCCGTTAAAGATAACCCTTCATAACGAAGCAGCTGCTCTTTTAGCTCTTGTAACCCTTGCTCTGTTACTGTCTGCATTATCAACCCTCCGTTACTGGCTTGAGTAATTCAATGGGTAATGTTAAAACCATACTTTGCTCTAACCCTTCTACCTCAACAGCCACTAACTTCTGACTACGGCGCTCAACTAATGTGCCTTGATACCCTTTTAAGCTGCCACTAATAATTTCAACAGCTGCACCTTTAACTAAGCGTTTAGTAAGTACATCCACAATATGACCATGTAAGACACAGCGCTTTATTTTTTCGATTTCTTTGGGTGAAATAACCGCTGGAGCATTATTAAACTTAATATAGGATACAAATCCAGCAAATCGTTTTAACTGCTGAAACTCATTTCCATCAATATAAACAAACACATAAGACTTAAATAATGGTGTAGTAACGACTTTTACACGATCGCTCCACTGTTTCGTTTTCTCTATTGCTGGTAAAAATGCCTCACAGCCACTTTGTAGTTTATTTACCTGCTCTGCTAATTTTTTTTCGCAATTGGCTTTGGTGTAAACCACAAACCACTGTCTTTGATTAATCATTTGAATGCTCCAGACAAGCTCCGCCACATCGCTCCCATATGGGGGATGTGGCGAGTTTCGATTAAATTGGGGCGCGATACTTACGCCTTTGTTACATCGATAACGAACTAGCGGGATATTTGTGAATGAATTTTATGAAAACTGCAGCGCACTAAGCTGCTTTCTTGCAAGCTGTACACGTTTGCGTGCATTTTCTGGTGTGATCTGTAGCTGTTCAGCGATCTCTGAGTATTCCATTTCATAAATAAATTTATACTGGATAGCCTGTTTAAGGTCGGTTGGTAGGCCATTAATCGCTTGTGTTAATTGGTGAAATAAATAACTGCGTTCATAGTCACTTTCTAATGTACGAGAGTGGTTTTCAGTAAAATAAAATTGTGAAGGGTTAGTACTGACTATGCCAACTAAATCGCTTTCTTTGCTATTAGAACGATGAATATCCATACACACATTGTGTGCAATACGGCATAACCAAGCGAACATATTCTCAATATTTGATATATTTTTACTATAAGCATTTAGTGCTTTTTCACGAGTTTGCGCCATTGCATCCTCAATTTTATCACTATCATTATGCAACCACTTATAACAGCACGATAACACTCGCTCATTATATTCAGCCCAAACTCCCCAAAACTCTACATGAGGATTGGTGCTACTTTGCGCACCTAAATAAGAATTCCTTGATACTAACATCATCTCTCCGCTTTAAATTGAATTTACGAAGCGATGACGTAGCAACTTTAATTTTGTGAATTAAATTAACAAAATTAAAACCTAAAAATAACCTAAAGCAGCACTTTATGGTTACTTTATAAATTTACTAATGTTCACTATTCCTAGTTAAGAATGACCTTATTATTAATTCAGGTACGCTGTCTATTACATTGCATTACAGCAAACCCTTTATACTGATTAGGTAGCCATTCTTAATTGCGACAACTCCATTTATCGAGAAAAATCATTGATTAGAATATATTGCGTTGCAATATATTTTTAATATCGAGGTGAAAAAAACAGGCGCTAAAAAGCGACTAGCAAGTAAATACTTACTAGTCGAGAGTTTGAAATGTATTGTTATATTTTAAGATTAAGAAAGACCTAAACTGTGCTTAATTTGCTGCATTTGTTCTTGTAAGCGCGCTTGAATATCACACACTTGCTGACTTGAACTATTCACTTGAGCTTTCATTTGGTCCATTTCTTCACTGAAATTATCTAACAAGCCACTTTGCTGTTGTGCAACTTCCATAGCATGAGAAGCGACTTGGTTCGCATTTTGCGCGCTTTGCGCAACCCCTTCAGAGTTTTTCTTTAACTCTTGTGCGTGGTGAGTTTGTAGCTCAGCATCATCAGCCAATGCCGATATTTGGGTTGATACTTTACTTGAGTTATCTCCTAAAACATTAAGCTGAGTATTAATATCTGCCAGTGAATCTTGCGTTTGTTGGGCAAGTTTACGCACTTCATCAGCAACCACAGCAAACCCACGGCCATGCTCACCTGCACGCGCCGATTCTATGGCCGCATTAAGCGCTAATAAGTTGGTTTGCTCTGCGATAGTACGGATGATCTCAATCACTTTGCCCACATCAGCAACACCATTAAGTAATTCATTTAAGCTTGCAAGCCCCTCTTCCACACGGCGTTGGTTTTTGGAACTGGCGTTTAACATCGCATCGGCAAAGTTGACACTTTGACTCATTGCACTAAATGTTTGATTAGCATTGTTAGATACTTGGCTATTAATGTCGCTGGCTTCAGTACCTAGGTTTTTAACTTGCTCTAGCATCGTTTGTGTTTGTTCAACACGCGCATAAGTAGTATCTGATTGACTGCCAATTTTAGCAAGGTGAACACTCATTTGTTGCATAAAGTCATTGATCACCTTAAGCATTTGTTCACGCTCTTGGGCTTCAATGCGTTGCCTTTCAATCAACTGATTAAAGTAAGTAGCAATTTCACCAAGTTCAGTATTGGGGTTTTTACTTTGAATATTTTTTAAATCGTTGCTTTCAATTAAATACGCAAACCCATCACGCAGATGACGTAAGGGCTGTAGCACTTGATTGCGCATAACAAAATACATAGCCGCAGCGAGTAAAAATAATATGCCGATAGCAATGCCAAAAATAATTAGTACACGCTCAGAAAGTGTATCTTGCTGGGCTTTAAGTTGCTGCTCAGCATTAAGCATCACTTCAGATACTTCTTTAATATCGGCACGTAAATTACGAATGCCTGATTGGCGTTTTTTAGCTTGTGTGAGTGTAGCACGCAAATCTCGCTCAAAGCGATTTGGCCAACTGCCTAACTCCGCTTTTATTTCCTCTGCTAAGTCTTCGGCTTCAGCACCAAAAAATAACTCATCTTCATCTACCTCAGACATCACGCCTAAATTGTTTAAATCATCAATTTGGTTAGATAACTGCTGTAAGCGAAATACACTTTGCTGAAGGTTTTTTTCTGTCGCGCTATCAAAGCTCATTACTAGCTGATAAGTATAAATACTGAGGTTACTTACTTGTGCATAGTAGTCAGAGGCCAATTCAATATATTGCGGTGCAAGTTGGTGATCTGAGGCTTTTAAAGTGTAATTAACAAGTGATGAAGCGGAGCCTGACATTTGCCTGAGAGCATTATCCAACAGGGCCATTTCGTTACCCGATAACTTGCCCAATGCTCGGTATTTACCATTTATATCACTATCGAGTTGATCTAGTTGCATTTGCATACGCTCACTCAGCGTACTGGGCAATGCTATTAAATGTTGCTGTTTAATTTTTTTAATCAGTTCTGAAGACTGATTAAGGTACTGCCCATCTCCCGTACCGAGATAATCTTCAATACTGCCTTCAAGGTCAATTAAAATGGTATTTTTAAGCTGAGTGTATGCCATATTTTGGCTATCAAGGGCACTTAACACTTGAGAGGCCCACACAAGTACGGCGGCTAAAAAAACACTGGCTGATGCCAATAAAATTGCCAATAACCGAGTAAACGATGAAACACGCATAAGCACAACCCTATAATATTTAAGCGCGCATAGAGTATTAACCTTTTATGACAATTTAATGTAATTTACCCATAATAAGAACGTACAACTTTAAAACCATACTTTAAGCGTATGTTATTCATCCACCAAACATCTACACTGCTATTTCATTGCTGCTTTAACATACACATCGAATCGATTTTTCTTGGTTGTTATCTGCATACTTGGTGCTTTATTGTTTAAAAAAGGTGCATAGTCAGGTCGCTTAACAACAGCGCGTTTACTGGCTAATTGATAAGCAAAATCAAGTAAATTATCAGCGTCATTATCAGCACCAACCAAATCTTGAAAAACACGCATCTCTTTTTTTACTAAGGCTGACTTTTCTCGGTGAGGAAACATTGGGTCAAGATAAACAACATCAGGTTGTAATGTCGTATTGATGAGCAAGTCATGGCTTGAGCCAAACTCCATTTGCATATTGTTTTGCATCCAATCGCCAATTTCAGCATCTTGATAAGCACGTTGCAGGCCATCATATAATAATGCGGCCACCACAGGGTGGCGCTCATGCAATGTAACTTTGCAACCCAGTGCAGCCAGTACAAATGCATCTCGGCCAAGTCCAGCAGTCGCGTCTAGCACGTGAGGCGTCGCGCCTTTATTTAATCCAACAGCTTTTGCTATTGCTTGACCTTTTCCTCCGCCAAATTTACGTCTATGCGCAGCTGCACCAGTTACAAAATCAACCAGTACAGCACCTAATTTAGGCTCATCCGCTTTAACTAACTGCAAACCAAGTTCATTATAAATGAGTTTAAAGGTAGGATGAGTCAGGTTATTAGACAGTGATGCCCACTGTGCTAGTGCGAAGCGCTGCTCTAGTTCGTCTAAATAAGGACGGTTTTCAACAAATTGGGTATGAATAAGCACTGCAAAACTCCTGTGTTCATGCCCAGCTATTATACCTAAAGCACACCATGCTAAATAGCTTTCTATGACATAAAGTTTTACAGCGAAAAGAATACCATGTAGTTAATGAACCATTTAGCTCATTAGAATGATCAATGTTTTAATAACGTCTTAAAACAGCTCTATATCAGTCTGAGAAGCCACTTCATCCTCACCCCACGGTTTAGCAATTTTATTTAAGCTTTCAATTAACTCAAAGCGTACCACCGTGATGCCATTTAGCTTTTCTTTAATTACAGTGAGCTCGCCATCTAAAAATTCAAAGTGCCCATGCAACTTCTCAATTTGGGCCGCTTGTTCAGGACTTAGCTGGCTTTTCATTTTATGCGACAGCGCTAAAAACTCAGCTACTTTAAGCGCATGCTGCTCATCAACACTATGTAATTGCTCGCTTAACTCTTCAAACGCTAAACCAATTTTTTCCACTTTATTGAGTGCATCTTCACTCACTTCCATATCTTTAATTTTGGCATTGGTGGCTTCTAAAATGTGGGGTAGTAAATCTTTATAACGGCCATATAGTCCAGGGTCGTCAATTGGCATATTTTTTACCAACAACGATACTTTAGGGTAATTAATAATGGTGCGCTGACCAAAATCAACAAACCGGTTGCTATCTCGGTGCTTTTCTAATAACTCCTGTTCAATAGGTTGAATTGTGCCATTATGAGAGAAAAACACCTCACTATCGTGATACCAAAACACCACTGCCACACTTAAATTCAACGGTACAAAAAATTCAAAAAAGTATTCGCTCAACGAGGTTAAGTCATGTGCGTGGTATGATTGACCGACATAACGCATAATTCGCCCCATATCACCTGAGTCTGTCATCGCAATTTCAGCGGTTACTTGAGCCCGCTCCATATCTTGCTTTAGTTGCTGTGATTGCTGGCGATAGGTATCAAGTACTTCAATACGCGCAAGCAGTTCAGGGCTTTCAAAGGGTTTAACTATATAATCTGCCGCCCCTGAATTATAACCACGCATTCGCTCACAGAGGCTACCTTTAGAAGATAGAAACATCACCGGTATATTTGCCGTTTGCTCAATCGTCTTCATTTTTTCACACACTTCAAAGCCATTCATACCCGGCATTTCTACATCAAGCAAAATAATATCAGGCTGGTACTTTTGTGCTAAACGTATTCCTTCTTCCCCACTTTTTGCATGAAGTAATCGACATGACGACGCCAAAGCTTCTTCAATTATGCAGTGTGCTAACTTGTCATCGTCAATTGCCAATACTAATTTGCTCATATAGCTACCCTAATTCACCTTATCCTTTTAAAAAGCATAGACCTAGATAGTGAATTTGCGAACGTCTAAACAACAAAGGCACTGAATAAGTGCCCTTGGAGATATTTATGCTCAGATAAATAGCTAAGCGGCGGCGTTAATGCCGCTATGCCTTAGCAATGCATCTACTTTTGGCTCTCGACCTCTAAAGCGAGTAAACAACACCATAGGGGCTTCTGAGCCACCTTTTTCAAGGATATTTTCCATAAACGCTCGACCTGTTTGCTCATTAAAAATACCGTCTTCTTCAAACTTAGAAAACGCATCTGCTGATAAAACCTCAGCCCATTTATACGAGTAATAACCCGCACTGTAACCGCCAGCAAAAATATGACTAAAGCCATGCTGAAAACGATTAAACTTAGGCGCTTGAATAACCGCTGTTTTTGCCCGAACAGCATCTAATGTTGATTGGATATTGCACCCTTCATCACCTTGGTAATCGGCATGAATATGGAAATCAAATAGGCTAAATTCAATCTGACGTAGCATGTGCATAGCCGATTGATAGTTTTTAGCCGCTAGCAACTTATCTAATAACGCTTTAGGCAATGGTTCACCAGTTTCATAGTGACCAGAGATAAAGCCGAGCGCTTCTTCTTCATAACACCAGTTTTCTAAAAATTGACTTGGTAGCTCAACGGCATCCCACGCAACACCATTAATACCTGCCACTGGTGCTGCATCAACCTGCGTCAGCATATGGTGAATACCATGTCCAAACTCATGGAATAAAGTCGTTACTTCATTGTGAGTAAATAACGCAGGTTTATCGCCTACCGCTTTATTAAAATTACATACCAAATAAGCCACTGGTATTTGTAATTGACCGTTAGCACGAACCTTACGGTCCATGCAGTCATCCATCCACGCACCACCACGCTTATTTTCACGTGCGTATAAATCTAAATAAAACTGTCCTCTAAGCTGACCTTTTTGATCATGAATTGCAAAAAAGCGAACATCAGCATGATAAGTGTCAAAGTCTTTTAATTCTGTAACCGAGATACCAAATAAGCGCTCAACCGTTTTAAATAAACCAGTGAGTACTGTGTTTGCAGGGAAATAAGGCCGTAGTTGTTCATCCGAAATAGCATACTTTGCTTGCTTGAGTTTTTCGCCATAGTAACCGTAATCCCAAGCTTCTAACGCATCAATGTTATGCTGCTGTTTAGCAAACTCAACTAACTCAGCAAGTTCAGCTTGCGCTTGTGGCTTTGACTTTTCAGCTAAATCATTTAAAAACGCAAATACTTGCTCTGGTGACTCAGCCATTTTGGTTGCCAATGATTTATGTGCGTAACTATCAAAACCAAGTAACTGAGCTAGTTCATGGCGCAGTGCCAGCGCTTCGGTCATAACTTGAGAGTTATCAAATTCATTGGCATTGGGACCTTGATCTGATGCCCTGGTCACAAACGCACGGTACGCTTCTTCACGTAGCTGGCGATTATCTGCATAAGTCATCACAGGTAAATATGAAGGAACATCTAGAGTAAATATCCATCCATCTAAACTTTTCGACTCGGCTGTGTGCTTTGCCAGTGCCAGTGCAGACTCAGGTAAACCAGTTAACTGAGACTCATCAGTAATATGTTTTTGCCATGCTTGAGTTGCATCCATCACATTATTACCAAATTTAGCCGAAAGCTCAGATAAACGCGCAGTGATCTCGCCGTAACGCTTTTGGTTGCCTTGGCTTAATGCTATGCCCGACAAAGTAAAGTCACGTAGCTCATTCTCTATGGTTGTTTTCTGCGCGGTTGTTAGTTGAGCAAACTCATCCGATTCTTTAATTGATTTATAAGCTTCATACAAACCTTGATGCTGACCAACATACGTAGAGTATTCAGACATAAGAGGTAGGCATTCATCATACGCTTTGCGTAATGCTTCACTATTTACAACTGAGTGCATATGAGAAACAGGCGAGAACATTCTTGATAATTTATCGTCCGCTTCTTCAAGCGGTAGCACCAAGTTTTGCCAAGTGAACGACTTATTCTTAAGCACTTTATCAATGGTTTCACGACAATGCGCAATAGCTTCTTTTAATGCTGGCACAATATGCTGTGGCTGAATTGCAGAAAACGGTGGTAGGCCTTCTAGCCCAATTAATGGGTTGCTCATAGTTTTTCTCTATATCGTTATTTAGGCTTATTGAGTTGAAATTGGGGCAAACGCCGCAATTACAAGTTAGACTGTTATTTTTTCCTACGTATCATGGTCTACATGTGCAAGCGTAGTATATTTTTCAAGAATTAAGAGGAAGTTATGGCTCAACATTTTGATTATATTGCCATTGGTGGCGGTAGTGGCGGAATTGCATCCGCAAATAGAGCAGCCATGCGTGGTGCTAAAGTTGCTTTAATTGAAGCAAAACATATGGGCGGCACCTGCGTAAATGTAGGATGTGTGCCTAAAAAAGTAATGTGGCATGGCGCTCAAGTTGCAGAAGCAATAAAACTATATGCACCAGATTATGGGTTTAATGTTGAGCTAAAAAACTTTGACTGGACAAAACTGGTTGAAAGCCGTGAAGCCTACATTGGCCGTATTCACAAAGGCTATGACAGCTACCTTGCAAAAAATGGTGTAACTGTAGTCAATGGCTTTGCTAAATTTGTTGATAACCATACTATCGAAGTAAATGGAGAGCATTACACCGCAGATCATATTAGTATTGCCGTAGGTGGACGCCCGTCTATTCCTAATATTCCCGGTGCCGAGTATGGCATAGACTCCAATGGCTTTTTTGAGCTTAAGCAACAACCACGCCGTGTGGCTGTGATTGGTGCAGGCTATATTGCGGTAGAACTTGCAGGGGTGCTCAACAGCCTAGGTACTGAAACCCACTTATTTGTTCGTAAACATGCCCCACTTCGCAGTTTTGACCCTATCTTGGTCGAAACGCTCACCGAGGTAATGGAAAAAGAAGGCCCAACTCTGCATACACATGCAGTACCAAAAGAGCTAATCAAAGAAGAAGATGGCTCAGTAACACTGCATTTAGAAAATGGCCAAACTCACACCGTTGATCAAGTTATTTGGGCCATTGGTCGCGAGCCAGTAACTGACTTAATAAATCTAGCGGCAACTGATGTGCAAACCAACGAGCGCGGTTTTATTAAAGTGGATGAATACCAAAACACTTCAGTAAAAGGCATTTATGCCCTTGGCGACATTATGGAAGGCGGCATTGAGCTTACCCCTGTTGCCGTAAAAGCAGGCCGTATGCTCGCCGAGCGCTTATTCAACCCAGAACTACCCGATGCTAAAATGGATTATAACTTAGTGCCCACCGTAGTATTTAGTCACCCTCCCATTGGCACCATTGGTCTGACAGAGCAACAAGCCATTGAGCAATATGGTGAAGACAATATTAAGGTCTATACCTCTACCTTTGCTGCCATGTACACCGCAGTTACTCAACACCGCCAACCATGCAAAATGAAGTTAGTGTGTGCTGGCCCTGACGAAAAAGTGGTAGGCCTACACGGCATTGGCTTTGCCGTTGATGAAATGATCCAAGGTTTTGCCGTTGCGATGAAAATGGGCGCAACCAAGGCTGACTTTGATTCCGTTGTGGCAATACACCCAACGGGGTCAGAAGAGTTTGTTACCATGAGGTAAGGCTATGATTTAAAAGTAAAAACCATAACGCGAGCCTCAAAACACTCGCGTTTTTTATCGAATTAGCAGCAAATTTCGTAGGTTGGATAAGTGACTAAGCCATGCCATCCGACATTTATAAACATCATCGCAAGAAAGAACACCCCAACTTTCCAATGCCTTTAAAATTAAGGTAGGTAATATAAATACCAACAAAAGACAGAAGGTTTTATAATTCGCTCAAATAACATTTCAGAGTGTTCCAATACTAATTTTTCTTTCAAAAATATAAGCGTGCCAAGAAGTATTCTAAATAACCTCTGTGGGGAGTGTTGATATATAAATTCGAAAAATTAAATATTTAAAGGCATACGGGTAAAGTCTTTCCATACTTGCATTTCAATCGATACTCGAACATTCAGCCCAACCACAGCTATTAGAATCAGTGCTAAAAATAACTGAAGTTGGGCAAAAATTAGGTTATTTGAACAATTCAACCTCACCGATTCCAATTCCTACAACAGAGCTAACGCTCGCAGCGACAAAGTCAAACTTGTAATCTATGTAACTACCACGTTTATTTACATCAATAATGTAGTCAATAGCCATTTGACCACACGCTACTGTGTTGAAGTTTTCAAATTGATCCGTATCCACGGTATCGATAACCTGCCAGTTACTACCATCGTTGCTAGCAGACAAAGTCCAAGTCCCTGGGGTATATGCAGGTGTTTTGCAGTAAGCACGCGATAATCGATAACTTTTCAAAACTGTAGGCTGTTGGGTACTAAAGCGTAACCAAGGGTTGGCTTCTGTATGTTTAGAGTACCAAGAAACCTCATTTGTACCGGTCTTTCCATCAAAGGCAGCGCTGGCAGGGTGACCTGAGTCATATATTGTACTTGCAACAGCACTGCTAATATTTACACCAACCGCTATCGTACCTGGTCCTTCTGAGATAGGTGGTTGCCCCATAGTTAATGAGAAATCTCCTGAGCCGCCATTATTGTTATACCAAGTCCCCTGATATGCGCCATCGCCAATATACTGGCCTCTGTAGGCATAGGTCGCATCGCCTCGAAACTGGGTGAAAGTAATAATAGGTGTTGAATATTGCACTGTATCAACCGTGCCAGACAAAATATTACCCATCATAGTGGCGCTAGACGGTTCAGTTTGGCTGTTGAGAATAAAATGTCCTTGATGAATTCGAGCGTCGAGCGATTCTGAGGTGCCTATCACTTCACCGTTAAGATGCAAATCAGTAGTCAAAGACCAAACTTCATCAGCGGCAAGCGCGTTAGTGGTTAGAAAAAGACTGGAAAAAAGTGTAGCCAATTTAATTGCTTTATTCATGATATGTTTCCTTAAGCTTCGTCAATATATGATGGACAAATAACAAGATGCTTCCGTTTCCAAAATGGAGGCAATGTATAACATCATAAAAAAGTGCTATTGGTCAAGAAAAGCAACAGGTAAATGACTTAGTTACCAAGCAAAAAATTTCCGTATATCATTATTCTACATGAGTCATTTTTTACATAGTTAATGAGTAAGTTAGCTCGCTAGAATCATCAATGTTTTAATAAAATTGGCATTACATATTTATCTATCTAACTGTAATAATATACTTTAATCGTTATGATGAGGCATCTATCTCCATTCTAACTATGCATCTAGTCAAATAGTCAAATAGTCAAATAGTCAGTTTAGTGAAGAAAATTACCTTCTATTCTTATTTATGCTCTTTAAATCACCACTTTTAATACAAAGTCATAACTTATTTATCATGCAAACTTAGATTTTCGGTTTGCTAATAACTGCGTTCTTGCCGCTTTAGAAACCAGCGATTGGAATTTTGGACAGTCTAATTGGTTTTGCTCTGGGCATTTTGCTACATGCTTTAAACCATCACGCATTGCTTCAAATTGCTTGATTTTTTTATCTAATAAATCAGCTTTTTCGATTAATTGCGAACGGTCTATAGTTACCTCTCCACTGGATGAGAACATGTGTGCTATTTCATCTAATGTAAAGCCTGCATATCGCGCAAGCGCGACTAAAGCCAATTGCTCAATCACTTTTGTATGAAACACCCGGGTTATGCCCTTTCTACCTATCGAACGAATAAGACCTAATTCTTCGTAATAGCGGATTGTTGAAGACGGCAACCCAGTTTGTTTAGCAACTTGCCTAATGGTTATCTCTAATTTGTCACTCATCTATTGACCTCAAGCCGGCTTGAAGATTTAACATTGCCTCTATGTTAGCAATCTTCATAGTTGAATACATAGGTATCTATGCAAAATAGTCATCAACATATCGGCACGATAAGCGATAAAAAACGACTCAAAAATAAGGGAATACATACACTGTGTATCTCAACTTTAATGTGCTCACTTGCACTTAGTAGCGTTAATATTGCCCTACCAGAGCTTGCTTATAGCTTGCAGACTAATTTTTTAGATGTGCAATGGGTCATCATTGCTTTTATGTTTTCACTTACTTGCACACTTGTTATCGCAGGTTCATTAAGTGATATATATGGCCGTAAAAAGTTATTTTTAATTGGTATATTAATTTTTACTCTTGCTTGTAGCGTCGCCCCTTTAGTACAAAGTTTGTGGGCATTGGTGGTTATGCGTTTAGGCCAAGGCATTGGCAGCGGTATATTATTGACAAGCTCTATGGCACTTGCTGCTGATATAGTAAGCAAAAATAAGCTCAGCTCTATCATAGCATTACTCGCCAGTGTGTCTGCAGTTGGTACAGGACTTGGTCCTATTATGGGCGGGGTTATTATTGAATATGCCGGTTGGCAGCCAGTTTTTCTTGCCAATATTCCTTTAGGGATTGGTTTGTATATCTATGCCTCTAAATATCTACCTTCCAATGTGCCTAAGGCAAAAAAACACTTTAGTGACTTTACTGGAGCCTGTTTACTGTTAATTACCCTGCTGACCTATACCTTGGCTATCACATTAACAAGCCAAGGTTTTAACTTACTGAACTGCCTACTTTTAATCATATCTTTTGTGACATTGCAATTGTTTTTAGCACACCAAAAACGTTCTTATACTGCCATGATCAATGTAGCGTTAATCAATACTCCATCATTTTTACTGTGCATGTTTAGTAGCTTTATTGTTTCAATTTTTGTTATGGCTTCATTAGTTATTGGCCCATTTTACTTGATTTACACACTCAATTTAAGCGCAGCAACTGCAGGTCTTGTCATGGCAGTTAGCCCATCGGTAGTCGCTAGCATGTCATTTATACTTAGTCAGTCATTGGTTTATTTATCACTAAGAGCACGCGTACTGAGTGGTTTGTCCATTTTATTGCTTGGTGCCTTATGTATGGCTCACCTAAAGGTAGAGTATGGCGTTGTTGGTTACATTCTTTGTTTAACTGTCACAGCATTAGGTTATGCACTATTTTTATCTGCCAACAACACTCTCGCCATGCAACACGCAAATAGTAAAAACCGTGGTGCAGCATCTGGCACTCTCAATCTTGCTAGAAACTTAGGCTTGCTCAGTGGAACATCAATTATGAGTCGCTTATTTACAGTAGAGTCTCAGGCAGTCAACTTTTATACAACCCAGTATCAAACCATTGAAGCAAGCTTACACATAACTTACCTAGTCGGTGCAGCATTACTGCTCATAGTAATTATTGTTCAACTTAAGTACCTATTTTATAAAAAAAGTCATTCCCTTTAACTTACCTATGAGGCTATCAAAATGAAACCTAATACACTTAATAAATTTATCACTGCTACTAGAGCTAATTGGCAAGGTTTAACCAGTACCAATATACTCAACTGTAAAACACAGCTTGAAGAGTTAGCCCGTACACCAAGCTCTGAGCCTTGGTTAGCGCAACTGCATGCCAGCAAGCAATCGAGTACTGAACTATACCGCGACCCAGAACATGGCTTTATCTTACTTGCCCACATAGAGCCAAAACACACATACCGCCCACCTCACAATCATGGCGCCGGCTGGGTGCTTTATGCCGTTCAACATGGTGCAATGGACATATCAACTTATAGTCAAGTAACCGATTGCAACGGGCATACGCAACTTGTATCAAGAGGTGCAACTACATTAAGTTCAGGGCAGTGTCATGTTTACTTACCCAAAGATATTCACGATACAAAATCTACAACTGACTATGTGTTGATGTTTCGTCTCACTAGTACCGATATACAAACTGAAAAACGAGAAGGTCGTTTAATACAGTTTGACCTCTCTCGCTAAAGGGGTGGTAGTCACCATGCATTACTGTGTAGATTAAACAAACAGCCTTGCACTGTTATGTAAGCCAACCAAGAGCCCAACCGCCCCCATCAGCGGTCCCATCCAATTGAGTAGTTTTTGCATACGCACTTGTTTTGGTAGGTTCATGCAAAAATTGCTTGGCTTCTTTATTCTTCGTTGTATTGCCGTTAGCTGTGTTAGTTCTACCAAGCGAACTAGCCCAATAGAAAAAAGGGCATAACTGGCGACGGGTGCCCACCAGCCTGAAGTAAATTCGTAACTCAGCGTAAGCAACACACCACACAATGCAATCCAACCGCTCAACAGATTGCGATAATAAATTAGCTTAGGCCGTGCTGAAGGCTCTACGATATTTTCAAGAAATACACGACTGTTTAAATACACCGCTAAGATACCAGTCAATGCACCAATTAAGCTCCCCCCAAGCAATAGGGCTCCCTTTGCAAATAAACTAGATTGACTCGCTGAAGCACTAACACTTAACGTTGCAGCCGCCACAGGACTAGAAACTCCAATAGCATTGAGTACTGCCACACTGAAGCCAACACCTGGTGCTGTGCTAAGAGTCAACTTTCCATATTTACTCAACCACTGCTGCTTAAGCAACTGCCTTATCCGAGATAGCTTTTTCCGCACATTAGCTTCGCTCAACTCAAGTAGTTTTGCAACCTGCTTGGTAGATTGTTCTTCACGATAATACAGCAGTACCAACTCTCGACTTTCTTCAGGCAGTTTATCGATAAAATATTGAAGTATGACACTCGTTTGCACTCGATTTAATGCAGTAAGTGCGTCATCATCCACGCATTTTAAATTATCAATCAGTAAATCACGTTCGCTATCACTTACTTTAAGTGACACCTTATTATCACGAAGATAATTAATAGCTGTATACCGGGTAATTTGTCGAAGCCATGGCAAAAAACTATGTGTATTTTGCAAAGTCGCCAACTGCTGCCACACCTTCACGTAAACTTGCTGTGCAACATCTTCACTGGCATCCAAATCTTTTACAATTGCTAATGCAGCACTGGTTGTGACATTTTGGGTCTGCAAAACTAAACGCCCAAAAGCTTTAGGATCGCCTTTTTTAGCACCTTCAATATCAAGACTTATTTGCTCAAAGTATGTAAGACTCATATCCCCCTCCCAAAATATATCGTGAGTGAACCGCCAACCACTTTGACTGTTGAAACAAAAAACCTTTTACTAAGCACCCATTTACTCGAACCAGAAAACGAGAATATAAAACTAAAAGTGGTTAAAAAAAGTAGCCTGTATCGCATTTTTATTTCCTTGAATTAAAACATCTTAACCAAGTCACAGCGACCTAAACAAGTGTGACAACCGTTTTAATTTTTTTACCCACCTTTAATAAATAACCTCAGCTCTGGATAAGCGAATTTGCCCAATAAAGCTATTTTTCCCACTATTTACGTTGCTTTTACTTACAATAGCCAACTATTACTGAATAAAACCGCATTGATATTGACCAAAATATCGTCATTGGATGATAAATATATGGATTGTTACGTATTTACTATTTCAAAACTCTTATCCAAACCTGAGGTTAAATAGGTAAAAGCTGAAATGGCTGAAACACAAAGCTAAAATACAAATAAAAAGCCACACCCTTAAATAGAGCATGGCTTAATTATTCTCAACACCCTTAAAGTGTGTAAGGCCCTGTTAGTCAATATGCTTCATTCGATGTACAACGCTTTTTGGTTTTTTATCTACATCATCACTTTGCTCTTCTGGCAGCTCAATTGCCGTATATCTCTCGTCCTCAGGAATATCCTCTAAGCGTCGAAGCGTATTTACCTGAATATGAGGCCACAAAGTTGTTCCACCGCTGGAGCCAAACATAAATTCAAAGTCTACAATCTGTTCGTATTGTAATTGATCAATCACTTTGTCTTTACCGTCTTTGCCTTTAATCACAACCTCTTCAACCCACATACGATAACGCATACGAGCAACACGGCAGTAACGCTCAATCATCACATTGTTTATTGCGCCACCTTGTACGCCGGTATCATGTTGTGTATCTAATTCGATCAGGTCGTACTTTTTAAATTTCAGCTTATCGTTAAAGTCTTTCAAGATCAGGTTTGGTTGTACGGTATAAGGAAACTGAGCCCCAAATTGATTATAATTAAAAATACGCTGAAAATACGCTCTTGCACTATTAACGCCACCACCTTCTTGCTGCTCCCTTGGGAGTTCTGTCCAACTCGGTTTTTCGCGAGAGCCTGCGATTAAATCTCGTTGTGGATCTATCCCCATTGTTGGTGATATTGAAAGATACTGTTGCTCCCAAAGTGAGGCTATTTGTGGCTCAAAGCGCTTGTCTTTTGAACTCGCTGCATCTTCACTTTGGGTTATTTCACCGGTTAAATGAATGGTTGTACCGTGCGGTATCACACCAGAACGAGATATTGAGTGAGGTGGAACAAATTGAGGACCAAGCTCACCAGGGCCTATGACCGGATCGCCAGCATCCTCTATGAATGACTCTTCTGTGGATGGGTGTTTAAACATCGTTGGTGGGTTTTGTGTCGGACTGTCATCTTGCCATGGCATAGTATTGTCACCCAACCATATATACATCCCGTTCTCAAAATGTTGTAACAGTTCATCGTTATCAACAATGGCTGTTTCATATTTTACCGCGCCATTAAATTGCTCGTTTGAGCCTGCACGATTTCGAACAGGCGCATTAACTTGAGTAAATTTAAGCTGCTCTCTGTACTGTTGAGATTTAAAATGAAATACCCCAAAGATAGTTTCAGCAGAGGTTCCCGGAGATGGCATACAGGTTGTATGTAAGCCTTTTGGCCCTCCTTTCCAATTAACCCAAGTACCGTTTAATTTTGACAACACCCCAAATTGAGGTATCACAGGTTGAGTATCTTCAGACCATGTTTTGTAAGGCCTTACCGACGAAACATTAAGTTCCTTAGTCATTGTATTCTCCTTGCTTATAGGAATTTAAAAAGCCAGTGACAGTAAAAGTCGCATTATTCATGCTTTAGTTAATGGCTAACTGTTTAGTAATTCATCTATAAGCATGGACGATGTAACGAATAATACCTATTACACCGCCTTACATAAGCCTCAGATTAAGCGCAGGCTAGAATATGGCTGGTATTATTCACCTATTTGGTACTGTGCTTTCCCCTCTGAAGCTGACGTAAACTTCCCATTTGTATTTTTTAATTGAGTAAAAGGCTCGCAAGCAATTACAGTAAATTGACTACTTGCAATACCATCAACAAACTTTCCTGTATGCATTAAAGTAAGTTTACAAACAGTGTCTTTGAATATGCCATCAATAAACTCAACACCATTAAATTGAGCATTGCCACTTTCATCGTAAACCAGTTGATATTTTACCCAACTTTGTCCATGCAAATCCCCCGTATAAACCTGTTTTATCTGAGCTGTTTTAAACGTAATGTGTTTACCCAGTGAGAAATCAGGTGCTTCTTGCCAGTCTTGAATTTGGAATGTGCCGATAAGTTTCATTTGTGCCTCTGCGTTAATATTTAAAAACTAGACCTTAAAACTAACACATGGGTATATTAGAGTATTGTAAAAACGCGCAACCCAAATTGACTGTGACCCAAATACTAAAAGAACATCAAGCCTCCATAACGGGTGTACTTCACCATACTCATAGCGAGCAACACTATACACTGCGAAGATACCTACCTCAGGGGAAGTTGGCTCATTTAGTGGAGCAGTTTTGGATTGTTGATTGGGCACTCAATGAAGGTCAATCACATATACAAACCAACTTACCAGACCCAAATTGCCACCTCTACTTTGAGCAAGGCACACTCAAAGTAATTGGCCCAGTGAGCACAGCTTATCGCTTTGAGATGCAAGGTGAAGATCGCATAATTGGTGTTAAATTTACTTTGGGGACGCTCGCACTGCAAACTGGAATAATTGCTGCTGATTTAGTAGATAACACAGTGCCAGCCACACAGGTATTTGACTTTGCAGATAGACTTGAATCTGAACTATTAATAGCCCATTCAGATGCAGACATCATACGTATATTGCAATTATGGTTAACACCATTAGCTTGCAAACCACCAATACAGTTAGCAAAAACACAAACACTGATACAGTTGATAAAACAGCACGCCGACATCACGCAGGTAGCACAGTTGTCGCAACACGCAAGCACTCCAAAACGAGTCATTCAAAACTACTTCAAGCAATATATCGGCCTGTCTCCTAAGTGGTTAATTAGAAAATATCGCTTACATCAAGCACTTGAGCTATTGGACTTAAAAAACAAAGACATTATAGAAGTGGCAACATGGTTAGGCTATACCGACCAATCACATTTTATTCGTGATTTTAAAGCATTCACTGGTACGACTCCAAAAGCGTACTGTCGTCAGTGTTAATCGATGATATATCGAAAAGCAATAAAAGAGATGTCGGATTCGCTCAGCGATACTCTTCAGTAGGTGGTAACTCGATTGCGACCTTTTGCTTTGGCATCGTATACCGCATGATCAACTTGTTTTAACGAGTCACTAAATGGCTTTGCTAAATTCACCTCACCAACACCACAACTGACCGTCACTTGGATAAAATGACTATCAATTTCAATGGTGTTTTTTTCAACATTTAGGCGTAAACGTTCCGCCACTTCTAACGCTCCAGATGCTGGCGTGTTTGGTAACAACGCAACAAACTCTTCACCACCTAAGCGGCATAAGCAGTCTTCAGCTCGTAATACTTGCTGGCAGTATTTTGAAAATGCTTGCAAAACCACATCGCCCACTTCATGACCATAACTATCATTAATACGTTTGAAGTGATCAATATCTAACATTACTAAACTTAACTGTTGACCAGAGCGAATATGGCGGCTTATCTCACGGTGAGCACAATCCATTAAATAACGGCGATTTTTTAGCCCAGTTAAGGCATCTCTAAAAGCCAATTTTGTAAGCTGTTTTTGCAGCAACCATAAATCTTTCACAAGCAATCTTCGGCTACAACAATCCGCAACCATTTCAGCGTAAGCGATTTCTGACCCTTGCCAATGTCTTGTTACGCCGGTACCTTCAAAGCAGACTACACCATGAGGGATACCATTTTTAAAAATAATGGTATCAAGCATGGTGGAAATATTATTACTATCCAAGTAATTCTCTTTGAATTCACAGGTGCGGGGGTCAGTCGCTGCATCCGTCGCATCTATCGAGATACCTGTCGTAATAGCTTTAAAATAACTGGGGTATTGCTCACACAAAAGTATAGGGTAATCAACTTCAGAGCACTCTTCTTGCCAAGCTGTGCTGGCAACATTAATCAGCTTTTTGGGGACAGTGATATCATCAAACAACCACACAGATACATGTTCAACAGCAAGAGTCTTTTTACTTTCTAAGATAAGGTCTAGTAAAAAGTTTTGGTAACTACCAGATACATCAAGCTCTTGGGAACTCATTCTTCTTAAACGCTGAGTTACTTCACTAAGGTCAATAAACATTGTAAACCACTATCTTGGTGTTAAACATAGGGTATCTATGAGGCATGCTCACTTTGTCACAATGATACCTAAAACAATAAAAAGTGGGTAATTATTTATATACAAATATTTAAAAAACAACGATAACTGTCATTTTTATGTCATATATTTTAATAAATACTTCTTAAATATTGGATCTGTTTTAGCCAGTGCTTTTTGTTCATCTAAAATACCCTGCAATATACTTTTTGACGTTAATGGATTGGCAAGTACAACACGAAACACAACGGTAGGCTGACTATCATACTGGCTCGGTGTTAACCGTGTACGTGATACAAATGAAATACCAGCCTCACGCTGACGTTTTTGCATACTGGCAGTAAAACGATTTAGCGCAGCATAAATATCTATGCGCTCTTGTTCACTTGCAGACTCAATCGCTTTGCGAACTTGCACTGGCACATAACGGTAAGTTAATAAACATAGTTCAGGCTGTGAGATTAGCTCAAAGTTAGGTTCTTGCTCTATTAAGCTGGCAAAATACTTGGCTTTTTCTATGCCTTTATCAATGAGCATTTGGTAGCCTTTACGGCCAATTACTCGTAAGCACGCATGCACCAGCATAGCCATACCTGGACGACTGCCTTCAAGGGTATGACTGCCTAAATCTTTTGAGCCTTTACGCAAAATATATTCTGCGTGATGTTCTATCGCATCCGATGCTGCTGGGTCTTTAAACAACACTAAACCTGCGCCCATAGGCACATACATTTGTTTATGCGCATCAATGGTAATTGAGTCAGCACGTTCAATACCATTTAATAAATGCCGGTTATTTGCTGATAATAAAGTAGCACCACCCCATGCAGCATCAACATGAAAATGACAGCCAAGTTCTTCGCTTAGGGTCGCCATGTCGTCAAGTGGGTCGATATTACCAGTTTCGGTTGTGCCGGCCACACCAACCAAAGCCATCACTTTTATACCTTGTGCTTCTAACTTATGAGCTTGCTCACGCATTTTTGGTACGTTAACTTTGTTATTTGCATCGGTTTCTATGGCAATAAAATTGTCACGACCAAGGCCTAGGACATCTGCCGCCTTACCTAATGAATAGTGACCACGTTCAGACACTAAAACAGCGAGGCCTTTATAGCCATAGTGCAACATGGCAGCAACCATGCCTTTTGCTGCAATTCCTTTAAACTGACCATCCGCTTTTAATAAACGGTTACGCGCAATCCAAAGTGCGGTGATATTTGCAACTGTACCTCCAGAGCAAAAAGCACCTAAAGACGTGCTCGCACTGTGCATCCATTTATCGTAAAATTTATCTGATGCGCCATAAGCTAAATGGTGCATCATGCCTAACACTTGCCTTTCAAGTGGCGTAAATGCCTTTGAAGTTTCAATTTTTACCAAGTTTTGATTCAAGCCCACCATCAGTTTAGACAGTGGTAATACAAAGTGAGGTAAAGCCGAAGTCATATGGCCGATAAAACTCGGCGCAGCAGTATGTACAGAGTGTGCAACTAACTGCTCCATAATATCTTGTGCATAATCAGACACAAACATTGGCTCTTCTGGGATCACGGCAGATTGAAAGTCCTTCTCAATATCATGTAAGGGCTTTTCTATTGCTGCAATGTTCTCGTTTAAAAAACCTGCTAAGTTATTTGAGATCTCTAACTCTATTTTACTTAGAGTCGAGTCAGGCGCTTCTGGCACCGTAAAAATACGCATTAAACTTTCTTCAGAAGCGACAGCACAACGCTTTGGACCCATTACATTACCCAGTTAGTTACGGACTGCCTCTTTGCTGCCCACAAGCTTGTTATTTTGAAATGGCTAACTTTACTGCAAGTAAAGCCTAATGTCTCCTATTGTATGCTGAAAAATCATGATATGACTAAGTTCGTTATGACAATTTAATGTTATAACTAAGACAACCCTCTTAAATTTACGTAACAAAGCGCGTTTCAAATTATACATTCATATCTTACCCCCGGGATTTGTGTGCAACCGAGCTTTAAAAAACCACTACATAAAATTCAATCACAAAGCACTATCCTGCTCTGTTAAAAACACTAAAAACTAACTAGACTAGACGGGTTAATTCAGCTTGAAAGCTTTACAATCATGTTGCGTGAAGTTTAATTTTTGGGAATAAAGTGTTTATAAGGATTATTATGTACCGAAAGACCTCAGCAATGACTTGGTCACTGATAGGGTTTTCACTTTTTATATCTAGTTTAATTGGCTATGTTGCGTATACCTATCATTCAACACGCACAGCCATCATGACACAAATTGATGAACAACTGCTCCGTGCAGCAAAGAGTGCTCAATTAATTCTCGAAGGTGACTACCATAACCGCTTAAACAACATGAGTGCTTTAGAATATCAGCAAAAAAGTGCACAACTTACAGCGCTTGCACAGGCCATTGGTGTAGAGTATGTATATGCTATGATATACCGCCCACCACATGTCGTTTTTACTGCATCCAGTTATACAACAGAAGACATAAAAAACAACAAACTCACACAATTTTTGGATAAATACCCTGAAGCGACGAACATTAACAAAGCCGCATTTCAATCCACCGAACCTGTATTTGAAACATCCGAAGATCAATGGGGCCACTTTAAAACCATTTTTGTTCCATATATCTCCAGTAATGGCACCACTTACATCACCGGTGCAGATATGACAATTAACCAAGTTGATACAATGCTACAAAAAAGCGTTGCAAGAGCCACATTAACTGCAACCTTTTTCTTTTTTATTGCGGTGATGGTGGCTGCGTTCTATATCACTTTATACCGCAGGTCGATGAGCACAGACCCCCGCACAGGCTTTGCAAATAGAGTGGCCTTAGAGCGAGATTTAAGTAAACAACAAGACCAACATATTTGCCTTGCTATTATTTCAATAGATGAGCTCGAAGACATAATCGGTTTTTATGGTACTCAAGTGGGCGATCGCGTAATACAAAAAGTAATGGAGTACTTTAAACCCATTACTCAGCCTCATACTGTCTATCGATTAGCCACATCGAAGCTCATTATTATGAGCCACGTTAAAGAGGGTGAAGCATACTTAAGCCGGATCATTGCAGATTTTCCAAAGTCAACGCCCATACTAACTAAGCCCCATTTATACGTGCAATTACACGCTGGTATAGCCTCAGGTAATAAGTCGTTGTTACTAGAAAATGCAGCCATCGCATGTCGACAAGCAAAACAAACACAGCAACTTATTTGCCTGTTTAATCTAGATAGTCAGGATGCTCGTCTAAAACAAAAAAACCACTTAGCCATTGCTAATATTTTGCAAGATGCTTTTGCCAATAATCGAGTAGCCACCTACTTTACACCTAGAGTTGACCCAAATACTCAACAAGTGGTGCAACATGGCTGTACAGCAAGAATAATCACCGAACAGGGGGCTATTTTAAAAACCGACAGCTTTAATGAAGTGGTGCGTCAGTCCCGCTTACAAAGCCAACTAACACGTAATATTTTATCTCAGTGTATTGACCGATTTAGAAAAACAGGCGCAGCTTGGAGCATTAAGCTTAGCTATCAAGATGCAACCGACCCACAATTACTAGATTTTATTGACCAAGAGTTAAAACGTTACCCTCAACCGCGCCTAATCACATTTGAATTAGATGAAAAAGATGTACTTGAACATTTTAATGCCATGGCGGTGTGCATTAATGTACTCAAAAGCAAAGGCGTAAAAGTATTAATTAATGCGGTCAGTAGTGGCTTATTAACTGTTAGTCGAGTAATGAAGCTGAATATAGATATGATTTTATTAGATGAAAACAACATTACGCATATTGCGGATGATGAGCAGGTTTTTGATTTTATAAAGCATATTGCAAAGCTTTGTCATGATAAGCATATTATGCTGTTAGTAGCAGGTGTTGAGTCTCAAGCGCAGTATAACAAGCTCTCCAGCGCAGACGTTGATTTAGTTGAGGGGCGCTATATTGCAAGTGATGCCCCTCACCTATGCACTAAACTAAGGCAGTTGCACAACCAAGCGCATGCTTGATTGACCA
This sequence comes from Pseudoalteromonas holothuriae, assembly GCF_945859825.1. Lineage (GTDB taxonomy): Bacteria > Pseudomonadota > Gammaproteobacteria > Enterobacterales > Alteromonadaceae > Pseudoalteromonas > Pseudoalteromonas holothuriae. The sequence continues at coordinate 79,079 of NZ_CAMAPC010000005.1, forward strand.
CTAGCCCAGTACTTTCTCTCAAATGGAGTAATTGCCGTATCACTATGATAGGCAGTTACTGGTACTGGGTAACCCGCTAACTGTAAAGCACGCGCAAACTCTTTTACATAAATATCCCAATTACTGCGCACTTCCAGACAACCACCTAATTTAACGATAAACGGAAAAACTGCTGCACCGTGCCAACGACGCTGCACATGCTTGGCTTTTGGCCAAGGGTTTGGATAGAGCAAATAGTGATGGGTAGGTTGCCACTTTGCATCTACCGCTAAGCGCCAAAAGTCATTTAAATCAGCTTGTACCAGTATATATTGGCCTGACTCTGATTGTTTATATTCTACATCATGCTTGTTTAAACGATGCGACGATTTATCAATGCCTATCACCAGCGCGTTTGGGTGTAATTTCGCTAAATTTGCAGTACTTTCACCCACTCCACAGCACGAGTCTAAAATAATCGGCCCATTGAACGCTTGCACACGGGCATTAACTTCATCAAAGGCATGCTGGGTGTGCGCTGCTATGGGTTTTTTAAACTCAGCGACAAGGTGTTTATTGACTATCTCATCAAGCTTTTCGTGCAAACTTGGCTGATTTGATACAATACTTCTTGAATTTGCTTCACTCATCAGTGGCGTAACCCTACTCCTCGACGTATTAAACTCAACGCCAAGATAAATAATCCAGAAATAAACGCTAATAATACCGTAAATGCGACATATATGTTGACATCTGAGACGCCTAAAAAGCCATATCTAAATGCATTAACCATATAAATGATTGGATTAACTTGTGATACGCCTTGCCAAAACTCAGGTAACAAAGTAATTGAATAGAACACCCCACCTAAATAGGTCAATGGCGTTAAAACAAAGGTAGGAATAATACTAATATCATCAAAACTATTAGCAAACACCGCGTTTATCAACCCACCAAGAGCAAACACCGCTGAGGTTAAAACAACCGTCGCCATGATCACACCTAAGTTATGAATTTGAATATCCACAAAAAATAGCGATACCAAAGTCACAATAAAGCCAACCAAAATACCACGAGCCATGCCACCACCAATGTAGCCAAGCACAATAATATAATTTGGCACGGGGGCCACCAGCAGTTCTTCAATGCTTTTTTGAAACTTAGTTGAATAAAAACTCGAGGCTACATTTGAGTAAGAATTTGTGATCACCGACATCATAATAAGGCCAGGTACAATAAACTCCATGTAGCTGAAGCCTCCCATATCACCAATGCGAGAGCCAATTAAATTACCAAAAATCACAAAATACAAAGTCATGGTGATCGCTGGTGGAACAAGGGTTTGCACCCAAATCCGCAAAAAACGAATACACTCTTTTATCCAAATACTTTTTAATGCTACGCCATAGCGGGTAATGCTCATGATGTTCGCCCCTGCTCTAATAATCCAACAAACAACTCTTCTAAGCGATTAGCTTTGTTACGCATACTCAATACCGTATTACCTTGTGCTGTTAACTGAGTGAACACCTCATTTAGCCCCTGTGACTTGGCAACCTCTACCTCAATGGTATGGTCATCAGCCATGGTAAATTCATAGCCGTCAAGCGTCACCGGCACAATCGGTAATTTAAGGTCTAACACAAAGGTTTCTTTATCTAATTTTGCAAGTAAAGCTTTAATGGTGGTGTTTTCAACAATAATACCCTTATCAATAATGGCAATATTTTTACACAATAACTCTGCCTCTTCGAGGTAGTGAGTGGTTAAAATAATGGTCACACCTTGTTTGTTGATCTCGCGTAAAAACTCCCACATAGAGCGACGCAACTCAATATCAACCCCAGCTGTTGGTTCATCAAGGATCAGTAGCTTGGGTTCATGCATTAAAGCTCGCGCTATCATCAAACGACGTTTCATACCACCGGATAATGTACGTGCTTGCTTGTCTTTTTTCTCTAGTAAACCAAGTTGTTTTAAGTATTTTTCTGCGCGTTCATGGGCCAAACCGCGCGGTACACCATAGTAACCAGCTTGATTAACTAAAATCTGATTCAGTGTTTCAAACTGACTAAAGTTAAACTCTTGCGGTACTAACCCCAGTTCCGACTTAGCATCTTCCAATGCGGTATCTATGCTATGGCCAAATACTTCAACTTGTCCTGCGGTTTTATTAACCAAAGAGGCAATAACACCAATAGTGGTCGATTTACCTGCACCATTGGGTCCAAGTAATGCAAAAAAGTCGCCTTGCTCAACTTGCAAATCAATGCCTTTTACGGCCTCTACGCCGTTTTTATAGACTTTTCGCAAGCCTTGAATATTCAATGCAATTGTCATGTTAATGTTGTTCTCCATAACCCCAACGTTTAGTTAAAGTATGTTCGATATTTAAATGATCTAAAATACGGGCCACCATAAAATCGACCAGATCAGCAATCGATGCTGGCTGATGATAAAAACCAGGTGCAGCTGGCATAATGGTCACCCCTAATTGACTCAACTTGAGCATATTCTCAAGATGAATAGAACTAAATGGGGTTTCTCGTGGCACTAAAATTAGTTGGCCACGTTCTTTTATCACCACATCAGCGGCGCGCTCTAATAAATTATCAGACGCCCCCATGGCAATCGCCGACACACTGCCTGCACTACATGGGCACACCACCATTTTTTTAGGCGCTGCCGACCCTGATGCCACAGGACTAAACCAGTTATCTTTACCAAACACTTTAATTTGCTCAGGTTTGGCGCTAAATAACGTACTCAATTGCTCTGTGGCTTTTTGCTCGTTGCCCGAGAGTTTAATGTTCGACTCAGTATCAAGTACCACTCTAGCGGCACTTGAAATAAGTACAAACACTTGATAATTCATGGCCACTAATACTTCTAATAAGCGCAAGCCATAAGGCGCGCCCGATGCACCACTAAAGGCTAATGTGATAGCAGGTTTAAACTTATCCACTCATGTTACCTATAAATTAAGACGTTAATTTTTCTTTATGTGCTAGCGCAGTCAGTAACTTCTGATGCAGGCCAGCAAAGCCACCGTTGCTCATTATCAATACGTGTTGACCCGGCTGCGCTTGTTCACACACACAACAGATAATATCATCAATATTGTTAAAGCATTGTCGTTGTGCTTTTCGCGCGGCCTCTGCGAGTGACCAACCCAACCCTTCAGGCTCCAATAAGTAAACTTCATCGGCCAGCGATAATGACTCAAGTAAGGTATGTTGATGCACGCCCATTTTCATGGTGTTTGAGCGTGGCTCTAAAATTGCTATTACGGGCTCGTTGCCTACTTTGGCTTTTAGCCCCGCTAGTGTTGTTTTTATAGCGCTAGGGTGATGTGCAAAGTCATCATACACATGCACGCCGTTTACTTCGCCCAATAGCTCCATTCTGCGCTTTGGCGATTTAAACTCTACCAATGCCTCAATACTTATCGAAGGTGCAATGCCCACATGGCGCGCGGCTGCAATGGCCATCATGGCGTTTTTAACGTTATGCTCACCAATTGCTGACCACTTTACCGTACCTAAAAGTTTTCCAGCTAGATATACTTCAAATTCAGATCCATCATTAACAAGCAACTTATACGTCCAATCGCCATTTAAAGTTTCTTGCAAGCTCCAAAAACCACGTTCGAGTACTTCAACTAACGCTTTATCATCAGCAGGATAAATCGCTTTACCTTGGCTGGGTAAGGTTCGCAGTAAATGATGAAATTGCGTTTGAATGGCATTTAAATCATTAAAAATATCGGCATGATCAAACTCTAAATTGTTCATAATTAAAGTGCGTGGCAGGTAATGAACAAACTTGCTGCGTTTATCAAAAAACGCCGTATCGTATTCATCAGCTTCAATAACAAAAAAAGGGGTGTCGGATACGCGAGCTGACACGCCAAAATTTTGTACAATACCACCAATTAAAAACCCAGGGCGCAACCCTGCATATTCAAGTAACCATGCCAGCATACTGGCTGTGGTGGTTTTGCCATGAGTGCCTGCAACCGCCAACACCCATGCCTCTTGCAACACATTATGCTTTAACCATTCTGGCCCTGAAGTATAAGGAATTCGGTGCTCAAGTACATATTCAACACACGGATTACCACGGCTCATCGCGTTACCAATTATGACCATATCTGGGGCTGGGTCTAACTGTTTTGGGTCATATCCAGTGGTAAGTTCAATGCCCAAAGACTCTAACTGAGTGCTCATTGGCGGATACACATTTTGATCTGAGCCTGTCACTCTATACCCTAAAGATTGAGCAATGGCGGCTATCCCCCCCATAAAAGTGCCACATATGCCTAAAATATGAATGTGTGTTTGTGCTTGTTGCTGAGTTGCCATGAGAATAACGTGCCTTTTTATTAATTTTACCGCAGTTGGCAAGGTGCCTACTATGCCAAATTTGAGCGCAATAAACCAATCATAACAGCCGTGCGCGATAAGCAATAATAACGGCCTTGGCTGAACTTTTAATGAGTATTCAATAGATAAAAAAATGCCAGTCGCTGACTGGCATTTTTAAATACTATAACGAGCTGATTTACGCAACTCCATATTGATCGCGATATGCTTTTACCGCATCTAAGTGCTCAGTCATGCTGCCTTGTTCTTCAAGGTAGGTGATCAAGTCAGCCAGCTTAACAATAGAAACCACTTCAGTACTAAAGTCACGCTCAACTTCTTGGATGGCAGATAACTCAGCTTTGCCTTTTTCTTGACGGTCGAGTGCAATTAACACACCGGATAAATCAGCACCCGCAGCCGCAATGATCTCCATAGACTCGCGTATTGCCGTGCCTGCGGTGATCACATCATCAACTAACATAATACGGCCTTCAAGCGCCGATCCAACTAATGAGCCCCCTTCACCATGCTGCTTTTTCTCTTTGCGGTTAAAGCAATAAGGTACATCTTTGTTGTAGTGATCGGCCAACGCTACGGCTGTGGTTGTTGCAATTGGAATACCTTTATAAGCTGGGCCAAATAACACGTCATAGTCAATACCCGCATCTTGCAACGCAGCGGCATAAAAGCGCCCCAAGCGCGCTAAATCGCGACCGGTGTTAAACAAGCCAGCGTTAAAAAAGTAAGGACTAGTACGGCCAGATTTTAAAGTAAACTCACCAAATTTAAGTACCTGCTTTTCAAGGGCAAATTCAATAAATTCTTTTTGATATGCTTTCATGTGCTACCTACTAAAATTTAAACCGACCAAACTTATGCTAATGCTTTCTTTTGTAAATCAATGATCTCACGAATTGAGTGCTTCGCTAAACCAAGTAACTCATCTAACTCTTCAAACGAGAACGGTTCACCTTCAGCAGTGCCTTGCACTTCAATGAGCTTACCTGTTTCAGTCATGATCACGTTCATATCGGTTTCAGCTTCAGAGTCTTCTAAATACTCAAGGTCTGAAATCGCGGTCCCTTTGTAAACACCCACTGAAATAGCCGCAATCATAAACTTAAGCGGGTTAGTGTTGATCATACCTTTAGCACGCATGTTTGTAAGCGCATCAACTAAAGCAACACACGCGCCGCTGATTGAAGCAGTGCGTGTACCACCGTCGGCCTGCAATACATCACAATCAATCGTTACGGTGTTTTCGCCTAACGCTTTTAAATCAACTGCTGCACGCAATGCACGGGCAATTAAACGTTGAATTTCCATGGTGCGACCGCCTTGCTTACCACGAGCCGCTTCACGGTTATTTCGAGTATGCGTTGAACGCGGTAACATACCATATTCAGCGGTGATCCAGCCTTTACCTTGACCTTTCATAAAACGAGGTACACCCGCTTCCACAGTGGCTGTACACAGTACTTTGGTGTTACCAAACTCTACTAAAACCGAACCTTCGGCATGCATAGTATAGTTACGAGTAAATGTTACCGGTCTAATTTGGTTTGCTGTTCTTTCGCTTGGACGCATCCACGTTCCCCTAAAGTAAAAGTTTTATCTATTATAAAGGCACAACCGATCGGATGCTATGTGTTAACTAAGAAATAGTTGCGGTAAAAGTTGATTATTTTGGTAATTATTTCCGCTGTCGCCTTGCGTGCTTTATAAGCTATAATGGCGCAGAAAATTCTGTTAATAGATTAGGAACTTTACATGATCCATAGTATGACCGCCTACGCACGCCGAGAAGTTAAAGGTGATTGGGGCACTGGAGTTTGGGAAATTCGCTCGGTAAACCAGCGCTACCTAGAAACCTTTATCCGCGCACCTGAACAATTTCGAGGTATGGAGCCGGTAGTACGTGAACGTTTGCGCAAACATTTGCAGCGCGGCAAGGTTGAAGTGTATTTAAAGTTTACTGCAAACCCTGCACATGTGGGCGAGCTCTCTATTAACGAAACCCTCGCTGAGCAATTAATTAACAGCGCTAAATGGGTGCAAAAACATAGCCAAGGCGATATTAACCCTGTTGATATTTTACGTTGGCCAGGCGTAATGGAAGCGCAAGAAATTGACTTAGACAGCGTTAACACCGAGCTACTGGCTGGTTTTAATGAACTTATCGAAGACTTTAAAGCCGCCCGCGCCAGCGAAGGTGAAAACTTAGAGGCAATGATTACTACCCGCCTTGAAGCCATTGTAGAGCAAGTGGCTATTGTTGAAAGCCATATGCCTGAAGTAAGCAAATGGCAGCGTGAAAAACTCACTACTAAACTTGAAGAACTCAAAGCAGAAATAGACGAAAACCGCCTAGAGCAAGAGCTTATTTACCTTGCCCAAAAGCAAGATGTAGCCGAAGAGCTAGACCGCTTAAAGTCACACGTAAAAGAAACTCACAAAATCTTAAAAAAAGGCGGCGCCTGCGGCCGTCGTTTAGACTTTATGATGCAAGAGTTTAACCGCGAGTCAAACACCTTAGCCTCAAAATCAATCAACACCGAGATCACCAATGCCGCCGTTGAATTGAAAGTATTGATAGAGCAAATGAGAGAGCAAATTCAAAATATCGAATAGTTTTTTTACCCGTCCAAGAATGTCTTAAAAGCCCTGTTATTTGCTTGTAAATACAGGGCTTTTTTATTTTTCCCGTCCAAATCGGTTTGCAGATGTCCGTTACCAGTTGCTGTTTAAGTGGAGGGCAAAATGGTGGGCAAAACCTGTTTTTTTGACTCAATAAGCGAAAAGTCAAGGTATCTGGTGAGCAGATTTTTGCATCTATCTCACCACCGCCTTATGCCATCTCCACTTATCGTGCTGCTTGCAGATTGTTCAATCACTCAACTATCGAACCAATCGATAAACAAACAGTGGTGGGCAATGGTGAGCAAATTTTAAAGATTTCTTAGGAATATAGAGTAACAAACGATGGCAAAACTAACCGCAACTCAGGTGCAGTCTTATGCTCGCACCGCAACAGCAAACAAAAAATACAGTGATGGTAATGGCCTATATTTTTGCGTAAGAAAATCTGGCATGCCGTATTGGATGCTAAGGTATACCAGCCTAAACGGACGACGAGAAGCAACGCTCGGTCAATACCCAAGCATGACCTTAGCAGAGGCTCGACTTGAATCGTCTAAAATGCAGCTACAACTTCAGCAAGGTGAAGATCCATTAGCAATTCGCGCTATTGAAACCATCCCAGAGATCCAAAATGTCAGCCAGCTGTTTCAAGACTGGTATTCCAAAGACTTAAGTCGCTGGTTAAAACACCCAAATATGCCCAAACGTGTTTTTACCAAAGAGATTGCACCAGTGATTGGTCAACTCCCTATCCAAGCAGTGCGGCCAATAAAATGGGCAAACTTGAACACTTCACCGTACACGATTTGCGCCGTACCTTTCGCAGCCTTGCCGCCTCCTTAGGCATTACAGGCAACGTGGCCGAACGCTGCCTTAACCATAAGCTAAACATCTACGACCGCCACGATTACTTTGAAGAGCGCCGTATTGCCCACCAAACCGTAGCTGATGTGGTTGAACCACTGGTGAACTTTGAGCCCACTTCACAACACATAACAGGAGGTAGAGGGTTTGTGCACCGCTGGTGTCTATCCAACCCGCACGTTGGCGTACTTGGCTGCTGTAACCGGTTTGTTTGGGCGTAAAGCGGCTTTCGCCATGCTGCTCAATAAAACTGCGTACTTGGCGAATGGCTTGTTGGTCTTCATTGGCGGCCACACCACCGCGAGCAAGTATCCATTGGTTAAGCTGACTTAAACAGGCGGCTTCGACACTTTGGCTTGGCCAATCGAGTACTTTGGCTTGAATGGCTAACAACCCTGCACTGGCCAGTAAGGCAAATTTTTCGGCGACTCGGCGCACGTGGCCGTCTGCTTCGGGTGGCAAGCTAACTAAAAAACGTTGGCGTACATTTTGGAAAACGGGTCGCACCTGTGCGCCGTGCTGCGTTAAATACCGTAACTAGTCCAAGGCCAAGCAGCCGTAATGTTGACGACTTTGCTGTTTTAAGTGATCGGCTAAATCGGCGGCGTTCATATCATGGCTATGGTTAAACACGCCCATTTGCGCTCCGGCATCGGCACTGAGATCAATCACGCGCACTTGCTGCCCCGCTTTTACGCGCTTGCCAATACTGGCAAGGTGGCTTTCAAGCGTCACTTCGCCAGTGGATAAAAACACCAAACGCCAACGGGCGGGTAAGCGCAAAATCCGCTGCTGACGCGCTGGGTGTACTGAGTTTGTGGGTGATTGTGTGGTTGGGTTCATCGTTTTTATTTTTTCCAAAATAAGCCTCACTGATCTGTTAAGCTCAGTTAGGAGTTTGCCCCACTAGTATTAAAGAGTTAAACGGACGCAGTAGGTAGATAAATGCCCAGATCATGCAGCTTTCTGAGGGTACAGATAGCTACTTGCCCCAGTATTTACATAATGCCCCAAGTGATAAATACCGTGTGAGCAGGGTTGGCGTGTTGCTAAGTGGCGTGAATTAAGGCTTTGCCCAAACTGCCCCAAAAGTCCAAGGGATGGCGTACCACTTTGAAGTTTCCTTCTCGAAACTCGGTTTCGATGAGCCGTATGCATTGATTGTTGATATGTCGAGTGTATCGACACACAAAAAATTTATGTCGAAAAAATAGTAAAAAATCGACATATAAAATTGATATGTCGATCTAATCGACATAAACTGACCCAATAGTTCATTTATGTCGATATAAACGGGAAATTTAAACATGATCTGGCAAGCAGAGCAGCCTTACAACCAATTACCCACATTACCGCCAAATCTAAATTCCATAGAAACGAAGGCCGTTCTAAAAGCCTGTATTTCTGCACGCGCCGCTGTAGCAGAATTAAAAAAGGCAGGGGAACTCATACCTAACCAAAGCATGCTAATTAACTTATTGCCTTTGCTGGAAGCAAAAGACAGTTCAGAAATTGAAAATATTGTCACCACTACCGATAAGCTTTTTCAGTATGCGCTAGAAGATAAAGGCGCTGATAATGCAACAAAGGAAGCTTTACGCTACAGAACAGCGTTATATCAAGGTTATATACAACTTGAAAGAAAGCCGCTTTGCACAGCGACTGCCATTGAAATATGTAGTACGTTAAAGCACTCTGAAATGGATATTCGTAAAGTACCGGGGACTTTTATAGGCAACCAGACGACTGGAGAAACTATCTATACCCCGCCTGCGGGAGAGAACGTTATCCGCGACTTGTTAACTAACTGGGAGCGATTTCTTCATGATGACAATGATATAGATCCATTAATAAAGATGGCTGTTAGCCATTATCAATTTGAAGCTATACATCCATTTTATGATGGGAATGGTCGAACAGGACGTATTTTGAACGTTTTGTACCTTATTGAATGCGGCCTTTTAACGCTACCTATTTTGTACTTAAGCCGTTTCATCGTTCATAACAAACAAGACTATTATCGCCTATTGAACCAAGTGACCAAAGATCAGAATTGGGAAGATTGGCTGTTATTTATGCTAAAAGGTGTCGAGCAAACTGCCATATGGACTAATGATAAGATCACAGCGATTAGGGCACTTATGGAAAGTACAACCGATTACATAAAAGCACAGCTACCTAAAATATATAGCTATGAGCTAGTTCAGCTTATTTTTGAACAACCCTACTGCCGTATCAATAATCTAGTTGAACGTGACATTGCAAAACGCCAAACTGCTTCAACGTATTTAAAGCAGTTAGCGGATATTGGTGTGCTGCAAGAAATAAATTCCGGTAAGGAAAAATTATTTGTACACCCGCGATTGATGAAGTTAATGACAAAAGATAGTAATAGTATCAACGCATTTTGAGCGTAAAAAATAGCAAAGCTATATTGACAAAAATCGTGCTCGATAAAGCCTTTCAAAACTGCTATTTTTAGACCCTAACAGCAGCATAAAAACGGTACTGTTTTTCCATTGCTAACCACTAAGATTTAGTAAAAGCCATAGGCAAGTGGTGGCCGCTTGGTCGGCAAACAGGGTTTCCTGAGGCAATAAAAACTATTTTCCCAGAGACCGAAATTCAATTGTGTATCGTTAATCAAATACGCAATTCAATGAAGTATGTCGCCTCTAAAAATCAAAAAGCGTTCATGGCTGATTTGAAGCCTGAGTATCGAGCGCCAACAAGGGAGGCAGCAGAGTTAGCGCTTGATGAACTTGAAGCTAAATGGGGCAGTTCTTATCCGCTGGTGCTTAATTCCTGGCGTAATAAGTGGCATAATTTATCGGCTTACTTCAAATATCCAGAGCATATCCGCAAGGTCATTTACACGACGAATGCCGTTGAAGCAGTACATCGTCAATTTAGAAAACTGACGAAAACGAAAAGTGCTTTCCCGAATGAAAATAGCTTGTTGAAGCTGCTTTATGCTGGCATATTAAACGCCACCGAGAAATGGACAATGCCAATACACAATTGGAGCCTTTGTTTATCTCAGTTAGCGATTTATTTTGAAGGACGTTTCTTGCTCTACCGGTTGTTTATTTTTACTGGCTAATAAGCGCTCGTAATATAACGTGCCCACTTGGCGTTCAAGCGCGCATACGCTCCAGTTTTACTCGGCAGATTCTTGCATATACCAAAGCCGCGCGGCTTGGTTTTCAATACGAATTAATTGTGTAATGCAACCAGCTCAATTTTGCAGACAGTGTCTGCAAAATTGGAAACGCCACGTAAAAGCTGCGCATATTAGCAAGGTTGCGGCTAGAAAAACCTTTACCGTATTCTTTAGTTAATTGCATTGAGAGCTGTTTAAGCTGGGCTTTCCCGTACTCAGCACGGTTTTGTCCTTGTTGCTCTTGCTCAACAATTAACTGGCCAATATGCCAGTAAGCTTGCACCATGGCGCTATTAACCGCGCGTTTAACTTGGCTTTGCGCTTGGTTAATTACTTGGCGAATCTGACTGTTCATCAGGATAGGGGATTGCTCTTTTTCCTTACATTTTCGTATCAGAAATAACTTACAACAGCTTTGAAATACAGCTGCCCAATGCAGCCCCTAGTATCGGAGGTACGGCATTGCCAACTTGGGTATATTGTGGAACTTCAAACTTCCTCATTTGCCCACCAGTTGTAATTTTTGAACGAAAAACAAAGTTATCAGGAAATGACTGTATTCGAGCCATTTCTCTAACAGTTAAAACCCTAAGTTCATATTCATCATAATGGCATGCGTCGTCAGGTATAGACAGAGCTGCTGGAGCTGGTGACTCAGCAATTAAAGCTTTCTGAGTTTGCTTTTTTGTTGGGTGAGCTTTTAAGTAATTTTCAAACTCTAATTTACACATAAATTGATAAAGCTCTCCATTTTCATGCAGATACTTAAAACCAGAAAGAATGTCCCATACACTCTCTTCTAAAGTATCTGTTTCATTCTTCAGAATTCTGAATACAGACTGAGTAATAGGCCTTTCACCAATTTGTTGAAGCACTTGATATAGCCTGAACCTTCTTTTAACTATGGTGCTATTATTTCTAAGTTCATGATTTAACACTTCCGTTCTGCTTTCTAGATTGTTAAACCTTTGATTAAGTTCCAGAACGAAGCCTGATGGTTCTGATGGATTATGAACCTTTAAATCATCAATAGCTTCTCGTACAGATACTTCAGGAGAATTTACTAATTTATTCAAAAATGACCGCTTAAAATAGCTCAAATCACTGCTTTTATTTGAGTCATAATAGTTTAAATGCCCAAATTCTAAGTTTTCGCCATGTTTATCTACCTTGGAATAGAACTCCATTGAGTGTGAAAACATCTCGGATTCAGTATCGTTCAATCTTGGTTTAATGTGTTGATAATGATCTTCTCTAACACCGATTAATATAAAGCGAGGTCTATTTTGGGCCACCCCTGCTTTTCTAGCATTAACGTGAAGGCAAATTGGGACATATCCTATTGAAGCGAAAACCTTCGCAACTTCATACCATGCATGAAAACTATTTCCTTCTTCGTCTTTAAACGCTCGAAGAATGCCGGTCACGTTTTCTAACAAAACTAGCTTCGGCTTAGTGAGCTTTACAAAATTAGCAAACTCCCAAGGTAGTGTATTTTTGTCACTATTCTTTTCTCTTTTGCCCGCCATGCTGAAGGATTGGCAAGGAGGGCCTCCAGAAACGAGGTCTAGTCCACCGTCTCTTCCAAACGCCTCTTTGAGTTGTTCGACAAGTTCACTAGAGGATTCCAATAACCTATTCAGTTCAATAATACTACCAACAACTAGTTTCCCATCTAACTCTTTAACATTTGAAGGTATATCTGAAAAGCCTTCTTGAGCGACTATAGGAAACTGAAATGGGTTCTCTCTTAATCTTGGTTTCAAGCTTGAGTGATTGCTATTAAGCCATAGAGCATTTTCAGGCTGATGATTTTGGTTGGCTTTTTCTTCCAAGTCTTCATTGAAAAAATTGTACGTAAAAGTTTCTGCTGCCATCGGCGATAACTCGTTCGCAAGAACCAGTTCAAAACCAACACTTTCTAAGCCAAGTGACAAACCGCCACACCCTGCAAATAACTCAATATGATTCAAATTAAACACTACTTCATTAATAAATACTTAAAGCCTATTTTAAGTTCAGCAAGATTAAATGTCCAGGCATTTTGTGTTTTTTATTTTACATACCTTGTTCAATCACTTAGCATAGGTATTGCTGTGTGAGAGCAGCAGTTGAATCACTTCTTAAAGACCCCTCCGTGGTCCTCTCTGTAGATACCGAACTATTTCGGTAGTTTGCAGTGAGTTTTTTCAAGTCACAAGTAAACAAATCTACGCACTCGGTTAGAGCCTGAGGGTGTACTTTTTTGTCCTCTTCCTTCTCTAGTCGTTGGCTTGGGATATAAAGCCTTCCTTTACCGGTAAAGCAATTGGTGCAGATCCTTTAACTTCAAACAGTGCTGTTAGTGCACTCTGTTAAAAGGAAAAGTAGTTATGTCTGATACGAACTACCCTAGCGAAAAGCGATTAAAACAATTAGTAAAACAATTAAAAAAAGAAAAGCAAATTAAGACTCATCAAGCGTATGACCTTATAAGTCAAACATTTGATCATTCAAATTGGCAAGAGCTAAAACCAATCATAGAGCTTCATTGGAAAGCTCAAATTCCCTCTCCAAACGTATCTCTAAACTTTATCGACGATGATGATGTGACTCTTTCAGATGAAGAGTTTGATGATATCGATAACGAAAGAAGTTCTGAATTGGATAAACCTGTCAAGGAGTTAGTTGAACAAAATAAAGTTCAGCTAGCGAAGTTAGGCATAGAGTACTCTGTATTTGAGCCGACAATCACGGGACTAAAAAAGTCAATTATTGACGCCACACAGCCAGTCAGAACCCATTTTGAATTAGAAAATTTCCACCATTATTACTCTCAAGGACAAGGTACAGAAAACAAAGTTATTAAAACGGCCTATTTACTAAAAGATGCTCAAAAAATTAGTTCTAAGGCGAGTTTATATCGCCCAAATACTAAAAACGGCGATCCCCGTATGTGGTTTCGAAAGTTGGGGGAGCTAGCTGAAGCTGGAGATCAGGTAGCGATCGTCATATACGAGGATGAGCCGTATCTAACCAATATATCCAAGTCTTCCATCAGTAATGAATTAGATAAATTCGAAAGTCCAATTGGACAGCTAGTTAAAGCCTACGTCAATACGGATAGCTCTACTGCTGAAGAATTACTAACAAAGCTAAAAACTCTAGCTGCTAAACCTTTCAAGGCTTTGAGAAAAGGTGACACGGCGATTGGCTACACATTAGAGACGTTGCTGGGTATAGAAGCTAACTCTAGCAAGTTACCAGACTATAAAGGCATTGAACTTAAAGCAGGTCGGGGTGGAAAAAATCGCTCAAACTTATTTGCTCAAGTTGCGAAGTGGGATATCAGTCCCTGCAAAAAAAGTGCAGAAATTCTAGATAACTATGGGTACCAAAGAGAGGAGGATTTCAAGCTTTATTGTACTGTTAGTACCCAGAAGCCAAATTCTCAAGGGTTACATTTCAAATACGACAAATCAAATGATCAACTTCAAGAATGGCATGACAGTGAAGAATTAGTAGCTATTTGGCCGGGTTCTATATTACGCGAACGTTTACTTGAAAAACACGCAGAAACCTTTTGGATTGAGGCGGAAAGCTTTGTAAGGGAGGGTATTGAACATTTTCAGTTAAAAAGTGTAATTCATACAAAACAGCCCTTGGCATCGCAACTTTTACCACTAATAGAAAGCGGCGTAATAACAATGGACCACCTCATCAAGCGAAGCGGCAAAAACAATCGAGTTAGTGAGAAAGGGCCACTATTCAAAATTGATAAGAAAAACCTAGATCTCTTGTTCCCTGCCCCGCAAAAGTATTCTCTAAAAGATTAAAGGATTAAAGGATTAAAGGATTAAATATATAACATGCGTAAAAATGGAAATTACACCTAAGATATTTGAAACTGCCATTGCACGAGCAGCAAAGCTAGATGGCGCGATTAGTAAGGTAGTGGTTGAAAAATGACTAAATGCCAACAACATTTGGCACCCGAAATCATTTCACGAAAGGGGCTCCTATGACATCGATACGCGTTATAAAAATAGGAGCAAAACAGTATAATTTGGTGACATAGCATGTTCCATCACAGCTTTCAGTTGCTTTATCAACTCTGCTTTGATATTGGGTGAACTGCGTTTTTATTGATAAGTGTGTTAACCGCTTTAACAGTGCTTTACGGCTATTATTGGCAACAATAAATTGCTTAAAACGCTGTTCAAACGCGGGGATATAACCTTTAAACTGATAGGCTTTGAACAGCTGATGCAAGTAACGAGAAGCTTTATCATAGCCACTGGCACAGGTTCAATTTGTTTGCTCTTGGGCTTGGTGACTGGGCTGTATGTTTAGTACCGTGGCAAGTGCTTTAACTAAAGCTAAAGGAATATCATAAAGCGCAGCAAAAGCCAGTAGCCCATCATTAAGATGCTCAAAGTCAAACTGAATTAAAAGCACTCTCTCAAGGGAGCCATTAACGCTCAACTCGTTTAGCTACATAAAGTACACAAGGCGCCAACCACCACTTTATGCGTTAATGGTAAATTGAAAAGTTTGTTTTAATAAAGGTTGAACCTGAGCCACTCTAGCAACCGGCTCAGCATTTATATAACGTCTTGGGTCAATCGTTACAAATCCCCAAAATTGTAAAAAACGTTCAATAAACCTTGATTCGATTAGCATGCTTAACCTTTCTTCTGGTGAGAAGTAATCATCGGTAGGAAATGCCAGTAGCAAATCAGGAAAAGCCGTCATCACCTCTTTAACAAGCTTATCTACACTGTTATGACATTGTATACGCCACAGCATAAACAACCAAAAGTCACTAAAATTACCATCAAAATCAAAACCGTCTAAATACCCCCAGTTATATTTACTGGTTGCCGCTTCTAGCATAGGTTTTAATAATGCCTTTATACCCAATGCCTGATACTGTTTTTGCGCTGATTTTTTAACATGGTAGCGGCCACTGCGCCGGTAAATAATACCGCTAATTTCGGCCAGTACTCGGGTGTAGTGCAAGGCATTAAATTTATCTTCATTACTGCCTGCAAACTCACTGATACTAATGTCTATTTCAAATTGAGCAACGATAAATTCGGGCAATAGTTCACTGGCCTGCTTGACTAATTTAATCGGTAAGTTGTCTTTGCTCGTGGCTTTAAATGAGCCTGCTTGCGCCATGGCTTCATCAAGAATGAGGGATAAATAGCGCATCACAGGGCTGGCAGAAAGGCTATCTGGCGTGCTGATTTTTACCCACTGTAACTCATCAAAAGGCGCATAAAGCCAATTGGCCATTTGTGTTGGCGTCACCCCACAAAAATCGGGATGAGGTTGATTATTGCGCTCCTGCACTTTGTGTTGTAAAGCTGCGTTGAGTTCATCAAGGCTCAAATTTGGGTTCATGGCAAGCATGGCTTCAGCATCATCAAATACTTGGGCATGTTGCTTGGAAACGCTGCTCATACAACAACGTTTAAATTTTTTACCACTGCCACAGTGGCAAAGATCATTACGACCAAGCTTCATTATAAACCTCTCTTAATGTTGTAAAAAAACACTGTATTTTCCTATTTTCGCTGCTCTGCTGCTTTGGAGGATGAGTAAATTGGCTGAGTGCTGCAGGTACTTCTTCAACAACTTGCCTTATTCCAATTAGCATAACCAATACGGCAAATTCGATAACGCTTTAAAAACAACTATTTTTGAGCCCTAATATCAGTGTAAAACGGCATTGTTTTCCATGGTTCAACACTATAGATTTTAGATTTTACCAATCAGTTAACTTAGGTACAAAACAACACTTTATGTAAATGAATCGTTGATTTTTAGTTTATTTATAAATATTCTTTAGCCTGTCTGTTTTTAAAGCAGTAACTGTAATTTTTTCATGCATTGACAACGTTGACATTTTCTTATTGTTTTACACCTGCACTTCGTTGATAACAGACTGTATATTTAGCTATGAAAAAATCTCCCCAACAATAAAAGGATAAGGGTGTGATAGATGGTGATGATTTAAAAGCCATGCGAGTCAATGCGGGGATATCTCAAGACGCGATGGCAAAAAAGCTTAAGTGTGACAGAAAAACCGTTATTAACTACGAATTAGGTGTGAGTGATATTCGTTCAAAACAGCTTTTTTTGTGGTTTTTATATTGTAAGATAGACGCTGGGTCGTTATTAAACGAAATAAAAGAGATCCGCGATCTAACCAACGGTAAAGAAAAACCCAACTTACAGGATGAAGAACCATGAACAAGTTAAGCCTACACCATATATTTAGCTCTATGAATTTATTTATATTTCTTCATGGTATTTGCACAGATAACAATTGCAACACAGCTAAACAGAGACAATCTTCTATTGCTAGAGGTATAAAACTCACTACAGAGTCTTGTGCTAAGGTATCGTGTGGTACTGGTGTAAAAAAACGGCCTAGGGTGGCACGTGCAGGCGCTTATATCCCTCCTCTATCGATGGTTGACAAGGATAGAATATGAAACTCTCAAACCTCATTTTGTTGAGCATAGTCTCACTGGCATTTTTTTATATTCAACTGTGGGATGACCGTTTGGTCACTCCTATATATTTATCATTATTAGGAATATGCTCCATCTATGGAGCATACAGACAAGATATAAATATGGCACATATTGCGGGGTTTATTTTTGGCTTAACCGCTCTCTCACCTATTATTTTTGAAACAGGCCTAATAAATTACATTACACCTGAAGACAATAAACTAATACAAAGTTCGCTAATTTATGGTACGCAATTGCTACTTAGCCTAACGGTTGTCGTTGTATTAATTTTTAGAGTACAACTGTCTCGCCTGCTGTCAAGTTCAAACAATATTGAACTCACTCACTTTGATGGTATTTTTCACTGGATTTATATCTATACTTCAATAATTTACTTCATAGCCTTTTTAGAAGATATGGCTTATATCTTCTTTGATATGAAATCGTGGACCCTCATTTACGATAACTTTGAAGGACTAATTTATATTTCATGGGCGCTGTGTTGTGGTGCCTTATTAACCATGATGATTGTCTCAGCTAAGCAAAGAAGAGAGCTGGTTTAATCTCGCACCCACTGTTGATGATAGATATAGGTAACATATAACAAGGACCAAATGTGATAGACGGTGATGATTTAAAAGCCATGCGGGTTAATGCGGGGATCACTCAGCAAGGTATGTCTGACAAACTCAAATGTGATAGAAAAACCATCATCAACTATGAGCTTGGCGTGAGTGACATTCCTTCAAAACTGCTTTTTAAGTGGTTAAGTTACTGTCGGCTAGATTTTAAGGCTTTGTTACATCAGGTTAAACAAATACGTGAAGAAGCCCGCGATAACGGAAAGTCTACATTACTCGATATTGTCACTTTGGCATTTATATTAAGCCAACTATGGAGTGATATCATTGTCACCCCTCTTTATTTATCATTATTAGGTATTTGCGCTGCCTATGGTGTTTATAGAAAAGATATAAATATGACCCATATTCCGGGGTTTATCTTTGTTTTGACTGCTATAAACTTTGCTATCTTTGAAGTTGGTCTAATAAATTACGTAGCACCCGAAAGCAATAAACTACTACAAAGTGCACTTATTTATGGCTCACAATTATTATTTAGTCTCGCAATAGTCTTAGTATTAATTTTTAGGGTGCAACTGTCTCGACTGCTGTCCAGCTCAAACAACATTGAACTCACCCACTTTGATGGTATTTTTCACTGGATTTATATTTACACCTCACTGATTTATTTTTTAGCGCTAGTAGAGGATATGACTTATATCTTCTTTGATATGAAATCGTGGACCCTCATTTACGATAACTTTGAAGGACTAATTTATATTTCATGGGCACTTTGTTGTGGAGCATTACTCACCATGATGATTGTTGAAGCTAAGTCGAATCGTTCAGGTGAAGCAAATGCGCTGTAAAATATCGACTGGAAAGTACAGGCTGGTAGCGATAGCTACCAGCTAAAACCCATTATTATAACTTTTTAATTTCTCATCAGATGCGATTCTCATTCCTTTTTTAAACCCGCTTCCACAAATTAATTGGATTATTTTCTACCGTGTGGAGATTTTTTCACATACTTATAACCATAATGCTAACTCACCGTAACGAATTGAGAGAGCACTATGGATGGCGCAAGTCTATTAAATGGCGTTAATGCCACAATTAAACCTGTTAATGGCTTTAAAGATACTTATGTATATCATAAGGATAAGCAGACTGTTTATATTAAACATGTATTTGCCAATAAAATCACTAAACGACTAAAGCCAAATATGACAGCACAAGATATTGACCTAATACGCCAACTTGATGCACTACATCTGCGCTGCTACGTATTGGTGCATATTAACAGCTATAACAGTAAGCAATACGATTTAGCGCTCTTTTTAGATGATTATGAAGCAATACAAGGGGTATCTAACGAACTCGTTAAGCAAAGAGCTATGCCCATCAATAATGCCGTTAACTTGATCAACACGATTTTGCTCTAAGGAAACGACGATGAAACACAACACTGCTCGCAGAAAAACCCTTGTTACGCAATTTAAAAACGAGTTACAAACCATGATACGCAAGCTCAGAAAAGAACATGGCCTCACACAAAAACAACTTGCGACTTTACTCGGTGTCGATCAAGCCACCATCAGCAACTTTGAAAGCGGCAAAACAGTAATGAACTTAGTCCAAGCCTACGAAATATATTTGATGTTTGGACGTAATCTTACCAGCTTACCAGCCTCTTCTACTGCTGCCGAACTTGCCCCCGCAGTAAATTCCTCCCACACATGCAACCTAGAGCGTACATCTCGTTAAATTAATTATTTCATTTTAATTATCTTTAGGGGCTGTTGAGCAGGGACAGTTCCAGCGGGTAGCTTGATGTAAACATAAATGGAGCCCCAATCGGCGTAGTAAAAACCGATGTCGAAGTATTTTAACATCAGCTCAGAAGGCTCAGCCTTTAAGTCACTGTAGGTGTAATACACTTGGAAGGACGTAGCAGAGATGTCGGCACGGCTGAAATAGCTCTGAGTATTTGCCCTGCTTATTATCTAAATACCCATCCAGAAGCTCGAATTTATAGTACTGATATTCCCTCACGATCACTCTTTATCAGTTAATGCTGAATTGAAAAGTTTGCTTTAATAAAGGCTGAGCTTGCACCACTCTAGCGACCGGCTTAGCATTATAGACATGACCTTCCTCAGAAAGACGACTGGCGTATGCTTGTACACAGCCCTCTTCCTGATTAGTCTCAGAGTTGAGCCTATTTCGTCATTGTGAGCTTGTTTTAGAGTCTCATCATCTTAAACGAGTGGCACGTCTTCAAGTCGCGGCTTTTTCTTATCAATTTAAACAAAACTCTACCTGTTAAGGCTACTCAAGTTCAGGCTCATCACCAGTCGATACTGAGGCCTTACTTTCAATGTCATACTCATCCACACGCTGTAAGCCTCTTGGTAACTTGTTACCTCTGCGGCCTCGCTCACCATAGTAATGTTCTAAATCACTGGGCTTAAGGGTTAGTTTTCGCTTACCAGCATGTAGTGTGACTGAGCTTCCCTCTGGGATACAAGCCAGTACTTTTACAAACTCTTCTCGGGCTTGCACTTTGGCACTTGGGATAGAAATAATTTTATTACCTTTACCTTTACCCAGTTTTGGTAAATCACGTAACGGGAATAACAACATACGGCCTTCATTAGAAATGGCCATACACATATCGGTTGCTACATCATTAACTGTGATAGGTGCCATCAACTCAGCCCCTTTTGGTACACTCACCAGTGCTTTACCATTTTTGTTTTTACTCACTAAATCGTTAAATTCAGTGATAAAACCATAACCCCCATCGGTGGCCATTAAGTACATGGTTTTTTCTTCACCCATAACCACATGCTCAAAGGTGCTACCAGTGGCCATGTTAAAGCGCCCAGTCATAGGCTCGCCTTGGCTTCTTGCCGACGGTAAGCTATGTGCTTCAGTAGCAAAAGCACGGCCTGAGGTATCTAAAAATACCGCAGGTTGATTGCTCTTACCTTTGGCTGACGCTTTATAACTATCGCCCGAGCGATAGTTTAACCCTTGGGCATCAATATCGTGGCCTTTGGCTACGCGTGCCCAACCTTTATCAGAAAGCACCACCGTAACAGCCTCTGATGGGATCAAGTCTTTTTCACTTAAAGCTTTGGCTTCTGAGCGCTCAATAACTGGCGAGCGGCGCTCATCACCGTAAAGCTCAGCGGCTTCTTGAATTTCTTTTTTCATGAGCGTCGACATGCGGCGATCTGAGCCCAATGTTAACTCTAATTTGTCACGTTCTGCGCTTAGCTCATCTTGCTCACCACGAATTTTTACTTCTTCGAGTTTTGCTAAATGACGCAGTTTTAAGTCTAATATGGCCTCAGCTTGTTTATCTGATAAGTCAAAACGTGCTATCAAGACTTCTTTAGGTTTATCTTGGGTACGAATAATATCAATAACTTCGTCAATATTTAAAAAGGCGGCCATTAAGCCTTCTAAAATATGTAAACGAGCCAATACTTTATCTAGTCGATATTGTAATCGACGGCGTACTGTTTCACGGCGAAAGATTAACCACTCAGATAAAATTTGCAGTAAATCTTTAACCTGAGGGCGGCCATCTAAGCCAATCATATTTAAATTAACGCGGTAGCTTTTTTCTAAATCAGTGGTGGCAAATAAATGCGCCATTAAAGGCTCTATCTTTACACGGTTTGAGCGCGGTATGATCACAATACGGGTTGGGTTTTCGTGATCTGACTCATCTCGTAAATCCGCTACCATAGGCAACTTTTTAGCGGTCATTTGCGCGGCTATTTGTTCAAGCACTTTGCCACCAGAGCATTGATGCGGCAACGCAGTGATCACAATATCACCTTGCTCTTCGCTATACACGGCGCGCATTTTAATTGACCCACGTCCCGTGGTATAAATCTTTTTAATATCTGATTTAGCAGTAATTATCTCAGCATCGGTTGGGTAATCCGGTGCGTGTACTATATCCAACAACTCTTCTAACGTCGTTTTTGGTTTATCAAGCAAGGTGCAACATGCACTCGCCAACTCTTTCACATTATGAGGGGGAATGTCGGTTGCCATACCAACTGCAATACCGGTAACACCGTTGAGTAAAATATGTGGCAAACGTGATGGCAGCACCTTTGGTTCATCCATGGTGCCATCAAAGTTAGGGGTCCAATCGACAGTGCCCTGCCCTAGTTCTTTTAATAATATTTCAGAGAATTTTGATAAACGCGCTTCGGTATAACGCATTGCAGCAAACGATTTAGGGTCATCTGCCGCACCCCAGTTACCTTGCCCATCAACTAATGGGTAGCGGTATGAGAACGGCTGCGCCATCAGTACCATGGCTTCGTAACAGGCGCTATCGCCATGTGGGTGGTATTTACCTAACACATCACCCACGGTCCGAGCTGATTTTTTATATTTTGCTGCAGCCGATAACCCCAGCTCACTCATGGCATACACGATACGACGCTGCACAGGCTTTAAACCATCACCAATGTGAGGTAAAGCACGGTCCATGATCACATACATAGAATAATTTAAATAGGCATCTTCAGTAAAACGCCCCATCGTTTGTTGTTCAATCCCCTGTAAAGACAAGGTTTGAGGATCAGTCATGTAACACCCTATTTTTTGTTATAGCGAACGCGATAAATCGCGTTAGCAAAATCATCCGACACCAGCAGACTGCCATCAGCAAGCTCTGCAAACGCAACAGGACGACCCAAGGTTTGTTCTTTATCTAAAAAGCCGGTTATAAACGGCTCGTAGGCGGTAATTTCGCCTTCTTTGATAGTGGCCATCATCACACGATAGCCCACTTTAGTGCTGCGGTTCCAAGAGCCATGCTCTGCCACCAGCAGCTTATTGTGCATATTTTTAGCAAACTGCTTACCACGGTAAAAATGTATACCCAACGGTGCTACATGAGCCTGTAAAGCCAGTTTTGGCGCTGTATATTTTTGCATGTCTGCCAAGGTTTTATCTTTACCATACTCAGGGTCTAACACACTGCCGCCATGCACGTACGGAAACCCAAAATGTTCACCATTCAAGCTTACACGGTTTATTTCATCAGGTGGAATATCATCCCCCATCATGTCACGACCATTATCACTGAACCATAACACGCCACTTTGTGGGTTAATGTCAAAACCTACAGAGTTTCGTACGCCCTGTGCGATTGTTGTTAACTGTTTGGTTTGTAAATTAAGTGAAAAAATCCGGCCAAACTGCGCATCTTCAGCACACACATTACAAGGCACACCAACAGGAATTAACAACTCACCTTCATCATTAAAGCGGATAAACTTCCAGCCATGATGACGCTCACTAGGCAGCTTATCAAACACCACTTCATAATTTGGTTTTGATAATTGTTTATCTATGTTTTTAAATCGAATGATGCGATGAACTTCGCCAACGTACAAGTCGCCATCTTTTAGTGCTAACCCTGAAGGCATATTTAGCCCTTGAGCGAGTACTATTTTTCTATCCGCAATACCGTCTTGATTATTGTCAATCAGTGCGTATACATTACCGGCTCTGCGCGAACCGGCGTATACCACACCTGATTTAGACACTGCTAACTGTCTGGCATTTTCTACATTTTTAGCAAAGTAGTTTATCTCATACCCTGCTGGTAAATTTAACCGCTTCAGCTGCTCATCAGCTTGGCTAAAAGTAGCGCATATTAAACCTGTTGCAAGTAGTATATTGCGAAGCATGCGCTATACCTCTACTTGCGCTTTATCGCCGTGATTTTCAAGCCATTCTTTACGATCACCTGAGCGCTTTTTAGCCAGTAACATATCCATCATTTCCATCGTCTGCTGTGGCTCTTCCAGCGTTAATTGAACCAATCGCCGAGTGTTAGGATCCATCGTGGTTTCGCGCAGCTGTAATGGGTTCATTTCACCCAATCCTTTGAAGCGCTGAACATTAACCTTGCCACGCTTTTTCTCGGCTTCGATTCTGGCAAGTACGCCTTTTTTCTCATCTTCATCTAAGGCGTAATACACATCTTTACCTACATCAATTCGAAACAGTGGGGGCATGGCCACATAAACATGGCCTTGCTTTACAAGCGTTGGGAAATGGCGCACAAACAAGGCACACAACAAGGTAGCAATGTGCAACCCATCCGAATCAGCATCAGCCAGAATACAAATTTTGCCATAACGTAATCCCGACAAATCGTCAGAATCAGGGTCAATACCCAGTGCAACTGAAATATCATGTACTTCTTGAGAGGCAAGTATTTGTCCTGACTCAACTTCCCACGTATTCAAGATTTTACCTCTGAGCGGCATAATCGCTTGAAACTCACGATCTCGCGCCTGCTTGGCAGAGCCTCCTGCAGAGTCACCTTCTACTAAAAACAATTCTGAGCGTTCAGTTTCAGTGCCAGAGCAATCAGTGAGTTTACCCGGTAATGCGGGGCCAGAAGTCACTTTTTTACGCACTACTTTTTTAGCTGCACGCAAGCGCTTTTGCGCGTTACTAATACATAGTTCAGCCAGTAACTCAGCTGTATCTGTGTGTTCATTTAGCCACAAGCTAAACGCATCTTTAACGATACCAGATACAAATGTGGCACAAGAGCGAGACGAGAGCTTTTCTTTGGTTTGCCCAGCAAACTGCGGGTCTTGCATTTTGACTGATAAAACATAGCTACACTTATCCCAAATATCCTCAGGAGTTAACTTAACCCCTCTTGGTAATAAGTTACGAAATTCACAAAACTCTCGCATAGCCTCAAGCAAGCCTTGCCTCAAACCATTAACATGAGTACCACCTTGCGCTGTTGGAATAAGGTTAACGTAGCTTTCGGTAATTGATTCACCACCTTCTGGTAACCAATGCAGTGCCCAATCAACCCCTTCTGTAGAGCCACTAAAACTGCCAGTAAATGGGCTTTTTGGTAGTACTTCGTAACCCGCACAGCTATCTTTTAAATAATCTTCTAGCCCGGCTTCATAATGCCACTCTTGGGTTTCTTTGGTTTGTTTGTTCACAAAGCGAATTTTTAACCCAGGACACAATACCGCTTTAGCTTTTAATACATGATTTAGTTTCGCTAAAGAGAAATTAGCTGAGTCGAAATAACTGGCGTCGGGCCAAAAGTGTACTGATGTTCCGGTATTACGCTTACCTACTGTTCCGATAACTTTAAGGTCTTGTACTTTATCGCCATGCTCAAATGCCATTTCGTACACTTGGGCGTCACGCTTAACCGTGATCTCAACACGTTTAGATAAGGCATTTACCACTGAGATCCCCACACCATGCAATCCACCTGAGAATTGGTAGTTTTTATTGGAGAACTTTCCGCCGGCATGAAGCTTTGTAAGAATAAGTTCTACCCCGGGCAGGCCTTCTTCAGGGTGAATATCGACCGGCATACCACGGCCATCGTCAATCACTTCTAATGAGTTATCTTCATGTAAAATAACATCAATTTTGGTTGCATGACCTGCGAGCGCCTCATCCACACTGTTATCAATAACCTCTTGACCTAAGTGGTTGGGCCGTGTGGTGTCAGTGTACATGCCGGGACGACGTTTTACCGGTTCAAGACCATTTAAAACCTCAATGGCTTCGGCGTTATAGTTTTGCTCGCTCATAGATGGATTCTTTTTATTTAATTCGTTCTGTTTTACGTGATTTTAAGAAAATTGACAACCGTGTCAAAGTAACGTTGAAAGTCCATAAAACGATGATCACCAGCAAACTCTATTCGTTGCTGGCATGATTGATAATACTGCAGCGCATGCTGATAAGGCAGGACTTCATCGCCCATTTGCTGCAACAGCATCAATAGTTCTGGTTTTGTTAAGTCAGCTACATACAATTGTTGAAGGGCATGTATGTGCTCTTGCCCCAATTGATAATGTATCTTCTGATACGGATTATACTGTGCTCCTAAATAATCCGCCAATAATTCAAAAGGTCGAACAGCTGGATTGACCACCACCGCGGGTACATTATGCTGTTGTGACAAGTATGTCGCATAAAACCCACCCAAAGAGCTACCCACTAACACGGTTCGCTCATCAATAATTGATTCTAACTGAATAATTGCAACACGAGGGTCAAAATGTAGCCTAGGCGTTATGTAGTCACACGCAAATGATTGCGATTTTAACCAAGCACCAAATTGTTGTGCCTTGGCTGACAACTCAGAACTATTGAAGCCATGAATGTAAATTACCCGTTTAACCATACCACCTCAGTACTAAATGTATCATCCTCAATGGTGATCAGCCGCCAAGCTGGGCCTAAATCTTGCTGCTGCCACAGTGCTGTGCCTTTGGTAAACTGGATAGAAGTGGCAGGCGTTGCAAAAATATCCAGCTCTCGAAAGCGTAAGTGGTATTCATTGTGAACATGACCATGTATTAATGCCATTACGCACTCACTCTCAACAAGAATATTTAAAAGCTGAGGCCCATTTTCCAGCATGTGCTTGTCTAAATAACCATCAATAGGCACAGGGTGGTGGTGGCAAAATACCAAAGTTTTACTCGCTGAATTGTTTAGCGCTTGTATTACATCTGCTAAATGCGGCTCATCGCACCAACCCGCAGGGGTTGGGCCTTTAGAGTTGAGCAATAAAATATCAATAGCATCGGTATACAAACGTTTGGCTGTTTGAATTTGACCTTGACTCATGTGCTCCAGCATATCTAATTCGTCATGATTGCCCGGTAGCCAAAAAACCGGACAAGTTAAATCAGACTCACTCACCAGTGTCGCAAATAATGTGTACGAAGCAATGGTATGGTCTTGAGTAAGATCACCACCAAATACAACCGCATCAAGTTGTTGCAGCGCTAATTGCGATAAAACGGCGCGTAAATTATCTGCGGTATTTACGTCAAAATAAAGTCCTTTGCGGTGTGCAAATAGGTGACTATCGGTAATATGAGCGAGCTTAAGGTGGCTTTTCTCAAAATAGTGCGCCTGCTTAAACCAAGCCATTATTTACATCCCAATTGAGTGGCACTTTACCACTTTCAAGGCAAGCCATGAACCAATCAGCTAAAAATGCATTAATTTGATACTTTTCATCTTTTTGATGCATGTTTGGATTAGGGTAGCGATAAGAGGGCTTAATGCGCTGATGGTAATCATGATGTATCACTTCAGCGACTTTAGCATCGTGATATAAACGAACCGCAAGATGCAAACTTGGAAAAAACACACTGCTACTTGAGGTTTGCCTAATAATAATGTCTGTGGTGTATTTGGCACACTCTTGCACTTCAATAACATAATGTACATTTGCCAGCTCAATTGCTCTTTGCGCACCGTGCTCTTCTGGTGGTAACAATTTAAGCGCACGTAGATAATTACGCTCGCACAAAGTAATATACTTAGGTAAGGACTGCACATAATCACGTACTATCGCAATAT
Source organism: Pseudoalteromonas holothuriae (assembly GCF_945859825.1). Taxonomy (GTDB): domain Bacteria; phylum Pseudomonadota; class Gammaproteobacteria; order Enterobacterales; family Alteromonadaceae; genus Pseudoalteromonas; species Pseudoalteromonas holothuriae. The sequence goes on from NZ_CAMAPC010000005.1 coordinate 106,584, forward strand.
CACTCAAAGTTACACCTCAACTTTTTAACCTATCTAACCAACCAGCACTTTTGCTTTATTAAGTGCGAGCCATTGTAAACTAATCACGGTAGCTGCGTTATCAATTTCGCCACTTTGCAACCGCTCTATCGCTTCACTATAGGGTATCACATGACTTTTAATATCTTCACCTTCACTTTCTAAACCATACACCCCACCAGCCTCTGATAAGTCCGCAATGGCCAGATATAAGTAAAGGCGTTCAGTAGTACCTCCAGGACTTGATAAATACGAGGTCATAAAGTGTAGCTCATTTAATTCAAGCCCAGCCTCTTCTTGTGCTTCTTTACGTGCAACATCTTCATATTGCTCACTTCCCTCAGCCATACCTGCAATACATTCTAATAACCAAGGAGATGCTTTACTCGCCATCGCACCAATACGTATTTGCTCAATCAATAACACAGAATCTGTCACAGGGTCATAAGGCAATACGGCAACAGCATGGCCTCGCTCTAAAATTTCTCGGCTGATAGTTTGTGACATACCACCTGAAAACAAGGCGTGACGAAACTGATACAATTGTATTTCAAAAAAACCATTGAATATGCTTTTAACTGATTCCAACTTCACGTCTTGCTTATCAAAGCATGCGATTGATGACATAACTAGATCCTATTTTTTTACACCGGGGGTTTAAATTGTAATCAACTACCCCCATTATGTTGATTCTCATTATTTTTAGCCATTTATTACCAAATAAAGGCTTGTATTATATTCTGTTACATTTGTTGATACTGTTTTACGTTTAAACTTTTTCGTTCTGAAAAAAAACAAGGTAACATGCGTTTAATACAAAAAGTTGTCTAAGGACTGAACGAACGATGAAAAAAAGCATATTATCTCTGTTAGTTGGCCTATCATGCGCCCTAACATCTAATCTGTCGCACGCCGAAGATTTACTTCAAGTATACGACATTGCAACAGCAAACGATCCAACAGTACTCAATGCCAAAGCACAAGCGGATGCACAAAAATTTGCAAAAGAGCAAGCCTTAGGAGTGCTGTTACCGCAGCTCGGTTTTGAAGCTGGTTACAATCAAGTTGATAGTGACTTCGCGCCTAACTCTCAAACTGATGCAACTGGTTACTCAATGATGAGCGGCTTTGAAGACACTTTTAGCCGAAGCATTGCATTACAACAAACCATCTTCAATATGACTTCATGGCAAAATTTAGACATTGCTAAAAAACAAGCAATGCAAGCCATGACCCAATATGAGCTAACACAGCAGGAACTCGTTGTACGTATTGCTCAAGGATACTTCGATGTACTCAGTGCATTAGATAACTTAGAGTTCGTGCAAGCAGAAAAACGCGCTATTGAACGCCAACTTGAACAAACTAGACAACGCTATGAAGTAGGCTTAACTGCAATCACTGATGTACACGAAGCAAAAGCTCAGTTTGACCGTGCAGTGGCAAATGAAATAGTCTCCAAAAATGATGTAGAAACCGCTCGTGAGTTACTACGTACCATCACAGGTAAATACCACAGTAAACTGGATTCATTAAATACCGAAACGTTCTCAACTGTTTCGCCAAATAAGCAAGCCAATGACTTTGTGACAATTGCCAAAGATAAGAATCTTTCTCTGGCACTGGCTAAAGCAAGTTTAGATATTGCTGAAGATCAAATTGAGCTAGCTAAAGCTGGTCATTACCCAACACTCAACCTAAATGCGTCTTATAGTGACTCTCTCACTGACTCAGACGGTAGTTTACATCGTCCAAGAGGTGATAGAACCAGTGTTGGTTTAACACTGAACGTACCTATTTACTCAGGTGGTACCACCATGGCAGCTACTGAGCAGGCTCGTGCTCTTTATGTGGGTGCTAGCCAAGATTTAGAAGCAAGCATGCGTGAAGTTACGCGCTCGGTTATTACCTCATACAACCAAGTGATGTCTAATGTAGCCACTTACCGTGCGTTAGAGCAAGCTGTTGTCTCTGCAGAGAGCGCATTACAGGCTACTGAAGCAGGCTTTGAAGTAGGTACTCGTACAATAGTTGACGTATTAGTTAGCACGCAAAACTTATATAATGCTAAGCGTAACTTAGCGAACCTGCGTTATCAGTATGTGTTGTCATCTCTGCGCTTAAAACAAGCAACTGGCACATTATCACGTAGCGATTTAGTAGCAATTAACAAAGGTTTGATCCAAGGCTAATCTTGCCTTTTACTCCTTTTTAAAAGCCGACATTATGTCGGCTTTTGTATTTTAAGGCCGTTGTAGATAAACTAACGCCACCTTGCAGTAAGAGATAATATTCGTGGTAACAACCCCAGCATTTAAATGGTCGTTTTTAACCCCCCGCTATTGGTTAACTTGGATTGGTGTACTTTTTATGTATCTCATATCTTGGTTGCCACAACGTGCCCAGTTCTTTTTGGGTAAACAGCTAGGTCGCCTTGTGCATAAATTTTTTAAAAAACGCCGCTATATTGCTCAAGTCAATATTGCTTTATGTTTTCCTCACCTTAGTAAACAACAACAAGCCGATATGGTTTTAAAAAATATGGAAAATACCGGTATTGCAACACTTGAGACCAGTATGGCTTGGTGGTGGCCTCAATGGCGTATCAATAGAGTGTTAGGGTCGATTGAAGGGTTTGAACTAATTGAAGAAATTCAACATCAAGGCAAAGGGGTTTTATTACTAGTGCCACATATGCTGCACTTGGAGATGTTAAGCCGCGTATTAGGTATCAAACAACAGGGGATTGGTTTTTACAGACCGCATAACAACCCATTAATGGAATACTTTATGACCAAAGGTCGATTACGCTCCAATGAAACGTTAATCTCTAAGCGTGATGTGAAAGGATTGATACAAGCACTTAAAAATAAAAAAATGTGTTATTACCTACCTGATCAAGACTATGGTCGAAACCGCTGTGAATTTACCTCATTTTTTGCGGTGCCTGATGCTGCATCAACAACTGGTACATTACTATTTTCATCTAGCAAAAATTGTGAAACACTAAGCCTTAGTGGTATAAGAGACAAATATGGGAAGTACCATGTGAAAATTTATCCAGCGTTGACACACTTCCCAAGTGGCGATGCCAAACAAGACGTAACGCGAGTAAATAAAACAATGGAGCAGTCAATTATATTAGCACCAGAGCAATACATGTGGCTACATAGACGTTTTAAGACTAGGCCTGATGAAAACGCACCATCCTATTACAGCTAACTTTATTTATGGTAATGAAAAAAACACAAAAAACACAAACTAAGCAACCTACACCTCCAATTAGGCGTAAAAAAGCAGCAAAGCAAATATCTGCCGCTTGGTTCTGGGTTAAACATCTTTCACTCGCTGTGGTACTGATTTTATCAGCGTATCATTTTTTATTTGGTGCATTACCAAAGATGAGTGTCAGCACCACAGCTAACATCGCTGCGCAAGGTTTTTCACAGTTTTATGAAAGCTTTAGAAACAGTAAATCAAGCAAAGATACTGAACGTGCTAAGTTTGTAATTGAACTAGGCAACCCCTCATTTGGTATCGATGCTGCGTTAAAAGACAGAGAAAGAGCAGTAAAAGCCTCAAACCAGAGTTGGACTGGCGAACATCAGCCGAGGCGTTTTGAATCTGGTGATACACTAAAAAGTGTACTTGCAGATTATGCACGTAGAGAAAACATTGAACTTTTTTGGTACTTAGATAAAGACTATGTTGTAAAGCAAAACTTTCGTGTAGACAGTAACTTCTTATCAGCACTATATCAGGTTGGTCGAGCCATAAACGACGACTTTGAATATGAAATTTACACGTTTTTTTGCCATCGTCAACGTGCTGCCGTCATAACCGAAAAACCAACGCGTTTTGTTCGCGATAGTTGCCGTAGACTAACGAACTAGTACATGGCCAGTGATAAGCATGCTTCATCACCGGCCATCTTAATCAGCTTTTCAATATCAATACAGCGTTAAAAATTTGCGTAACTTGCTCAATCATTTTGCTTAACAAGTCATCTCTAACGGTACATTTACCCTGGCTATTTAGACTTTGATTATGATATCGCTCGCGGAAAAAACAGTATGCATCAATCAATATAGTCTGCTCTTGCGCACTCAAAATAGCCAGCTTATGTGCACATGCTAAAATACGTACATTGTCTGTATATGTTGAGATTTCAGGATGGCTATGTGCATAATTTAATACAAAATATTGAGCAAGAAACTCAATATCTGTCATTCCTCCTTTCCCCTGCTTTAAATCGAACAAAACGTCAGTATCTTTACTAAGGTGAGTACGCATTTTTTCGCGCATTGTAACCACATCTTCCAGAAGCTTTTCACGTGTTCTTTCTTGGTGCAAAACACGCGTTCGGATCTCGTTAAAACGCGCTGCCATACTTGACTCTCCAAGCACTATCCTGGCTCTGACCAAAGCTTGATGCTCCCAAGTCCAAGCTTGCTGTAACTGATATTGATAAAAGCTTTCTAAGTTGATGGCTAAAAGTCCGGAGTTACCCTCAGGGCGCAAACGCGTATCCAGCTCATACAAAATCCCAGAGGCTGTACGAGTATTAAATAAGTGCATTAAACGCTGTGCGAGCTTTAAGTAAAACTGTCTTGATGTAATCGACTTTTCACCCTCAGTGTAACTATCACCATCACTATTATGCACAAACACAAGATCAAGATCAGAGTCATAACCCAGTTCCCACCCACCAGCTTTCCCATAGGCAATAACGGCAAAGCCCTTTGCATCTTCATGACAGTGCTGTGGTTGTCCAAATCGCACAACCATTTGTTGCCAAGCAAGGTTAACCGACTGCTCAATAATGGCCTCCGCTAATGCCGTTAAGTGATCACTTACTTGCATAATATTGAGAACACCTGTGGCATCTGCAGCCGCAATACGTAACTGGTGCGTTTGTTTGAATTGGCGCAACGCTTCCATTTGCTGTTCTAAATCATGTTGTTCAATACGTAAAAAATATTGTCGTATCTCGAGTTTATAAGCTTGTAAAGGCAAAGGTTTATACAAAGCAGCGGGGTCTAATAACTCATCTAATAAGATGGGGTATTTAGCGATATGTTCTGCAATCCACAGGCTATGAGCGCTCAGAGAAATCAGCTGTTTTAATGCACCTTGGTTTTCATACAATAGTTCTAAATAAGCAGTCCGAGAGACGATTGTTGCGATAATATTCAAAACACTCGTCAACACATTACCACTCAAATTTTGTTCTGCCGCTTGATGCAACAAACAGGGCAATAGCTTATCCAAAATATCAGCTCCACGGGCACCCACTTGTTTTTTCTTTAGGGCGTTGATAAAGCTTTTAAGTGCGCTTTGCCATGGCTGTATTTGTGATTCAGTTACTTTACCAGCTAATTGCTCAGTATCTCCTTCCAGCCATACATAAGTAAACGCGTCATCAAATTCAGAGTCTTCTTGCGGCTCATCACCAATTACATGAGTAAATTCATCACGAACACTCAGCATCACTTTTTGCAGTACCTCTAAACATTGCTCATAGCCTTTACAATCCATAAGCACTATTAATCGCGCTTGAGAAATCGCATTGTCAGGTAAAGTTTGAGTTTGCTGATCGTCAAACGCTTGTAAATATTGCTCTATTTTTCTTAAAAACAGATAGTGCTCATGCAACGAATCAACGACATCATGGGGGATCACTTCTAATGTATCTAATTGTTTTAAGGCATTGACTATTGAGGGTGTTTGTAACGAAGTGTCTCTGCCACCTCGGATCATTTGTAAAGCTTGCACAATGAACTCAACCTCTCGAATACCACCAGCCCCCAGCTTAATGTTATTCACAAGTCCTTTTCGTCTGACCTCTTGCGCTATCATATGCTTCATTTTTCTTAGCGACTCAATCACTGAAAAATCAATATAGCGACGATATACAAACGGGCGCAACATGCTATAGAACGTCTGCCAATGTTCTGACTGCTTACCCAGTAAGCGCGCTTTTAACATTGCATAACGCTCCCATTCACGGCCTTGGTCTTGATAGTAATCCTCCATGGCAGACAAACTCATTACCAAAGGGCCACTCTCACCGAAAGGACGCAAGCGCATATCCACACGAAATACCTGACCATCAACGGTTACTTGATCAAGTGCAGCAATCAGTTTTTGCGCAACTTTAGTATAAAATATTTGCGCTTCAACGCTTTTACGACCACCTTGTGTGGGCACATTACACGGGTAGCAAAAAATCAAGTCAATGTCAGATGAAAAGTTTAACTCCCTACCGCCAAGCTTTCCCATACCAATTACGAGCATAGGCAGTGGTTTACCAAATTCATCCATAGGTGTGCCACATTGCTTTATCGTTTGTGCAAAAGCCCATTTATTCGCAGCATCGATCAAAGCCTCAGAAAGCTTAGATATATAAGCAATACTGTCGGCAATATCATTACCTGCGACTAAATCCAGCCACATCACTTTAAGCCAAAAACGCTGCCGGTACTTTCTGAGCAAGCTAAAGCACTGCCTATCATCTAATGTAGTCAGCTCTTCGGGTAATGGATTGGGGAATTCACGACTTTGCATTTGCTGTGCATCAAGCAACCACTCACCTAGATTTGGCTCTTTTTGTAATATTCTAAATGCAAAGTCACTCATCGCAAGCAAGCGCGCTAAAGACGAATTTATCGTTTTATTACCATACAAATGTTGCCAGCGTGCTTGTGCTAGTTGAGCCAAGTTGGCAGGTAAAGTGGCATCATGCATAAAAAATCTCCATAGCGATATGGCTCAATGAGTTGGGAGTCGTTATAGTAACAATATCTAAATTTGACCAGTAGAGCGAATATGACTTATTTGTCGTTAGCTAATATTAATTTTTTTGCTATTTTATCGAGTTTTATCGTTATTTGCCTTGTTGTTACCGTATTGCGTTTACAAGTTCAGTATCGAGCAAAACAAGCTTTGCAAGAAGAGCTAGCTAAACGCGACAATTTTGCCTTAGGCATTAGCTATGCTTGTCAAATCGCAGTCATTGTTTTCAGTGTTGCGTACTTTTTTAATGATATAAAATACCACACCGTACGTGAGCAACCACTTCAATCAACACTGACTATCTCGCTGATCTTTGTTTTTATCTATTTTGGCCAGTACATCCACCGAAAATGGATTTTATATCAATTCAACGAGGGAGAAGAAATTTTAAAACAAAATATCTGCGCAGCACTGGTCGACTCAGGTATGCTCATTGCTAATGGTATTTTGGTATTAGGTTTATATCACTGGGTGCATCCTCAAGGTATCAGTGATTTATTGGTGGTGTGCTCAAGCTTCCTATTGTTACAAGGTATGTTTGCGCTAGACAGCAAATTCAGAGAAAGTCGCTTTGCTAAAGTGAACCAAGGAGCCTCTCTACAACAAAACTTTAGTCTCGCCAACACGTCAATTGGGATTCGATATGCAGGTAAAACAATTGGACTTGCATTGGCTATTTATGCTGGATTACATAGTGCGCCCTATCATGGCGCAATGATTGTTGAAAACCTATTTTCGGTGGTACTGCATTGCGGTTTAATGTGGGCATTACTGTATGCCGGAAGTATTGCACTGCTGAGCTTTTCGTTGCCTAAAGTTGACATTGGTCTTGAAGTTGACCACCAAGATAATATCGGAATTGCTTGTATTGAGTTTGCAGTATTCGTATCAATAGGCTATTTACTTATTAATACGTTTTCTGTGTAGCGAGTAGTCAAAGCTATACTAGGTGAAACCATGTCTCTCAAGCTTGATAATTTTTTGTTAGTTGATAGTAATATGCAATTCAGCAGGGAGTATACTGAATTTTTGAAAAAGCACTCTGCTAATGAAGAGAGCCAAATAATAGCGGCTGGTGATAACAGCCGCCACCTACTTAAAATGATGTTTGATAATTTAATTAAAGATTATTGTTATTGTGATTTTGCAAATGAAATAAGCGTATCTGAATTAGCCACCTATTTGAACGAGCATCATCAAATTTGCGGTGTTTTAATCTCAAGTGTTGATTATCATTTAGCAAACAAAGAGCAGCAGTTTATTTTTAATTCCCTTCATCTAGTGCGCTACATCCTAGTTCAACAACAAGATGGTAGCTTTGAGTATGAAAAGCTAACTGATAAAGCAAATGTAAATCACCTATCTTGTAATGGCGCATTATCAGCCGTAGGGGAAGATATAGAAGCCTCGCTGTGTAAGTTAGACTCATAAAAATAATAAAACAAAAAATACGACTAATCCTGTTTACTAGCTAGACGCTCACAGTGCAAAACTTTACTATTGCTCCATTGCTAGTTTTTGTAGGTCAGTTATGCGTATACCTCATATTTACCACCCTTTTGAATTAACTTTAAATAATCAAACCATATTAGGAGACGATGCCGCAGGTCATATTGCTCGAGTTTTGCGTATGCAAGTAGGTGAAAAAGTCTCCCTTTTTAATGGTCAAGGCGGTGAATTTTTATGCGAAATCATTGAAATATCAAAGAAAAAAACATCAGTTCAAGTACTTGAATTTAATAACCGCGACTGTGAGTCCCCGCTTAAAATTCACCTTGGTCAAGGAATATCTCGTGGTGATAAAATGGACTTTACCATTCAAAAGTCGGTTGAATTAGGCATCAGTGAGATAACGCCTTTGTTTACCAGTCGGTGTGGCGTAAAACTATCTGGCGAGCGACTTGCTAAAAAACATGCTCAATGGCAAAAAATTGCGATTGCGGCTGCCGAACAATCAGGTCGAAACACCATCACTGTGATTAACCCACCCATTGAAATAAATACCTGGTTAGCGCAACCATCAAACGAGCTAAAACTAACCCTTCATCCTCGTGCTGAACACAATATCAAAACTTTGCCAACGCCAACCACAGGTATTCGCTTTATTGTTGGTCCTGAAGGTGGATTTACCGATGAAGAAATGCAAGCTACCAACCAACAAGGCTTTATTGACGTGCGTTTAGGGCCACGAGTATTACGCACAGAAACTGCAGCGCTTACTGTTTTAAGTGCCTTACAACTGCAGTTTGGTGACTTAGCTCTTTAATTTTGACAACTCTACCCCCATAGTTAATAAAAACAGTATATAGGTGATGCATGGCTATAAAATTAGGGATCATTAGCGATCCGATCAGTGGATTTAATATCAAAAAAGATACTGGCTTTGCCATGATGATGGCAGCTCAACAAAGAGGGTATGAGCTGTATTATATGGAAATGGACGACTTATTTTTATATCAAGGCCATGCTAAAGCAACAGCCGCCAAAGCAAAAGTGTTCGATGACACAAACCATTGGTACGAACTGGAAGAAAAGCAAGCCATTGAACTGGCAGATCTTGACGTGATTTTAATGCGTAAAGACCCGCCTTTTGATACTGAGTATATCTATGCCACCTATATTCTTGAACGTGCTGAGCAAGCCGGTTGCTTGGTGGTCAATAAGCCACAGAGCCTACGTGATGCCAATGAAAAACTATTCACCGCTTGGTTTAGCGAACATACACCCGATACTTTAGTTACCCGTTCACAAGCGCATATACGCGAGTTTTTAGCTAAACATCAAGATATCATCCTAAAGCCTCTTGATGGCATGGGGGGGGCTTCTATTTTTAGAGTTAAACAAGATGATCCCAATATTGGTGTGATCTGTGAAACTCTCACCGAACATGGACAGCGTTTTGCCATGGCACAAGAATATATCCCAGAAATAAAGCAAGGCGATAAACGTGTACTTGTAGTAGATGGTGAAGTTGTACCTTATTGCTTAGCACGGATTCCTCAAGGGGGTGAGACTCGTGGCAACCTTGCAGCAGGTGGTCGGGGTGAAGCTCGACCAATAAGTGAGGACGATTTACGCATTGCACAAGCCGTGGCACCCACGTTAAAAGAAAAAGGACTGCTATTTGTGGGCCTAGACATTATTGGTAACAAGCTGACTGAGATCAATGTCACAGCCCCTACTTGCGTTAAAGAAATTGAAGCCGCATACGATATTTCAATTATGGGCATGTTTTATGATGCGATAGAAGCAAAACTCACCCATACTAAATAAAACTCATTAGGGGCTGATAAATATGCAATCATTAGAGAACCATTTTTTAATCGCAATGCCCAGCTTGCAAGACCCTTTTTTCAAGCATACTGTGACTTACATTTGTGAGCACAATGAAGAAGGTGCAATGGGGTTGGTAGTTAACCACCCTATTGACGTTACTGTCGGCGAGCTATTAGACAAAATTGAAATTGATAACGACAAGAGCACTGATGCAGCAGCTGAGCACGTTTTTGCCGGAGGCCCAGTGCATACTGACAGAGGCTTTGTACTACATACGCCAAAACTGGGATACTCATCAAGCCAGGAGCTGAGCTCTGATATCATGATCACAACATCAAAAGATGTACTGGCGTCATTAACTTCAAATGCTCGCCCCGACTCTTTTTTAATAACATTAGGCTACGCGGGCTGGGAACGTGGCCAACTTGAAAAAGAGTTGCTAGAAAATTCATGGCTGGTGATCGAAGCAGATCCTGCGATTATATTTAACACACCTCCTGAAAAACGCTGGGAAAAAGCAGTGCAAATACTGGGTATTGACGCTGCTCAACTGAGCATCCAAGCAGGACATGCATAGACTTAGATATGACTAAAAAAGAATCGGTTCGCCTTGGCGAGCGCACTGTTATGGGGTTTGATTTTGGCACCAAAAGTATTGGTATTGCGATTGGACAAGAGCTTACTGGTACAGCTAATAGTTTGGGCGCGGTTAAAGCCAAAGACGGCATTCCTCACTGGCCAGATATCGCGGTCCATATAGAGCAATGGCAGCCAAACTTATTGGTTGTTGGTTTACCTTTAAATATGGATGGTACAAATCAGCATGTTACTTTTGCAGCCAAAAAGTTTGCCAACCGATTACACAACAATTACCGCTTACCGGTAGAAACACAAGATGAACGCCTAACCACTGCAGATGCAAAGGCAAGACTGTTTGAACAAGGAGGCTATCGTAACCTTGGCAAAGGAAATGTTGATAGTATGTCGGCAGTGATCATTTTAGAAAGCTACTTTGAAAGCTTGTGGCAATAAACGTGTTAGCATAAGGGTTTTAAAATATGAAATGCTTTGGTGCTTGCAATCCAATGATAATATTTTTTTCACTATCAAAGCGCCTTTATATCGTAATTGCTGGCTCTGGAAAATGAAAGTAACGCGAGAGTAAGCAAGCTCGCTTATTAATTAATTGAGCTTAATTAGCCTGAGGTTTAAGCTCTTGCCTTTTAGACCAATCAGGCACAAACCCCGCTTGTTGATAGGCAAGTTTAACCAAGCCTTTTGATCTTAGTTTCGCCAAGCCTAACTGCAAAGCGGCAAAAGCACGTTCGCCATCAGGATGATACTTAGAGACTACAAAATGCCGGCTGCCATCAAGTAATACAACCCACTTTGGATGAGCCACCAAGTGAATGCCCTCTAGTATATATTCGTTACTTTTATTTGGCATGAGCGGCATTAGCATAAAATCAACCCACTGCATGCTAACCATACGAGCTTGCGCTACCCATTCATGCTCCAGAACATGACGCTTTAATGGCAATTTTTTTAACGTCTCCCAGTCTGTACGCCATCTTGGTGTACTAACCGCAGTCAATGTATTCAACCCGTCAAAACTTGATAAGTCTGTCATTTTACTATTTTGTGGCGAATAGTATAAACCAGCAAAATACTCGCCTCGGCGTATCACTGCATCGGTGATAAAAATATGTTCTGCCAATGGTTTAGCATCCGCGAGCCAATAACTATCAAAACTAAGTAATAACTTACCCTGTTCAAGTAGTTTTGTATTACGAAAATTAACATTACCAACTTGATAATCAAATGACTTGTCAAAGCCGCCTAGTTGCAGCGCTTTTTGAACTAAAATCATATCAACCACATCACGGCGAATGTATCTGCCGCTGAAGTTGTCAATTTCCGTGACAGTTCGACCATTTAAAAAACGTTGATAATCAGCATATACATCATCGCGAATGTACATTTGAACATTATCTGTTGCACTGACAAAAAGCGGTGTAATAAGCATTACACCTATCGTGAGTGCATTATATAGATTATCTTTTATCGAGCCCATCAACCGTGACCCCTTGCAAGAACCCAGCGCCTTGTTGCTCATTATTTTGCAGCTTTATCATCAACCTTAAATCATTAGGTGAATCAGCATGATGCAATGCATCTGCATAATTAATTCGCTGTTGCTTATACAGTTCAAATAATGCTTGATCAAACGTTTGCATGCCCATTTCTTTAGACTTGCCCATCGCTTCTTTAATCGACCCCACATCTCCTTTTTTAATTAGCTCAGCGACCAATGGCGTGTTTAATAAAATTTCGATTGCCGCTTCTCGCCCTTCTCCCTTGGATGAAGGCACGAGCTGTTGAGCGACAATCGCCCGCAAATTCAGTGCTAAATCATACTTTAGTTTGTCATGTTTCTCTTTTGGAACAAGGTGCATAATACGGTCAATGGCTTGGTTAGCATTATTGGCATGTAAAGTAGCCACACATAAATGACCCGTTTCTGCAAAGCTCAGTGCATACTCCATGGTTTCTTGGGAGCGTATTTCACCAATTAAAATGACGTCAGGGGCTTGGCGCAAAGAACTTTTTAGTGCTGCTTCAAAAGTTTCAGTATCGAGCCCCACTTCACGCTGAGTAATAATGCTCTTTTTATGCTCATGAACAAACTCAATGGGGTCTTCAATTGTCAGAATATGCCCACGCTGATTTCGGTTACGATACCCAAGCAACGCAGCCAATGAAGTTGACTTACCTGTTCCTGTGCCACCTACAAATAACAGCAACCCTCTTTTGGCCATAATAACATCAGTTAATACTGACGGTAGACCAAGCTCTTGTACATCTGGGATTGCTGTGATGATCCGACGTATGACCATGCCCGCACAATCACGTTGCCAAAAAGCTGAGACACGAAATCGACCAACATCCGTTACTATCGCAAAGTTACATTCTTTATGTTCATGAAACTGTTGTTTTTGTTTAGGTGTCATAAGCGACTCAACCAAAGACAAAGACTTAGCAGCATCTATGGGCTCGTCATCAAGTGAACGTAATTCACCATCAATTTTAGCACTAATCGTTAATCCGGCAGACACAAAAAGGTCCGAAGCTTGTTTATCAACCATGAGTTGAAAATATTTATCTAGCAGCATCAGTACTCCTTAAAAATTACTCTGATTACGTTTATCTTGCGTCTGAGTTTGGATATCTTGTTGTGATATGACTCCTCTGTTGACAAAGTTAGTCAAACATTGCTCCATTGTTTGCATACCGTGGATTGCACCCGTTTGAATCGTTGAGTACATCTGCGGGATTTTATCTTCTCGGATCAAGTTACGTATAGCGGGTGTGCCAAGCATAATTTCGTGTGCTGCAACACGTCCACCACTTACTTTTCTCACTAATGTTTGTGAGATCACCGCTTGAAGTGACTCTGACAGCATAGATCTCACCATGTCTTTTTCTTCACCGGGAAAAACATCAATAATTCGGTCAATTGTTTTCGGTGCAGACGTAGTATGCAATGTACCAAACACTAAATGTCCAGTTTCAGCGGCTGTCATGGCTAATCGTATAGTTTCTAAATCACGTAGTTCACCGACTAAAATAACATCAGGGTCTTCACGTAATGCACTGCGTAAGGCCGCTTTAAAACTGCGAGTATCACGATGGACCTCTCGTTGGTTTATCAAACTTTTTTGGTTTTTATGAACAAATTCAATAGGGTCTTCGATTGTTAGAACATGGTAATGCTGCGTTGCATTAATATGATCAACCAAAGCTGCCAGCGTTGTAGACTTACCCGACCCTGTTGGACCGGTGACCAGCACTAGCCCCTTACGATACTCTGCTATTTTACGAAAAATGTCCGGCGCACCTAAATCATCCAGGCTTAATACATCCGCTGGAATGGTCCTAAAAACAGCCGCAGGCCCCCTATTGGTATTAAAGGCATTTACACGAAAACGGGCTAAATTAGGCACCTCAAAAGAAAAATCCACCTCTAGATTTTGCTCATAGTCTCTGCGCTGGTTATCATTCATGATATCGTACACCAGATTGCTAACATCCTTCGCTTCAAGCGCTGGAATATTAACGCGGCGCACGTCACCATCAACGCGTATCATAGGCGATACGCCCGATGATAAATGTAAATCGGAGGCTTTGTGTTGCACACTAAAAGCCAATAACTCAGTAATATCCATGTATGACTCCACTACGAGCTGAAAAATAATATGGTTACAATAGCAGAACGACTTAACTTGGCCTACGCCCGTGTAGAAAAAGCCGCACAACAACGTACAGATGACCTCATTACAGAGCATCCTGTTACTATTTTAGCAGTTTCTAAGACTAAACCTATCGAACTTATCGAAGATGCCTATGCACATGGGCATCGTCAATTTGGTGAATCCTATGTTCAAGAGGCTGTAGATAAAATAATCCTCTTAAAAAGTAAAAAAGACATTGAGTGGCATTTTATTGGCCCCATTCAATCCAATAAATCTCGCTTGGTAGCAGAGCACTTTAATTGGGTACAAAGTGTAGACCGTGAAAAAATAGCGAGACGTTTAAATGAGCAACGACCCACTAATTTAATGCCGCTCAATGTGCTTATTCAAGTTAATATCAGTGCCGATAAAAATAAATCAGGCTGCCAATTAGAGATACTTGACGAACTCGCTGAATTTATCCATAACAGTCGTCAGTTGAACCTAAGAGGACTAATGACCATCACTGAACAAACCAATGATAAAAATAAACAATTACAATATTTCCAGCAAATGAAAGCTTGCTTTGATAGACTAAAGGACCAATATCCTCAGCTAGATACATTGTCGATGGGTATGAGTGGTGATTTAGAACCTGCTATTGCAGCTGGCGCCACTATGGTTCGCATTGGCACTGATATATTTGGCTCAAGAAAATAAGGTAAGTACTCGCTATGTCTAATAAAACAATTGCATTCATTGGCACAGGTAATATGAGCTACGCGATAATTGGTGGCATGATTAAAAATGGCTTTGCGCCGCAAAATATCATTGCTACCAATCGTAATCAAGATAAGCTCGCCAAAGTTACAGCAGACTTCCAAGTACAAACCACCTCAGATAATAATCAGGCGCTACGTGATGCTGATGTTATTGTCTTATCGGTAAAGCCACAAATGATGGCTGAGCTTTGCCAAAGCTTTCAAGATTCAGGTATTGATATTAGTAATAAACTGTTTATCTCTGTTGCAGCAGGCATTACCGTCTCTCGCCTAAGAGACATGTTGGCACAGAAAGTAAAAATGGTGCGTTGCATGCCAAATACGCCATGCCTATTAGGCAGAGGTGTGTGTGGCTTATATGGTGAAGACATTAGCCAAGATGAACACGCTTATGTGACTGAAGTATTTTCTGCTACTGGAATTGCAACTTGGGTAGAGCAAGAATCTCAGATCAATGACGTAATTGCTGTGACAGGCTCTTCACCGGCCTACTTTTTCTTGTTTATGGAAGCAATTGAAGAAAAAGCTAAAACACTTGGCTTTAGTGCACAGCAGGCACGCCAATTAGTACAACAAACAGCCTTAGGGGCTGCTGAAATGGCTATCTCACAGCCTGATATTAGCATCGCTCAGTTACGGGCGAATGTAACCTCTAAAGGCGGCACCACACATGCTGCAGTTGAACATTTAAAATCTCAAAATTTACACGCGACAGTCGCAGGTGCAATGGATGATTGTATTGCCCGCGCAGAAGCAATGGAAAAAGAAATATAAGGTTAATTTATGAATGCCATGCAATTTTTAATCGGGATCATTTTTGATCTATTTTTAATGCTCGTATTATTACGCTTTTGGTTACAACTAGTGCGTGCTGATTTTTATAACCCACTGAGTCAAACGGTCGTAAAAGTCACTTCATTTGCAGTCAATCCTCTGCGAAAAATCATTCCTGGTGTTGGGGGGCTCGACTTTGCTTCTCTATTGCTGGCGTTCATTGTGGGCTTTGCTAAAGTATCTTTGCTAATGGTGCTTTTTTATGGCGGCTGGGATCCTATAAGTACTCTTATCAGTGGGTCCGTCACCGTATTGAAAGAAGCATTCTCTTTGGTATTTTGGATACTTATCATTAGAGCAATATTAAGTTGGGTTGCACAAGGCTACAACCCAATAGCAGCGGTATTTGACCAACTAACTGAACCGATGTTAAGACCTATTCGTAAAGTTATTCCACCACTGGGCGGTTTAGACTTATCAATCTTAGTGCTGATCATTGGTATGCAATTTTTACAATTGCTGGTGATGGACTTACTCGCATAGGAGCCTTAATCATGAACAAATATTTACTCTTAGCCTTAGTGCTTATTGCCTCTACTTTTGTGCAAGCTCAATCAACTCAAGGTGGTCAATTTAAAGAGTTAGGCGCGTGGCAAGTCCATTATATTGCTTTTCCTTCAACATTTATACAGCCTAACATTGCCAGATCTTACGACTTAGAACGCAGTAATTACAAAGCAGTTGTGAATATTTCAGTGTTAAAAAATAACACTGAAAAAACGGCGCAACAAGCCACTTTAACAGGTGAAGCACGTAATCTAATTGGCAATAAGCAAACACTTACGTTTAAAGAGGTTGTTGACGGAGAGTCGGTCTATTACCTTGCGCAAATAGATTTTGATAATGAAGAGATTTATCGTTTTACGATAAACATTCAACAAGGTAATACCCAGCAGGTATTAAAGTTTCAGCAAAAATTTTATGTGGATTAAAGTAGTATGACCCAAAAAATTGTCTTAGCGACAGGTAATCAAGGCAAAGTGAAAGAGCTTGCAAATATGCTCAGTGAGCTCAGCATTGAAGTATTACCGCAAAGTCAGTTTAGTGTTTCAGATGTGGCAGAAACTGGCACTACCTTTGTAGAAAATGCCATTATTAAAGCGCGTCATGCAGCTAAAGTGACAGGTCTTGCGGCCATTGCTGATGATTCGGGGTTAGAGGTCGACGCGCTTAACGGCGCGCCGGGCATTTTTTCTGCGCGCTATGCAGGTATCAATGCCAATGATCAAGATAATATCGACAAATTGTTATTAGAGCTTGGCGACAACCCCGTACGAAGCGCCCGCTTTTGGTGTGTACTGGTATATATGCGCCATGCCAACGATCCTACGCCGATTATTTGCCAAGCAAGTTGGCAGGGTGAAATCACAACTAAGCAACAAGGTCGTGAAGGTTTTGGATATGATCCTATCTTTTATATTCCACAACTCGAGTGTACCAGTGCAGATCTGACTAAAGCACAAAAAAATGCCATTAGCCACCGAGGTCAAGCACTCAATATGTTGCTCAATCAACTGCAGGCTCGTTTGTGAAACTGCCTCCACTGAGTTTATACATACACGTTCCATGGTGTATACAAAAATGCCCTTATTGTGATTTCAACAGTCATAGCTTAAAAGGTAAAGTGCCTGAACAAGAGTATGTACAGCATTTATTAGCCGACTTTAAAGCCGATTTGCATTTGGTACAAAACCGCAAGCTGCATAGCATTTTTATCGGCGGCGGCACGCCTAGTTTGCTATCCGCAGACGCATATCAGTCTTTATTAGGTGAAATAAATAACTTAGTAGAATTTGAACAGGATATTGAAATAACCCTTGAAGCGAACCCAGGTACCGTCGAAACAGACCGCTTTAAGCACTATGTTGAGGCTGGTATTAACCGCATATCGATTGGTGTACAAAGCCTTCAATCAGACAAGCTCAAAGCGCTAGGGCGTATTCATGGTGAACAAGAGGCGCTCAATGCAGCTAACGAAGCAAAAAAAGCTGGATTAAACTCGTTCAACATGGATTTAATGCATGGTTTACCAAATCAAACATTGCCTGATGCATTGAGCGACCTTCAGCGTGTCATTGATTTGCAGCCACCGCATATTTCTTGGTACCAACTCACTATTGAGCCAAATACACAATTTGCATCTAAACCCCCTGTTCTTCCCGAAGACGAAACTCTTTGGGATATTCAAGAACAAGGTCAAGCTTTATTAGCACAGGCGGGATATCAGCAATACGAAATATCTGGCTATGCAAAAACAGGATACCAGTGTAAACACAACCTGAATTATTGGCAGTTCGGCGATTATCTTGGGATCGGATGTGGAGCACATGGCAAAATCACCCAACCAGGTCTAAATGAGATCGTGCGAACAGTTAAAATAAAGCACCCTAGAGGGTACATGGACTTAACTAAACCGTATCTATTTGACAGCTGGCAAGTCGAGCACAAAGATCGACCATTTGAGTTTTTTATGAATTGCCTGCGCTTGCAACAGCCCTGTAATAAGCAAGAATTTATCGACTTTACTGGACTGTCACTAGCGCTCATTGAAAGCAAGCTCAATAGTGCTCAATCAAAAGGTCTATTGCTTGATCAAGGTGATTCATGGTTAGTTACAAATAAGGGCCACAGATATTTAAATGACCTGCTACAATCATTTGTTTAAATTAGTTTTAATAATCGCCAATTTTTATACATTTTTTAAAGACTGAGCCTTAGGCTCCTAAATAAAAACAAAGGTAGAACAATGCGTAAACTTACTGTTATTGCTGCTGCTATTAGCGTAGCTTTACTAGGTGGTTGTCAGCAAACAGCCGAAAAACCTGCTCCTACACAACAAGTGCAACAAGTATCACAAAGCGAAATCGAAAAAGCGAATGCATTTTTTGAAGAAGTGTTTACTCGTAATGTAATGCGAAGCCCTGTTTATCAAACTTACATGGGGATTAAACAAGATTATGATAAGTGGGATGACGAGAGTGAAGAGCGAGCACTAGAGGATTTAGCGCTAACCAAAAAAGACCTCTTAACACTAAAAAGCATAGACCGTAATAAATTAGATACTGCGACACAAGTTAGCTATGACTTAATGCAACAAAACTTAGAAAATGAAATAGCTGACTTTAAATGGCGCCTTCACGACTATCCTGTGAACCAAATGTTTGGTACTCACTCAATGGTACCTGCGTTTTTAATCAACCAACATCAAATCTCTGATGTGAAAGATGCAAAAGCATATATTTCACGTTTAAATGGTGTACCAAAAGTTTTTGAACAACTAATTGACGGTTTAAAGAACCGATCTAACAAAGGGATTATTGCTCCTAAATTTGTTTTTCCTCATGTGATTGAATCAAGTAAAAATATCATTGTTGGTGCACCTTTTGATAGTGGTGATGATTCAACCTTACTGGCAGACTTTAAGCGCAAAGTAGAGAAACTAAGCATCGCTGATGATGAAAAGTCTGCGCTTACTGCTCAAGCGACTGATGCGTTAAAAACGGCTGTGAAACCGGCTTATAGCAAACTTATAAATTACCTTGCACAACTAGAGAAACGAGCAGATAACCGCGATGGTGCTTGGAAATTCCCTGATGGTGAAGCGTTTTTCAACAATGCGTTAGCTCGCACGACAACGACTGACTTAACAGCTAAAGAGATCCATGAAATTGGTCTATCTGAAGTCGCTCGCATCCATGATGAAATGCGTGAAATTAAAGACAAAGTGGGTTTTAAAGGTGACTTAAAAGCGTTCATGGAATTCATGAAAACCGATAAGCAGTTCTATTTGCCAAATACTGAGGCGGGTAAAGAGCAATATCTGAACGAGGCTACTGCACTTATCGATAACATGAAATTACGCCTTGATGAGCTATTTATTGTTAAGCCAAAAGCAGACATGATTGTAAAACGTGTTGAAGCTTTCCGAGAAAAAGCTGCAGGTAAAGCATTTTACCAACAACCAGCCCCAGATGGCTCACGTCCAGGTATTTACTACGCGAACTTGTATGATATGGAGGCTATGCCAACTTACCAAATGGAAGCATTGGCTTATCATGAGGGGCTGCCAGGGCACCATATGCAAATTGCTATTGCACAAGAACTTGAAGGTGTCCCTAAGTTCCGAAAATTTGGTGGTTATACAGCCTACATTGAAGGTTGGGGCTTATACTCTGAGCTTGTACCAAAAGAAATGGGCTTGTATGAAGACCCTTACTCAGATTTTGGTCGCTTAGCAATGGAACTATGGCGTGCATGTCGACTAGTTGTAGACACTGGTATTCATGCAATGAAATGGACACGTCAAGAAGGTATTGATTACTATGTAAATAATACTCCAAATGCAAAGTCTGACGGCGTAAAAATGGTTGAACGTCATATCGTTATGCCATCGCAAGCTACCGCTTATAAAATCGGTATGTTGAAAATTTTAGAGTTAAGAGAAGCGGCTAAAAAAGAGCTAGGTGACAAATTTGATATTCGTCAGTTCCATGATGTAGTTCTAAAAAATGGTCCAGTACCATTGAACGTACTAGAGAACTTTGTTGATGAATGGGTAGCAAGTAAAAAGTCTTAAGACTTTTTACTAATGAATAATAAAAGGCTGCAATAGCAGCCTTTTTCAATTATTAAGAAACCATACCTAAGGAGCCTTGCTTTCATTATATTTTTTACGGTAACTTGTTCGCACAGTAGGTGATTGACTAAACAGAGTATTTGCCAACACTATATGAATGCATGCACCACCGTGTGCAGGACTTTGAACTTTTAACTCCCCCTTTAACTTATCTGTCACTAAATGATAAATCACACTCAACCCCAAACCTAATTTGCCAAAATGCTGCCTACTATTAAGCGATGGCTGAGCTAAAATAGGTAATAGCTCACTGTCTATCCCCACCCCATCATCTTTAAAGTACAAATGAACAAAATCATTCACAACCATAGCAGACACCACAATATGTAATGGTTTATCTGTATGTTTTGCATGTTTAACGCTATTACTAATACAGTGATGGCATACTTGTTCAAATACCGCTGGGTAGCTTTGCAGTTGCAACGTATCAGGTATCTCATAACTAACCTGAAACTGCTCGGTTATAAGTTCAGTACTATGACGTGCAAATACATTTTCAACCAGTTGTTTAAGATTAAACCCCACAACTACATCAAACTGCTGATAATTTGAGATATGCTCAAAGTCAGCTAAAAGATCATAAATATTTGCAAGATCAACATCTAATTGCGTTAATATTTGCTGTGATTTAGTCAACAATTGAGATACTTGACCTTCATTCGCTTGACCACAGGTAAGCTTGTTTACAATGGTATTTAGCCGCTTTTGGTGTGTTGCCGCATGCTCAACGGTATGCTGTAATGACTTAGAAAAGCCTTGGACCATACTACCTAAAGTAGCTTCTTGCGCCTCTTCTATAAATCGTGCATGCACCTGATCTAACCTTGTTGCTAACACATTCGTAAACTCAAGCAGTTCTTGCAATTGAGGCTCTGCAACTAACTGCCCTTTACAATGCTCAGGTAAACGATATGACTGTAGCCCTTTGACATCACTGAGCACTTGCTCTGTTAATGCAATACCTTGGCTTAGCTTTCTATAAAGACAATACAACAAAGCCCCCCACAAAAGAAGTGCAACTAATAGCAAAGACAACCATCTCACATCAAGAGGTTGCTCAGCAGTTGGCGTTTGTGAAAATTGCTGAGCAAACGTTTCTGCTAAAGCATTATTGCCCTGTGTAAGTTGTAAAAAACGAGTGTTCTTTGATGCCTGAGGCAGCTTTGAGAAATCATTTGAGGTTGTGCTCTCAGAAGCAAGTAATACAACTTGTAAGTCAACTTGATTTACCAAGCGTTGACTAAACAAAGAGGAGTTTTGACCTTGATGGTCACTCAAGTAACGCTGCAACTTTTTCACAGCTAAAGTATATTCTGCTAAACCTTTTTCCTGCGTTACTATTGTGGTGTAGGTATGTTGTACACCTTGAAACAAACGGTTAAATTGGTTTAATTGTTGCTCAGCTCTGAGTTGCTCATAAACTAGAGAGATCAAAATCCAAGCTATAAAAACACTCAACATCAGCCCGCTAACAAGTACGACTTTAAAAACTAACTTTGACTGTGAAATTTGCACAAATGACTGCTCAACAAAGGGTTATAACATAAGCTTAGTAAATAAAGTGCTTAACACCAATATATGGTTGTTCTCTGCTAAGCTTAAATTATTATCAAGTTAATAATATAAGTAGTATGACAGCTGATAAAAAAGAGTATGCCAACAACAATAGTCCAACTCGTCGGCTCTTTACTAAACAATTAGCTTGCCTTGGTGCTGGACTCACTTTACCACTTCCTTTATTTGCACAAGGTAATTGCAAAAAAGTGAATGAATTGGAGTTTGAGCGATGCAATAAAGCATCAATTAATATGGTCTTTGCTTCACCCTATGATACAAATCAGTGGCGCTCATCACCTCATATGCATCAACAGCTAAAAGAAAATATTGAGTATTTCAGTAACAGTAAAATATATTTAAATGTGTTCCACAAAGGTAAATTAGGTGTTGGTACCAAGCTTGCGGCACTCGTTGCCAGAGGCTCTATTCATGGTGCGCTGATCTCAGTATCAAATTTAACACCTACCCTACCAGCACTGGATATACTTAATATTCCATTTTGGTGTGCGCAACGACACAACTACCTCAAACTTATTTCATCCAAGTTATGGCAAAGTCAAATCATCGATAAAATACATCGCCAAGGTAAATTAACAATTTTAATGCATTACTTACCCGGAACAAGAACCGCAACTTCAACGAAACGCTATGGCGAAACAATCAAAACACCACAAGATATGCACAACATCATATTTCGTATACCGGCAAGTAAAGCACTGCAACAATTTTATGATTTGTGTGGTACTTCGGCCGTTGAAGTTCCTTGGAATAAAACGGCCACTCTCGCACGAGGTGGACGGATTAATGCGCTCGACCCTTCTGTAGTTGGGCTGTTTAATGGCCCGAATAATTTAAAACAGCATCTGGGGACTGTGTCACAAATTAAGAGTGTTCAAGATGGTTGGTTATTTGTAGTGAATCAGTCTTGGTTTAATGGCTTGTCAAAAGAGTTGAGGTATGCTCTAAAAACGGCCTCTAAAGCAACTTTTGAGGCACATTTAGCGCAGCTCCCTCGGGTTGAACAATATTGTGAACTTGGCTTAAAACAACTAGGCACAAAGATTTACCAACCCACAGTGGATGAAATGGCGCAGTGGCGAGCCGTAGCAGGCCACCAGCTAAGACAATGGGGCCCACTCAAACAAGCACTCCTTGGTGATGAAGCACTGTTTGAGCAATTTTATGACGCTGCCAATCTTTAAATCATATTCAAGTTAGACCAATTGCATTAAAAACAATCAAATAGTGCGACATAAAAATGACTTAGTAACATATTCTATGTGAGCAATTTTTAACGCAGTTAATGAGTTATATAGCTCGCTAGCATGGTCAATGTTTTAATAAAACTGCTATTATCTATAAATTATCTTTTAGAATCATAAATATAGAATAATTTTTACTGATACACTATTTTACCCTTTGTCTATTGCCTGCCACTTTGGGTTTAGTATTCGCTTTTTTGAACTGGCCAAATCCGGTATGACGAGTCAGTGCTGCTTGCCCACCTTTACCTTTATGATTTGCCTTTGACCTTTGTGCTCTTCCCTCTTCTGGTACTAAGCAGTTTGGTCCTTTACCAATCAGGTTCGCTTTGCCCATAGCGCGTAACGCCTCACGGATCATAGGCCAACCTGATTCGTCATGATAACGTAAAATAGCCTTATGTAACCGTCTTTGCCTTGCGCCTTTAGGTACACTCACCTGCTCTTTATTATTTTTAATATTTCGCAGCGAATTCATTTCGGTGTGGTAAATCGTCGTCGCATTAGCCATCGGTGATGGGTAGAAGTTTTGCACCTGATCTAACTTAAAATCATTTGATTTTAACCATAACGCCATATTAACCATATCTTCATCTGTTGTGCCTGGGTGCGCTGAAATAAAGTACGGGATCAAATACTGCTTTTTTCCTGCTTCTTTTGAGTATTTATCAAATAATGCTTTAAATTTATCATATGTACCCATACCCGGTTTCATCATTTTAGACAAAGGCCCTTGCTCGGTATGTTCTGGCGCTATTTTCAAATAACCGCCAACATGGTGCGTCACCAACTCTTTTACGTAGCGAGGGTCTTCAATCGCCAAGTCATAACGAACTCCCGATGCAATAAGTATTTTCTTTACTCCTTCAACATCTCGCGCCTTACGATATAAATCAATAGTTGGAGTGTGGTCGGTGTCCATATGTTTACAAATATCAGGATAAACACACGATAAACGGCGGCAGGTACTTTCTGCTTTTTTACTTTTACAACGTAGCTTGTACATATTTGCAGTAGGGCCACCTAAATCAGAAATAACCCCAGTAAAGCCCGGTACTTTATCACGGATTTGTTCTATCTCTTCGATAATTGATTCTTCTGAACGACTTTGAATAATTCGTCCTTCATGTTCAGTGATAGAACAAAAACTACATCCCCCAAAACAGCCTCGCATAATGTTGACCGATGTTTTGATCATGTCATAGGCCGGTATTTTTGCATCCCCATAACTTGGATGCGGCACGCGCTGATAAGGTAATCCAAACACCGCATCCATCTCATGCGTCTCCAACGGGAAAGCTGGCGGGTTAACCCAAATATAGCGATCGCCATGGCGCTGAAAAAGCGCTCGAGCACACCCTGGATTAGTTTCTTGGTGTAAAATTCGAGAAGCATGAGCATACAGCGGTTTATTGACACTAACCTGTTCATAAGCTGGCAGCTTTACATACACCTTTTCCCAAGGCTTTAATCTTGGTGGCTGAATTGTAATAGGTTTTGCAGTATCGGCAGATAAATCAATACCCGCTTTGGTAAATTCAGATTTGCTACAGCCAACATCATCGGCGCCATAGGGGTTGGGGATTGGATCAATTTTTCCCACTTTGTCGATGGCTGTAGAGTCACTACCTCGCCATTGTGGTAAAGGGGTTTTGCGAATAACGGCAGTACCACGTACATCTTGAATGTCTTCGATAGAGTCGCCTTTGGCGATACGGTGAGCAACTTCAACCAACGGGCGTTCTGCGTTGCCATAAATAAGAATATCGGCTTTAGCATCAAAGATAATGCTACGACGTACCTTTTCTTGCCAATAGTCATAATGCGCGATGCGTCTTAAGCTTGCTTCAATACCTCCGATCACCAAAGGCACTTCTTTATAAGCTTCGCGGCAACGTTGGCTATAAACAACCACGGCACGGTCTGGACGCTTTCCACCGATATTGTCAGGCGTATATGCATCATCATGGCGCATACGTTTTTCTGCAGTATAACGGTTAATCATAGAGTCCATGTTACCCGCTGTTACACCAAAGAATAAATTTGGCTTACCAAGGTCCATAAAGGCATTTTTATTTGACCAGTCTGGCTGAGCAATAATTCCTACCCTAAAGCCCTGCGCTTCTAGCACGCGGCCAATTACAGCCATGCCGAAACTTGGGTGATCCACATAAGCATCGCCAGTGATCAGTACAATGTCACAGCTATCCCAGCCTAAGGCGTCCATTTCTTCACGGGTGGTTGGTAAAAAAGGAGCCGTTCCATAACACTCAGCCCAGTATTTTGGGTATGAGAATAATGGACGTTCAGCTTTGAGTGTGCTCATAGTGACAGCCTAGAGGATAAAAAAGAGCCGAATTATAGCTTAAATGCTCCTGACCACAAACCATAGATTAGCAAGTATAATAAATTAGCTTCTTAGCGACGCTTCAATTAACTTTGGGCTTATAATTTTTTAAAAACATCATTAACGCTTCACTGGGCATGGGCTTGGCGTACATAAACCCTTGTACTTCATCACAGCCCATTTTTTTGAGTAAATCACTTTGCTCTTTAGTTTCAACACCTTCTGCAATTGTTTTACGACCAAGGTGACGTCCCAATGAAATGACTAATTCAGCAATAGCACCACTATCGCTGTGTGGAATATCTTTAATAAACGCACGATCAATTTTTAGACGAGAAAATGGTAATGTCTGCAAGTAACTCAATGATGAAAAACCCGTACCAAAGTCATCAATAGCTACTTCTACACCAAACTCTTGAAGCTCTCTTAATGTTTCAACCACAGCACCAATCTCATCCATGACCACACTTTCTGTAACCTCCAGTTCGATAAATTTAGGGTCTACTTGGTACTCTAGCAATGTGTCTTTTACACTTTGAGCATAGTTAGCAACTTTAAACTGAGGAACCGATACATTTACCGCCACACTAATTGACTTGCCAATTGCAGCCAACTTTTTTTGTTGCTCACATGCTTGTTCCAAAACCCACTGACCAATATCTACAATCAAGCCCGCATTCTCTGCCAGTGGAACAAAAATACCTGGGGAAATATACCGACCATTTCCTGAGGGCCAGCGGAGTAATGCCTCACAACCAACTACCTCTAAAGTTTTGAAACATAGTTGTGGCTGATACCACACTTCAAGCCTTTTATGCTCAAAATCTTGCCTTAGCTGTCGGATCAGTCCTAGCTTCCAAGCCATTTTCTCTTCAAGGTCGCTCGTATAACGTCCTACCACACGATTTTCTTGCTTCGCTTGATTGAGAGCAATATAAGCCAATTTTAGTGTATCTAAGCCATTACACACAAAGTCATCTTGTTCACACACACCCACTCTAAAATGAATAGATAATACATGCTCATTCACTTGATAAGGCGTTAATAAACTATCTATAAACATCTGCTCTTCAAAAGCGACCTTGGGCAATAGCAGCGCAAACACATCGGCACCAATACGCGCTAATAACTCAGTTTGTGGGAACTCTTGCTCAAGGCGCGTCATAACCGCAATCAGCAACTGGTTACCTACCTCTTGTCCCAAGCCATTGTTGATATCTGAAAACTGAGCTATATCAATAAGAATAAGCAATAAATCATTACTTTTAGGCTTATAGTAGTTTGTTATTTTTTCTGTAAAACTGGAGCGGTTAGGTAATTTAGTCAACGGATCTTTGTAAGCAACATCACGTAGTTCATTAAATAACTTAATATTGTCTAACCCAACACTCACATTGGCTAAAAACACTTCCATTGATTGAAGTTGTGAATCTGTTGGCTGTATGTCCAACTCTATATAAATAGCTGCGCTGCGATTTTTACCTTTGAGCAGCACGGTTATATCATGTTCAGTACGCTGATGCTGAGCGCTGTCAAAGCAGTTTTGTACCTGCATAATTACGCGGCCATTGTCGAGCTGCTCTAAACCATCACCAAATGACTCTTGAAAATGATTCGTTCCACCAAGCACGGTAAAACGCTTGCCTTTACCTAATTGCCCACAGACAATACCATTGGCTTCACTGCCCAAAATTTTTGCTAAATGTGTTACTACGGCCAAGCTAAACGAGCTAATATCATTGTGACCTAAGATGCCTTTACATGCATCTAAAATAGAGCTCAACGCTAAGCTCTGTGCTTCTAGTTCACAAATCTGACGATAAGAACGCACAGCAGTCATCATAGAAGTAACAAGTTTTGAGCGAGTTAGCTCGGTTTTCATTTTATAATCGTTAATATCATAATCACGAATAACTTGCTCTTCAGGCGCGTGTCCAGGCTGCCCAGTCCTTAAAATAATTCGTACACTATTATTTTTAAGTTCGTCACGCACACGCTTGACAACAGTTAACCCGGCATCGTCAGTTTCCATAACCACATCTAACAACATCACACTAATTTCAGGGTTGTGGATCAGCTTTTCAATAGCCTCTGCGCCGCTGTATGCATGATGAAAAAATAGAGAACGTCCCCAAAATTCAACGCCTGACAGTGCCAAAGTAGTTACAGAATGAATTTCAGGATCATCATCCACAATCAAGATGTCCCAAGCAGCGCTTGCAACTTCTTCTACTTCTTGAAGTTCTTCATCATGATCTAAAAACAAAAAATCATCTTGTTCAGACGCCATTTTTTATCCTTTAATTCAACACTCAACTTACTTTCTATGTGCTTAGATTGACTAAGTCGTTTACCATCATACGAATTGTGGTACATTTTTACTACAAGATATAAACTTCGCTCACACCCATGAGATATTATAGACGATGTTCAAGTACTTGCGTGTAGCATATCAGCAATACTGCATCAGGAGGTATGTATTAAAATACTCATCATTGTAATGAAGGCACTGCTTTTGGTCACAATCTTGTTTGTGGCAGCAGGCTTACTGTTGCCGCATAAGTATCAATTAAAGCAACAAATTACCTTTTCGACCACTGATGAGCGCCAACTTTTTGCTTTACTCGACTTAAAGCAGTGGTCAAAACTAATGATGTGGCAACGTATTAGCCAAACCCAATACATACATTTCTCAACACCGAGTACCGGCGTAGGGGCTCATGCCGCTATTGATCATCAACTAGGTCGTATTGAGCTAACAATTACAAAAAAAACAAAACAAGGGATAGAATTTTCTATGCTATTTAACAATGAGCATAGCGCAATAGGACTGTTAACTTTTACTCATCACAATGACTCTATTACAGTAAACTGGCAAATATCTGGCGCGGTACACTCAACATTACTAGGTGGCTATA
Organism: Pseudoalteromonas holothuriae; assembly: GCF_945859825.1. Classification (GTDB taxonomy): domain Bacteria; phylum Pseudomonadota; class Gammaproteobacteria; order Enterobacterales; family Alteromonadaceae; genus Pseudoalteromonas; species Pseudoalteromonas holothuriae. Next base: position 135,241 of record NZ_CAMAPC010000005.1, read on the forward strand.
CTGCACTTTATATTGAATACCATTTACGGCAAATGATAATTTCAGCCTATAACAATTTGCAATCAGAACTTAAATTAAGGGCTGCACTATGAGTGTAAAAAATGCCCAAGCTAAAGCAAGTCTAGCAACATTAATAGAAGAAAAGCTTGGTTTTACTATGGTTAAAAGTCGTGATTTTGGCACGCGTAGTGGCTCCGATAATAGTTATAGTGCAAAAGGCACTATGCCTATCAATTATTCAGTACGCAGTGATGAAAGTGTTTTAAAGCGCGCGTTAAAACGCCAGCAACTTAATAAAATACAGCGTCAACAGAACATAGAACAAATTACCGCAATGGCGCTGAGCGTTTGTCCTGATGTTACAAGTCAAGGCCGCCCAGACCCAGATTGGCTTGAACATTTTATCGTGTTAGCAGAAGATATCGCGAATCAAAATATGCAAAAACTTTGGGCAAAAATTTTAGTCGGGGAGACGGTTTCACCGGGGACTTTTTCGATTAAAAGTCTACAAACATTAAAGCAAATGACCCAAAGAGAAGCCACTGCGTTACAAAAGTGCGCCGCTTTATGTGGGTACTTAGAAAAAGAAGACAGCTACCTTATATTACTAGGCTACTATAAAAAGCCATCATTTTTTGATTTGCTAAGAAAAGGCAATAAAGAGTCAATTAATCTAGGTAGTGCCGGCCTGAGCTTTCCCAATATACTGACTTTGATGGATATTAATATTGTATATAGAAAAGAAATTGAATCTGCAAATTTAAAGCAAGGACAGTCAATACAGTTTTCTTTTCATAGCAAAAAGCTCACCCTCACTCCAAAAAGTAATGAGCTGGTACTAAGTTATTATAAATTAACACAAACTGGAGATGAGTTAAAAAAGCTCGTCAGCTCACCTATCAATAAAAAATACAAGCAGCAACTAGAACAAGCATTCATTGATGAGTTTGATTGTCAGTGGAGTTAACCCGAGTAAAGTGCGTACATAGTCATACGCTAGGATGTGTTGATCTTTGAGGTATAAATTTTGTTCAAATTAAAGGGGGTCAATACGCAAAATGAGCAATACAACTTAATAGCTTACGTAAATTGCAAATCAGAGAATAGGCTCTCATTAAACCGCTTGGCCTGAAAGTAAAAAGGCCTAAATCCATTCTGTTATTGAAGTCAGGCCTTAACTGTCACTTAAATAGCAGCAAATCACTCCGCTTTTTGTTCGCGGCCTAAGAGCGCCATAGCTGCTTCTTTGACATCTTTTTGTTGATACAACACGTGATAAATTTGCTCAGTAATTGGCATTTCAATACCACTACGTTGAGCTAATAAATAGACTTCTTTGGTATTGCGGTAACCTTCTACCACTTGACCAATACTGTGCATTGCTTCATCAACACCCAGACCTTTACCAAGCGCTAAGCCAAAACGACGATTTCGCGATTGGTTATCTGTACAAGTGAGGATCAAATCTCCCAAGCCAGCCATACCCATAAAGGTTTCAGAGCGAGCGCCAAGAGCCGTACCTAATCGACAAAGCTCTGCAAGCCCCCGAGTGATCAATGCAGTTCGAGCATTTGCGCCAAAGCCAAAACCATCGGACATTCCCGCACCAATAGCGATTACATTTTTAACTGCACCCCCCAATTGAATACCGATAAAGTCATCATTGTCGTATACCCGAAATGAGCGACCACAATGTAGTAACTTAGCCAATTCACCGGCAAATGCACAGTCAGTCGCGGCCACTGAAATAGCCGTTGGCAATCCAGCAGCCATTTCTCTAGCAAATGTAGGCCCTGATAGTACCGCCAATGGTACTTGCTCACCAAGTTGTTGCTGTGCAACCTCTTGTAACAAGCGCCCTGTTTCAGGCTCTAATCCTTTGGTCGCCCAAGCAACACGTGCGTTAGGTAACAAATCATTGCGCATTGACGCAAGGGTGTCAGCAAATGCATGACTAGGCACCACCAATAAGACAATTTCACTGGCTTTCACAGCTTGAGATAAATCACTTTCAAGTTGTAAAGAGTCTGGAAACGAGCAATCTGGCAGATAACGTTGGTTTGTTCGCTCAGCTGCAAGCGTCGCAACGTCGTCTTTATTTCGCCCCCATAAAGTCACCTGGTGACCATTTCGAGCGAAACAAATAGCAAGGGCGGTGCCATAAGACCCCGCCCCTAATACAGTTACAGCTGACTGAACTGAACTCATCAATTATGCGTCAGCAGTTTGCTCTGCTTGCGCAGTTCTTTGTTGCATATATTGAGCAAATAGTGCATCAAAGTTAACTGGTGCTAGATTTAGCTGTGGGAAAGTACCACGATTTACCAGGCTAGCTACGGCTTCGCGTGCATATGGGAACAAAATGTTCGGACAAAAAGCGCCTAGCATATGTGCCATTTGTACTTCTTCTAAATCAGCGATTGAGAAAATACCTGCTTGTTGAATTTCACATAAAAAAGCAGTTTCTTCACCAATCGTTGCTGTTACAGTCAAAGCAAGAACCACTTCAAATACACTATTGTCTAGCTTTTCAGAACGCGTATCCATGTCTAGCTTAATTTCAGGCGTCCACTCTTTTTGAAAAATCGCAGGTGAATTTGGCGTTTCAAACGAAATATCTTTAGTATAGATACGTTGAATATTAAATTGCGCACTTTCTTGTTGTTCTGTTGCCGCATTTTGGTTTTGATCTGTCATGAGTGTTCCTAAATTCTTTAAATTTTTATTTAATGTCTTTTATACGTTGAGTAAAGCGTTTAATTCGCCTTTAGCATCAATAGCCATCATATCGTCACAGCCACCAATGTGGTTATCGTTGACAAAAATTTGTGGCACAGTATATCCACCATTGGCTTTTTCTATCATTTCATCACGTAACTCTGGTTGCTTGGCAATATCATATTCAGTGTATGTTACACCTTTTGCGTCAAGCATTGCCTTTGCTCGGTGGCAAAATGGACAATAATCTTTTGTGTAAATCACAACCTCAGTCATAAAAGGCTCCTATTATTTTCCCGCGGTGATTGGTAATCCCGCACTTTGCCATGAACCCATTCCGCCATTAAGCACATAAACATGCTCAAAGCCTGCTTTGTGCATCGTATTAGCAATACCCGACGCGGTCATGCCCGTTGTGCACACAAGTATAATGGGTTTAGTTTTATACTTTTCAAGTCCTGCAAAGTCACTTTGCTTTGCTTTTTCAGCACTCAATTGCACAGCGCCTGCAATTTTGCCAGCATTAAACTCTTTTGCAGGGCGAATGTCCACAACCTGCCCATTCTCTCGGTTTACCAATAAGGTCAATTGCTGAGGGTTCACCTGTGCAATGGCTGAAAACTTACTTTTAAACCAACTTGCCACTATCATAGCGACTAAGGCCAACCAAATAACACTTAAAATAGCATTGTTGCCAATAAATTCGATGTATTGTTCCATGCACCTTCCAACTTAACAGTCTGGGCACTCGATATAACACTGTTCAAGCACCCGTATAATGAATCGCCCAGCAGTATACATTTTGCATTCCGTTGGGTATAGCCCTTTGTCGGAACACTCAAACCTTAACAAGCCCCCACTTACTTAAAAACAAGCGATTTAGATGAGGATAAATCATAGTAACAGGGCTGAATAGTTACACAAAACAAGGTATGCTAGGAAAATATGGCGTCGCGCTAATATGCCAATTTATTCCTCTGGCATAAAATAAAAAAGTTAGTTCTAAAGGAGCCCAAATGACTGCACAAAAAAAACCACTTGTTCTAATGATTTTAGACGGTTGGGGTTATCGAGAAGAAAGCGAAAGTAATGCTATTTTAGCAGCCAATACCCCTGTGTTAGACAATTTATGGCAAATTAAACCTCATACTCTGATCTCTGGCTCAGGATTAGATGTTGGTCTACCTGATGGACAAATGGGCAACTCAGAAGTTGGTCATGTTAACTTAGGTGCGGGTCGTATTGTGTATCAAGATTTTACCCGAATAACTAAAGCCATCGATGATGGTGAATTTGATCATAACCCTGTTTTGGTACAAAGTATCGATAAGGCAGTACAAGCTGGCAAAGCGGTGCATCTTATGGGACTTTTAAGCCCTGGTGGCGTGCATAGCCATGAAGATCACATCATTGCAGGTATTAAGCTAGCTGCAAAACGTGGCGCTAAAGCCGTTTATTTTCATGCCTTTTTAGATGGGCGAGATACCCCGCCGCGCAGTGCGCATGCATCCATTGAACGTATAGAATCACTATTTTCAGAACTAAAGTGCGGCCGCTTAGCTTCCATTATTGGTCGTTACTACGCAATGGACCGAGATAACCGCTGGGAACGTATTGAAGCCGCTTACAATTTGATGGTAAACGCACAAGCGCAATATCGCTATGAAAATGGCATCACTGCACTTGAAGCGGCTTACGAGCGTGATGAAAATGATGAATTTATTAAAGCAAGTGCCATAACGCCAAGCGATGCTCAACCTGTTACCATCAATGATGGTGATACAATGATATTTATGAATTTTAGAGCAGATAGAGCACGTCAAATAACTCGCTCTTTTGTCGATGAATCATTTGATGGATTTAATAAACAAGTAACACCCAAACTCAGCGCATTTGTAATGATGACACAATATGCCGCAGATATTGACGCACCAGCGGCTTTCGCCCCCGAAGCTCTCAATAACGTGTTAGGTGAATGGCTTGCCAAACATAATAAAACCCAATTGCGTATCTCAGAGACAGAAAAGTATGCCCATGTTACGTTTTTCTTTAGTGGCGGCAGAGAAAATGAGTTTGATGGAGAAAAACGAGAGTTAATTCCATCACCTCAGGTTGCCACTTATGATTTACAGCCTGAAATGAATTCAGAACTACTCACTGATAAGTTAATAGCAGCGATTCACAGCGGCGATTATGACGTAATTATTTGTAACTATCCCAACGGTGATATGGTTGGCCACTCTGGTGTGTTTAGCGCAGCAGTAAAAGCCTGTGAAGCAGTTGATAAATGTATTGGCCGTGTAATTGATGCCCTTGAGCAAGTGGGTGGTGAAGCGTTAATCACAGCAGATCATGGTAATGCCGAGCAAATGACCAACGCCAGCACTGGTCAAGCCCATACCGCACACACATCAGAACCTGTACCCTTTATTTATGTAGGCCGAGATGCGCAAGCACATGAAGGTAAAACACTCAGCGATGTTGCACCAACCATGTTGCACTTGCTTGGCATGGCGCAACCAAATGAGATGACAGGTAAGCCTATCATGACTTTAAAATAACCATGTGGAATTTCCCTAGCAAGTTAATCTTACTAGCTTTGACATTGGTGGCAACGTCGGTTGTTGCCAATGAAACAAGAACCAAGCAAGATTTAACCGAAGTACAACAAGAGCTAAAAAAAAGCCAACAAAGCTATCAAAAACAGCAAAATAATGTTGTATCACTGCGCAAAAAATTAAAACAACAAGAGCTCAACATTGCCAAAAATGCCAAAGCCTTGTCACTAACCCAACGTGGTATAACTGAAAATCAGCAGCAACAATATACCCTGAAAAACGAAGCAAAAAGCTTGAGTAACAAAAAGCATAAGTTACAAAAATTACTCGCTGCCCAGCTAAAAAGTGCTTATATGACAGGCAGCCACGATTACTCAAAAATGCTTTTAAACCAACAGCGCAGTGCAAATTTAGAGCGCGCGATAAGCTATTATGACTACTTTAACAAAGCCAGAATCACCCAACTTGAAGAACTCAAATTCGTTTTTTCAGAACTTGCTAAAAACCAACAACAACTGGCACGCAAGCAAAATGAACTTAGCGCTTTAAAAGCGCAACAAGAACAACGCCAGTCAGCCCTCGTTGCGGGTCAAACGAAAAGACAGGTACACCTACAAAAGCTCAATGCCGCTTTACAACAAACAGCACAAGCAATCGACTATTTAAAAGAAAACGAACAAACCTTAATTTCAACACTTGATGATCTTGCACAAACGCAGCAGCCTCCCGAGATAATACTTGATGGTTTAGCGCAAAATAAAGGTCGTTTACTTTGGCCAAGTAAAGGGCACTTGCGTCATCGTTTTGGACAACAAAAACACGCAGGGATGAGCTGGAAAGGCGTATTGATCCAAGCACAATCAGGTGCCCCCGTAAATAGTATCAAACAAGGACAAGTGGTATATGCAGATTGGCTAAATGGGTTTGGCTGGGTGATGGTTATAGACCATGGAGAAGGATTTATGAGTCTATATGGACACACACAAACATTACTCAAAGATGTTGGCGACTTAGTCAATGCAGGTGAAACTGTTGCGTTAGTTGGTCAAAGCGGCGGGCAAGCACGTTCTGGTCTATACTTTGAAATACGGCATAAAGGGAGCGCTGTCGATCCGGTAAAATGGTGTAAAGCAAGTTAATTGATTAACCCGTGCTGCACCAATAATTGGAGCAGCAGATGAATACATTCAATCATATCAAGCAGAGCATTGTTAGTAGCTATCAAAATTTGGCGCTCATTGTTTTTGGCATACTACTTTGCCTATGTTTTATCACCCCGCCTAGTTTTGCAAAACAGCAATTTAATCAAGAGCAAGTAGATGAAATTTTATTTCACATACATGCCTATTACGTTGAAGATTTACCTCTGAGTAATATCGATAAGCACAATTTTGACAAATTACTGACGCAATTAGACCCCTATTCTAAATACCTTTCTGAAACCGAGCTTGAAGCGATTTTTAGTGCGGCAAATGGCCGCTACACAGGAATTGGTATTGAAGTAGAGATCATCGCCAATCATGTTGTTATTATTAATACGCTGCCTGGTTCACCCGCTGATTTAGCTGGTCTTGAGGGGGGAGATAAATTGGTTGCAATCAACAATTATAATGTTGCTAATAAGGACATCGAATATGTTTCTAAGTTACTGAAGAAATCTGAATATTCGACAATAAACATTACTGTCGAGCGACAAGCACATCAACTTACGCTTGCATTACGCCGCCAAGAGATAAGTTTAGAAAGTGTTAGTAGTCAAATGCTTAGCAATGGCAATGGTTATCTATCTCTTTCTAGCTTTAACAATAATAGTTACCATGATGTTGCTAGGCATCTAAATAAACTTGCTTTAAAACATGGTGCAGCCCTAAATGGCTTAGTCATTGATTTACGAGATAACCCCGGTGGCACCCTGACCAGCGCTGTTGCCATATCTGACTTGTTTTTAAACGCTGGCACTATCGTATCTACCAAAGGACGCTTTTATGACGCTAACCAGCATTTTACTGCCCAAAGCGGCGATGTTCTCAATGGCGCACCTGTGGTGGTCATGATAAATGGCAATTCAGCTTCTGCAGCAGAGATCCTTGCCGGTGCTCTTCAAGATAACCATAGGGCGCTCGTGGTGGGTACCCCATCATATGGTAAAGGCTCAGTTCAATCGTTAATTCCGATTGGTAACGGTACAACAGCCCTAAAATTAACTACGGCTCGCTACTTCACACCTTCAGGGCGCTCAATTGAAGGTACAGGCATTGCGCCAGACATCACACTAACCAACCAAGTGCTTTCACATTTAAGCAAAAGCGCTATAATGGCTGGTGAACAAACAGTCAAAAATAAGCAATTAGCGAGATTAGATTCTCACATATTAAATGCAAAAAAATTACTAAAAAACCATTAGGGTGATTGTTCTCTAGATTCGATTTTTAATCGTATAAACGGCATTTATACTAAGTGAAGCTTTACTGTAGATTAGGAATATACTTACTTTAGAGTAAAGCTAAGCTGTGTTATAAAAAACTTTGAATAACAAGAGCCAACAACATCCTAGAATATAACTATAAAAAATAAGAAATAAGGCTGTGCGAAACATTTATTGGGGATTATTGGTGATTTGGCTTTTAGCACTGCCTTGCGCTGCAAAACAAATTGCTATTGTGATTGATGATGTTGGTAATCACCAACGTGATTTACAGCTACTGGAATTACCCGGTCAGTTGTCGTTTTCTATTTTACCGCATACCCCTTACTCTCAACAATTTGCTTTTTTAGCCAGTAAAGCCAATAAAGAGCTGCTACTGCACATCCCCATGCAATCTTTACATAACAAAGCTCTAGGTCCTGGTGCTCTTACCTTAACTATGAATAAGTGGCAATTACAAAGTACTTTAGGCCATGCCCTAGCAACTTTGCCACAAGTAAAAGGGGTAAATAATCACATGGGTTCTGCCCTTACTCAATATATTGAGCCAATGAAATGGACCATGGAAGTGTTAAAAAAACGGGGTTTATTCTTTTTAGATAGTCGCACCACAGAGCACACACAAGCACAAACAGTGGCCAACCTATATGGTGTAGAAAATATCGACCGTCATGTCTTTCTTGACAATGTCCCAACTAATGATGCTCTAAAATTACAGCTAGAAGCACTTAAATTAAGAGCTGATGCGCAACAGTATGCTATTGCTATAGCCCACCCTTACCCAGAAACAATTACATTCTTAAAAGCTGCGATCCCTGAACTTGAACAGCAAGGCTATGAGTTGGTTCCAGTCTCTCAACTGGTAAACTTAAAATACATTCAGCTAGCAGAGCATAAAAAAATTCAACCTCGGTTTTCAATCCCTACCAGTGATTAAATGCTTAACAAATAATACTATTTGATCTAGATTCATGCATAGCATGCAAATGTGCGTTATAACTTATGTAATCAACGTTGAGGCTATAATACTATTTTCAATGTTTATTTGAATAACGCCGCTGTTGCCGCACAAATTCACGGTGTTATTGCTATGAGTTATTAAATTTATTAACGAGCGTTCAAGATTCAATATATTTTTAGGCTCAGTATGTTCAGCTAAGAGGAAAGAATGATGTTAAACACTGTTACCGATCTAATGACAGCCGATCCTTTCGCAGTATCGCTAAAAGCGTCATTAAAAGATGCCCATGAATTAATGCGAGAAAAGAATATTCGCCATATCCCTGTTATTGATGATCACGGGATCTTACAAGGCATGCTGACACAAAAAATAATGATCGCCAAAGTTATGGGGATCATGGCAACTTTCGGGGCTAATGCATTAGAGAGAAAAGAAAAATACACCCTTGTAGAAGATATTATGGCCACTGACTTTGCCAGCACACAACCAAATAAAAGCCTTGCTGAGGTAGCGGAGTTTTTTGTTAGTAATCGCCATGGCTGTATGCCTGTCGTAGATAAAAACAATAAATTACTTGGTATTTTAACTTCGTCAGACTTTGTGCGCTTGGCTGCTGCTTTACTTTCTTAAATGCCACCACTGTAAAAGGCAATACCATAGCTGCTACCTGAACTTAGGATAAACTAATCCTAAGCTCAGATTAATATCATATGAGTTTATTTGCGTTTAAGCTTTTTCAGCCAGCGTACGCGCTACGGTTCGCATGCCCAATGTTGTTGCGCCAGCACCCCATTGACCACCCGCGTTATTTTGAAACGCAGCGGCTAAATCAATATGCACCCAACCTTTGCCTTCATTTGGTACAAAGCGAGATAAGAAGCCTGCGGCATTTGATGCACCACCAAACCCTCCACCTTTTTGCGCGCGACTGTTAGCAGTATCTGCATAAGCAGAAGGGCAATTATTCTGATGCCATTTCTCTAAAGGTAATGGCCAAGCGGCTTCAAACTCTTCACTTGCAAACTGCTGTACCTCTGCGACAAGCTCTTTGTCTAAACCAAACAATGCATTGTACTCTTGACCCACAGCCACCAGAGCTGCACCTGTTAAAGTTGCAGCATCAATAATCAACTCTGCACCACTTTCACCTGCCGCCATAAGACCATCAGCAAGTACTAAACGTCCTTCTGCATCGGTATTTACAATCTCGACCGTAGTACCATTTTTGTAGGTAAGAATATCACCAAGTTTATATGCATGTCCTGATATCAAGTTCTCAGCACAACATAAAAATAATTTAATGCGCTTTTTTACACCACGTTGAATCGCCAATGCAAGCCCAGCAGTTACAGTCGCAGCACCACCCATATCACACTTCATACCCAGCATACCTTCACTAGGCTTAATTGAATAACCACCTGAATCGAACGTGATCCCTTTTCCTACTAATGCTGCACTTACTGGCGCATCTACGTCACCCGTTGGGTTGTAATCAAGTTCTAACAATACTGGCGGACGCTCACTACCACGACCTACCTCATGAATACCTATCCATTGCTGTTCAAGTAATGCTTTGCCCTTTATAATTTGATAACTCACATGCTCTGGCGCTAAAGATTGAATAAACTCAGCCGCTTTACCCGCCAAACTTTCAGGATAAATATCTTCAGCAGTACCGTTGATCATTTGTCGAGCCCAAGTTGCTGAACTTTGCAATGCCGCTAACTCATTTATATCTGATTTGGCATTTTCAACAAAAGTAACGCCGGTCAATTGTTTTGGACTTACAAAGCCTTGATAAAAGGCCCATTGCGACTCTGTACACCATAGTTCGCCTTGCAACTGAACTTGGGCAATCCCCTGCTGAGCTAAAGTTCTCGCTGATTTTTGAATATTTTTAAGCGTTTCATCTTGAGTCAAATGCACTGTAGCACCTTGACTATCAAAAGATAAAGAAGCACCTACGCCCCAATGTGCCGCGGCAGTTTGTTCACTCAAACGAACAATAAATTTGTCAGACATAATCCTATATTCTCTTGCACTTGTAAGTGTTCTAAAGTGTACACTAGCAAGCATGATGACCCAACCTAATGCGATTAATTGATGAAATTTGTAAATTCACTCGATAAAGCCACTTTATTAAAACGCTACAAACGCTTTTTAGTAGATTTACACTGCCCACAGCGTGGGGAATTTACCGTGCACTGTGCAAACACAGGAAAAATGACTGGCTGTGCTGATGCCGGATTTGATGCATACTATTCCACCAGTGATAATAATAAACGCAAATACCCGCACTCTTTAGAACTGACAAAAAATAGCCAAGGTGCCTTTATTTGTGTCAATACCAATCATGCCAATCATGTGGCCAGCGAAGCTATTGAGCAAGGTGTTATCTGCGAGCTGACTGACTACCAATATCACCAACGTGAAATCAAGTACGGCCAAGAAAACAGCCGTATTGATATCTTACTTACTTCAAAGAATCGGCCTGCATGTTATATAGAAGTAAAATCAGTTACCTTATTAGAAGACAAACAAGGCTATTTTCCTGATGCTCAAACGCTGCGAGGTCAAAAACATATCAGAGAGTTAATAACTTTAAAAAGCCAAGGAGCAAGAGCTGTACTATTATTTATCGTGATGCACGAGGGCATAGAAAGTGTTACACCTGCGAAACACATCGACCCAAAATACGCCTCTTTGCTCACTCAAGCCTATGAAGCTGGTGTTGAAGTACTTGCATATAAGGCTGCAATTTCAGAGCATGAAATTACCCTCTCTCATCCAGTGCCAGTTAATGTGGGTTGAAATTATTTTATTTACCCCCATATAGCTGCTCATCGGAATTTCGTCTCTAAGGCTGAGATATCCAAGCAAATGTCATACTAAAAAGTGAAAAAGTGTTTGCTTAGGGGGGGAGATTCTGCTATTTATAGCCGCCGGCGTTAGCTGGGGTAATGTATTAAGGATTTAGGAGAATGCTATGTCTGACCAAAAGAGACTAGGGTTGTTGGCTCAAGCCGGTTTAGAACCTTATCAGGAAAAACCGGGCGAAGAATACATGAATGAAGTACAACGTACTCATTTTAAAGCAATATTAGATGCATGGCGTAAAGATTTGCGTAATGAAGTTGATCGTACCAAGTCACACATGCAAGATGAAGCTGCAAACTTTCCAGATCCTGTTGACCGTGCTGCACAAGAAGAAGAGTTTTCTTTGGAGCTGCGTACGCGTGACCGCGAACGAAAACTGATCAAAAAGATAGAAAAGACGCTGCAGTTAATTGAAGATGATGATTTTGGCTTTTGTGAATCATGTGGTATCGAAATTGGTATCCGTCGTTTAGAAGCTCGTCCTACAGCTGATTTATGTGTTGACTGTAAGACATTGGCTGAAATTAAAGAAAAGCAAAACGGCCGAGGTTAACCTCAGCCTATTATGCTCACCCCAGCATTATCCAATCAAGGGAGCTATCGAGGTCGATTTGCTCCCTCGCCTTCGGGTCCCTTACATTTTGGTTCGCTTGTTGCGGCACTTGCCAGCTATCTAGCTGCTAAAAGTCAGCAAGGGCAATGGCTCGTTCGAATAGAAGATATTGACACACCCCGTGTTGTAAAAGGCGCTGATAGCGATATTCTGCACACCTTAGAAGCATATGGCCTCTACTGGGATGACTCGGTTGTTTACCAAAGCCAGCGACATAGTTTATATGAAGATGCACTGTACCAACTGCAACAGCAATCTATTGTTTATGCATGCCAGTGCACGAGAAAAGAAATAAAACAACGTGGTGGACTTTATGATAACCACTGCAAAGAGCTAAATTTACCCTTGTTAAAAAACGCCTTACGCTTGCAACAGCACTTTCCTGTCGAGTCTTTTAATGACCAAGTTCAAGGACGCATCAAAATACCAAAAGACATAGCCTTTGAAGATTATATAATTAAACGCCGAGATGGCTTATTTGCATATCAATTGGTTGTTGTACTTGATGATATTGACCAAGGTATAACGCATGTCGTCAGAGGTGCCGATTTACTCGAGCCAACTGCAAGACAATTAGGTTTATTTCAACAGCTTAAACAAAGAGCACCTCACTATGCACATATTCCTTTAGTGGTAGCTAAACCCGGCTTTAAACTCTCAAAACAAAATCATGCCCCAGCAATAGATAAGCAAAACCCCGTACCAGCAACGCTCGCAGCGCTGCGTTTTTTGGGGATAATTCCACCACCAGAGTTAGCCACTGCTAGTATTGAAGAAATATTAACTTGGGCTGTTAACGCATTTTCTTTTCATTCAATCCCCAATGTACGTGAGAAATCATTAACGAAAGTGCCTTAAACAAACAATATTTAAGAGCAAAACTTAATTTTTTGCTGTCACTGGTATATTATAGCGAGCCTTGTAGGTTCATCTACGCATTAAGCGATTTTTGGCATATTCACTGTTTTAGGAGACAGGTTATTATTTCTAAACTATTTAAATTTTGCAGACAATTGGTTGGCCAAAGCGATATCAAGACGGCACCAGTAACCTGTACTGAGCCAAAATTGATCCCGCGCAGTGAGCACAACATTTCTCGCAAACAATTAAGCCCAAATGCAATCAAGGTATTATACCGTTTAAAAGACGGTGGCTATGATGCTTATCTTGTTGGTGGTTGTATTCGAGATATTTTATTAGGTATCGAGCCTAAAGATTTTGATGTAGTAACGAATGCCACACCTGAGCAAGTAAAAAAATTATTCCGTAACTGTCGCCTAATTGGCAGACGCTTTCGTTTAGCCCATATTGTATTTGGTCGTGAGATCATTGAAGTTGCCACCATGCGCGGCCACCATGAAGGGCAAGATAAGAAAAACCCGATTAGCCAATCAAGCGAACATGGACAACTACTCCGAGATAACGTATATGGCACAATTGAAGAAGATGCTGAACGTCGCGATTTCTCTATTAACGCCCTCTATTACTCGGTAAAAGACTTTAGTGTTCATGATTTTGCTAATGGCATTGCAGCAATTAAAGAACGAAAAATCGAGCTGATTGGTGACCCCGAAACACGCTATCGTGAAGACCCTGTTCGAATGCTTCGCGCAGTGCGCTTTGCCACTAAACTTGATATGCAAATTGCCCCCGCAACTAAAGCACCAATCAATGAATTGGCTGACTTACTGAGTAATATTCCGGCCGCTCGATTATTTGAAGAAACACTAAAATTATTTTTAAATGGAAAAGCAGAACAAAATTACCACATGCTGCGTGAGTTAGGGCTATTTAAACAACTTTTCCCGAGCCTAGATGACATCATAGCGCAAAGCGAAACTGGCTTTGAATCACGCTTTGTCGCTCAGATGTTTGCCAATACAGACCAACGTATCAATACAGATAAAAAAGTAACACCAGCATTTGTTTACGCCGCTTTATTATGGTTCCCTTTATTAAAACGAAGTGAGCAGCTTCAGCAGCAAGAGCAGCTGTCTGAGTTCGACGCTTATGCACAAGCAATGAATCAGGTCTTAGCTGAAAATTCACAACATATTGCCGTACCAAAACGCTTTACGCTTGGGGCTCGTGATATGTGGCACATTCAAATGCGTTTAGATAAACGTGGTGGACAAAGAGCCTATAGATTATCTCAGCAGCCTCGTTTTAAAGCCGCTTATGACTTTTTATTATTGCGAGTAGAAAGTGGCGAAGCCGAGCTACAATCACTCGCTGACTGGTGGACCAACTATCTAAAACAAGATATCAACGGTCAAAAAGAAATGGTGAAAACTTTATCTCCACAAGAAGCTGGCAAACCGCGCCGTCGCTATCGTAAAAAGCCAAAAAAGAAGCCTCAGAATGACTAAGGTTTATATTGGTCTGGGGGCAAATCTCAACGCCCCTAAAGAGCAAATAGAAGCTGCACTTTTAGCACTCAATGCCATACCCCACACTCAGCTTATAAGTAATTCTCAGCTGTATGGCTCAAAGCCTATGGGCCCGCAAGATCAACCTGACTATGTTAACGCTGTCGCCTGTCTTAATACTAGCCTAGAGGCGCTAGATTTATTAGATGCGCTACAATCGATTGAGCTTGAGCAAGGCCGACAACGTAAAGATGAACGCTGGGGAGCTCGTACACTAGACTTAGATATCTTGCTGTTTGGTAATGAGGTAATGCAAACATCTCGTTTAACCGTGCCACATTATGGGTTATGTGACAGAGAGTTTGTGGTTTACCCTTTGCTTGAAATTGCTCCCGAACTCATACTACCGAACGGTAAAAAACTGTGTGAGATCGCTAAAGAAGTACCTTTAAATGATTTAACCCCACTAAAATAATAATTACCATCAAGAGGACCGACATGGCTAAAGTAACTGTATCCACATTAGCAAAAATGAAACGAGAACAAAACAAAATCACGGCCCTTACAGCCTATGATGCCAGCTTTGCCAAACTGTTTGACGAAAACGGTGTGGACGTTGTTTTAGTCGGTGACTCTCTTGGTATGGTGCTACAAGGCGCAGATGATACATTGGCAGTGACTAACACGGATATTGCTTATCACACTCGTTGTGTCAGAGCTGGCAGTAAAGAGCTGTTCGTTATCGCCGATATGCCATTTATGACTTATGCTAACCCCACTCAGACGTGTGAAAATGCGGCGCAACTAATGCGCGCCGGTGCTAACATGGTGAAATTAGAAGGCGGTGAATGGCTATTAGATAGCATTCAGGCATTAACTCAGCAAGGCATCCCTGTATGTGGGCACTTAGGATTAACTCCCCAATCAGTTCATGTTTTTGGTGGTTTTAAGATTCAAGGCCGAGGAGATGAACAGGCCAAAAAAATGATTGCTGACGCCAAAGCGCTTGAACAAGCTGGCGCACAATTGTTGGTCGTAGAGTGCATACCATCAAGCCTAGCAAAGCAAATTTCTCAAGCGTTGACGATCCCAGTAATAGGTATCGGTGCAGGTAAAGAAACTGACGGCCAAATCTTAGTCATGCATGATTTAGTTGGCATTTCCGCAGGTTATATTCCGAAGTTTTCAAAAAACTACTTAGCTGAAACAGGCAATATGCCCCAAGCTGTGAAAAAATACTGCCAAGACGTAAAATCAGGTGCTTTTCCAACCTCTGAACATGAGTTTAACTAATGCAGTCAGTATCAGAAATTAAATCTTTACGTAGTCAGATCAAAGCATGGCGAGCACAAGGGCTAAGTGTTGCATTTGTACCAACAATGGGCAACTTACATCATGGTCACTTTTCACTGGTAGAAAAAGCTAAAAACTTAGCAGATAAAGTTGTCGTCAGCATTTTTGTGAACCCGATGCAATTTGGCGCATCGGAAGATTTAGACAGTTACCCAAGAACCTTAAATGAAGATAAACAAGGACTTGCCGAGCTTGGCACTGATCTAGTATTTACACCTAATGTAGAGACTATTTATCCAAATGGTTTAGCCGCACAAAGTTATGTCGATGTACCACAAATATCTCTTGGGTATTGTGGTGGTAAACGCCCAGGACATTTTAAAGGCGTTGCAACTGTGGTTACTAAATTGTTTAATATGGTACAGCCTGATATTGCCTGCTTTGGTGAGAAGGATTACCAACAATTGCAAGTGATCAAAACCATGGTTCGTGATCTTTCTATGCCAATCGAAATTGTAGGTGTACCAACCAAAAGAGAAGCCAATGGTCTAGCTATGAGCTCTCGTAATGGCTATTTAAGTGCCAAAGAGAAAGAAACCGCTAAAGTGCTCTTCCAAGTATTAAACAGTGCTGTCAAAGCGTTACAAACTGGCGATAAAGGTTTTGATGCTATTGAACAGCAAGCTAAGCAAACCCTTGTAAAAAGCGGCTTAAAACCAGATTATTTTAATATTGCTGAGGCAGTAACCTTAAAACCAGCTTGCAACAATGACCAACATCTTGTCATTCTCACTGCAGCCTATTTGGGTCAGGTAAGACTTATCGATAATATGCAACTCACTCTTAGATAAAATAAACATACTACATTAAGTCAATAGCCAGATATTGCGACAGGAAAATGGCTTAGTAACCAGACAACAACTGTGGTGTGTAGCTAGGGTCTGTTGATCTTTGAGGTATGAATTTTGTTCAAATCAAAGGCTTTCATTACGCGAAATGAGTAATGCAGCATAATAATTTATGTCAGTTGCGAATGACAAAGTAGTGGAAGCCTTTGGTTGAACCCTTTGGGCAGCGCCATTCGAGCATTTTTTCTACGTTATCACCTGACTTACATAGAATAACTATGCGACGCAGGTTCTGCCTTGCCAAAATACCCGAATGACTGCTGCAAAAACACACAGCAAAGATCAACAGACCCTAGTCATCTAGCGCTAAAATGATTAGTGTTTTAATAAAATTGGTGTAAGTATTATTGGGGTTGGTATTACTTTGCAACTAACATTACTTACTATCAAAAGTTGAGGTTATTTACTTAATGTAACTGGGATAAGAAGTAATAATCTGAATAAAAAAACGGCTCTTAATATAAGAACCGTTTTTTTGAGCGCATACTATCTCCCTTCCGTAGGCCGATAGATTAAACTTTATAGTAAGCCTAGCTTTTTAAGCTCTGAGCTTGCCATTTTGCCAGATAGAGGCACGTAACCATCTTTTTCTACAATTTTCTGCCCATCTTGAGAAAGTACCATTTTCAAGAACTCAGATTCAATTGGTGATAATGGTTTATTTGGGTGCTTATTCACATAAACGTACAAGAATCGAGATAGCGGGTATTTACCTTGTGCAACATTAGCTAATGTCGCATCAACAAAATTGCTGCCTTTTTTCGCTAGAGGCACTGTACGTACACCTGACGTTTTATAACCAATACCAGAGTAACCAATCGCATTAACAGACGAAGAGATTGACTGTACAACTGATGCTGAGCCTGGTTGCTCATTCACATTATTACGGAAGTCACCTTTACACAGTGCTTTTTTCTTAAAGTAACCATAAGTACCTGATACCGAGTTGCGTCCATAAAGCTGAACATCTTTTACAGCCCAGTCACCCGTTAGCCCTACATCACTCCAACGTGATACTTCTTCTGATGCGCCACATTTACGTGTAGAAGAGAAAATTGCATCAACTTGATCTATACGAAGACCTTCAATAGGGTTATCTTTATGTACAAATACAGCAAGTGCATCAATAGCAACGCGTACTTCAGTTGGCTTATAGCCGTAACGCTTTTCAAATGCTTCGATTTCTTTAGATTTCATTTTACGGCTCATAGGACCGAAATTAGCTGTTGCTTCAGTCAGAGCTGGTGGTGCAGTTGAAGAACCTGCTGCTTGAATTTGAATATTTACATTAGGGTAAATACGCTTATATTCTTCAGCCCAAAAGGTCATCATGTTTGCGAGTGTATCGGAGCCCACAGAAGAGAAGTTACCTGAGATCCCGCTGATTTTATTATATTCTGGTAAAGTTTTATCTAACGCAGAAACTTGTGTTGAAACTAAGGTTGTAACAGCCACACCCATTGCGGCAACTAAGCTTTTAAATTTCATTGGGGTTACTCCAATTGTTCGTCCCATTTAATTAACGCAGACTATTTTGCAGTCATTCAATGACAGAAAAATTACTATTAAGTTACACTTTTATGACTTTTCGTATTTGTCATAAAAGCTTGCTTTGATTTTGTAAAAGTAAATGAAAAAGTAGACCCTTCCCCTAAAGTACTGTTGATCTCAAGTATAGAGTCATGACGTGTAAGTACATGCTTGGTAATGGCTAACCCTAAACCGGAACCGCCAGTTTTACGACTACGAGCTTTATCTACGCGATAAAAGCGCTCGGTCAATCGATGAATGTGCTCTGGTGCAATTCCATCACCATTATCTATCACTGAGAATCTTGGTTGCCCATCGGCATCAACTTGCCAACTCACTGCAACTTGCCCTTCAGGCTTAGTATAATGAATTGCATTAAAGACAAGGTTTGAAAATGCACTACGTAATTCATCTGCAGAGCCAACAATATCTAAAGATTGATCTATATTAAACACCAACTGATGGTGCTTCTCTTGGTTAAGTGATTTAGCTTCTATTTCAATCAGAGAAAGCATTTTAGGAACATTAACAGGCTTATCATTATCTTGTTTACGAGCTCCCTCTATACGAGACAATGATAACAATTGATTGACCAGACTATCCATACGCTTACACTGCTCAATCATGGTGTGATGGGCTTTGTTCCACATACTTGGCGGTGGTAAGTTATCACTGTCTAACATCTCGAGATAACCCGTTACAACCGTCAATGGTGTACGTAGTTCATGAGATACATTGGCAACAAAGTCTTTACGCATTTGTTCTAGTTGCTTCAATCGAGTTATGTCTCGAACCACCATCATTAGCTGCTCAGCATAGGGCATAACCCTAAACTCCAAAACTTGCTCACTCGCGTGACCTGAATCAAGCTCTAGTGGGTCATCAAACTCATGATCATGCATATATCTAGCAAACTTAGGATCGCGGATCAGATTATCTAAGCGCTGTCCATGGTCTGTGGGCCACTGCAAGCCTAATACCTTTAAAGCCAACTGGTTACACCACACAATACTCATATCTTGCTGTAATACAACAACCGCGTCCGGTACTGCCTCAGCCCCTTCACGAAAACGACGAATCAGTTCTGCTAATTCATTACGCTTTTTACGATTACGATGCTGTAAGTGATAAATACCTTCAAATATTTGCTCCCATGCACCCTCTCCCTCTGGCGGATTAAAACTGCGCTGGTTCAACAACCAATCACTTAAACGATAGAGCTGATGGTAATGCCATAATAATAATGAAACAGCCCCAATAAATAACAATACAAAAGGGGCACCGATCAGAATACCAATCAAAGTTAAAGGCAAAAAATACAAAAACAGGCGCTTGAATAACGCCTGTTTATTTATCACTCGGTACATATATGATCGTGTCCTAACACAACAATTACTAACCTATTTTATAACTTGCTAGAAAAACGATAACCTGCACCACGCACAGTTTGTACTAATCTATCATGGCCTAATGGTGCAATAGCTTTACGTAGACGACGGATATGCACATCAACCGTTCTGTCTTCAACATATACATTAGTACCCCATACATGATCTAGCAATTGCTCACGGCTATATACTCTTTCAGGGTGTGTCATAAAGAAATGTAATAAGCGAAATTCAGTTGGACCCATATCTAATTCACTTCCCGCAGAAGTCACACGGTGTGAAATAGGGTCTAGACGCAAGCCATGAACTTCAATAGCTTCTTCTAATGAAGTCGGAGAAACACGACGGATCACCGCTTTGATCCTCGCCATTAACTCTTTTGGAGAAAAAGGTTTTGTAACGTAATCATCAGCGCCTACTTCTAAACCTTTTACTTTATCTTCCTCTTCACCACGTGCAGTTAACATAATGATTGGGATTTGGCGTGTATATTCGCTTTGCTTAAACTTTTTTGCAATCTGAATACCACTTCCGCCTGGTAGCATCCAATCTAGCAATACCATATCTGGATATGGTTCTACCATTGCGGCTATGGCGGAATCATAATCTTCAGCTTCAATAGCTTGAAAACCATTTTGTTCTAAAACAAATACCAGCATTTCTCTGATAGGCGCTTCATCATCAACTACAAGTACTTTACGTGACATCCGAATGTTCTCTTTCATTACCGAAGTTGGTGTCATTATTATGACTTAGTGTGACAGTTTTATGAAATAGTACATCTGATTTTAAAAAGCTGCCAAAAAATTGCGAATTTAATTTTTAACCACAATATTTTGTAGCTTATTGATGTTACAGGATTATTTAAAAAATAAAAACATTTAACTAAAAATCATAACGTAATGTAAGCGCCATGTGTTCCTGTTCTGGACTGTTGTCTAAGTCGAATTGCGAGTACCAAATATACATACGCGCTTGCTTTGAAAGGCTTTTTTCTACACCGACTGACGTTGCATTACCCGAATCCGATAGTTTACCTGACGCACCATCAGAGTCTTGATATTGTGCTAACAATTTATAACTATCAATTTTGTATGAAGCACTCACCATAAAGCTATCCACTTTATCATTAGATGCTATTTTTTCGCTTTGTTGATACATCCCCCCAAGCGTTGCATCACCTATCCTACCTTGAATAGTAACACGATTTATATCTTGCCCAGCTACTTCATTATCGTGCGCAACACTAATATAAATTGGTGTTTTCTTTAATTTACTATCACCATAAATGCCTGCAATAGAAAGCCCTGATTCACCATTTTGCTTACTGTTATCTTCTGCAATATAACTAACTACAAATTTCAAATGATTAAGTACAGGTGTCGTATATTGTATGGTATCTCCTAAGCGATTCTCTCCAGCAAACATCGTTTTAATGTCAGCTTCAAAATCGTTCATCATATCGATTTTACCTTGCGATTTTTTCATCGCTGTATCATCACGGCCAATCAATACTTGTCCGAAACTTCCTTTCAAACCAACATATTGAGATCTAGCGGTTATGTTTTCACCACTTTTGCCATCTTTGTCGTTATCAGCAGGATTAACCTCAAACTCATATTTAAAAAACACTTCTAGCCCATCATTAATTTTTGCATCGCCTTTCATACCAAGACGTGATGCATAACTTTCAATACTCGTTTCACTCTCACTTGCAACATCACTATATTGCACACCAGCATGAACACGGCCATAGACCTTCACAGCTTCTGCATTCGCAAAGCCTGATAAAATTAATAATGAAGAACAAAAAACCGTTAATTTATTTATTTTCATTGTCGCGCAGCCTTATAATATGAAAGATTCAAGTTCTATTCCGTTGAACTCACATGGCCAGAAATACTAGGGCGTGCCCTAGCTACAATATAAAAATTAGTCGCTCCTGATGGGAGATCAAGAAATAATAACGCTCAGGATCAAATTTATACTAACAGAGCGCTCCGGGATCAAAATCTTACTAACCAGGCCGCTATTGAGATCAATATTTTACTTACTTTATGATCTATAAACGCCTTTATAACCATTAAATTAGCTAAAAAACATATAAAAATGGCTCATAATGAGATCTATTGACATTAAGCTGGTAAAAAACTGATCCTAAATAGCGAAATCAGGTAACTTACTGATCTTTAAAAGTGATCCAAGGTAAAATAATGATCCAAAAAAAAGCCTCATAATGAGGCTTTTAATTAGGGGCTATTGATCTTTGCTGTGTGTTTTTGCAGCAGTCATTCGGGGATTTTGGCAAGGCAGAACCTACGTCACATAGTTATTCTATGTCAGCTAGGTGATAACGCTGAAAAAATCTCCGAATGGCGCTGTCCAAAGGGTTCAACCAAAGGCTTCCACTACTTTGTCATTCGCAACTGACATAAACTATTATGCTGCATTGCTCATTTCGCGTATTGAAAGCCTTTGATTTGAACAAAATTCATACCTCAAAGATCAACAGCCCCTAACTAATAGCAGACTTAGTTATTATTTGATCTGAGGATTGAGCTCACCCGATAAATAACGTAAATGCATATCATCTAATGAAATAGGTTTAATTTTACCTGCTTGGCCCGCAGTGCCAAATGCTTCATAACGATCAATACAAATTTCAGTCATTGCTTTTGTGGCTTCAGCTAAAAATTTACGAGGATCGAAATTTGCAGGATTATGTGCAAGATGACGGCGAATAGCACCCGTTGATGCCAAACGTAAATCCGTATCAATATTTACTTTACGCACACCATGTTTGATCCCTTCTACGATCTGCTCAACTGGCACACCATAAGTTTCAGGGATCTCACCACCATACTCATTAATAATAGCCAACCAGTCTTGTGGTACTGATGAAGAGCCATGCATAACTAAATGCGTATTAGGTATACGCGCATGGATATCTTTAATGCGATTAATCGCTAAAATATCACCTGTTGGTGGGCGCGTAAATTTATAGGCACCATGTGAAGTACCACACGCAATAGCCAATGCATCCACACCAGTTTTGCTAACAAAATCAGCCGCTTCTTCAGGGTCCGTTAGCATTTGCTCACGTGATAATTTACCTACTGCGCCAATGCCATCTTCTTCGCCCGCTTCTCCGGTTTCTAAAGACCCAAGTACACCAAGCTCACCTTCCACCGATACACCACAGGCATGAGCCATTTCAACCGTTCGGCGTGTCACATCAACATTATACTCGTAGCTTGAAGGCGTTTTCCCATCATCAAGGAGTGAGCCATCCATCATAACTGACGAGAAACCTAGCTGTATCGAACGCTGACAAACCGCAGGAGAAGTACCGTGATCTTGATGCATAACCACTGGGATGTGAGGCCATTCTTCAATTGCAGCTAAGATCATATGACGTATAAATGGTGCGCCAGCGTAAGCACGTGCACCCGCAGAGCCTTGAACAATTACAGGGCTGCTAGTTTTATCCGCCGCTTCCATAATTGCGCGCATTTGCTCTTGGTTATTTACGTTAAAGGCTGGCACTCCATAACCATGCTCTGCTGCATGATCAAGAAGTTGACGCATACTGATTAAAGCCATTTTGCTTTCTCCAATAGTCGATGGCTTGAGCCATCTTGTTTGAACGGGATAAATTAAATGTGGTCAAAACCACTGTTATTTGTTCACATCTAAGTGAGAGTGACATAAACAAATAAGGCCAGCAAAAGCTGGCCCATAAACATTAAATATTTGCTCTTTTCTCAAGCATAGCTACTGCTGGTAGTTTTTTCCCTTCTAAAAACTCTAAAAAGGCACCACCACCGGTAGAAATATAAGAAATATCATCTGCCACGCCATACTTATCAATCGCAGCTAACGTGTCTCCGCCACCTGCAATTGAAAAAGCGTTTGATTTAGCAATTGCATTCGCAATTGCCTCTGTACCATTGCCAAATTGGTCGAACTCAAAGACGCCAACTGGGCCATTCCAAACTACGGTCCCTGCATGTTCAATAATTTTTGCCAGTGTATTTGCCGTATCTGGACCAATATCAAAGATCATGTCCTCGTCAGTTACTTCACTTACATTCTTGATGGTTGCAACTGCTGTCTCTGAAAATTCTGACCCCACAACCACGTCACTAGGTACTGGAATATCACCATCATTATGACGAGCCGCTTCAGTGAGTTTGGTAGCCTCTGCAATTAAATCTTTTTCATACAAAGACTTACCAACAGGGTAACCTGCCGAAGCAATAAATGTATTGGCAATACCGCCACCAGCAACTAGCTGATCAACCACTTTTGAAAGTGAGTCTAATACGGTGAGTTTGGTCGAGACTTTTGAACCACCTACAATCGCCACTAACGGGCGAGCAGGGTTATCCAGCGCTTTGCCTAAAGCATCTAATTCAGTAGCAAGTAATGGGCCTGCACAAGCTATCGGTGCAAATAAGCCAACACCATGTGTTGATGCTTGAGCACGGTGAGCCGTACCAAACGCATCCATTACATATACATCACATAATGCGGCTAGCTGCTTAGACAAGGTCTCATCATCTTTCTTTTCACCCTTATTAAAGCGTACATTTTCAAAAACAACCACTTCATTATCGGCAACGTCAACACCGCTTAAATAATCAGTCACTAAACGAACATTTTGCTCTAACGCTTGGTTTAAATAATCGACTACTGGCTGCAAAGAGTATTGTGCGTCATATTCACCTTCTGTAGGACGACCTAAATGTGACATCACCATCACTTTAGCGCCCTTTTCAAGGGCCAACTTAATTGTTGGCAAAGACGCCCGAATACGGGCATCGGAGGTCACTTTGCCCTCTTTAACAGGCACATTTAAATCTTCACGAATTAAAACGCGTTTACCACTTAAATCTAAATCTGCCATTTTAATGACTGACATGGACCATCTCCTTTATAAACGATACTTCATTATTCAAATAAATTATTTCGCAGCGAGCATTGCGACCGCGGTGTCAAGCATACGATTGGCAAATCCCCACTCGTTGTCGCACCACACCAACAATTTTACTAGTCGTTTATGACTAACGCGTGTTTGCGTACCATCAATAATACAAGAATGTGGGTCATGATTAAAATCAACCGAGACTAATGGCTCTTCGGTATAACTTAATATGCCTTCTAAACGGCCCGATGCTGCCTTGCTCAGTACCTCATTGACCTTAACCAAATCAACATCTTGGTTCAGCGTCACACTCAGGTCCATCGCTGTCACATTAATAGTAGGAACTCGCACAGCAATTGCCTCAAATCGACTATGAAACTTAGGCAAAATGCGTTCTATTCCACGCGCTAATTTGGTATCTACAGGAATAATTGATTGGCTTGCGGCACGTGTTCGACGCAAATCACTATGATACGCATCAATAACTTGTTGATCATTCATGGAAGCGTGAATGGTCGTTATAGCGCCTGATTCAATGCCAAATGCATCATCCAGTACTTTAATAACCGGCACGATACAATTAGTTGTGCATGAGCCATTAGACACAATGGTGTGTGACGAAGCGAGTTCTTCTTCATTAATGCCATATACGATAGTGGCATCTACATCGGCATCAGCAGGCTGAGAAAAAAGTACCTTTTTTGCACCAGCGTTTAAATGTTTTTGGGCATCTTGGCGAGAATGAAATACACCGGTACACTCTAACACCACATCAACATCTAGCGCTTGCCAAGGTAATAAGCTTGGATCTGCTTCACTAAACAGTTGAATACTATCGCCTGCGACATTTAAATAAGGTGCTTGGTGACTAACGTCAAATGCAAACCGACCATGAGAAGTATCGTACTTTAAAAGGTGGGCAACCCCTTTGGGGTCTGCAAGTTCATTTATCGCTACAATTTGAATGTCGTTCTGACGTCCAGATTCATACAAGGCACGTACAATATTACGACCAATACGACCAAAACCATTAATTGCCAGTTTGATTGTCATTACATTGAAAATCCAGCTAAGTGCAAAAAATTAAAGGAGCACAGCTCCAAAGATGGCGCTATTGTAATCGACCAAGGCTCAATGTGTAAGGGCAATAAGAAGTTTTTTTACATTAAGTCTGCTAATTTAATACGTTTTCCTGCACTTATACTACTCACTTGTGCCAACAATAATTCTGCAGTGGCTAAAGTATCTACCAGTGCATTATGAGTCTGATAGTCGGGCAGCTGATAACGCTTTCGACATGCCGGCAAAGTTAAGCTATCCACAGCAATTGGTTGACCTGTTGACGTTAAACGCCGCTTTTCAATCAACATCGTATCTAAAATTGCTCTGGGCTTGATTTCAACACCAATGACATTACTCGCGTTTTTGATAAATGCCCAATCAAGCACCGCGTTATGGCACACTAACACTTGCCCCTCTACGACTTGCGCTAAACGCAGTATAATGTTTTCTAACTTGTCTCCTTGTTCTAGCATTGTCTCATCGATACCATGATAAATTGGGCTTTGCGCCAATGACTTTACTTCCTTATTCAAATAATATTGCGCAGTGTGTAAGCTTATGTTTAGGCTATCAAAATTTAGCCAAGCGACTGAGACAATTTCACATTTATTAACATCTAACCCGGTAAGCTCTAAATCCATAGCCACATAGTGCAATGCTTTAAAATCGCACTGTTTTAACTTTGCATGCCGATACATTTTTTGTAACCAGTACGGCAAAATCATTACAAACTCCCACGAGCAAATTTAAATGCGCATGCCTGTTGGGCTTGTTTAATTAGATGGAATGCTTCTTTTAATTGATGTTTTTCAAGTGATGTTAAACACTCTGGATTAATACAATTTTCAGGTAACGGTTCACTTTCTAACTGTGTTTTTAAACGCAATTGAGTGAGAAAACGCCAGCAATCTTTTAAGTCATAAATATCTTTTTTACTCAACTGCTGTGAATCAAGCAATGCTTCCAAGCGCTCCTGTGTATTCGCTTTATAAATGCGCGCTTTTAGCGCATATAGCCGCACAATATCATTAATTATCACAACGCCTCTGCGCTTTAAATCCAAAAACTTATGCTGCTGTTGATCTTTTTCTAATTTAAATTGTTGAAACAATCCAAGAGGCACCGAATTGGTATTGATATCGCTCGCCATTGCTGCAAAAAACAAATCATTCTTCACTAACTTGGTAAGTTTTGTCGCAAACTCACTATAAAGAGAGTCTGCACCATCAATAAAACGCATATCAAAATAAATCTTACAATTGAGCATAGCCTTGGGCGTTGGGGCATGTAACCATGTTTCAAAACGCGTAAGCCACTGCGATATTGTCCCTCGACATGCCTCATTGCTGGCCATAATATTACCTGGACATGTACGAATACCACATTGTGCAAGATGCGCACAAACAAACTCTCCCATACCTGCAAAATATCGTTTCTGCTCATCTGTTATTTCATCAAAAAGCAGTAAGCCGTTGTCTTGGTCAGAGTGCAATGTTTGTTCTTCTCTAGCTTGAGAGCCAAAACAGATCCAGCTAAATTTACATGGTGCTGGGCCATGGCGTTGCTGATAAAGCACGATTAAACGTGATGTTAATGCATCACTAAGGCTACTGAGTAACTTACCAAGCAATGACATATCATCAATATTATTAGCAAAGCTTTTTAATAATAATGGGACTTGAGACGCTAATAGCTTTAACTGTGCAACACTTTGTGCTTTATGTATTTTTGCAATTAATTGCACAGGATCACTTTTTTGTTGCCGCAATAAATCAGTACTTGTGAGCATACCCAAAGGCACAAGATGTTCATTTAACACCGGCAAATGATGAATATTGTGCTTAAGCATCAAGTGAAGAGCTGAAAAAACCCGGTTGTGCTCAAATATGTATTTGGGAGACTTCGTCATGATACAAGAAAGAGGTTTTGCTGGGTCTATTGCCTTTGCCAAAACGCGATTTCGTAAGTCTTTATCAGTAACCACACCTAGCAACTTGTTATTATCACTTACAATAACAGAGGATACGCTATGCTCACTCATAGTTTTTGCAGCCTCATAAATACTCGCACAAGGAGGTAAAGTAACAGCACCTTTGTGCATAACTTCACTCACTTTTTTTTCAGACCAGCTATCACGTATTTGCTTATAATGCACAGACAACAATCGATTTGTATGTGCTTTGACAAAGTACTGTTCAAATTGCTTGTACTCAGCGCGCAAAAAATCGAAGTCAGCGGCTTTTAGCACATACACTAAACCTGGGGCGGTTACTCTTAATTGGCTTTTAATCGCTTCCCCTGTTAATAATGATGGATAACCGAAATAATCTCCTTCAGCTAAGCGCATAACAATTTCACCACGTGCACAGAGTAAATCAAAGCTACCAGAGCGCACTAAGTATAAGTTTAACTGAGTATCTCGTAGCCATTGGTGCTGATTATGCTGCGTTAAGTAAATCACTTCTAGGTGAGTAGCAAAGAAGTAACTGGCAGCATCAGGCAACTGGCTAAAAGGCATTTGTTTAACAACAAACTGTTTAACCTCTGCTATTTCTGGGGTCATATGACACTCCTTCAATCATTCGCGTGTGCAGCATAAGATCCTGACACTAAAAACCCAGCCCAAAGGGCTGGGTTATCCTTGTTACACATCTATAAACTTAATGTGTTTGGGCCGCATTTGAACCTTTTGGGTTGCGAATGCTCTCAACCATATTTTGCACCTCAACAGGTGTCTGTCCGGTTAATTTGAGTACCGCAGCAGCAACTGCAAAATTTACTACCATACCCACAATGCCAATCCCTTCAGGAGATATGCCAAATAACCAGTTGGCTGGGGTATTTAGCTCTGGACTCACAAATTTAAAATAAATAATGTACGCTGCAGTAAAGGTGATACCAGTCACCATACCTGCAATAGCACCTTCTTTATTCATCGTTTTAGAGAAGATCCCCATAATAATAGCAGGGAAGAAACTTGCCGCCGCTAAGCCAAAGGCAAATGCCACCACGGAGGCTACAAATCCTGGTGGATTAATACCAAAGTATGCAGAAATCACAATCGCGACCATAGCTGCGAGTCGTGCAGCTAATAACTCTTGCTTGTCACTTATATCGGGTTTAAGGGTTCGTTTGAGTAAATCATGTGATACAGAGGTTGAAATAACTAACAATAAGCCCGCAGTGGTTGATAATGCAGCGGCAATACCACCGGCGGCAACCAATGCAATCACCCATGCTGGTAAGTCTGCTATTTCAGGGTTTGCAAGCACCATAATATCCCTGTCAATTTGTACTTCATTCGCACTTGCTGGGTCGCTAATTTTGCCTGCAGAGTAGAACATTTTGCCATCATTGTTTTTATCTTCAAAAACGATAAGACCTGTTCTTTCCCAATTTTTTACCCAAGTTGGTGCTTCAGCATAGACAGTGCCACTGCCATCTTTGCCATTGATAGTATCAATCATGTTTACCCGTGCAAATGATGCAACAGCGGGTGCTGTCGTGTACACAATGGCAATAAATACTAATGTCCACGCTGCTGAAATGCGGGTATCTTTTACACGCGGTACGGTAAAAAAGCGCACAATAACATGTGGTAAGCCAGCTGTACCAACCATCAGGGCTGCCGTAATAGCAAACACGTCTATCATACTTTTTGAGCCTTCAGTGTATTGAGCAAACCCCAACTCGGCACTTAGGCCATCGAGTTTATCGAGCACATAAACGCCAGAGCCATCCGCAAGCGTGCCACCGAATCCAGTTTGTGGAAGTAAGTGCCCTGTCATCATCAAAGAGATAAAAATAGCAGGTACAAGGTAGGCAAAGACTAACACGCAATATTGTGCAACCTGTGTATATGTGATGCCCTTCATGCCACCTAATACGGCGTAGAAAAATACAATCACCATGCCGATGTATACCCCGGTCTCAATATCAACTTCAAGGAAACGAGAAAACACCACACCAACACCGCGCATTTGACCTGCAATATAGGTAAAACAAATAAATATCGCACATAAAATTGCCACAACCCGTGCAACCTGCGAGTAATACCGATCGCCGATAAAATCCGGCACGGTAAATTTACCGAACTTACGTAAATAAGGGGCAAGACACAGTGCCAGCAATACATAGCCCCCCGTCCAGCCCATTAAATATACGCCTCCATCATAACCTGCAAATGAAATGATACCCGCCATAGAAATAAACGAGGCTGCACTCATCCAATCTGCTGCTGTAGCCATACCATTAGCAAAGGGAGGCACACCGCCACCTGCTACGTAAAATTCTTGTGTTGACCCTGCTCTTGCCCATATCGCAATACCGATATAAAGCGCAAAGCTTAAACCTACAATAATAAATGTGAGAGTTTGTACATCCATCGTTTTATCCCTTATTCGTCTACGCCATACTTTTTATCTAATGCATTCATTTTGAACACGTAGACAAAAATCAAAGCCACAAAGGTGTAGATTGCGCCTTGTTGTGAAAACCAAAAACCTAACTTAAAACCAAAAAAGCGTACTTCGTTCAGCACATCAACCAGTAAAATGCCAAAACCAAACGACACGACAAACCAAATTGCCAACAGTTTAAACATTAAACTGAGATTTTCTGACCAGTATGCTTTTGCTTGTTGTTCATCTTTAAAAGCCATTTTTTATCCCCTATCACTTACTCAGTTACGAGCAGTGTTGGTGTTAATTGTCATCATTTACCTTAGCAATGGGTGTGCAAGAAGAAATTGAGACCTTAGTCGTAGCAATGGGTTTACCTTTACGTAAACTGCACCTTGAAAGAAATTAATAGAATAAAAAAGTGTTTTATAACAAAAGCTTAATTTAATTCAGAGTAATATACTGACAAAATAAGATGAAATATGACGCTTATACGACATTAGTCTCAATGCATTGCTGACTTGGTGGATATCTATAAATAACATAAGGTTATATATCCTAATATTTTTATCACCCTACAAACACAAAACAAAATTATGATAAGGTAAAGTATCCAAAATGGAATAAGAAGAACAATGACCGTAGCTCTCATCCTCGTAGCCCTCAGTTACATTGGCGTATTGTTTTGGCTAGCAAATTGGGGAGATAAAACCACACCACTGGCGATGCGTATTACCCACCATCCATTTGTGTATGCGTTTTCATTAGGCATTTACTGTACTTCTTGGACCTACTACGGCTCAGTCGGCACCGCAGCCCAGAGCAGTTGGCATTACTTACCTATTTTATTGGGTCCAGCGCTACTGTTTTTATTTGGTCATGGTTTTTTACGTAAGCTATTATTGGTCAGTAAAAAACAAAATATTACCACCATTGCAGACTTTATTTCCGCTCGTTATGGCAAACGCCAAACCACAGCCGTGATGGTCACCATGATTGCGCTACTCGCAACCATTCCCTATATCGCACTACAGCTTAAAGCGTTAAGCAGTAGTTTTTTGTTACTACAGCAAGATGAGCAGCTTTCAGGCAATGTACTCGCTTTAACTGGCACACTCACTATGGCTTTGTTTGCTATCTTTTTTGGCACTCGAAAAGTAGATGTCACTGAATACCGTTCTGGTTTAATGCTGGCTGTAGCCTTTGAATCAATTATTAAATTTTTAGCATTAGGTGCTGTTGCATTACTGGCTATCATTGCTCTAATACAATTACCACAAGAGAGTGAAATAAACTTTGAACACTGGTTTAACTTTGATATTTTTAATTTTAACTTTATAGGGCAAACATTGATGGCTGCAGCTGCCATTATTTGTTTACCTCGCCAATTTCATGTAACCGTCGTCGATAACCAAAATCACCGCCACTTAAATACGGCTCGTTGGGCTTTCCCACTGTATTTATTACTTACCGCTGCCATGATCATTCCCATTACCACGGCCGCCATACACCCTCAAATTGGCAGTAACATCGCGGCTGATAGCTTTGTTCTAGCGCTGCCTTTGATGCAAAACCATCCCATCATCACAACCTTTGTGTTTATTGGCGGTTTATCCGCTGCTACCGCTATGATTGTTGTCGCCACTTTAACATTAAGCACGATGCTCTCTAACGATGTAGTGTTGCCATTATTATTGAAACAAAAACTAAAGCGCAGCGCACTAACGCGTAACTACAAAACCCCTATTTTAATGATCCGTCGCTTAACCATTGCCGCGATATTGCTTTTAGCGTACCTATATCAGCAATGGTTTGGGCATGGAGAGGCACTCGCTAACATGGGACTCGTGGCGTTTTCTTTGGTCACACAATTACTCCCAGCGATTGTTGGCGGATTGTATTGGCGCAAAGGCCATGCCTACGGTGTATATGCAGGTTTATTAGCTGGGTTTACTTGCTGGGCGTTATTTTTAATGTTACCTGTAGTAGGCACAGGGTCTGCGCTTGAGTATGAGTTTAGGCAAAGTATTATCACACGCGGCACACTCATTGCTCTGCTAGCAAATATTGCCTGTTACATTAGCTTTTCATTGGCAGCGCATGAGCGCTTAATTGATAAAATTCAGGCTGCAGCATTTGTTTACCCTAAAGAACAATCACGCTTTTCTAAACGGCTGGATAAAAACATTAAAGCCAGTGTGTACGACTTTAAAGTGCTCTTACAAACATTTTTAGGTATTCAACGTTCAGGCCAACTGCTCAGTCAATATGCACAAGGCAAGAACATTGAAGATAATAATGCCCACCCTGATGCGCAATTTATTGCCTATTGTGAGCGAGCACTAACAGGTGTGCTTGGTGCATCCTCGGCACAAGCACTTATTCATACTGTGGCATCGGGTAAACAAATGGCCTTTGAAGAGGTGGTTAATTTCTTTGATGAAACCACCCAAGCCCTACAGTTTAATCAAAACTTGCTCTATACCTCATTAGAAAACCTCAGCCATGGCATTTCTGTTGTTGATAAAGACCTTAACTTGGTAGCATGGAATAAACGTTATAGTGAAATGTTCAGCTATCCAGATGGTTTTTTGGAAGTTGGCTTACCCATCAAAAAAGTGATCCGCTTTAATGCACAACGCGGTGAATGTGGCCCCGGCGGCATTGAGCGTTTAGTTGAGAAGCGTGTACAACACTTGCGCAATGGTACACCACACCACTTTATTCGCCACCGTCGTGATGGCCAAGTATATGAAATGCGTGGCAACCCTTTACCTGAAGGTGGGTTTGTGACCAGTTTTTCTGACATTACCATGCACATTGCCACACAAAATGCGCTGGAAGAAATAAACATGGATTTAGAAAATCGCATTGAAGCGCGCACACAACAAATTCGTACCATTAATACTGACCTGCAAGCACAAATAGCCTCTCGGGTAGAAACCGAGCATGCATTAATGGCGGCAAAAAAAGAAGCGGAGCAAGCTAACGATAGTAAAACTCGGTTTTTAGCTTTGGCAAGCCATGACATTTTGCAGCCACTCAATGCCGCCCGTCTATATCTGGCAGCGATTAATGAAAAGCAGCTTAATAATCAAGACCAAGGCAATTTTGACAAGCTTTCTGATAGTTTGGACTCAACCGTACACCTCATGTCTTCTTTGTTAGATATCGCCAAATTAGAGCAAGGAGCAATGAAACCAACGCCAAGACATTTTTGTATTGATGATATTCTCAGTCCATTGGCTAATGAATATGCCATCTTATCAAGTGAAAAGGGCTTACAATTAAAAGTTCGTAGTAACCATGCCATTGTGCATAGTGATACCACTTACCTAAGACGTATTATTCAAAATTTAGTGTCTAATGCCGTTAAATACACCGAACATGGCAAAGTACTCATCGCTTGTCGTAACCGAAAACACAGCCTTAGACTGCAAGTGTGGGATACCGGGCCCGGCATTAGTGAGTACCAACTCAATAAGGTGTTTAACGATTTCTACCGCGTTCATAGTAATGATAATAAAGGCGTTGGTCTGGGTTTGGGTGTGGTAAAACGGCTGTGTGATTTATTAAGTCTTGAGCTGGAAGTGACATCTCATGTAGGTAAAGGGAGTTGCTTTAGTATCACAATCCCGTTTGGTAATGCACAACTAGCAGAGCATAAAACAATGCACACACCTAAAACGACAGACCACGAAAAAAACACCCAAATTAAAATACTCGTCGTCGATGATGACCCTAAAAATCTACAAGCCATGAGCAGCTTATTAAGTAAATGGCAGATGCATGCTCAACTCTTTAATGGTGCAACACCAGCAATTGAGTATGCCCAACACCACACTGCACCAGATATTATTTTAATGGATTATCAACTAAGTGAAGATTGGGATGGCATTACGCTCATTCAAACTTTGCGGAGTATTTGGCAAGCAACAATACCTGCTGTGCTTATTACAGCTATGCGAGATGAATCGCTCAAGCAACAAGCTAAACAATTACATATTCATTACCTGAGTAAACCAGTTAAACCTGCAAAATTAAAAGCATTACTTAACCATTGAGCTCATCAACTTTAGCTCTGGATAAGCAAATTTGCTCACTATCTGCGTTGTTATTATTGAGCTCTGCTCGTGTAAAAATATGGAACAATTAAAAAACAACCCACTTTTGATGAAAACTTTCATAAAATCATTAATTTCAGTCTGTTAGCTAATTTTTATGTTGTTAGCTTGGTGTTTCAGTGTTAATTTTGCGTTACTTAAGCTCAGAGGAGGGAGCGCGCTATTAATGAAGAACAATACCCATACACGGCAGAAAAAGGTTGATGGCTTCAAAGCAGAAGTACAAGCGTCAATACGCATACTTCGGCGAGAAAAAGGCTGGTCACAGGCCGATTTAGCACGCAAACTCAATGTTGACCAAGCCAGTATCAGTAATTACGAGTCGGGTAAAACCGATATGAGCTTTGCACAGTTATTTGAGTTATTTCTTATTTTTGGCAAAGATCTTACAGGTACCTACTTTAACTTTTCACAAACCAAAGACGCTAAGTCAAAAGACACCGACAACTCAGACGAGAAGGACACGAACTAATGAGTATTTACATTTTAATTGATTACGCACCGATAATCTGCGTACTTTTTGGACTCATCATGGCTTGGAAGGTAGCAAGCGCCCGTTGGTTTTTTATATCTTGTCTCGTAGTTGAAATATTTGGTTTGGCCATGACAGACACGGTAATGCAATGGAACACCCATTTTTATATTTACTGCGTATTTATCAGCCTTGTGTTTTTGCTACCTATTGTATATCGTAAACGTCTTGCCATGTGGTTATATAGCAAGACGGGATATGAATATTTTAATAATGTGCTCAAAACGCATCGCTTTGTACCACAAGAGGCGGGAATAATATGTTTTGTTTTTTTGGCTTGTATTGTTAATTTTGTGACTTGGATTGAAGTGTTACTGTATAAGTATAGTTTTTTAAGTAATGCACCTATAAAGTTATATATCAGAGACAATACCGTCGTCTTAGTAAAGATTATGGTCTGCTTAGCTCTGCTAAGCTATGCGTTTAGAGCGGAGTTTAGGGAGAAATTTATCCATGATGAAAATTGTTAATCCAGAGCTACTAAAACTCATTACCGGAGGTCATGGCGGTCCTGGCGGCGGTCCTGCACTTCCTCAGCAACAAACAGCCCCTCTTTTCGGTGGCTAGCTAAACATAAAAGCCACCCATGTGGCTTTTTTAATCTTCATTTCCTATTTGACTGCGCCTCTACTTTGCTTAATCAACATTCATAACTTTATTTAGCAACCGCTAAAAAAACAAAAATATCCATTATTTCGCAATTTAGGGTTAACCAAACCAGTCAGGGTTGCTAGTATGCTAAACCCCCTTTTAAAAGGGTTTGTATAGGAATGAGGAAAATGAACTACATACTTACCACGCAGTGCACAGACGGAGTTGGGCTAATAGCTAAAATTACCAATTTATGTTTTGAGCACAACTTAAATATTACCCGCAATAACGAATTTGTGGACCGCGAAGGCGCCCGCTTTTTCATGCGTACTGAGCTGACCGGTGAACCAAACGAGCTGTTTTTAACACAACTACGCAAACAGCTACCACATGGAGCGCAAGTAGCGCTTCACCAAGGTGAAAAAACCAAAGTTGTGCTGCTGGCTACAAAAGAGGCGCACTGCCTAGGCGGTGTACTACTTAAACAATATGAAAAAGCCATGAATATTGAAGTTTTAGCGGTTATTGCTAATTACAATGACTTAGCGCCTTTAGTCTCAGGTTTTGGTATTCCTTTTCATTGTGTACCTCATACGAGCTTAAGCCGAGTAGAGCATGATGAAAAAATGGCGCAAGTCATTGAACAATACCAACCAGATATTGTTGGCCTAGCAAAATACATGCGTATTCTAAGCCCTGAGTTTGTGGCACGCTTTAGCAAAAAAATTATTAATATTCACCACTCATTTTTACCGGCCTTTATTGGTGCAAAGCCTTACCATCAAGCCTTTGAACGCGGTGTAAAAATCATTGGTGCGACCGCACATTTTGTGAATGATGAGTTAGATGAAGGGCCTATTATTGTGCAAGATGTCACGCAAGTGAGCCATGCCAATGATGCAGAAGCGATGGCCAAAATAGGCCGTGATATTGAAAAAACCGTTTTTTGTAAAGCACTTCAGCTTGCTTGCGAACACAAAGTATTTATCAACGACAATAAAACCGTGGTATTTAGTTAATTTTTAAAAAATACAAAGCGCTACGGCGCTTTTTAGCTGTGTGTTTCTATGGGCTCTAGTTGTAATTTAGATGCAATTAAAACCGCCTGAGTACGGTTGTACACACCTAATTTTCTAAAAATAGCAGTAATATGCGCTTTAACCGTTGCCTCTGAAATATGTAATTCATAGGCTATTTGTTTATTCAGTAACCCTTCGTGCAAGTACTGTAATACTTTGTATTGCTGCGGGGTTAAAGATGCGACCTGTTGTGCTAACTCTTTATCTTCATGTTCAATATTCGCAACTTGATCTTTAATAGTCTCTGGTAACCAGTAATCGCCTTCAAGTACCGTATTGATAGCCCGATTGATATCTTGCGGTGATAATGATTTAGGAATAAACCCCATGGCACCATAAGCCATCACTTTAGAGATCACCGATAAATCTTCACTGCCCGATACCACTACAATAGGTAAACTCGGATAATCTTCACGTATACGGATCAAGCCATACAAATCACCACTTCCTGGCATGTGTAAATCAAGCAATAACAAATCAAGCTCATCTTGCTCTGAGAGTATTGCTAGTGTGGCATCAAAAGTATCAGCTTCAAATACAGTGAGCGCTTCAAATTGGTTTTGTAATGCGCCTGTTAATGCCGCCCTAAACAACGGGTGGTCGTCTGCAATTAAAAACTGGTTCATACGGTACTCCTAAAAAAATTCGGCCACTATCTTTACAATAGCAGCCGATATAGTCGTTTAGAATTTATTTAAATTCAAGCTTTTAACGTTAAATTAACGATTTAAGCGGTTTTCAATCAATTCATCCACAACACTTGGATCTGCCAAA
Organism: Pseudoalteromonas holothuriae; assembly: GCF_945859825.1. GTDB lineage: Bacteria > Pseudomonadota > Gammaproteobacteria > Enterobacterales > Alteromonadaceae > Pseudoalteromonas > Pseudoalteromonas holothuriae. The sequence continues at coordinate 172,370 of NZ_CAMAPC010000005.1, forward strand.
GTAGAGGTATCACCTAACTGTTGATACTCGTTAGCTGCAATTTTGCGTAAAATACGACGCATAATTTTACCTGAACGTGTTTTAGGCAAACCTGGTGACCATTGGATCATATCTGGCGATGCAATTGGGCTTAACTCTTTTCGCACCCAATTTCTAACTTCTTTAGTCAGCGCTTCAGTGACGGTGACACCTTCATTTGGGGTAATGTAGACATAAATACCTTGCCCTTTAATGTCATGTGGATAGCCAACCACCGCTGCCTCAGCAACCGATTCATGGGCTACCAGCGCGCTTTCAATTTCAGCAGTGCCTAAACGGTGCCCAGATACATTAAGCACATCATCCACTCGACCGGTGATCCAGTAGTAGCCATCTTCATCACGGCGGCACCCATCACCTGTAAAGTACACTCCTGGGTAGGCAGAAAAATACGTTTGCTCAAAGCGCTCATGATCGCCATAAACCGTGCGAGCTTGCGAAGGCCAACTGTCTAAAATAACTAAGTTTCCTTCCGTCGCGCCCTGTAAATTATTACCCTCGGCATCAAATAGCGCTGGCGAAATACCAAAGAAAGGTCTGGTCGCAGAACCCGGCTTCATATCAATTGCACCCGGTAGAGGCGTGATCATGATACCGCCCGTTTCTGTTTGCCACCAAGTATCAACAATTGGACATTGGCCATTGCCTATCTTCTCATAATACCAAGTCCAAGCTTCGGGGTTAATTGGTTCACCCACAGAGCCCAGAATACGTAAGCTAGTGCGTTTAGATGTTGCCGTAGGTTCGTCACCTTTGGCCATCAGTGCACGAATTGCGGTGGGGGCTGTATACAAAATAGTGACATTGTGTTTATCAACGATTTCACCAATACGGCCTGCACTTGGGTAGGTAGGTACACCTTCAAAAATAACCTGCGTGCAACCATTGGCAAGTGGGCCATAAGCAATATAACTGTGACCTGTTATCCAACCAACATCTGCACTACACCAATAAACATCGTCGTCTTTTAAATCAAATACATACTCATGTGTCATCGCAGCATAAACAAGGTAACCTCCTGTGCTATGCACAACGCCTTTTGGCTGCCCAGTTGACCCTGAGGTATATAAAATAAACAAAGGGTCTTCAGCGTCCATAGGAGTTGGCGGGCATTTCGCATCAACATCAGCGACTAACTCATGCCACCACACATCATGTGATTGCCAATCTACTTCACCACCAGTCAATTGATGTACTACAACATGGTCAATATTAACGCCCGGTTGCGAAACGGCTTCATCAACATTGGCTTTGAGTGGTACACAATTGCCACCACGACGGCCCTCATCTGAGGTGATCACAACCTTCGCACCTGAGTCTTTGATGCGATCAGCTATCGCCGAAGGTGAAAAACCACCAAATACCACTGAATGCGTTGCACCAATTCGTGCACATGCTTGCATAGCGTACACGGCTTGCGGTGTCATTGGCATGTAGATAGCAACTCGATCGCCTTTACTAACACCCAGTTTTTTCAAACCATTTGCCAGTTTGGCCACTTCATCATGTAATTGTTGATAGGTAATATGTTCACTTTGTGCTGGGTTGTCACCCTCCCAGATCAGCGCCACTTTATCTGCTTTATCTTTAAGATGTCGGTCAATACAGTTATAAGACGCATTAAGCTGGCCATCTTCAAACCACTTTATACTTATATGCCCTTTGTCAAAAGAGGTATTTTTTACTTTTGTATATGGCTTTGACCAATCAAGGCGTTGCCCATGCTCAGCCCAAAAACCTTGTGGATCCTCAATTGACTGCTTATATAGCGTATTATATTTATCGTTATCAATGAGTGCATTGTTCTTAATAGTTTCAGGAACAGGATAAATGCTCTGTGACATAGTCATCTCCATTTTTATTTGCTTGCCATAAGGCTTTGTCCAAGGATCACTCAGCCAAGGCCGTGAAAGTATTAGACCTTAGTTGTAGAAGCATGTCATGCATTCTTGTTATATGAAATTATCTCAAGTGCTTGGCTGTACCAAATTAATTTTTCCCACGCTAAATAAATTAAATTAAAATCATTACTTTTCAAGTTATTAGAAAAAAACCCTGCTAAAAATAAATATTTTATTCATTCATACATGAGTATCCGATGCCACCTTAGTCGTATAGACCAATAGATAATTGAGTAATCGCCACCCTTCATCAAAAGTGAACATTAACGCTTTTATCAGGCGACTCCATATTCATGACAAGTCGCTGCAAAGGAAAAACGATTATGACAACATTAACTTACACAAAAAAAACAATCATTACTGCAAGCATATTAGGTGCGTTAACAACACCCGTTTTTGCAGCCTCTATCGGCCAAACAGACATTAATTACGGTGGTTACGTCAAACTAGATGCAATCTGGAGTGATTTCTCTGACGGTAGTTTAGGCAGCGGTAATATCGGCCGAGATTTTTATGTGCCAGGTACAACACCTGTTACAGCGACAAGCTCTGACGATGCAGTTTTTGATATGCACGCTAGGCAATCTCGTTTTAACCTCGCCACCAACACAAAACTAGCAGATGGCAGTGCAATTAAAACCAAAATTGAATTAGATTTTATTGCCTCCTCTGGCGGAAATGAGCGTGTTACCAACTCCTACTCCCCCCGACTTAGACAAGCCTTTGTTACCTATCAAGGTTGGTTGTTTGGCCAAGCTTGGACGAACTTTCAAAATGTCTCTGCATTACCTGAAACATTAGATTTTGTAGGCCCTGCAGAGGGCACCGTATTTGTGCGCCAAGCCATGGTCAAGTACAGTATTGGTAGTTGGTCATTTTCGGCTGAAAACCCAGAAAGTACAATTACCACAGAAAATAATGCAAGAGTGGTCACTGATGATGCCAGCATGCCTGATTTCACAGCAAAATATACGCACAAAGCCAGCTGGGGCCACATTGCGCTAGCAACCCTTGCGCGCCAGCTTACCTATAAGCAGGGTATTGCTAATGAGACTCAAACATCATTTGGACTAAGCGCCTCAGGACGTATTAACTTTGGTAGAAATAACCTGAAATTTATGCTGACCCAAGGCCAAGGTTTAGGCCGTTATGTAGGTTTAAATGTCGCTAATGGAGCTGTTTATGATGGGGGTAGTTTAGATGCTATCGATTCAACGTCTGGGTTTGTTGGCTACCAACAGCATTGGAATGACCAATTCCGCTCAACATTTTTATATTCATTTTTCACTGCCGATAATAATGAAAGCTTATTAGCAATTACGGGTAACCCAACTAAATCAAGTCAAAGTTACAGTGCAAACTTACTTTATTCACCAATTAAGCAGCTCACGTTTGGGATTGAATATAAAATAGCCACACGCGATACCGAAGCCGATATTGACGGCGATTTAAACCGTCTACAGCTGTCTGCTAAATACGTATTCTAAAAAACGCCTTAGAACAAAAAAGCCCAGCAATTTGCCGGGCTTCTTACGCTTAATCGATTAGTTGCTTATAGTTCTGCACCGGCTGCTAAGCCTTGGTCTTCACCTTCTTCAGGCTTAATGGTTGCCTTAAGTAACAGCATTTCTCTGAGTTTGCCTTCAATTTCATTGGCAATTTCAGGGTTTTCTTTTAAGAATTTAATTGAGTTAGATTTGCCTTGGCCTACTTTACTACCTTTGTAGCTATACCAAGCACCTGCTTTTTCAACAATCTTGTGTTTAACACCTAAGTCAACCAACTCGCCGTGCTTAGAAATACCTTCGCCGTACATGATGATAAACTCAGCCTGCTTAAATGGTGGCGCAATTTTATTTTTTACAACCTTAACGCGAGTCTCATTACCTACGACTTCATCGCCTTCTTTTACTGAGCCAATACGACGAATATCTAAACGAACAGAAGCATAGAACTTAAGCGCGTTACCACCAGTAGTCGTTTCTGGGTTACCGAACATCACACCAATTTTCATACGAATTTGGTTGATAAAAATCAACATAGTGTTTGATCTTTTCAGGTTACCGGTTATTTTTCTCATACTCTGCGACATCATTCTAGCCGCTAAGCCCATATGAGAGTCTCCGATTTCGCCCTCGATTTCAGCTTTTGGTGTAAGAGCAGCAACAGAATCCACAACAATAATATCAACGGCACCAGAGCGAGTTAGCATGTCACATATCTCTAATGCTTGCTCTCCGGTGTCAGGCTGAGATACCAGAAGCTCATCAATATTTACGCCTAGCTTGGCGGCATAAATAGGGTCTAGAGCATGTTCTGCATCAACGAATGCACATGTTTTACCGTCACGTTGCGCTTGCGCAATTACTTCTAGTGTCAGCGTTGTTTTACCCGATGATTCTGGTCCATAAATTTCTACAATACGACCATATGGTAAGCCACCAGCACCAAGTGCAATATCTAAACCGAGTGACCCTGTTGATGTTGTTTCAACATCCATAGTCTTGTTGTCACCCAATTTCATAATTGAGCCTTTGCCAAATTGACGCTCAATCTGACCTAGTGCAGCGTCTAATGCCTTTTGTCTGTTATCGTTCATTTGCTTCTCCAATCTAGCGTAATGGGCTCAGTATACTGTATAGAATCACAGTATCAAGTATATTTTTAACCTTATAGTAGCGAAACTATATTTTTTAATGCAAAAGCAATAGCTTGCGCTCTAACATAAGCGCGATCACCAGTAAAAATGTGCTCATAGCATGTGACATTTCCCTGAACATTCACTGCAAACCACACAAGTCCCACAGGTTTATCTTTTGACCCTCCACTGGGGCCGGCAATGCCCGATACAGCAACGGCAATATCTGCCTTTGCGGCTTTGGCTGCACCTAATGCCATTGCTAACACCGTTTGCTCACTCACCGCGCCATGACTGCACAAAGTATCGGCACTGACACCTAGCAACCCTTGCTTTGCATCATTGCTATAAGTCACAAAACATCGATCAACGTAAGCTGAACTACCGGGAGTATCAGTTAAAGCATAACTAATTCCACCCCCAGTACATGACTCAGCGGTAGTGATTGTAAAACGTTTATCCGTTAAAATAGCACCCAACTGTGCCGCCAGAGTTTTTATCTCTTGGTTTAGCTCCATATTCAACCTCTTAGGTAGATGCATGTCGATAGATTTATATTCAGAACATACTATAAAACAACAAACGCCCATGATGCAGCAATATCTTAGGATCAAAGCGGATCATCAAGATATTTTATTGTTCTATCGCATGGGAGATTTCTATGAGCTGTTCTTTGATGATGCAGTCCGTGCTGCACAATTACTTGATATTTCACAAACCCACCGTGGTAAAGCATCAGGTGCTCCAATACCTATGGCTGGCGTACCTTATCATGCGGTAGAAAACTATTTAGCTCGCTTGGTACAAATGGGAGAGTCTGTTGCTATTTGTGAGCAAGTGGGCGACCCAGCTACCAGCAAAGGGCCCGTTGATAGAAAAGTAGTTCGTATCGTCACCCCAGGTACAGTCACTGATGAAGCATTATTGCAAGAACGCCAAGACAATTTACTTGGCGCGCTTTGGCAAGATAAACAACAACAGTACGGCATTGCCTACCTTGATATAAACTCTGGCCAATTTAATATTGTTGAACTTAAAACAGACGAGGCGCTTAGCTCCACATTGCAACGCTTGCAACCAGCCGAGCTACTTTATCCCGAGTCATTTAAAAACCTTCATTTAATTGAACAATTTAAAGGCGCTCGCCGTCGTCCAGATTGGGAGTTTGACTTAGACACAGCAAGGCATTTACTATGCCAACAATTTGAAACAAAAGATCTCATTGGCTTTGGAGTAGATAGTGCACACACCGCACTCGTAGCCGCTGGGTGTGTGATGCAATACGTTAAAGACACACAGCGTACTGCTTTACCCCATATTAGGTCTATCACACTAGAAAAAAACGAACATGCAGTGATCTTAGATGCCGCAACTCGTAAAAACTTAGAGCTGACACTAAATCTCTCTGGCAGCGTTGACAATACGTTAGCGCAAATCTTAGATAAAGCGTCGACTCCAATGGGTTCTCGTTTGTTAAAGCGCCGTATTCATACACCAATTCGAAACCGCAATGAGCTTAACGCCAGACTCAACGCTATTTCAAGCTTAATTGAATCTCAATTATGTTTAGATACTTATGATGCACTTAAACAAATCGGCGATATTGAGCGCGTGGTTGCACGACTTGCGTTATGTAATGCTAGGCCCCGGGACTTAACACGTTTAAGGAGCGCCCTACAAGCTTTAGCCCCATTGCACGATTTACTATCAAACAGTAGTGACTTACGTATCAAGCAAATCTGTGCGCAATCACCTACTCTACCAAAGTTACAAGACTTATTAGAACGCGCTATTATAGATAACCCACCTATTTTAATACGTGATGGCGGTGTTATTGCAACAGGCTATAATAGCGAGTTAGATGAGTGGCGAGCACTCAGCCAAGGTGCGACTGATATTTTGGAGCAACTTGAATTACGCGAACGTGAGCGAACAGGTATCAGTACTCTCAAAATTGGCTACAACAAAGTGCATGGGTTTTATATCGAAATAAGTCGTGCAAATTCACATTTAGTTCCAGCTGATTACATTCGTCGTCAAACATTAAAAAATAATGAGCGCTATATTATTCCTGAGCTAAAAAAACATGAAGATAAAGTGCTCGGGAGCCAAAGTAAGGCACTTGCATTAGAAAAGCAGCTCTATGAACAACTGTTTGACTTTATTGCCCCCTACTTAGAACAGTTACAACTTATGGCGGGCGCATTAGCAGATTTAGATGTGCTCAATACTCTAGCTGAACGCGCCCAAACACTTGATTATTGCAAACCAGAACTCACTGAGGGTGAGGAGCTACATATTGAAGATGGCCGTCATCCTGTTGTTGAACAAGTGAGCAAGGACCCATTTATCGCCAACCCTGTACACCTAAATAAACAACGTAAAATGCTCATTATTACGGGTCCAAATATGGGTGGTAAATCAACTTATATGCGTCAAACTGCACTCATCGTATTAATGGCCCACATTGGTAGCTATGTACCAGCAAGCTCAGCTCAAATTGGCCAAATAGATAGAATATTTACACGTATTGGTGCCAGTGATGACTTAGCATCTGGGCGCTCTACTTTTATGGTTGAAATGACTGAGACCGCAACTATTTTAAATAACGCCAGCAAGCAGTCTTTAGTTTTGATGGATGAAATTGGACGTGGGACAAGCACTTACGATGGTCTATCTTTAGCCTATGCAACAGCCGACTACTTAGCACGCCAATTAGAAGCAAAAACATTGTTTGCGACTCATTACTTTGAGCTCACCGAGCTGGCACAACAACAACCAGGGCTGGTCAATGTACATTTAGATGCCATAGAGCACAATGATACCATTGCATTTAAACATACAGTAATGGAAGGTGCGGCAAGCAAGAGTTTTGGTTTACAAGTCGCAGGCCTTGCAGGCGTACCCAAGCCAGTGTTACTGCTTGCAAAACAAAAGCTCATGCAATTAGAAAACCACCAAAGTGTCGTAGAGCCACTCAAGCCAACACAACAAACCTTATCATTGCCAGAGCCATCTGCAGTGGAACAAATTCTCACAGAGATTAACCCTGATGAATTAAGTCCAAGAGAAGCACATGCTTTACTATACAAACTCAAGCAGCAGCTATCATAAATTGAAAGTTAAAATGCAAAAAACCACCCATTAGAGGTGGTTTTTTGCAAACAAAAACTGGCTTACAAACTTATAATTGTTCAAATAAGCTTTCTGTGCTTAAGCCCTCATGTTGCAAAATATCTTTTAAACGCCTAAGTGCTTCTACTTGAATTTGGCGGACACGTTCACGTGTAAGGCCAATCTCTCTGCCAACGTCTTCCAAAGTTGAAGGCTCATACCCTAACAAACCAAAGCGCCTTGCTAACACTTCACGTTGCTTAGGGTTAAGCTCACCTAACCAATCAACAATATGATTGTTGATATCATTGCTTTGCACTTCATTTTCAGGTCCGTGACCTTTTTCATCAGCGATGATATCTAATAAAGCTTTGTCGTTATCACCACCTATGGGTGTATCAACAGACGTTATTTTTTCATTTAATCGCAGCATTTTAGTCACGTCTTCAACCGGACGGTCTAAACACTCCGCAATTTCTTCTGCTGTAGGTTCATGATCCAGCTTCTGCGTTAATTCTCTCGCTGTACGTAAATATACGTTTAACTCTTTAACAACATGAATCGGCAAGCGAATAGTACGAGTTTGGTTCATAATTGCGCGCTCAATGGTTTGTCTTATCCACCATGTCGCATATGTAGAAAAACGAAAACCACGCTCTGGGTCAAACTTCTCAACCGCTCTAATTAAGCCTAAATTACCTTCTTCAATTAAATCTAATAATGCTAAGCCTCGATTATTGTATCGACGAGATATTTTCACGACTAAACGCAAATTACTCTCGATCATTCGTTTACGTGAAGCTTCGCAACCTTTAAGCGCTTTTCGAGCAAAATATACTTCCTCTTCAGCACTGAGCAAAGGCGAAAAGCCAATCTCACCAAGATAGAGTTGCGTCGCATCTAAATTTTTGACGTTATCATCTTTGGCAAAGATATCATCTTCTTCGTCTATTTCTTCCAATAATTCGGCTTTTGAGCTATTTTCATTTAGCTCGTCGAGCTTCTCTTCAAAATCGTCCGTTTTTTTGGTTTTAACATTTGCAGTTTGAGCCATACGCATCCTCCCAAGTGAATTAATAGTGACGTTGTGCGTAGCAAAATCATCGCGTCACTACCTACTTGGCAAATATTTAACCGGATTAACAGCCTGCCCTCTAAAACGAATTTCAAATCTTAATGCTGTTTTAGAAGCGTCTGTACTACCCATTTCGGCAATTTTTTGCCCAACTTTAACTTTTTGTTGCTCAGTGACCTGTAACTTGGAGTTATGCGCATAAGCACTTAAATAATCATCATTGTGTTTCAGAATAATTAAATTACCATAACCTCTAAGTGCGCTGCCCGCATAAACTACAATACCATCTGCAGCAGCCTTAACAGGGGCTCCTTCAACGTTCGTGATTTGAAGCCCTTTATAGCCATTTTCTCTACTAGAAAATTGCTTAGTCACTTTACCAACAGCAGGCCAATACCAACGTACCTTATTAGAAAACAAAGCCTTAGGTGCATTGTTATTTTTACTGCTATGCTTTTGAACATACTCTCGTTGTTTTGGCTGATCAAGTTCTTTTTTGGTAGTTTTGTTATTTTTTTGTTTATGATAACTGGACTTATTTCGATTTGAAGTGTATTTTTTGTGCTTTTTATTTTTATTTTGTGGACGTTCAATATAAATCAATTGTCCGGGGTAAATCAGGTATGGTGGCTTAATTCCATTTATCTTCGCAACTGTTCTGACATCTTTATTTGCACTAAAAGCAATAGCAAACAAAGTATCTCCTTTTTGAACTCGGTAACGATCATTGTTGATATGAATTTTTTGTGTTGAACTGGACTTACCTGTTTGAAGGCTAGTCACTGGTGCTGGAGAGTGGCGACTTGCACAACCACTTAATAACATACAGACAGTTGTCAGTATCAACAGGTATGTTTTAAGCATAAGCGACCTTTTTTGAAACTATTAACATTGTATTCGACTTTGAGCTTCGCACCGCTAAGATATGAATTAATCAGTTAAATAATGTCGCCTGCCACCAACGGAACAAACCGTACCGGTGCGAGTCGATGCTCAATAAATTGACTCCCTTTACGAACAAATAAGGTTAACTGTTGCTCTTGTTCTCCTAAAGGTACAATAAGCGCCCCATTGTCTTCAAGCTGTGATAGCAATGCTTCTGGCACTGTTTTTGCCGCAGCTGTTACAATAATCCCAGCAAAAGGCGCTTTTGACGACCAACCTTGCCAACCATCACCATGTTTCATGGTTACATTATATAAATCAAGCGAATGCAAGCGCCGCTTGGCCTGCCACTGTAATGATTTGATACGCTCAACACTACATACTTCGTCAAATAACTGAGCAAGAATCGCGCTTTGATATCCGGAACCTGTACCAATCTCTAGCACTTTACCCTTTACGCCAATTTGTAGCAAAACCTCAGTCATTTTAGCCACAATATAGGGTTGAGAAATGGTTTGACCTTGTCCAATAGGTAACGCCGTGTTTTCGTATGATTTATGTTTTAACACATCATCGACAAACACATGCCGAGGTGTGCGCTCTAACACATCTAGCACTTGCTCATCAGCAACACCTAGCTCTTTAAGCTGCAGAGCTAACGCACTGGCACTGCGTTTATAACTGCTTAACACTCGGTTTTAGCCTCATTCAACCATGTTGCCATGGCATCAAGGCTTTCATAAGCTGTCATATCCACTTTTAAAGGTGTAATAGCAGCATAGCCATGATTGATTGCATGAAAGTCGGTTCCGTCTCCTGCGTCACTTTCACTACCTAAATTACCATACCAATAAACATCTCGGCCCCAGGGGTCTCGCTGTTGCGTCATTGTTTCTGCTTTATGTCTGGCACCCAAGCGGCATACTTTTATGCCCTTAAGTTCAGCAAGAGGTATATCAGGTACATTGATATTAATAATTTGATCTTTGGGCAACGGATGATGTTGTAATTGTTTTATTATATCGATTGTTACCTGAGCCGCAGTTTCGTAATGGTTTTCATATTTTGAACACAGTGACACAGCAATTGCTGGAAGCCCTAAATGACGCCCCTCAGTTGCAGCAGCAACAGTGCCCGAATATAAAGTATCATCTCCTAAATTAGCCCCATTATTGATACCCGCAACCACTAAATCAGGCAGTTCATCCATTAATTGATTTACGCCAAGATGAACGCAATCCGTGGGGGTGCCATTAACTGAAATGAACCCATTTTCAAGTACCGAGGCACGTAATGGATTAAGTAAAGTCAATGAGTTACTCGCGCCACTACAATTACGGTCGGGCGCAACAACAGTCACTTCAGCAATTTGAATTAATGCTTTGTACAAAGCATCGATCCCTTTCGCATTTACGCCATCATCATTACTGAGCAATACTCGCATCAATTACTCCTTGCGTTAAATTATCTTTACTCGCATCACGGTGTAGTACCAGCTCTCTCAATACAGCCGTAGCAAATGTACCTTTGGGTAAACTAAACGACAACTTAATCGTATCACTATCGATGGTCTCCACTTGCAAGTCTTTTGGAACTAAACGCAGCGCGCGCCGTTCTACTTTTAAGCCTAACTCTCCAAGACCTTGTTGCCAAGCACTATATGGCTGTAACCATTGCCTTTCTTGTTCAACTAGGCCTTTTTCTCCTTTACCCACCATCGGTGCTGACAACACAATATCTCCACTGCTCAAACGTGCGATGATTTCATCATTTATGTCATCTTCAAAAAAGGCATTGCTACCACTGAGCAAAAATACTTCTCTGTGCCACGTTTTAGCCAAACCGTGTTCAGCCACACGCAGGCTTACCAACTGGTTAAAAATATGTGAGCGTGCGGCTGAGATAACGATACCGCGCAGTTTTTTATCTCGAATATGCTCTCCGCCAAATAATCGCTCAGCCATTTCCAGATTATGACCACCATGTCCAAAACGCTGCTCACCAAAGTAATTAGGAATGCCTTGTCGAACTGCATTAATTCTAGAAAGAATGTCTAAAGGCATATCCACATTACGTAATATGATTTTAAAATGGTTACCACTGTGACAACCAGTCCGCAGCTTGCGATTATGCCGTATTTGTTTAACTACAAAAATGCTATCACTATTTAGTGCACTAAAATCAATATCTTTTTTAATCGGCACTGGGACGCTAAACCATTGACTACAGACACCATGTCGGTCTTTTAAACCTGCATAGCTGACATCGCGGGGGGCAATGCCTACAAACTTAGCCAATTGCTTGGCAATAAATTGCGTATTTTCCCCTTTTTTGATCACCTGTAAGCAAACATGCTCACCTTCACCAGTCAACGGAATATCCAGTATTTCGTCTACCATAAAATCTTCAGCTGATGTTTTAAAATCAGCTGAAGATTTTGGTTGTCCATATAAATAATTAAGTTCTTTCATGATGTTACTAATACCACAACCGCATGAGCAGAAATGCCCTCTTTACGCCCCTCAAAACCAAGCTGCTCTGTAGTCGTTGCTTTAACGTTAACCTGAGATAATTCAACTTCACAATCCAAAGCTAAGTTAGCTCTCATATCATCAATATGAGGACGCATTTTAGGTGCTTGTGCAACCAGCGTAACATCACAATTCCCTAAGTGATAACCCATTGATTTCATTTTTGATATAACCCTTCGCAACAAAATTCGACTATCAATGTTAGCAAATTCATCTGAGGTATCTGGAAAATGCTTGCCTATATCCCCCAATGCTAGCGCCCCCAATAAAGCATCGCATAATGCATGGATTGCTACATCACCATCAGAGTGGGCTATAAACCCCTGCGTGTAAGGTATCTTTTCTCCGCAGATTGTCAGTGGACCTTCTCCACCAAATTTGTGTACGTCAAAACCATGACCGATTCTAATCATTGCTCACTCTCTTGCTGCTTAGAAATTAAAAAACATGCTAAATCATAATCTTCGGGCGTGGTAATTTTAATATTGTCGCTTCGTCCAGAAATTAATTTAACAGGGTGCTGTGCCCACTCCATTGCTGACGCTTCATCGGTGATGGCCACGCCATTTTTCAACGCTTGCTGCAATGCACTTTTCAGTGCTTGGTAAGGAAAAAACTGAGGCGTCAAAGCTTGCCAGAGCTTTCCACGAGGGACGGTTTGCAAACTATGTGACTCGCCACGCTTTATTGTGTCTTTTACTTTTGACGCTAAAATACCACCTTCATTATCGGCAACACACTGGGTTATTAACTTTTGCATATCATGCACCGTTACCAAAGGTCTTGCTGCGTCATGCACCAACACCCAGTCAGGTTGTTTGTCATTAAGTGCTAGCAACGCATTGAGCACAGAGTCAGCTCTTTCTTTTCCACCACTAACAGCCAAAATTCGCTTATCTGAAAGCTTTAGTGTCTTGAAATATTCATCCGAATCACTAACGGCGACGACAATCTGATTCAATTCACTCAACTGAGTTAGTTTATTTAGTGTGTGCTCTAGGATAGTGTGTTGGGCAATTTTCAAATATTGTTTGGGATGACCCACTTGCATTCGACTGCCAATGCCCGCAGCAGGCACAATCGCTGCTATTTTAATTGTTTGATTCATGGTGTTTTCTAGGGAGTACTCGAATAAATGTTTCGTTTTCTTTAATCATACCTAGCTCATGGCGAGCCCGCTCTTCGACGCCCTCAAGACCAAGCTTTAAATCTTCAATATCAGCTTTTAACAACTTGTTGCGTTTAGACAGTTTTGTATTAAGTGCTTGATGTGACTCTACGGTACTTTTTATGCGTGTATAATCATCAATACCGTTGTTCGCAAACCATAAGCGATACTGGAGAAAAATGGCAAGGCTGAGCAGTACGAGTTGAAATAAACGCATAACCTACTCCCCTGAATACCAGGCTATTGCACAAAGCAGATTAATGAGGTCGTAGTTTTGGTACTTTAACATTGGTCCAATTTATCATGCTAGCTAGTAGCATCTCTCTTAAGCTTAATACGCGTGGTACAACAACTTTTTTATATTGCCAACGATGGCCGCAACACGCGCAAACCATAAGTAGCTTAGTTGGTTTAAGTAACTTAGTGTCACTTTGATGACTCAGGCCTGAACTTGCAAACCAACCATATTGATTGCAATGTATCGCATTGTCTCTTACTTGATCTATGCTGTCCATGACAACCTGTGTATACCCAGCGTTATTCACAAGTATTGGCACCACTAACCCAACTGGAGTATGCACGGAGTAAAAACTTTTATTATTTTGTTCATTAAACTGTGGCTGTGCTTTTTTTTGTGGTGCAAGCCAGCAAGCATTTTGGCTATCAAGCTCTAAAGGTACATCTCCTTGGCTAATATGCCGTGCAGCGCGTTCCACATAATACGGTAAACTCAGCAATTTTTTTTGCAGCTGTTCACCGTTATACTGTTTCGCCAGCAATAGGATTTCTCGTGCATAAAATACGTTAACTAACTCAGCAAATTGCAAACGTTCATGCTCGTTATGCCACAAGTTGCTTTGCTTTGTATCAGATATATTCTGCTTTACCACACACCCTCCACTGCCTGAGAAAAGTTATAGCATGCTAAGCAGATCCACGCTAGCCTTTAGGGCGCAGCCCCAGTTTGGCATGTCCACTTTCTAAAAATTGAATAACACCTTGGCGTTTCTTTCCTAACAACAAACTACCATCGGCTAAAAACATGAAGTTTTGCCAACAACGTTTAAATACACCAAAGCTTGTTTCAAACACATACTTTCGAGACAGGCAAAAGTACACAGTGGTATTATCCTCCCATTCTAAGAAAGTACACAATGTTTGTGGTAAAGCCGGCTCACCAGCTTCCCAAGGTTGCTCCCAGTTGAAGCTGTCGCTCCAAGTGCTTTCATCGCCAGCCCATTCTGATTGAGTGAAAAAATCAGGGTGGTCTTTCTCTCGTGAAACCATAGTAGTCCACAATACCGCTGCACGCTCTGCGCTCATTAATTTAATTGCATTAAGATCAACATCATCAATCGGTAGATCCTTATGTTTAAATACCCAGGCTTTTTTAAATTCTTCTATGGAAATATAATTCATCTTTACGCCATATTGGCAAACATATAACTTTGAAGTATACCGCACTGTAACAGGAGCAAACAATGAAGCAATTACTAAAAGCAGGCATTTATCAACATTACAAAGGACCTAAATATCATGTTCATCATGTTGCCACACACAGTGAAACTGGCGAGGCGATGGTGGTATATCAAACTTTATACGGCGACTTTGATTTTTGGGTTAGACCACTTGAGATGTTTAATGAACAAGTCCTAGTAGAGGGCACACTTACACCACGTTTTAAGTTTGTTGGTACAAACTAGCGAGGAAAATATTTTACTGACTAGAGCAGTGGTGCCATTTTATGGCACACTAGTCTCATCAGACCAGATAATTAGGAAATTAACGTGAGCTTTGAAGGTACACATAATTACATCGCAAGCAATGCACTCAAACAAGCCGTCAATGCTGCGGTAATTTTAGAAAAACCCTTATTGATTAAAGGCGAACCTGGCACAGGAAAAACAATGCTAGCGCAAGAGCTGGCCAACAGTCTCAATACAGAACTCATTCAATGGCATATCAAATCAACGACAAAAGCACAGCAAGGCTTGTACGAATATGATGCAGTATCACGATTGCGCGATAGCCAGTTAGGTGATGCAAAAGTTCATGACATCAGTAACTACATTGTTAAAGGTAAGCTTTGGCAAGCATTTGAAGGCTTAAAACGTCCTGTGTTATTGATTGATGAAATAGACAAAGCGGATATTGAATTTCCAAACGATTTACTCCTAGAGTTGGATAAAATGGAATTTCATGTTTACGAAACAGGTGAGCGAGTCAGTGCCAAAGTGCGCCCTATTGTGATAATTACTTCTAATAATGAAAAAGAGCTACCAGATGCTTTTTTGCGTCGTTGCTTTTTTCACTACATTGATTTTCCATCATCAGCGCAAATGCAACAAATCATTGATGTGCATTATCCAAATATCCAACAACAATTAGTACAACAAGCATTAGAGTCATTTTTTAAGCTGCGCGACATACCCGGCCTTAAGAAAAAGCCTAGTACCAGTGAGCTGCTAGACTGGCTGAAGTTACTCATGGCACAAGATATTGATGCAAATACATTAAAAGATAGCAGCCATAAAGGAGGCTTAATGCCGCTCTTTGGAGCCCTACTTAAAAATGAGCAAGATGTTAGTCTAATTGAAAAGCTTGCCTTTATGAGTAAGCGATAACACCATGTTGATTGATTTCTTTTTTACCTTGAAAAAATATGGCCTGAAAGTATCTCCAAGAGAATTGTTAGACTGTATCAATGCCTTGAACCATGGCCTGGCTTTTGCCGATATGGATGCATTTTATGGGTTAAGTAAAACCATATTCGTCAAAGATGAAACTCAATATGACAAATTTGACCGCGCCTTTGCTGATTATTTTCAGGGTATTGAAGACATCGACTTTTTAAGTCAGCTACAAAAAGATACACAACTTCCTGCAGATTGGCTGAGGAAGGAGTTTGAGAAAAACCTCACTGCAGAACAAAAAGCACAAATTGAAGCTGCAGGAGGCCTAGATAAGTTAATGGAAACCCTTAAACAGCGTCTAGCCGAGCAGCAAAAGCGTCACGCTGGCGGTAACAAATGGGTTGGCACTGGTGGTACTTCACCCTTTGGTGCGTTTGGATATAACCCTGAAGGCGTTAGAATTGGACAAGATAGCAGTCGCCAGCGCCAAGCGGTTAAGGTGTGGGACAAGCGCCAATATCGAAATTTAGATGCCGATAGTGAAATCACCAGTCGTACAATGCAGTTAGCCTTAAAAAAGCTACGTAAATTTGCACGCAGTGGTGCCAGCGAGCAATTGGATTTAAACGAGACTATAGCTGCAACGGCAAAGCAAGGTGGGATGCTAGATGTAAAAATGGCACCTGAGCGACACAATGCAGTGAATGTGATCATGCTATTTGATATTGGTGGCTCCATGGATGATTACATTCACCTATGTGAACAATTGTTTAGTGCCGCACACAGTGAATTTAAACACTTAGAATTTTTTTATTTTCATAACTGTGTATACGAACATGTATGGCAAGATAACGAACGCCGTCAAGCCAGTGTAGTGGATACGTACCAACTCATTAACCGCTTTGGCAAAGACTATAGATTGATTTTTGTAGGCGATGCGACCATGGGACCATATGAAATCGCCTATCCAGGCGGTAGCGTGGAGCATTGGAATAAAGAGCCCGGTTCGGCATGGCTAGCACGCCTTAGTAATCATTTTGAAAAAATTGCTTGGTTAAACCCACAACCAAAAGAGCATTGGCCGTATTATCAGTCTATTGGCTTAATTGAAGAAGCGATGGATAAGCGCATGTACCCGTTGACCCTTGATGGGTTAAGCTGCGCTATAAAAGAGATGAGCTAGTACAATTTAAGACACATTTATGCTCTGTGTCATTTCTATTTTGTAACTTTGGCTGAAATGACACAGTATGTAGGTAGTCAGTTACTCTTGGAAGTAAGTACCCCAACCATCATATTCAACGTTAAATTCCGTTGCTAAGGCGGCCAACTTATCGACATCCTCCATGATCACATCGGCATCCAGTTCCGCTTCTACTACAATATCAAATCCCCAAATCTTACTGCCATCTTCGAGCTCTAATTCAGCAGGGTCTTCAACATCGTAACCAAGTTTAAATGCAGCTAAAGCCGCATTCTCTAACTTTTTAAAATCTTCACATACAAAGTGATGCTCCACTTCATACAGTTTATCTGTTGCCGAGCCATCTTCTAAAAGTGATTCAACTATGTCTTCGCTAATCTCGCGCCAATTATCCATTATTTTCTTTTACCTTTTCATCAAGCTCTGCAATACGCTGTGCCATTTGCGAGTGTATTGCTTTAGCATGTTCACGCGCGCTGATCTCTTTGTCTAAATCAACCGGCGCTAAAATATCAATGTAAATTGTACCATTGTCCCAGCGGTTTAGCTTAATACAATTACTCGTGCTATTCATGCATACAGGCACAACAGGCACTTGTGCATTGAGTGCGGTATGAAAAGCGCCCGTTTTAAATGCTAATAGTCCTTTTCCATAGCTTCTAGTGCCTTCGGGAAACATCCAAAGAGATAAACCTTTGCTTTTGATCTTTTGGGCAGACTTACCAAGCGTACCGACTGCTTTAGTACGGTTGCTTCTATTAATTAGGATATTACCTGAGAGCCAATAAAGCTGACCAAAAAATGGGATCCACTTAAGGCTTTTTTTGCCCATACTAACTGTTCTTTGAGGTACAGCTGCAGTCAATGTGAATAGATCGTAGTTATTTTGATGATTTGCTACGTATACCGCAGGCCCAGCGTCAATACAATTAACATGACGTGAAATAACAAGTTTGACACCAATGACGGTAGACATTTTTCCAAACCAACAGGCAATGGTATGCACATTATTTGGATGAAATGGCCGTACCAGACACAATAATAGCCCAAACACACAGCTAAAAATAATAAATAATGCCATCGCTAAGATGCGTAATGCTGCCAACAAAATCGTTTCTCCTCACTTACGAACGCGTATTATAATCAAAATAGCGAACACTTGTAAGCTCAAAAAACTTGCTTGAAAATAAAAAACAAAAAAGCCGCTAACGATTAGCGGCTTTCTTTAAATGGAATAATCAGTTAGCTCATTGCAGCTTGTAACTTTTTCATCGCTGACTTTTCTAATTGGCGTACGCGTTCAGCTGATACATTGTACTTAGAAGCTAAATCTTGCAAGGTTGCTTTTTCATCAGCTAACCAACGTGCACTTACGATGTCTTGCGAACGCTCATCAAGCGTTTTAAGTGCATTAAAAAGTCTATTTTGCGATTGCTCTTGCCACTGTTCTTGTTCAACAGAATCTGCCAAGTCGCTGCTACCATCTGTTAAATATTGTACTGGTGAATAGCTGCTTGATGGCGCATCATCATTATCATCACCAGTTAAGTCAAAGCCCATGTCTTGTCCACTCATTCGCGATTCCATTTCACGGACTTCTTTTTCACTCACACCCAGTTCATTTGCAACTGTCGTTACTTCAGCTTGATTAAACCAACCTAGGCGTTTTTTGTTCTTACGTAAATTAAAAAATAATTTACGCTGCGCCTTAGTGGTCGCAACCTTAACAATACGCCAATTTTTTAATACATACTCATGGATTTCGGCTTTAATCCAATGTACTGCAAATGAGACAAGCCTCACGCCAACATCAGGATTAAAACGTTTAACAGCCTTCATCAGGCCAATGTTACCTTCTTGAATTAGGTCAGCCTGTGGTAAGCCATAACCAGAATAACTTTTAGCAATGTGCGCAACAAAGCGAAGGTGAGAGACGATGAGTTTTTTAGCGGCTTCTAAATCCCCTTCCTGTTGAAGACGAGTGGCCAACACTTTTTCTTGCTCAGCATCAAGCATAGGAATAGAGCTTACTGTTTGTAAGTAACCATCTAAACTTGCGCTTTGTTGTCCAGCAGTTAGTGCTAATGCGTATAAATCTTTACTCATTTCTCACCTCAAGTGGTAAATATTCCAGTCCATTTTAGCACTCTTCAAGCAAGAGTGCTAATGCGTATATAATACGTTTTCAAAAGAAAATGCAAGTATTTTCTTCTCCCATTTCGACCTTACTTATAAATCATTGATTTTTATTAAATAAAGATGGGGTTTAGATGCAACAATTAAGCAGTCTTCAGGATATCATATTGCATTGATATAGCCCATCTGTGATAAATTACATGGGCTTAAATATACTTTTATGTATTAAAATCATTCAGGTTGGTATTAGACTTTATCAGGCTCAATATCTTTTATATAACGATGTACGGATAGAAAAGACCCACCAAACCCTAAAGAAACCGCCAACAACAATAAAATCATTAACTCATTGCCATTGAGCCCTTGCAACACAAAAGCACTTTGGTAAACCCCAGCAACCATAGAGACTGCTGATTCTAACCACCACAGCATCATAGCAACGCAGATAAATGCAACCAAGCCACCGACAATGCCATACCATACACCAGTCCAAATAAATGGAGTATGAATAAAGGTATTTGTAGCACCAACAAGCTTAAGCACCTGGATTTCAGCCTTTTTATCCATGATTGATAGGCGAATAGTGTTCCCTATAATCAAAATAACCGCACTGAGCAATAAAAGAGCGATGGTTACCACACTTTCTTTTAATAGGCTCAACAGTGCATTTAAACGCTCTAACCATTCAATATCGAGCTTACCAAACTCCACTTCACGCTCACTTTCTAACTTATCTAACAATTGCTGAGCAGCTTGTGGTTTACGATAACGACTAGTCGGTGTCACCAAAACAACATTTGGCAAAGGGTTTTCTTCTAAATAGTCTAATGCTTGCCCAAACCCTGAAATACGCTTAAATTCATCAAGTGCTTGTGATTTTGATATAAGCTTAACATTCGCAATCTCAGGATATAATGCAAGACGTTTTGCCAATGTTTGTGTTTGCTGCTCACTCATAGACTCTTTAACGAACAGCGAAATTTCTGAAGCATCACTAAAACCACTACTCACTTGCTGCACATTTTTTACCACTATATATAATGTGGCAGGTAGCGTTAAGCTTAATCCTAATACTAAAATAGTCATCAATGATGCCATGGGCGTGCGCCACATTTCACCTAAACTATTTATGCCTTGGCGAAACACGGTAAGCATAAAAAAATAACAGCGTAAAAACCAAGATTTATTTTGACTACTAGTTTGTGCATCACGACCTTTAAACAATAAGCTCATAGTCTTTCCTCCGAGAGCGGATCTTGGCTCATTCGGCCATGACTCAAGGTCAAGCTACGATATTTCATCCTAGCGATCAGTCCTAAATCATGAGTGGCGATTAACACTGCTGTGCCATGGCGATTAAAGTCTTCAAATAATTTTAGGATTTCCATTGATAGCTCAGGGTCCAAATTACCTGTGGGTTCATCTGCTAATAATAAAGGCGGTGAATTAACAATGGCACGAGCTATACCCACTCGTTGCTGTTCACCACCAGATAAAGTATTTGGCTGACAGCGAACTTTATTCAAAAGCCCCACTTTGTCTAACGCAGCATTTACTCTTTTGGCTATGTGTTTATGGTGCATCCCTTCAATAACAAGCGGTAATGCAACGTTATCAAATACATTGTAACGTTCAAGCAATCGGTGATTTTGAAAAATGATCCCAATATCTCGCCTTACAAAAGGTATCTGACGATTACTCACACTATTTAAATCAACACCATTAATAAAAACATGTCCCGCAGAAGGACGCTCCATCACGCTGATAAGCTTTAATAAAGTACTTTTCCCCGCTCCGCTGTGGCCAGTTAAAAATGCAAGCTCACCATTGCCCAGCTCAAAGCTAACTTTCTCTAATGCTCGGTGACCACCGGGGTATGTTTTACTGACTTGGTCAAATTTGATCATGCTAGGCCTGCTTATAATTATGTTTTAGACCAAATAAAGGGAGCACTTAGTCTCCCCTTCATTAGTTAAGCATCTTCGTTACTAAATAATGCCTCAATAAAGTCTTCACTTTTAAATGTTCGTAAGTCATCAATTCCCTCGCCAACACCGATATAGCGAATAGGCACTTGAAATTTGTCTGCAACAGCAAAAATAACACCGCCTTTAGCTGTACCATCTAACTTAGTTAAAGTGATGCCTGTAAGCCCCACAGCTTGATTGAATAAATTAACTTGGCTAATCGCATTTTGCCCTGTACCAGCATCTATTGTTAACATTACTTCATGTGGCGCATCAGGGTCTAGCTTCTTCATTACACGAGCGATTTTCTCAAGCTCCTGCATCAAGTTATCTTTATTTTGTAAACGCCCAGCTGTATCAGCAATTAAAACATCAACGTTACGTGCTTGTGCCGCTTGAAATGCGTCAAATACCACCGATGCACTATCGGCACCTGTGTGTTGGGCAATTACAGGAATGCTGTTACGCTCACCCCATACTTGTAGTTGTTCAACCGCTGCGGCTCTGAAGGTATCACCTGCCGCTAACATGACCGATTTACCTTGCTCTTGAAATTGCTTTGCTAATTTACCAATTGTGGTAGTTTTACCTACACCATTGACACCGACCATTAAAATCACAAATGGCTTTTTATTGTGTGGGATCTCAAGCGGCTTTTCCGCTTCTTTGAGCATATCAGCCATCTCTTGCTTCATTAGCTCATAGAGTGCATCACCATCTTTTAGCTGCTTACGGTTAGCCGCATCAGTTAAGTTATCAATTAACTTCATCGTGGTATCTACACCAAGATCGGCAGTTAATAGCTGAGTTTCTAATTCTTCAAAAAGATCATCATCGATTTTTTTACCTTTAAAAATCGATGCAATACCAGAGCCTAAATTAACTTTAGTTTTAAGTAACCCTTTCTTTAATCGTGAAAAGAAGCCCTCTTTTTTAGGTTTGTCTTGCTCAACCTGTGCTTTCGCTTCTGCCGCTAGGCGCTGACGCTCGGCTTCTTCAGCCGCTACTTGCTCTGCTTGTGCTTTAGCTTCTGCTGCTAAGCGCTGACGCTCGGCTTCTTCAGCTGCTGCTTGCTCAGCCTGCACTTTCGCTTCTGCTGCTAAGCGTTGACGCTCGGCTTCTTTAGCCGCTGCTTGCTCAGCCTGCACTTTCGCTTCTGCTGCTAAGCGTTGACGCTCGGCTTCTTTAGCCGCTGCTTGTGCTTCTGCTGCTAAACGTTGACGCTCAGCTTCTTCATTTGCTGCTTGCTCAGCCTGCACTTTCGCTTCTGCTGCTAAGCGTTGACGCTCAGCTTCTTCAGCCGCTGCTTGTGCTTCTGTCGCTAAACGTTGACGTTCGGCCTCTTCAGCTGCAACTTGCTCAGCTTGTACTTTCGCTTCTGCCGCTAAACGTTGACGCTCAGCTTCTTCAGCCGCTGCTTGTGCTTCTGTCGCTAAACGTTGACGTTCGGCCTCTTCAGCTGCAACTTGCTCAGCTTGTACTTTCACTTCTGCCGCTAAACGTTGACGTTCGACTTCTTCAGCTGCTACTTGCTCAGCCTGTGCTTTCGCTTGTGCTGCTAAACGTTGACGTTCGGCCTCTTCAGCTGCAACTTGCTCAGCCTGTGCTTTCGCTTGTGCTGCTAAACGTTGACGTTCGGCCTCTTCAGCTGCAACTTGCTCAGCTTGTACTTTCGCTTCTGCCGCTAAACGTTGACGTTCGACTTCTTCAGCTGCAGCTTGCTCCGCTTTTTTGTTAGCGAGGCTTGCCTCATCATCGGTTTGTTGCTGTGATTGCTCTGCTTCTTTTTTGCCAAATCCAAACCAAGACAGAAATTTGTTCTTTTTTCCCATGCTCGCTAAATACCGTATTTAATAAATCTGATAAACTAATGATGACTCAAATTAATTGCCGTTGTTCGCCAATAAAGAGCCATAAGTATGTAACACTAACGTGCTTCTAAAGTGAAGCAACATGTTAGCGTCAAAATAAATCTAAAATTAGCGCGCAGTGTATCATGTTCCTAAGGGATGAAAAATGCAGCGATGGTGATTTATCCGAGTGAAATATTAAGATTCTATGACCTGTGACACCTATGAGAAAAAAAACAACCTCTAAAGCAAATCAAAAAGATGGCATGATCCGTATTATAAGCGGTCAATTCAAAGGTAGAAAGTTACCAGTAAAAAATGTGACTGGTCTTAGGCCAACCACTGACAGGGTGAAAGAAACCGTATTCAACTGGTTAATGCAAGACACCAGAGAAGCTACCGTACTCGATTGCTTCGCAGGCTCCGGGGGATTGGGCTTCGAATGTTTGTCTCGGTTTGCAAAGCAAGCCCATTTTATTGAACTGGATAAACTAGCCGCTTCGCAACTACAACAAAATATTGCCACATTGAAGTTAAGCAATGCTGAAGTAATTAACAGTAGTGCTATTGACGTGTTATCCAATAATAAAGATCAACTAACCTTTAGCCTTGTTTTTGTTGACCCCCCTTTTCGCAAGGAATTGGCTCAGCATATATGTGAGTTACTAGAGCAAAATCAATGGCTAACGGATGATGCTTTAATTTATGTAGAAGTAGAAAAAGAACTATCACTTGTTGCCCCTAATAATTGGCAAATAATTAAAGAAAAGCAGGCAGGACAAGTATTATGCCGACTTTATCAACGTGACAATTAAATAGCCTTACATTTAGCTATAATTTACACTTTACATGTGGTGTGGCTTCAGATTACAATACCGCACCATTTTTGAACCACTTGATCAATATTTGATCAGCGTGAGCATTGCTCATTTATTAGGTAGGTGAATTTTTAATGCCAGTAATTAAAGTAAGAGAGAACGAACCGTTTGACGTTGCACTTCGTCGTTTTAAGCGTTCATGTGAAAAAGCAGGTATCCTTTCAGAAGTTCGTCGTCGCGAGCACTATGAAAAGCCAACAGCTGAGCGTAAGCGTAAAAAAGCTGCAGCGGTTAAGCGTCACATGAAGAAGCTTTCTCGCGAAAACGCACGTCGCGTTAAATTATACTAATCTATTTCGGTCTTGTATAAATGAGCCTTTTAACTAAGCTAAAAGACGCACAAAAAGATGCCATGCGAGCTAAAGACAAGTTACGACTTGGCGCAATACGTATGGTACTTGCTGAAATAAAACAGCGTGAAATTGACAATCGAACAACACTAGATGAAGCAGGTATTACCTCTGTTTTAGTGAAGTTAGTTAAGCAGCGCCGTGACTCTTTCACTCAGTACACAGATGCTGGGCGCGAAGATTTAGCTGAAATTGAAGCAAATGAGATTATTGTGCTTGAAACTTTCTTACCTCAGCCTTTGACTGAAGAAGAAATTATCACATTAATTGATGATGCAATTGCCAATACTGGTGCTGCAGGTATGCAAGACATGGGTAAAGTTATGGGAATAATCAAGTCTAAAGCTGAAGGTCGTGCCGATATGGGCAAAATCTCTGGTTTAATTAAACAACGATTAAGCGCATAACCCCACATACAGATTGTATGATTAAAGTGAACCGAGCCTAGCGCTCGGTTTCTTCGTCTAGGCATAAAGGAACTTCGTTAGAATAGTATGGCTGGAAAGATCCCAAGACAGTTTATAGATGAGTTGCTTGATAGAACCGATATTGTCGATCTAATCGATAACCGTGTTGGTCTAAAAAAAGCAGGCAAAGACTATCAAGCATGCTGCCCTTTTCATAACGAAAAATCACCTTCATTTACCGTATCTCGAGATAAGCAGTTTTATCATTGTTTTGGTTGTGGTGCCAATGGTAACGCTATTTCTTTTATGATGGATTATGACAAACTTGAGTTTGTAGATGCCATTGAAGAACTTGCTGCTTTACTTAATTTAGAAGTGCCCCGAGAGCAAGGTTCAAACAAGCCAGAGCGAACCGTTGAACAAAAACGTTCTGACTATGACCTAATGCTGCAAACCGCAAAATTTTACCAGCACCAATTAAAGCATCATAAAAATGCCAGTGCAGTCATAGACTACATAAAAGGCAGAGGCTTATCTGGTGAAACGGTCAAGCAATACATGATAGGTTACGCTCCTTCAGAGTGGGAATCACTGTGTCATCAAGTCGGTCGAAATCAACATCAACGCCAGCAACTGCTTGAACTCAAACTAGCCTCGGAAAAAACACCCGGTCGACAGTTTGATTTCTTTCGCGACAGGCTTATGTTCCCTATCAGAGATAAGCGTGGACGAGTAATAGCCTTTGGCGGGCGGGTTATGGGGGATAGTCAAGGCCCAAAATACTTAAACTCTCCTGAAACTCGTATTTTTCATAAAGGATTTGAGTTATATGGCTTGTATGAAGCAAAACAAAGCAACGATAAGTTAGATAATATACTCATTGTTGAAGGCTATATGGATGTTGTAGCACTGGCAGAACAAAATATTACCTATGCAGTTGCAGCACTGGGTACGGCCACCACCACAGAACATATGCAAACGTTATTTAGAACCACAGAAAAAGTAATATGTTGCTACGATGGAGATAGAGCAGGTAAAGACGCTGCTTGGCGTGCATTAGAGCATGCACTCCCCTTCCTAAAAGATGGCAAGTCGTTAAAGTTTGTGTTTTTACCTGACGGTGAAGACCCTGATTCGCTTGTCCAAAAAGAAGGGAAGGTTGATTTTGAAAAACGCTTAGAAACAGCTGACGACTTTTCAAAAGTACTGTTCGACAAACTGGCGCTAAACTGTGAATTGACTAGCGATGCAGGTAAAGCGAAGCTTTTAAGCGATGCTTTACCCTTAATAAGTAAATTACCCAGTGAATTTTATCAAGAGAGCCTACTAGAAAAACTAGCGCGCCTGATAGGCAGAACAACTGAGCAACTATCAGCCAAGTTAGCAACGCCTAAACAGCTGCAAAACATTGAACGTAAGTTTAAAGTAACACCTATGCGACGTGCAATTGGCTTGCTAGTACAGCACCCAAAACTTGCATCAAGTATTGAGCACTTGCCCGAACTGGCACAAATGAGCATTCCAGGCATTGAACTATTACTAGAGTTACAATCTGTTTGTTTAGAACACCCCAACTATACAACAGCTCAGCTACTTGAATATTTCAGAGAAAAGCCTCAATACCAAGCATTAAAAAAATTAGCCATTTGGCAACACGAAATAAATGAGCAAGCACTCACCGAAGAGTTCCAAAATACCTTTCAATTTATTGAAGATCAGTGTTTAAACTTTAGGTTAGAGACCTTATTTATAAAAGACAAAACACAAGGCCTTAACAACGAAGAGCGACTCGAATGTGCACTATTAATGCAAGCGTTAAAACGATAGAAGAACTAGTCAAAATCAAATTTTGCTGTTATAATGTTCTATTCACTGCGTCATGCAAATTGTTCGGTGTTTTTCGCTGGCGCCTGTTGTATCAACTTATCAGAGTGGAAGCATAAATCTCTATGGATCAATCTCCTCAGTCACAACTAAAACTTCTGATTCAAAAAGGTAAAGAGCAAGGGTATTTAACTTTTGCAGAAGTTAACGATCATCTTCCACAAGACATAATAGACTCAGATCAGGTAGAAGACATCATTAGTATGATCAACGATATGGGTATTAAAGTTGCTGAAAATGCACCTGATGCCGATGAATTGATGATGCAAGAAACCACTACCGATGAGGATGCTGCTGAAGCTGCTGCTGCTGCACTTGCTACGGTTGAAAAAGAAATAGGTCGCACTACTGACCCTGTACGCATGTACATGCGTGAAATGGGTACTGTTGAGCTATTGACTCGCGAAGGCGAGATAAAAATAGCTAAGCGGATTGAAGAAGGTATCAACCAAGTTCAGATCTCTGTTGCAGAGTACCCAGAAGCAATTACTTATTTGCTTGAGCAATGGGATAAATTTGAAGCCGAAGAGATGCGCTTAAGTGATATCGTTTCTGGCTTTTTCGATCCGAATGCGGAAGAGACTCAAATCTCTGCAACTCATATCGGTTCTGAGTTAAGCGATGAAGACTTAGCTGATGAAGATGACGAAAGCGAAGATGATGAAGATGATGAAGAAGCGGATACAGGCCCTGATCCTGAAGAAGCTCGTATTCACTTTGAACAGCTTCGTACATTGTACACGCAAGCGCGCGCAACTTTTAATACAAAAGGCCGCTCGCACCCTGATTCACAAGCTGCAATTCATGAAATCGGTGAGTTATTCCGTACTTTTAAGCTAGTACCTAAACAGTTTGACCGCATGGTTAATAACATGCGCGAAATGATGGACAGAGTACGTGTTCAAGAACGCATCGTAATGAAGCAAGCGGTACAAATTGCCAAAGTACCAAAGAAAACCTTTGTAAAGCATTTTGCTAATAACGAAACAGATATGGCGTGGGTTGATGCTGAAATAACAGCAGGTGAGAAATATTCAGATAAACTTTCGCAAGTGAAACCTGAAATTGAGCGCTGTATCAACAAGCTAAAGGCGATTGAAGAAAGCACTGGCCTTACTATCGAAAGAATTAAAGATATCAACCGTCGTATGAGTATTGGTGAAGCGAAAGCTCGCCGAGCTAAAAAAGAGATGGTTGAGGCCAACTTACGTCTGGTAATTTCAATTGCTAAAAAATATACCAACCGAGGCTTACAGTTCTTAGATTTAATCCAAGAAGGTAATATCGGCTTGATGAAAGCGGTTGATAAGTTTGAATACCGTCGTGGTTATAAATTTTCAACTTATGCAACGTGGTGGATCCGTCAGGCAATTACTCGCTCAATTGCTGACCAAGCACGTACGATCCGTATTCCAGTACATATGATTGAAACAATCAATAAGCTAAATCGTATCTCGCGTCAAATGCTTCAGGAAATGGGCCGAGAGCCAAACCCTGAAGAGTTGGCGGAGCGTATGTTAATGCCTGAAGATAAAATTCGTAAAGTATTGAAGATTGCTAAAGAGCCAATCTCTATGGAAACACCAATTGGTGATGACGAAGATTCGCACTTAGGTGATTTTATCGAAGACACTACCATTGAGTCACCAATTGACTCAGCAACGATGGAGAGTCTTCGTGGCGCAACCAACGAAGTATTGGCAGGCCTTACAGCACGTGAAGCTAAAGTACTGCGTATGCGTTTCGGTATTGACATGAACACCGACCACACGCTAGAAGAAGTAGGTAAGCAATTTGATGTAACACGTGAGCGTATTCGTCAGATTGAAGCTAAAGCGTTGCGTAAATTACGCCACCCTTCTCGTTCAGATCTTCTGAAAAGCTTCTTGGATGTAAAAGGCTAACAGCCCTTTAAATTCATGATAATTGATTAAAGGCCGCAACTGCGGCCTTTTTAATAACTAGCAAATTTAGGAAAGCTCATGGCTTGGATCCAAATCCGCATTCACGCTAATAAAGAAACCGCCGATAACCTCAGCGATTTACTGCTCGATGTTGGCTGTCCGTCTGTCACCTTTATGGATGGCAGCAATAACCCTATTTATGAACCAAAGCCGGGAGAGGTTATTTTTTGGCCCGACACCATAGTTATCGGCTTGTTTGATGCCGCACACGATATGGACGTAGTAGTCGCCTATTTAAAAGCAAATAGTGAGCATTCACTGACTTATAAAATAGAGCAACTAGAAGACAAAGATTGGGAACGCGAATGGATGGATAACTTTCATCCAATTAAATTTGGTGAGCGTTTATGGATATGCCCTAGCTGGCGCGATATTCCCGACCCAGATGCCGTTAACGTATTACTCGACCCAGGTTTGGCTTTTGGGACTGGTACACATGCAACCACCGCACTTTGTTTAAAATGGCTAGAGAGTCAAGATTTAAGTGGCAAAACTGTAGTCGATTTTGGCTGTGGTTCTGGCATTTTAGGCATTGCAGCAATTAAACTAGGTGCTCAGCGCGTAATTGGCATTGATATTGACCCTCAAGCCTTAGCAGCCAGTCTTGATAATGCACAACGTAATGGTGTGGCAGAGCAACTAGAAGTGTACTTACCCGAGGATCAACCTGACTTTAGTGCTGATATTGTCGTTGCTAATATTCTTGCACAACCACTCAAAGAGCTACACGAGATCATTTTGGGCTTTTTAAAACCTCACGGTCAAATAGCCATGTCGGGGATTTTGGCTGAACAGGCGCAGTCTGTTGCCGACGTGTACGCGCCTTTTGTTAAGCTTGACGAGATTGCTCAGCAAGGCGAATGGACAAGGGTCAGTGGCAGCAAACCTTAATCTTTACACATATACTCATCGTTGAGTTAGTAACTTGTAACAGCTAAAGCCTGTATTTAACAGGCTTTACTGTTTTTTCACAGTGAATCAACCGTATTATTTTTATACACCTGCTCACTCACCTGTTTAAAAATCACACAAATAAATCATTGACTCAAACTGTTATAAAAAGTCAACCCAATAAGTTCAAAAAAAAAACAATAATGTTCAATTTATAGCCTTTGATTTTTGCGAAAAAAACCGTAAACTTAGCGCCCCTTGAAAAGAGGCAGATTGAACAACAGTGCGTATTGGTCCATACCAACTAGATAACAACATTATTGTGGCCCCAATGGCTGGGATCACTGATAGACCTTTTCGACAACTATGCCGTCGATTAGGCGCAGGTTTAGCCGTATCAGAAATGATGTCGTCAAATCCAAAAGTATGGAAAACAGATAAGTCGATGAACCGAATGGATCATAGCGGTGAATCTGGCATTCGCTCTGTACAAATTGCAGGTGCCGATCCAGCTTTAATGGCACAAGCAGCACAGTTCAATGTAGCAAATGGGGCGCAGATCATAGATATCAATATGGGCTGCCCTGCAAAGAAAGTGAATAAGAAACTGGCAGGCTCTGCATTGTTGCAGTATCCCGAGTTAGTTGAGCAGATAGTTCAAGCAGTGGTTAACGCTGTCGAAGTACCTGTAACACTAAAAATCCGTACGGGTTGGGATACACAAAACCGTAACGGCGTTGAGATTGCTAAAATTGCTGAACAAAATGGCATAGCCTCCCTAGCTGTACATGGTCGCACTAAAGCGTGTATGTACAAAGGTGAAGCTGAATATGCCACGATAAAGGATATCAAACGTTCAGTGACCATACCTGTCGTCGCCAATGGAGATATTACATCTGCGCAAAAGGCTAAACAGGTATTAGATTATACGGGCGCAGATGCCATCATGATTGGTCGAGCCGCCCAAGGTCGCCCTTGGATATTTAGGGAGATAGACCACTTTTTGCAAACTGGAAAACAACTACCTACACCAGAGATATCTGAGGTACGTAGTATTTTGATGGAGCATTTAACCAATCTTCATCAGTTTTACGGTGAGCCAATGGGAGCGCGTATCGCACGCAAGCATGTATCATGGTATTTGCAGGCCCATGACCAAGCAGGTCAGTTTAGGCGAGTATTTAATGTTCTTGAGATGCCCAATGAGCAAATCGATGCATTAGAACAATACTTTGAAACACTAGCAGCTAACTAAGAAAGAAAGAGACATAATGATGTTTGAACAAAATGTGACTTCTCCATTTATTACTAACGCTCATGTTCAGTCACAAGAGAAACCGCAACCTTTACGCGATGCAGTAAAAAAAGCTGTTCATCACTATTTAAAGCAACTTAACGGTCAAGACGTACAAGACGTTTACGATCTTGTTCTTTCAGAGCTAGAAGCGCCATTGCTTGAGGAAGTAATGACGTATACTCGCGGTAACCAAACTCGCGCTGCGATCTTACTTGGTATCAACCGTGGTACGCTACGTAAGAAGCTTAAAAAATATGGTATGAACTAATCTGTAGATTTAGTTTATAACGTTTTGAAAAAGCACCTTAGGGTGCTTTTTTATATCTCTGCCCCTTTTTCTCTCAATTTGCATTCAAGCTAACATCTTGCGCACACTATAAATTAAAGAATTCTCAATTTCACAATACGGTTTATGATCGTTTTCTTACGTAAATTAAGCTAAAATAGCGCCCTTCTAAGCTAGCCCTTAACTTATCATTGAGGAAACCTAAACCATCATGGATATACATCGTCCAATTCGTCGCGCATTATTAAGCGTGTCAGATAAAACCGGTATCGTTGAACTTGCCCGTGCTCTAAACACACATGGCGTAGAAATTCTTTCTACTGGCGGTACATTTAAACTATTAACACAGAACGGCATTACTGCCACGGAAGTATCTGACTATACAGGTCACCCTGAAATTATGGATGGCCGTGTAAAAACGCTGCACCCCAAAGTGCATGGTGGCATTTTAGCACGCCGTGGCCAAGACGAAGCGGTTATGGCTGATAATGACATCAGTGCTATCGACATGGTTGTAGTTAACTTATACCCCTTTGCACAAACTGTTGCAAAAGCTGACTGTAGCCTTGAAGATGCGATTGAAAACATTGATATTGGTGGCCCAACAATGGTTCGTGCAGCAGCTAAAAACCATAAAGACGTCACCATTGTCGTCAATGCGCATGACTATGACCGCGTTATTGCTGAGCTAAAAGAAAACAATGGTTCAACCACTTACAATACGCGTTTTGATTTAGCAATTGCAGCGTATGAGCACACAGCTCAGTATGATGGCATGATAGCAAATTACTTCGGCAACATGGTGCCTGATCATACCGAAGAGGGTGCTATTGATACCAAATTCCCTCGCACAATCAATATGCAATTCACTAAAAAACAAGATATGCGCTATGGCGAGAACTCTCACCAAGATGCTGCGTTTTATGTTGAAAGTGACCTACAAGAAGCCTCTGTAGCTACTGCAAAGCAGCTACAAGGTAAAGCATTGTCATTTAATAATATTGCAGATACTGACGCTGCACTTGAATGTGTTAAAGAATTCGATGCGCCCGCTTGTGTTATTGTAAAGCATGCTAACCCATGTGGCGTAGCAGTTGATGAAAACATCCTAGCGGCATACGACAGAGCGTTTAAAACTGATCCCACCTCTGCCTTTGGCGGCATCATAGCGTTTAACCGTGAATTAGATGCAGATACAGCAGAAGCCATTGTGGCACGCCAGTTTGTTGAAGTGATCATTGCACCAAGTATTTCAGATGCCGCAGCACAAATTGTTGCAGCAAAGAAAAACGTTCGCGTCTTAGTGTGTGGTCAGTGGGGTGCGAAAACAACACACTCTGATATTAAACGCGTAAATGGCGGTATTTTGGTACAAGACAGAGACCAAGGTATGGTTACACTAGATGACTTAACCGTCGTATCTAAGCGCCAACCAACAGAGCAAGAGCTAAAAGACTTATTATTCTGCTGGAAAGTAGCTAAGTTTGTTAAATCAAATGCCATTGTTTACGCTCGAGACTCAATGACGATTGGTGTTGGTGCTGGGCAAATGAGCCGCGTCTACTCTGCTAAAATAGCAGGCATTAAAGCTGCTGACGAAAACCTTGAAGTAAAAGGTTCAGTGATGGCATCTGACGCATTCTTCCCATTCCGTGACGGTATTGATGCTGCTGCAGAAGCTGGGATCACAGCCGTTATCCAGCCTGGTGGTTCAATGCGTGATGAAGAAGTCATCGCTGCGGCTAACGAAGCCGGCATGGCAATGGTCTTTACCGGCATGCGTCACTTTAGACATTAAAAACCATTGCGCGAACCGTTTAACGTTTCGCGCTTTTTGTTTGCACTAAATTCGAGTATTGTGCTTAAAACACAATCACAAAAGTGAAGGAACAAAAAATGAAATTTGGTTTAAAAACACTTCTTGCAGCTGCTGTAACGACTGCACTCGTAGGCTGTAACGCAAACGATAGCACACTAAATAACAGCGACAATACCGCAAGCACGCTAATTAGCGCAGCACAAAGTACTGAACGCTCAACAGCAAATCAAACCCGTGACCAATATCGTAATCCAGTTGAAACATTAGCGTTTTTCGGTTTGCAAAGTAATATGACGGTTGTTGAAATTGCCCCAGGTGGTGGTTGGTACTCAGAGATTTTGGCCCCAGCACTTAAAGGCCAAGGTACTTTCTATGCGGCACACTTTCCGGCAGACTCTGAAGTTGGCTATTACCAGCGTTCGCTCTCTGGTTTTAAAGAAAAAGTAGCCAGTGATGAGCGATTTAGCGAAGTGAAAATAACCGAATTTTCTCCTATCTCTCATTTAGATATTGCACCAGCAAGCAGCGCTGACATGGTACTGACTTTTCGTAACGTGCATAACTGGTACATGCAAAAAGATCACCAAGGCGTGTTAAGTGCGTTTAAAGCATTTAATAAAGCCTTAAAACCAGGTGGTATTTTGGGTGTGGTTGAGCACCGTTTACCTGAGTCGCGCGATAGCGCTGATCAGAAACGTTCAGGCTACATGAAGCAAAGCTATGTGGTTGATATAGCCAAACAAGCCGGATTCGAATTAGTAGCTCAAAGCGATATAAACGCCAACCCTAACGATAGCGCAGATCACCCTAAAGGTGTGTGGACTCTTCCTCCACGTTTAGCACTGGGTGAAGAACAAGCTGCAAAATATAAAGCTATTGGGGAAAGTGATCGCATGACTCTAAAATTTAAAAAGCTTTAAATAGGAAAATTTCGCCATGAATGTACTCGTCATTGGCAGCGGTGGCCGCGAACACGCACTTGCGTTCAAAGCCGCTCAAAACCCGTCAGTCAAAACAGTTTATGTTGCCCCTGGTAATGCAGGCACAGCCTTAGAGCCTAAACTCACTAATGTTGACATTGGTGTTGAAGACTTAGACACTCTGATAAACTTTGCTAAAGAAAACCGGGTTGGGCTTACCATTGTAGGCCCAGAGGCACCCTTAGTGATTGGCGTGGTAGACCGCTTTCGTGAAGAAGGCTTAGCTATCTTTGGCCCAACAGCGGCTGCGGCACAGTTAGAAGGCTCTAAATCTTTTACCAAAGACTTTTTAGCTCGCCATGCTATTCCAACTGCAAACTACCAAACGTTTGAACAAGTAGAACCTGCATTGGCTTATTTGAAACAGCAAGGCGCGCCAATCGTGGTTAAAGCCGATGGCTTAGCAGCAGGTAAAGGCGTAATAGTTGCAATGACTGAATCTGAAGCACAAGACGCCATTCGCGACATGCTTGCAGGCAATGCATTTGGTGATGCTGGCAGTCGTGTGGTTATTGAAGAGTTCTTAGAAGGCGAAGAAGCTTCCTTTATCGTCATGGTTGATGGTAAAAACGTTTTACCATTTGCTACCAGCCAAGATCATAAACGTGCTTACAATGGTGATGCAGGTCCAAACACTGGTGGTATGGGGGCTTACTCTCCGGCACCCGTGGTAACACCTGAGATCCACCAGCGTATTATGGATGAAGTGATCACACCGACTGTTGAAGGTATGGCAAGCGAAGGCAATCCTTATACGGGATTCTTATACGCTGGGCTGATGATCGCAGCAGACGGCACACCTAAAGTGATTGAATATAACTGTCGTTTTGGTGACCCTGAAACACAACCTATTATGCTGCGCTTACAGTCTGATTTAGTTGAATTAATCGAAGCTGCTAATCGTGAAGAGCTAGACAAATTTGATATCAAATTTGACCCGCGAGCAGCTGTAGGTGTTGTTCTCGCAGCCAAAGGCTACCCCAGTGCATACCCCAAAGGTGATGCAATCAAAGGCCTCCAAGTAAGCTACCCAGAAGGCGAAAAGGTATTTCATGCAGGTACCAAGCAAAATGGTGAAGATGTGGTGACCGCGGGTGGTCGTGTACTGTGCGCAACAGCGCTAGGCCACACGGTGACCGAAGCCCAAAAGCGTGCATACTCACTGGTAAAAGACATCCATTGGGATGGTGTCGAGTTCCGTACAGATATCGCTTATCGCGCTATTGCTCGAGAGCAATAATTCAGTATCAATTATAGGCCAGTTAACAGCTGGCCTAGTTTCCATAAAAATACCTCCCTTTGTTATTCATAACACATTCGCAACATACAAAAAATTCGGTATACTCAAAGCATTAGCAAAGCGTTAGGAATAGTCATGTCACAACAATACCGTGTCGCATTTGTCGAATTAGAGGGAAGCTTTTCGGCAGAAGAGGTGGTGGCAAAATTAAGTACTAAATTAAAAATTAACCCACAAAAAGCAAGTGCCTTTTTAGCCAATAAGCCTTTATTCGCCCCAGCGGATAAAACCAAATGCTTAAAGCAGGTAAAACTGCTTGCCAGCATGGGGGTTCAAGCCAAGCTAATTGCGCTAGAAGATACAACTAAAACAAGCGCACAAGAACAAAAAGATGAACGCGTATTTGAAGCTTTAGATTATATAACCAGTAGCCTCATTCGTATCGAAGAAAGACTAGAAGAGTTAGAGCAACGCCTACCTGCGTCATCGAATGAACAACATGAACAAGGCGCGCAACAATGGCAAGAAGACGAAATAGTTGATGATTTTGATTTAGACCTTGAAATGGAACCTACAAAAAAACTACCCACTCGTAAGCTGCAATATGCATTGGCTGCCGTGTTATTGATATTATTAATAGTTTTAGCACTGGCTATATTATATCCACAATGGTTTAACTTATAATTGAGCACTTATGGTTAGCAAACCCCAATCTCCTCCTCTATCTCGTTCACAAATTCGCAAGAATATTAGAAATGCGAGAAAAAACCTAAGCAAAGCGGAGCAAGAACAAGCCGCGAAAAAAATTAAAGTGAATTTTTTTCAACATAAAAACCCACCAAAAAACGCTCGAATTGGGCTCTATTTAAGCAATGATGGTGAACTTGATACTTCCAATCTAATTCAATCACTTAGGAAAGAAAATCACCGCATATTTCTACCAATAATACATCCCTTCAATGGCACCTCTTTGCTATTTCAAAGGTATGAAGAAAATTCACCCATGACACAGAATCGCTATGCTATCTTGGAACCTAAATTAAATTGCAGTCATATTTGCCCCCTTTATGAATTAGATTATCTACTTATGCCACTTGTGGCGTTTGATAAATCAGGTAATCGCTTAGGGATGGGTGGCGGTTACTACGATAAAACTTTGGCACGCTACTATCGCGAACATATGCAAAAGCCTGAATTAATAGGTCTTGCCCATGACTGCCAGCAGGTAGAGCTATTGCCAACTGAAGCATGGGATGTGCCATTACAGCAGATAATTACACCACGCCAATTTTATCAGTGGTAAAGCACAAACTGACTCATTCTATGGTCACAATTACGATATACTCACGGTGTTCAATTTGACAACACAGTGAATTACGTAATGACCCAAGATGAAATGAAAAAAGCAGCAGCCTGGGCTGCGTTAGAATATGTTAAAGAAAACACCATTGTTGGCGTAGGAACCGGCTCAACCGTAAACCACTTTATAGATGCCTTAAGTAGTATCAAAGGGCAAATTAAAGGGGCTGTTTCAAGTTCTGAGGCCTCAACTGAAAAGCTCCAAGCATTAGGCATAGAAGTGTTTGAGCTTAACGATGTTGACCAACTCGACGTGTACATTGATGGTGCAGACGAGATCAATGCCAGTAATGACATGATCAAAGGTGGTGGCGCGGCATTAACACGAGAAAAAATTGTAGCCGCAGTAGCTAAACAATTTATTTGTATTGTGGATAACACCAAACATGTTGAAACATTGGGCGCATTTCCTCTACCTGTTGAAGTGATCCCCATGGCACGCAGCTATGTGGCGCGCGAGTTATTAAAGTTAGGTGGTGATCCGGTCTACCGACATGGCGTTACGACCGATAACGGTAATGTGATACTTGATGTACATAACTTGCAGATTAATGAGCCAAAGCAGTTAGAACAAAGCATAAATCAGATTGTCGGCGTTGTAACCAATGGTTTATTTGCACAGCGTGGAGCCGACGTTGTTATTACGGGGACCTCAGAGGGCCCCAAAATTAGTTAAATAGGAATCAATCATGAGTAAGGTATCGTTAGCCAAAGATAAAATTAAAATCTTGCTACTTGAGGGCGTACACCAAAGCGCTGTCGAAACACTAAAACGCAATGGCTATAGTAATATTGATTACGTTAAAACATCGCTACCTGAAAATGAGCTAAAAGAGCGTATTAAAGATGCCCACTTTGTGGGTATTCGCTCTCGCAGCAATTTAACCGAAAGCGTGCTTAGCGCCGCAGAAAAACTAGTTGCTATTGGTTGCTTTTGTATCGGCACCAACCAAGTTAACTTACAAGCTGCGCGTGAACGCGGAATTGCAGTATTTAATGCGCCTTTCTCTAATACTCGCTCTGTTGCAGAGCTAGTATTAGGTGAAATACTACTGCTATTGCGTGGCATTCCTCAGCGCAATGCCATGGCACACCGTGGACAATGGCTAAAATCTGCCATTGGTTCGTACGAAGCCCGTGGTAAAACTTTAGGGATCATTGGTTACGGTCATATCGGAACTCAGCTTGGGATCATGGCTGAAAATATCGGTATGAAAGTAGAGTTCTATGATATCGAAGATAAGCTAACGCTTGGCAACGCTCAGCAAATTCAAAGCTTAACGCAACTACTGCAGCGCTCTGATGTCGTGAGTTTACATGTACCTGAAACCTCAGCAACTAAAAACCTTATTGGTATGGCTGAGTTAGAAGTCATGAAGCAAGGCGCAATCTTGATCAACGCATCTCGTGGCACCGTGGTTGATATTGATGCACTTGCTGAGTCTCTAAGAGATAAAAAGTTATCAGGCGCTGCCATCGATGTATTTCCTGTGGAACCTAAATCTAACGAAGAAGAGTTTATTTCTCCATTACGTGAGTTTGATAATGTTATTTTAACGCCACATGTTGGCGGCTCGACTCAAGAAGCACAAGAAAACATCGGTATTGAAGTGGCTGGTAAAATCGCTAAATATTCAGACAATGGTTCAACATTAAGTGCCGTTAACTTCCCCGAAGTGGCACTGCCTGAACTTGCTAATCGCAGTAGATTACTGCATGTTCACCACAACCGTCCTGGGGTGCTCACACAAATTAACCAAGCATTTGCACAGCATGGTATTAATATCGCCGCACAATACCTTCAAACTGATGACACCATCGGTTACGTGGTTATAGATGTCGATAGCGATCACTCTGAAGTTGCATTAAAAGAACTCAGTGCTGTAGAAGGCACTATTCGCGCAAGAATATTACATTAAATTAAAAAGGTCGCACTTGCGACCTTTTAACGATTACTGCCCAGTCATAGACAAGTTGATATACTCTGCCAATGCCTCTGGCTGAGTATTGAGTATCGCCAGCTGCTGAGAAAAATCAGCAGCACGTGTACCACAGGGTAACTGTGCAGATACTTCTAAGCGCTGCAAACCTTTAGCAAACCCCAGCAATGCCTTTTTACTGCGCTGTGCTATTGTAATTTTCTCAAGCCGTGTTTCTAGTAATTGATAAAAATTTAATTTATTTAACCCAGACACCAGCAGTAATCTCTCAAGTAACGCTGGCAACTGTCCTTGGTTTTCAAGCTTAAAATGCAACATGCGTGGCTCAACATTTTGTAGAGCATCCATCAATGCGCCTTGTGCAACTAAATCATCTGGCTGCTGGCGCAGCGACTGTGACGCTGTCATAAAATCTTGAGTATTATTAACCTGCAATAATAACGTCGCAGCAATAATATCACGCGCCACCCAACTTGCTTTTAATTCACTTAAACCAACACTATGGTCATATGCGACTGAAGATACAAAGTCAAAGTCGGTATCCAGTAATAGCGCTGGTATATGCGATACCTGCTGCTTGGCTTGTTCACTCAAACGTATTCCATTTAGTTGTACCTGAGTAAATTCACTGATTTTATCGCTTTGATAGCCTTGCAGACTAGCTTGCTCAATACTTATCACCTTACGCGCTAGTGCGTCTTTAATAACCACATTGTGCACACTCACTGTATCTTGCAAAATTGACGCATCTATACTGCCATAACTTATTTCGATACCACTTTGCTGCTGTATTGATGCTAATTGCTGCGCCAGCTCAGTGGTAACGTTTTTGTTTACTAAGTGCTGAGCTATTCCATACGCGACTAATCCAGCTCCCAGCACAACCAAAAATACATTTCGCATAAGCAGCTCCTTAAAATAGTGCTTCAAGCGCTTCACTTAAACTATTGACACCAATAATTTCCATACCTTCAATTGGGTCTTTTGGTTTATTAGCATTTGGCACTATAGCTCGCTTAAAACCATGCTTTGCTGCTTCTTTTAGGCGCTCTTGACCACTGGGTACTGGGCGTATTTCTCCTCCTAATCCCACTTCACCAAAGACCACTAATTGACGCTCTAAAGCATAGTTTTTAAAACTTGATACCAATGCCACGATTAGTGCTAAATCTGCGCTAGTCTCTGACACTTTGACACCACCCACAACGTTAACAAATACATCTTGATCAGCTACCTGCAAACCACCGTGGCGATGTAATACCGCCAATAGCATCGCCAAACGGTTTTGCTCTAACCCCACGGTGACTCTTCTAGGGTTAGCTAATTGCGAGTAATCAACTAGCGCTTGCACCTCTACGAGTAGCGGCCGGGTTCCTTCCCAAATAACCATTACCAAAGAACCCGGTGTCTGCTCTTCGCCTCTGTTCAAAAAAATAGCTGAGGGATTACTCACTTCTTTAAGCCCTTGTCCTGTCATCGCGAACACACCTAACTCATTCACGGCACCAAAGCGATTTTTATTACCTCGTAAAGTACGAAAGCGGCTATCTGAGCTCCCTTCCAATAAAATTGAACAATCAATACAATGCTCTAAAACTTTTGGGCCAGCTAAAGAACCATCTTTGGTTACATGGCCGACCATAAAAATAGCCACTTGGTTTTGCTTTGCAAAACGCGTTAAATATGCAGCACTTTCACGTACTTGAGAAACGCTACCTGGCGCTGACTGCACATCGTTCATATGCATTACTTGGATGGAATCGATGACCATAATGCTGGGTTTTTCTTGCAGAGCTAATTGGCAAATGGTTTCAACGTTTGTTTCTGCCAAAGTTCGTAACTTATTGGTCGGCAAACCAAGACGATGCGCACGCATTGCTACCTGCTGCAACGACTCTTCACCTGTTACATATAGCGTATTCATACCTTGTGCTAGCAAGCACATAGTTTGTAATAAAATAGTACTTTTTCCTGCCCCTGGGGAACCGCCAATTAAAATAGCGCTACCGGGCACGACTCCGCCACCAAGAACACGGTCAAACTCTTTAAAACCCGTACTAAAGCGCGGTAAACTCTCAAGGTTAACTTCATCCAATGTTTGCACTTTGGCATCAACCATACCTGCATACCCAGCCATCGCAGCACTGCGAGGAGGCGCTTTGACAGAAGGAACGCGAAATTCAGTCACTGTATTCCAAGCACGGCATTCGGAGCACTGCCCTTGCCAACGCGCAAATTCAGCACCACAATCACTACAAACAAAGGCGGTTTTCTTTTTTACCATATTTTTAGGCACACTTATTGCTTAAAATCTGTAACTCAATCTCTGCACAATATAAATACTGCAATAGCAGACTAAGTTAACAGAATTGTTTAGA
Organism: Pseudoalteromonas holothuriae; assembly: GCF_945859825.1. Lineage (GTDB taxonomy): Bacteria > Pseudomonadota > Gammaproteobacteria > Enterobacterales > Alteromonadaceae > Pseudoalteromonas > Pseudoalteromonas holothuriae. The sequence goes on from NZ_CAMAPC010000005.1 coordinate 213,184, forward strand.
ATTAATTAACTATGATTTAATATTGTCATAGTTTTGTCTTGGTATAACTAATAATAACGAATAAGCCAGACGGCTTAAACATAGATAACACAATGGGTCATTATGGCTGAAGATAAGCTACAGAAATATCAACCTCTGATCAAAGAGTTAAAGTCGCAGTTGGGCGATCCCAATTTCGATAGGATCTTTGATCAAATGACGAGCGATATTTCCAAACCCGACAAGTTCCTATTAAAAATGGAAATGTCTCGTTTGTCGCAACCCATTGCCCGCTTTATTGACTTACGCGGCCAAGTTGCTGGTGAAGTAATACCCTATGAATACGATGGTAAACAACACTTTATGGACGATTTAGCCATTGAAGTGTTTGAACGTGAAATAGCACGTCATGGTAAATACACCTTAGCAGTTTATGAAGAGGTTATGCATACCGAAAATAATTTTCGAGTAATGCAAAAAGCACAAGACAGCGAAAGCTTAGTTGAAGATATTGCGCCAGAGCAAGTTGACTCCCCCCAACTCATTCGTTTTGCTTCATACGAAAGCCGTATTGAAGAGAGAATGAATTACTCAATCAAAATATCTATTGAACTAGGTAAAGGGCATTCTATCAGAGGTACCACCTCTGATATTTCACTCAGTGGCGCTAAAATAAAAATGCCTGCCAAAGAGCGAATTAAGCAGGGGCAAATCGTGAGTATTCGCCTAATAGGCCTTGAGCAAGAGTTTGAACTAGGCCTCAAAGGCGGTATCCAGTACGAAGTAGTCGCCATTGAGCCTCTGTCAAGGGAGCTTAGTCATGTAAGGTTAAAAAGAACTTTTATTGAAAACAGCAGCTCTTTTGATGAATTTTTAGATAGCTTTATTCATGGTAATAAGCGCCGCTATAAAATAAACCTCGATAACACAATGGACGCAATTATCTGTAAGGGATATGAGCAATATTACCAGCCTAGGGTTAACTCATTATTCATTTTTATCACAGAAAAAGATAAGCTCTTATTGCCAAGTATTGCGTTAACGAATGAAAATAATGCCAATATTCATTATTACTTTGAAGACGAAAGAAAAACCTCTTGTTTATACCAAGTTTTATCCCAAGCTCGTTTGGAAGCCATGTTATCGCTGCCAAATGCCGTCAAAGAGTCGACACTATACTGCTTTACACACATAAAAGATGGTAAAATGTACCATTATTCAGCATTTGATTTTGAATTGGCAAAACAAGCACAATTGCGTAGTTTATTTATCGCTTACGGCGCGAACAAAAGCAGCTGGCGAACTTTTAAAGTGCAGTTAATGCCAAGCCACCATGAAGATGCATTTATACCACTCTCTTTACCAAAAAATGCGGGAAAGAACGTGGAGAAGCTAAACAAACGGCCTCCTCCACGCGCGCAAAGTTATATTGATAATGTTAAATACCTCATACTGCTAACTGACATCTCTTCAGAGCACCAAAGAACAGCTTACCAAAAAGTGACATTTGATAAGCGGTTAGTCAATCAGCTAAAAGTTTTTGGCCGAGGAAAAGCCCTCAACCCACCTAAACTAGAGGTTGTCTCTTTAGAGTATGTGAATCTTCGCGCTCACAAGCGTTACTTGTATAAAACAGCCACCATTTTGCATGTTGATGGAGCGGCTGAAGTACAAGGGTATACGCTTGACTTTTCAGTAATGGGGCTGCAAATACAGTTAGCGCAGCCATCGACAGTCACTAAGGGCGATATTGTTCACATTGACTTGCCTGAATTGCAAAAAATTACCAAGCAATACACCCTTAGCAATCTGCGTTATGAAGTGATGGCAGTCAGTAAAACTAAAACAACCATCAACCTTAAAGTAAGTAAGCTTACAGACTCACCTAAAACCGCCAGTGATTTTTTTAAATTATTAATCGACAGTAATAAAGACAAACTACAACCATGTAAAGAAACGCCTAGAGTACCAGGGCTTTCGACTGCCCTTAGAAACATGATCACCAAAAGTGTTTGCCAGTTTCCTTTTTACCTTCACAAGGAAGCTTCACACTTTAAAGTTGGGTCAGTTGGTATAGGACTTTATCCAACTCCTATTCATCATTTATTAATGCAATATCATTATGGTAAGCAAGGTTATTTAAATGTTAAGCCGCTTTTCCCTTCAGGGTTTATTGAAAACACATTAACAGAGGCCGTCAAAAAGCACAGCAGAAAAAGTAAACCTTTAAAATACAATTTATTTGTGAGCTTTGATAATACTGAAAAAGATTTAAGCAAGGCAATTAAAAGCCATTGTATTGAAAAAGGTGAGCCACAAGAGTCATTGTCATTATTTTTGAAAAAAGCCATCACCAAAAATATGCTATTTGTGTTTCATTTGCATGTTTCTAAAACTGGACGCCCTGATACAGACTACTTAGCAAATGAACTACGCTATGTCAGTCATTATGCCCTGCATAAAGCAAAAGAACTTGAAGAAGGATTATGGAAAGTGACAGGAGTATGTGACTTAATAGATGTCACCGATGAGCACCTGCGCACCCTTGAGCTCGATAATAAACTTATAACGGCTATGCGGTTGAGAAAACAGACTTGGTTAAAAAGCTTACTAAATTAACCTACATTTAAAAAATTGAGTGGGGAACCCCACTCACAATCAAGTTACTTACGGCTATGCTAAATTACCGAACAAAGTTAATAATGCTATCAGCACTAAATAAAACAATATATTGCGTTTAACTAACCGCATCATGCAGGTTGCTTCGTATGTACACCCTATATATTGTTGTTCTATCTGCTCAGCTGCTAATGCCGTAGACGTCACCACACTGCGGTTAGAAACTTTAAAATCAAGCACATACTTAAGCCAACAACTTGTGCCTTTAGAAAAATTACCGATGATCAAATAACCAAAACTGGTGATCCTAGCAGGCAACCACTCTAACCAATGCAGCATAGTCTGAAATCGTTGGCTATGGTTTATCATTTGATGCTCTGAATTTTCATCTATCGCATCAAACAGACTCCTTGTCAGTGCATACAAAACAGCGCCCGGCGCACCTAAGAGAACAAACCAAAAAATAACTGCGCAATAATGACGAAAGTTAACCCAAACTAGCGTTTGCCCAAACCATTCACCACCTTGTTCAAGCTCAGTGCGTTTTTGCCCCATTTGTAGCGCATACAAAGTCGCAGCTTCATTATCTCCTCGGGTTAAAGCGTTTAAATAACCCTTATAACGTGCTCGCTGCAGGGCACAACCAAAACAAATAAGTAGAACACAGGTGTTTAATACCAACTGCACCAATACCAAATCAGCTACATGATACACGAATGCGACCAAAATACTGGGGACTACCAGCCAAGCCATCACACCAAAGCCTGACTTAACTCCTCCCCTAAAAAGCCCAACCGTACTGCTGCGTGCTAAATAAGTTTTTGCATAATAACTTATCTGCCAATATTTGCCTCGTGCGGCAAGACGCTCAATGGCAAGTGCTAAAATAATTGAAATTAAGATCATAACATTGCTCTTTATTTGTCTAATTGATGAAAAAATTTTGACCACTGAAACGCGCTACCGGGGTCCGTTTTACGCCCTGGTGCAATATCACAATGACCCACAATTCTCTGTTTGGTGATAGCTGGGTATGCTGTCATTAATTGTTTGGTCAGTTCAACAAGCTGTAAATATTGCACCTGTTCATAGGCACAATCATCCGTGCCTTCGAGTTCAATACCAATGCTAAAATCATTACAACGCGTTCGTCCTGCAAACGTTGATACGCCAGCATGCCAAGCTCGCTTACTAAAAGGTACATATTGCAATACTTGTCCGTCACGTTTTATAAAACAATGGGCTGATACTTCAACTCCCTGTAAGTCAACAAAACTCGCATGCGCATTATAATCTAACGTGCCACAAAACAGCCCATCTACATAAGGCGTACCAAATTCACCCGCAGGCAGAGAGATGTTATGAATAACCAATAAAGAAACCTCTTCTCCTGTGGGTCTGTCGTCATAAAATGTACAAGGTCTTCTATTTACACCTACTAACCAATCTAATGGCATGATACAAAATGGCCTCTAATAATCATACTGTTACCTTATCAAGGTTAATATTAATTCACTAGCGATGATTGTGTAAACGCGCGCAACACAGTAAAATTTAACTTCTGCCTATATTAGCCAACACAAGTGACAATACGATGCAAAGCCAACTTATCTCCAGTGAACTCATTAGCCAATTAGTAAAACAAGCACTTAACGAAGATTTGAATCACCAATCGGCAAACGATGGAGATATTACTGCACAGTTAATACCTGAAGATCAACAAGCCAACGCATCTGTGCTCACTCGTGAAGACTGCGTATTTTGCGGCAAAGACCTGATTTTAGAAGTATTCAAGCAAGTAGACCCAAATGTTATCGTTAACGTTTTAGTAGAAGATGGCGATGCAGTTTTGGCAAACAGCACCCTATTTACCGCAGTTGGGTCTGCACGCGCAATTTTAACCGCTGAGCGCACCGCTTTGAATTTTGTACAAACACTCAGTGGCACCGCCACTACCACCGCACACTATGTAAAAGCACTCGCAGGGAGTAAAACTCAGCTATTAGATACACGTAAAACCATTCCGGGGTTGCGCGCACTGCAAAAATACGCCGTAAAATGCGGCGGTGGTCAAAATCACCGCATTGGTTTGTTTGATGCGTTTTTAATCAAAGAAAACCACATAGCGGCTTGTGGCGGTATCGCTAAAGCCGTATCACAAGCCAAAGTCAACCACTTCGACAAACCCGTTGAAGTTGAAGTTGAAACTCTAGATGAGCTAACACAAGCGCTTAATGCAGGTGCTGATATTATTATGCTCGACAACTTTAGCGTGGCAGATATTAAACAAGCAGTTACTCTAACTCAGGGCAAAGCAAAGCTTGAGGTCTCTGGTAATATGACCCTTGAGATACTCAGTACGTATGCCCAAGCAGGCGTCGACTTTATCTCAAGTGGTGCGTTAACCAAACATATACAAAGCATCGACTTATCAATGCGCTTTAAGTAAAAATAGTATTATTTATTCATATTAATGACACCCTTTACCACTAAATTATTGACAATAGTGGTAATAGGCCGTTAAATACGACAAAAGCATGGGTTGCTAATAATTTATTAATTTAGTGAGTAAAACGCTGTTTATTGAGGTATATCAAGCGCAACGATAGCGCCATTTACCCAAAAACAGCCTATACTTACTTATACGCTAACTCAAAACCATAAAGATTTTAATATCTTTCTAACTTACACTTGTACGGTTAGACAATAATCCCTTAGGAGACACATCATGGCAAAACAACAACAGGGTGGTTTTACCCTTATCGAATTAATGATAGTGGTAGCTATCATCGGCATCTTGGCAGCGGTTGCGTTACCAGCTTATCAACAGTACACAGATAAAGCGCGCTATACAGAAGTTGTAATGGCTTCAAATTCTTTAAAAACTGCCGTTGAGGTATGTGCACAAGTAGAAGGTGGTTTTACTAATTGTACTGCAGGCAATAATGGTGTTCCGTCAGATCTTACTGATCCATCAGGCGCCGTTAAATCTGTAGCACTTACCTACGTAGACAGTAAAGCTACAATTACCGTTACCCCAATCGCAAAAGGTGGCATAGCAGCTACTGATACTTACGTTTTAACAGGTACATACGCAGCTGGTTTAGTAACTTGGGCTGACAACTGTAACGAGTTCTGTTAAGTACTTCCGTGCCAGAACAGTGTTGTTTTGGCACCCTTTCTTTTAAAAAGTAGGCCCGCTTTTGAGTAATAAAGATAACAATCTAGATACCTTTCAGTGGGTCGGAGTAAGTACTCGAGGAAAACGCCTTGAAGGGGAAATGACAGGTAATAGTGTTGCACTGGTAAAAGCACAACTACGTAAGCAAGGGATCACCCCATCAAAAGTGAAACGCAAACCCAAGCCGCTCTTTGGTTTAAAACGCACGCCCAAGGTAAGCGCCAAAGATATCTCTGTGACGACCCGTCAAATTGCAACCATGTTAAATGCCGGTGTGCCATTGATTCAAGTACTAGATATGATTGGCTCTGGTATTAACAATAAAAGTATGAAAAAGTTAATTACCACTATTGCAGACGAAGTGCGAGCAGGGCAGCCTTTATCTAAAGCTTTACGTGCCTACCCCCGCTACTTTGATGACTTATACTGTGACTTAGTACAATCGGGTGAGCAATCGGGTTCGCTTGATCATGTGTTTGAACGTATTGCTATATATAAAGAAAAAGCCGAAGCACTTAAATCAAAAATTAAAAAAGCGCTATTTTACCCCATTGCGGTGGTATTAATTGCCTTGGTAGTCACCTCTATTTTACTGATTTTTGTTGTGCCCCAGTTTCAAGAAATTTTTAATGGTTTTGGTGCTGAGCTTCCCGCTTTTACTCTGATGGTGATTGGTATTTCTGAAATTATGCAAAAATATTGGTGGATAATGCTCGCCCTGCTATTTTTAGGGGGTTATACCTATAAAGAAATGCTCTTTCGCTCAAAACCTTTGCGCAATTTTAACGACCGATTGTTGTTAAAGCTCCCTGTGGTTGGGCAAATACTCGATAAAGCCGCCGTGGCACGTTATGCCAGAACCCTCTCTACCACATTTGCCGCGGGTGTACCGCTGATAGATGCCCTTGATTCAGCCGCAGGTGCTTCTGGTAATGCTATTTATCGCGACGCTATTTTAGATATAAAAAGTGAAGTTAGTTCAGGTAATCAGATGAATTGGGCCATGAGAAATACCAGTGTATTTCCAGATATGGTAATTCAAATGGTCGCCATCGGTGAAGAGTCTGGTGCACTAGATAGTATGCTCGCCAAAGTGGCGAGCATTTATGAGCAAGAAGTCGATGACTTAGTTGATGGGTTATCAAGCTTACTAGAGCCTCTCATTATGGCGGTGTTAGGGGTTTTAATTGGTGGCCTGATTATTGCCATGTATTTACCTATCTTCCAATTGGGGACGGTTATATAACCCCTGCTTGCTCCTTAAATAATAAGAATTATCATGCTTGACGTATTTCAATTAATGCAAACACACTCTTGGTTTTTACTGCTTGTTGTAGGATTAGTTAGCCTGTGTGTTGGCAGTTTTTTAAATGTGGTGATTTATCGCATTCCCAAAATGTTACAACAACAATGGCGCAGCGAATGTACACTACTACTTAACCCGCAAATAAGTAATGACGAAAAGCTGCAACAAACAGCTCCGTTTAATTTGGCAACGCCGAGCTCTCATTGCCCATCATGTGATGCCAAAATAATGCCTTGGCAGAACATTCCACTTATCAGCTGGCTTTTGTTACGTGGCCGCTGTAGTCAATGTAAAACGCCAATTGCGATGCGCTACCCTTTGATTGAATTAGGGACTGCTCTGGCCTCTTTGTTTATTGCCTTTCATTATGGGCCAATACCACAAATTGCTTTATACCTTGTACTGACATGGGCATTGATTGCACTTATTTTTATCGACATTGATCACATGCTATTACCTGACCAAATTACCTTGCCACTGTTATGGTTAATGTTATTGGCCAGTACTTTTGATATGACCATACCACCGAGCGATGCCATAATTGGCGCTGCAGTTGGTTACTTAAGCCTATGGAGCGTTTATTGGCTATTTAAGTTAGCCACCGGCAAAGAAGGTATGGGATATGGTGATTTTAAATTACTTGCTGTATTTGGTGCGCTGCTCGGATGGCAAGCTATTTTAACCATCGTGTTATTATCTAGTTTAGTTGGCGCAATAATTGGCAGTATTCAATTAGCAGTGCAAGGTAAAGACAAAAGTACGCCTATTCCATTTGGCCCGTATTTGGCCATTGCAGGTTGGTTAACTTTACTGTTCGGCGATATTATTGAAAGCTGGTATTTTGGTTTAATTTTAGCGTGACTATGTTATGAGCAACTGGATTTTAGGGCTAACAGGCGGAATTGGCGCAGGTAAAACAGCGGTCAGTGATATGCTTGCCAAAAAAGGCATTACCATTGTCGATGCCGATGTAATTGCCAAACAAGTAGTTGCTTTGGGGAGTGTTGGCTTAAACACCATTGTTGATAAGTTTGGCAAAGAAATTTTACAAACCAATGGTACGCTAGATAGAGCGAAACTTCGCCACATTATATTTTCAGACTCACACAGTAAACAGTGGCTTGAGCAACTTTTACACCCACTTATTCGTGAAGAAATAATAACACAACTGCACAGCGCGAAAGGGCCATATGTCGTGCTATCGGCCCCCTTACTATTTGAAAATAAACTCGACGTTTTATGCAGTCATACCTTGCTCGTTGATGTACCTGAGCATACTCAGTTAGCTCGCACAACTGAGCGTGACAGTGTACCTCAGCAGCAAGTAGAAAAAATTATTGCAGCACAAATGTCTCGCGCAGAGAAACTAAAACGTGCAAATACCATCCTAAATAATGATAAATCATTAACTGAGATGTATAATCAATTAGAAATATTACACCAAAACTTTGTTTCTACTGCATTAAATCATTCAACTTGTGGTTAACTTGCACGGGCTCTATTGAGGTCATAAGTTAATTTATAACGAGTTAAAGTAATATTAATCTGTAGCTGATATGTTTGAGGGCCTATGGAAAATCATTCACCGTTGTTGCGTAAATTCATTACGCTTGGACGCGTAACGCCAGAGCAAGTTAAAAGCAAGCAACGTGACGCACACTCTACAGCAGAGCTAATTTGCTTATGCAGTGGTATCAGCAGTGCTGAGCTCGCAGAACAGTGCTTAGATTTATTTCGCATCCCCTTATTCGACTTAAACGAATTTGACGTTACTCAAGTACCTGATAGTTTAATTAATGATAAGTTAATTCGTAAGCATCATGTTTTACCATTACATAAAAAAGGCCGTAAACTCTATATCGCCGCCTCAGATCCGACAGATTATGGTGCTTTTGAAAACTTTGAATTTAGTACGGGTTTGCAATGTGATGTGGTGGTTGTCGATCACAAGGTATTAGAGAAAAAAATCGAACAGTTGTTTGATTCCTCTGGTGGCTTAGCTCTCAGTGAAGATGAATTTAAAGAATTCGGCAATCTAGATATAGAAGATGAACAGTCACAGCAAAAAAGTGACGATAAAGAAAAAGACAACGACGACGCGCCAATCATTGTATATATCAATAAGATTTTGATGGATGCGATTAAAAAAGGCGCATCAGATTTACACTTTGAACCTTACGAGCACAAATACCGAGTACGCTTTAGAATTGACGGCATACTACATGAGATGGCAAGCCCTCCAACTGCTTTGTCAACACGCCTAGCTGCACGTATTAAAGTGATGTCACGTCTAGATATCTCAGAAAAGCGTAAACCTCAAGATGGCCGCATTAAGCTAAAAATTTCAGAGCGTAAAAGCATTGATTTTCGTGTTAGCTCCATGCCGACTATATGGGGTGAAAAAATCGTAATGCGTATTTTAGATTCATCAAGCGCAATGATCGGCATTGATGCACTCGGGTATGAACCTGAACAAAAACAAATGTATTTAGATGCGCTAGATCAACCTCAAGGGATGATCCTTGTTACCGGACCAACAGGCTCAGGTAAAACCGTCTCTTTGTACACTGGGCTCAATATTTTAAATAAGCCTGAGCGAAACATCAGTACTGCAGAAGATCCGGTAGAAATAAACCTAGAAGGCATAAACCAAGTTCAGATCAATCCCAAAGCCGATATGACTTTCGCCAATGCGCTCAAAGCATTTTTACGCCAAGACCCTGATGTCATCATGGTCGGTGAGGTACGTGATTTAGAAACAGCTGAAATTGCCATCAAAGCGGCACAAACTGGTCACCTTGTAATGAGTACGCTACATACTAATTCAGCACCAGAAACACTGACTCGATTATTAAATATGGGCGTACCAGCATATAATGTTGCCAGCTCGGTCAACTTAATTATTGCGCAGCGGCTCGCTCGCCGCTTATGTAATCATTGTAAAGCGCCTGAAACATTACCCAAAGACGAATTACTAAAACAAGGCTTTGCAGTTGAGCACCTTGATGATATTAGTCTTTACACTCCACAAGGCTGTGAACACTGTACTGATGGCTATAAAGGTCGAGTGGGTATTTACGAGATAGTCAAAATCACACCTGAAATATCGGAGCTGATCATGTCTGGTGGTAACTCACAAGAGATAGCTAAAATTGCAAATAAACTGGGGTTTGCCAATTTAAGAACCTCTGGGCTCAAAAAGGCGGCATCTGGCATGACATCATTAAGCGAGATTAACCGTGTGACAAGTTATTAATTTTGCTATGTCGTAGATGTGTATTAAGCAAGTTTAATACTTCAAAGTAATCAGCCACTAGGGTCTGTTGATCTTTGAGGTATGAATTTTGTTCAAATCAAAGGCTTTCATTACGCGAAATGAGTAATGCAGCATAATAATTTATGTCAGTTGCGAATGACAAAGTAGTGGAAGCCTTTGGTTGAACCCTTTGGGCAGCGCCATTCGAGCATTTTTTCTACGTTATCACCTGACTTACATAGAATAACTATGCGACGCAGGTTCTGCCTTGCCAAAATACCCGAATGACTACTGCAAAAACACACAGCAAAGATCAACAGACCCTAGTATCTAGCTATGATTTTAATTACACTGTGGGCAAATTTTAAAGCGGAGCTATTTATGCCCACAGTTGTTAAGTGTCCAACCTGCCAAGCAGGTGTTACTTGGTCTGAACAAAGCCCAAATCGGCCTTTTTGTTCCAAACGATGTCAACTAATCGATCTCGGGGAATGGTCATTTGAGAACAATAAAATTTCAACCGCAGTCACTTCAGATACGCAAATGAGTGTTCAAGATCAGCAAGAAATGATCGAAGATATTGAAGCTATGCTCGCTAAAAATGATGAGTCCTTTTTTAATTAAGCCAATTAAAGTTAACTCGCTAAATGGGCGCTAGTGCACCCATTAGAGCACCTAGTATGCTTTAAGCTATTACTTAGAGTGCCTTTGCATTTTACGGTTTTTTATTTTTGCGAGCTTTTCTCGTTGCTCCGGTGTAAGTACTTGCCATATTTGCTGCTTACTTTTTAATTTAGCCAGTAATGCATCATTTTTTACTCCACTGGTTTTTGAAATTAATGTTCGAGCCTGTTGCTCATCAAAATAATCGCTTTCAACTAAGGCTTTAAAATCACCTTGATGCTCACCTCGTACAGCTTTTAGCGCTTTCATTGCTCGCTTTTTCTCTGCAACAATTTTAGCTATTTTACTTTGTTGATCTTCGCTCAAATTTAGCTTATTTGCCGCTTTTGTTGATAATAAGAAATGTTCGCTGTGGTGCCTACCTTGACCTGCTTGGCTCAAGGCGCTAAAGAATAAACTTGTGCTCAAAATTAATACTGCCACTGCTGATGTTGATTTCATGATATTGCCCTTTATATTAATGTGTTCCGTATTAGCTTAACCAGTTAGGTGCAAAGCAACGCAAAGCTATGTAAAGACTGTGTAAAGATCTGCAATTTAATATTTAGCAAGGTAAACTTGAGTTATGGACTATGAATGAATGTTGTTATGAGTAAGCTGCTATTAATTGAAGACGACCACACATTAAGCGATTTATTATCGGAATACTTAACAGCTCAAGGCTGCGAGGTATTTCAAGCATACGACGGTGAGCAAGGGCTACTTTATGCAACCAACGAGCATTATGACGTGATTTTGTTAGATGTTATGCTGCCATTATTAGATGGCTTTGAAGTACTTAAAAAGCTTCGAGCAACCCACCTTACGCCCGTTATTATGCTTACAGCTAAAGGCGATGACTTTGACCGGATTTTTGGACTAGAACTCGGTGCTGACGATTATTTACCCAAACCATTCAATCACCGTGAGCTGCTTGCCAGAATCCACGCAATTGGTCGACGTATTGATTACATTAAACAAGCCAGCAGTCAAACATCTGAGTTAACGCTTAACAATGTCACATTAAATGAATTGGCCCGCAGGGTCTGTGTTTTTGAACATGAACTCACACTAACTGGCACTGAGTTTGCTGTGCTACATCAGTTGATGAAACATGCTGGGCAAGTGGTCACAAAGGATACTATTAGCCAACATGTTTTAGGGCGCCGCTTAGCACCTTTTGATCGCTCCATTGATGTCCATGTTAGCAACTTACGCAAAAAAATAGCACGACATAATAATGCTAACTGCATTCAAACTATCCGAGGCAGTGGCTATGTTTTTTTGGCGCAATAAAGTAATGCTAAAAGAAAAGTTCAGCAATTTTAAGTTCAGACCTTCAGGCCTATTTTTCCAAGCTTTTTTAAGCTTTTGGCTGACCATTATAAGCATTTTGTTATTATTGGTAGCGCTTAGTCAGCTACAACCAGAACAATTAGAAAGTAAACCCTTAAAAGGTAAATTGCGTGATACGATGATTCACCTACGCCACAACATAGAGCGATTAGTTAACGTTAAACAAAAACCGCTTATGAAAGTAATTACACATTCGCGCTTTAACCAACATAAATGGTTGTATTTAGTTCATGAAAATATAGAACAAAGTATCAGTTCAACCCCAAACAAGTATGATTTAGACCTTTCTTTGCTGCATTTTAACACCACCAGCGAGCCGCTATTTATCGCAACTGAACGCTACTTTGCTTATGGCCCTTTTCCTATTTCATTAGAGGGTCAACAATACCAAATGTATCAGATTAAGCCTTTGCGTGAGTCACCTTGGTTAATGCGCATCAAAATGCTACCGTTCTGGCTAAAAGCAATTGCAGTATTATTACCATCCATATTGCTGAGTATTGTATTTAGCCGCCGCCTAGTTGCACCATTGAATGCGCTTGGGCGCAGCGCCAATAAACTCGCCTTAGGTGAATTAGCCGCGCGCGTTAATATACCCAAACACCGCCATGATGAAATAACCACTTTAATGCACGACTTTAACCATATGGCAGATAAGTTAGAGCAGAGCGTAAATACACATAAGCAACTACTAGCTGATGTATCACATGAACTTCGCTCACCTTTAACACGGTTAACTCTTGCCAATGCTTTAGCGCAAGAGCATGCGAGCGAGCACCTACTAACTTACTTAACTCGGATTGAAAAAGAAGCCCATTGCTTAGATAAAATGCTTGCCGATATTCTTACCCTATCTAGATTAGAACATAACCAACAAAACCTACAATTACAACAATTAAGCTTAGCAACATTATTAGATAACTTGTTACTCGATGCGCAATTTGAAACCGAGCAACGCCATAAAGTATTAAATATTGCGAAAGTGCCTGTGATGTCACTCATGTGTAATGGCCAATTACTCAGTAGTGCCGTTGAAAATGTTCTACGTAACGCCATCAAGTATGCGAATCAACAAATCGACCTCTCATTTTCGATAACTAAAAAGTCCTTGGTGCTGGTAATTCGTGATGATGGTGAGGGTGTATCGGATGCATCACTTAAGCAGCTTTGCCAACCATTTTTTCGTACTAGCCAATCAAGAAACAGAGACAGTGGTGGTATTGGCCTTGGTTTAGCCATTGCTAAACGTGCAGTTTTCGCGCACCATGGTACTTTAGAATTTGAACACAACCAGCCGCAAGGTTTGACTGTCACAATTACATTACCTATATGAATTTTTATAGTAACAGTGCGCAATTAGCACAACACAATAGTGCGATAAAGCAACACTGGCTGCATTGCCAACAAGGCTACTTTAATGGCTCAAATGGACGGCTGTTTTATGCTTATCATATTCCTAAAACAGCAAATTACAGTGTTGTTATAGTCAATGGCCGAATTGAATCTGCGTGGAAGTATCAAGAATTGATGTGGGAGTTGGCAAAAAACAATATCGCAGTTTTTACCTATGATCATATTGGACAAGGGCTATCTGAGCGCTTGCTAACCAATCCACATGTCGGGCATGTAACTCAATTTTCAAATTATGCTGATGACCTCAATACTTTTATCACCAACCTTGTGATGCCCCAACAAAAAGGGCCACTATTTATGCTTAGTCATTCAATGGGGGCAGCTATTAGTTGTGATTACTTATCACGTTACCCAAGTACCATCAGTGGCGCTTTTTTATCTGCACCAATGTTTGATATTTACACCCATAATATCCCCTATCGCCTTGCTACATGGGTTGCAAAAATAGCGTGCTGGTTAGGGCTTAGTAAGCGTTACGCATTTGGCCAAAGTAACTACGTGAATACACCGTATCACGAAAACCAATTAACTCACTGCCCGACTCGTTATCAACGTTTTCGCGCTTTATATCAAAGCGAAGCCGAATTATGCTTAGGTGGCGTGAGCTTTGGATGGCTAAACCAAACATTTCGCTTTATCGCAAACCTACCCGATTTAAAAATTCAAACGCCTTTATTTATTGCCAGTGCTGAGCAAGATGAAGTCGTCAACAATCATGCTCAAATTCGTTTTTCTCACGCTCATCCAAACGCAAACCTTAAGGTATTTTCAGGTGCAAAACATGAACTATTGTGCGAAAAAGATGAAATTCGCCATGCTGTGCTTAGCGAATTCTATCAGTTTTGTGATAGCTTGGGGTTAACTGCCAAAGACACAGGGTCTTGATGTATTAATATATCCAGCTCACCTTCAAAAGCTTGTTGGATCATCGCCACGACATCATCACTAACCGTATGTGCTCGCATCAACGGCATATCATCATCTAACTCCAAGTGCAGCTGAATAAACTTAACCTTGCCACTTTGTCTAGTACGCAAGTCGTGCACACCATAAACATCATCATGACTCGACGCTAACATAATAATATCGGCTTTTTCATCATCTGGAAGTTCTTTATCCATCAAATGAGCTGCGCTTTCTTTGGCAATATCCCAACAGTTATAGAGCAAATAACCTGCCACGCCAATAGCAAAGATAGGGTCAGCATAAATAACACCATAATAAGACAGTAAAATAGCCAGTAATACGGCAATATTGAGTAAAATATCCCCTTTATAATGTAATGAATCGGCTTTAACAGCAATTGATTGAGTACGTTTTACTACTTGAAACTGCACCATAACCACCAAAAGCGTACACACAATAGCAAACAAACTAACCCAGACTCCTAACAATGAGTGCTTTAGCACCACAGGGTTAATGAGACGCTCAATACCGTGAAAAGCCAACAAACATGCTGAACCTGCAATAAATGCAGCTTGTCCGAGCCCAGCAAGTGCTTCAGCCTTACCATGGCCAAAACGATGGTCATCATCGGCAGGTCGTAACGCATAACTTAGCACTAAAAAGCTCATCAAAGATGCGCTAATATCTAACAAAGAGTCAGTAAGTGACCCCAGCATAGCGGCACTACCTGAAGATAACCACGCCCAGCATTTAGTAACGATCATCAAACCGACCATCAGCATGGTAAATAAACTCGAAAAACGCACTAACTGCGCATAACTTAGCTTCACACTTCCCTCACAGTCTTAATGTTTCATACCTGTTTGCTTAATTAAGTGCGTTTAAATGATGCAAGTAAGTAAAGCCCGTAACAAGGTAAAAATTGCTATTCATTTGTTCTAAAAATAATTTTTTGCCGTAATTAAAAAAGCAATCCTCTCCTACACATGGAGCTAGTATTAAAATAGATTAGTCTTAAATAATTTCAACAGTGTACAGTTTACTGAAATGAAGTGAAATATTGATGACATATAAAGCACAAAACCTCTTCTAAATTTTCCCAAATATGGTGTCATTTAGTTATACTGAACACTGAAAAGTTTTCGAGATGATTATGTTAGATATTGTACTTTACCAACCTGAGATCCCTCCTAATACGGGAAACATCATTCGCTTGTGTGCCAACACGGGGTACGCATTACACCTGATAGAGCCACTGGGTTTTGATTGGGATGACAAACGCGTAAAACGTGCAGGCTTAGACTATCATGAGTTTAGCCACGTAAAACGTCACGCTTCGTTTGATGATTACCTAAAAGCATGTCAGCCAAAACGCATATTTGCCTGTACAACGAAGGGCACTAAATATCACCATCAGCCACAATACCAAGTAGGAGATTGTTTGCTTTTTGGTCCAGAAACACGCGGCCTACCGGAGGATATTATTTTCTCATTACCAGAAGATCAGCGCCTGCGTATTCCTATGAAAGCAGATAGCCGAAGTATGAACCTATCAAATGCGGTTGCGGTATTTGTTTATGAGTCTTGGCGTCAATTAGATTTTGCAGACTCGATATAAACACACAGCTATAAAGTGACCCACAAGAAGTACAAGAACTGTCTTTGGGTCACTTCAATTTAACTATGCACTTAAGCACATGCTTTATGCAGTTTAAAAGTGAATTTCAACGCCTGCAAAAGGGCCTGACGCGTCTATATCGGTACTAATATCATCAACATCATCAAGCTCTAAAACCATAGAGCGATATCCAGCACGTAACGACACATCCATCGCTAAACTGCCAATAACTTCCCATGCCACACCTATTTGATAATCTTGAATTTTACTATCATCAATTGCTAGCATACTGCCCTCTGCAAACACGCTAAACCCAGTCATGGGCAAGCCTACTTGTGCACGTAAATAACCAAGGGGTACGATGCCTGAAAAATCACGTACTTCAGTTGTTGGCGTACCAGCTACTGTACCCTGTAACTGAATTGAACCATCAAACTGTTTAACATTTATACCAAAATCGAATGACACTAAATCATTATCAAAAACTTCATAATAAAGCGTGTAATCAACATGGTTTAAATCAGTAACGGTGTTAGCCGTTGTTCCTACGGTAAAGTTCTTACCATCAAATTCAAAAGTTTCAGATAACGTTGTTGAACCATCAAGCTCCAACTCGGTGTAACGTAATTTTATATTGGGCACTAAAGGAATTGGGTGCTCCAATGCGGCATAGAAACTGGAGAAGGTTTTGTCATCAAAATTAAAAGATTGTGCATTGCCTTTTTCAGCAAAGTTACCTGAATTATCAGCCTGCCACCCTTCGGCTCCTAAATATAAGCCAAGTAACGTGTCTGCTTGTGCAACAGGTGCTAAACAAGCCATCGACAGTGCGGCTGCGATACAGTACTTTTTCATTTTTTATCCTTGCGCTAAAAGTTCACTGAGTTCAATAAGAGCTGCGTTTGCTCTTGATATGTAGTTTGCCATTACTAGCGAATGATTAGCAACCAATCCAAAGCCACTGCCGTTTAAAATTACCGGACTCCAAACAGTTTCTTGAGTTGCTTCAAGTTCACGAATGATTTGTTGCAAGCTAACAGTTGCGTTCTTTTTCGCTAAAACATCAGAAAAATCATGCTCCACCGCTTTTAAAAAATGCAGCAATGCCCAGCTTGCACCTCTTGATTCATAAAATACGTCGTCAATTTTCCACCATGAAGTTTTTATTTCACTGTGGCTAGGCGCATAAGTGGCTTGATTAGCGGCACTATCGCCTGCTAAATCAGTATTCATTCGATCTTGCCCTACGCTTGCACTCAAACGCTGGCTAAGACTCCCTAAACGTTTTTCAGCTTCTTTGAGCCAACCTCTTAAGTTATCGGCTCTAGCGTAAAATTGACTGTCGCGTTCAGAAGTGCTGGCAATTTTAGCTCGATACTCTTTTAAGTAGTCAATGCCTGCCTGATACTCACCTTCTGCGCTAGGCCATGCCCAAGCCGTTGAACTGATATTAAATTGCGGCTGAGCCATCTTCAAAGCTTGGTGTTCTGTAGATTGTGATTGTGAACGGCTAAAATCTTTACGCATTGATAAAGCCAAATCTCTAATCATTTCCAGTGCGCCGTACTCCCAAGCAGGCATATTATCCATTATTACACTCGGCGGCAGCATATCGTTTGATAAATAACCACCGGGCTTATTCAATAACGTTTCGCTCACACTAATTAATGTATTAGTTGTTACATAACCCGTCACTACTTGCTCATTATTGTTTTGTGCTTGCTGTGTGGCACGAGCCACAACATCAAATTTATCTGGCTCAACACTCCAATATATAGCCAGTAAATAACCTAAAAAAATAACAGCACCTAGTGCACCAAAAAACTTTCCTATGTGTTGCTGCATAACGGCTCCTAATGATGTTTATGTTGTGAGTGGTCATGCCCTTGTTGACTCATTTCATCACGTAAAGAGACAACTTTAATTGGGCTTTGTAGTTGCTCACCGTTTGCGAAGTATAACGTTAAAGTGAGCTTATCACCTTTTTTAAGGTGTTCAGCCGGGTCAAATGCCATTAAGTGATAACCACCGGGTTGAAAGTTGATAGTTTTATGTGCAAAAAGCGTTAACTCATTCACTTGCTGCATGCGCATCATACCCTCTGTATGAATATGCTCATGAATTTCGACTCGACCTATTTTGGAAATGGTGGCTTTTTTTAACACTCTAGTTTTATCAGAGTGATTAGCTACAGAGAAATAAGCCGCGGTAGATTTGGCCGCGGGTATAAACTGACGAATGTAAGCATCGCTGAGTTGTAAATCTGACTCATTATGTTGGTGCGCTCCTTCTTGCTCGGCACGAGCTAAATACGGGATACTAACAACTAACACTACCGCAAACGCACCTAGATATTTTAAGAACATATACTTTCCTTGAAAATAGCAATAACTGCTTAAATCATAACATGAATTAAGCAGTTGCGCGCCAACCATTAAGACTGAAATGTGTTAATAACTAGAGGCAGGTTCCATCACTAACCAGCCAACTCCTACCAGAAGTAATAGTGGAAAAACAATAACAATGGAGTTAAATAGAAGCGCTAACACTAGCCCAATGAGCACCACTAATATCGCACCAATTAACCCCATTCCCAGCAACGCGACCACCGCAATAAAAGCGATAATACCGATGAGTACCGTAAATAACTCCATCCCAACCCAGCTTAACTGCAGCACGAAATCAGGTACACTCAACCATGCTAAGGGCGAATTAAGCCAAGAGAGCGTTGAGCAAACTAACAGAGCGATAAGTACTAGAAATGCGGTTTTCATAATATACTCTCCTATTAAGCCTTACTCGGTAATACTGCGTATGAAATACCGTATGCTAAAGCCGTAAACAACGGAAACTTCAAAAAAAGCAATACCGTTAAAACACGAGTCAGCCAAATTGGAATATCAAAGTGCAGTCCGATACCTGCACATACTCCCGCCAGTTTTTTATTTCGTAAATCACGAAAGCATGCTTTTTTGTGTTGGTAAATACTCATTATTTACTCCTTAGGCACCAACTGGTGCACTGGTGCTTTGCATTTTCTGTTTAAGGCTGGCAAGTGCCGAGTTAATTTTTTCATCACGTTCAAACGCTTCAAACTGCTGTGCCGTTGCGCTTTGACCTAGTTCATAGCTTTCTACCTGAGCCTCTATACGCTCCACCTTATGCTCAAGTTCATCAAAACGTGACAGTACGTTTTCAACATCTTGTTTATTCAATGTACTACGTACTTTGATACGCGCATTGGCCGTTCGGTCTGCACGCAATAACTGCTGTTGCTTGGCTTTGAGTGTTTGAATTTTACTGGCTAACTTATCTGCATCAACCCGCAATTTAGTGAGCGTTTCATCTAGCGTTTGTTTTTGATCCATTAATGATTGCTGAGCATCGGCTAACTTTTGTTTTTCACATAAAGCGGCCTTGGCTAAGTCTTCACGATCTTTATGCAACGCATGCTCTGCTTTTTGTTGCCATACTTCTATTTGCTTAGCTTGGTTAGCTTGACGACGTTCTAAGGCTTTTTGTTCACAGATAATGGCTGCTGCGGTACTACGACATTCACTTAACGCGTCACTGAGTTCAATAACTAACTGCGCGGCAAGCTTTTGCGGGTCTTCTGCTTTATCTAAAAATGCGTTTACTTCAGATTTTATCAAGTCTTCAATTCGGTTAATTAAGGCCATGTTGTGCTCCTTTGCATTGGCGTTGGTTTAACTTCTTATTCCAAGCTTTGTGCCAAAGATAAAAAGAAATTAAAAAACATAAACTTAACCAATAATACTGAGAAGGTGCAGTAACATAACAAGACTTAATTATGGCTAAAAAAACTAAATAATGGTGCTTTTAGCCATAAAAAAACCGCATAAATGCGGCTTTTTTTCATTTATTTTTGCAAGCAGCTTCACTTTTCATGTACGAAGCTCAACGCTTTTTCCATCACACTCAAATCAGCATCTTTTTTATGACCATTTTCAGATAAATGACGGCGAAAACCCCTCGCGCCCGGCTGACCTTGAAATATCCCCAACATATGACGAGCAATATGCCAAAAATTAGCACCCGACGACATTTGCTGCTCAAAATAGTCATACATGCTGCGAACGACTTCATGGCGTGTTTGAGTGAACGCTGTATCGCCATAAATAAGCTCATCCACTTGTGAAAGCATAAAAGGGTTACTATATGCTTCGCGACCAATCATCACCCCATCAATATGCGCTAAATGGTGTAAGCTGTCCTCTAATGTTTTCACTCCGCCATTAATACTAATATGTAAATCGGGGTAATCTTGCTTGAGTTGATATACTCTTGGGTAATCAAGCGGTGGTACTTCGCGATTTTCTTTTGGGCTTAAGCCTTTTAACCATGCTTTGCGAGCATGAATGATAAAGTCGTCACACCCTACTTTAGCAGAAGCTTCAATCAGTGCTGTTAAAAACCCATAGGAGTCTTGCTCATCAATACCAATTCGTGTTTTTACCGTAACGGGTATTTTTACCTGTGCTTTCATCGCAGCAACACACTCAGCCACAAGCTGAGGCTCAGCCATAAGGCAGGCACCAAAACGACCATTTTGCACTCGGTCTGATGGGCAACCTACATTCAGGTTTATCTCACTGTAACCATGCTCAGCTGCTCTTTTGGCGCACTTTGCAAGCGCGCTAGGATCAGAGCCGCCTAACTGAAGTGCCACTGGCATCTCATGCTCGCCAAAGCTCAAGTAATCTCCTTTACCAAACAAAATAGCACCGGTTGTGATCATTTCAGTATACAGTACCGCGTGCTTACTCAGCTTACGGTGAAATGTTCGACAGTGTTTGTCAGTCCAATCCAGCATAGGTGCTACTGAAAAACGTCGAAAATGACTATCTGCTACGGTCATATTGGTGCCTGCGATTAAATAAAGGTTAGTTGGTAATAAACTTGGCCGCATAGTATACCTGATAGAGCAATAAGCAGCCATGTTGTATTTGCCGTTTGCCATATAAAGCGCTATAACCCTATGCGCCGCATTTCTAAAGCGTTAAACTAAACACTTATACATCAGAGGAGTAGCACTGTACGCATGAAATCTCATTTAGGTCGAAGGGCCTTTTCTGCTATGGAACTGCATATTCTGTTTAATGGTTATATTTATGGCGATGAAAAACAACCTAGAGAACAGCCCAAGCATTGGCACTTTTGGCTACCTTTACTTGCCTATTACTGCGGCGCTTACAGTGATGAAATTGGCAGTTTACAATTAGCAGATATTGTCACGCAAGGTTCTATCAAAGGCTTTAATTTTAACACTCATGGAAAAATTCAACCTCGCTTTGTGCCAATTCATACTGCGCTATGGCAAGCAGGGCTTGAGCAATATATTCACTATGTAGAATCACAAAGCCAACAGCGTTTACTGTTTGATTTGCCTTCTAAATCAGGACGATATAGCGAAAAAGTAAGAATATGGTTTTCAGGTGAAGGTGAACGCTTAGGGTATTTACAAAAATGTGGCTTACCAAATATAGATCAACAAGGCCTTAAAACCGCAATCAGTAGCCTAAGATTAAACTTTGAACAACAAATTCGTATCGCCGCGATTCAACGAGCTAATAAGCCTGCATTTCATTATTTGATGGGGCTAAAAGACGATGCGCTGACACAACCCCAAGAAAGATTACAGCTAAAAAAAATAATTGCTCCCATTCGGGTTATCAATAGTAACGTACATTGGCAACGTTTTATTGAACGCCATAGTTAAACGCCACGGTGCCGTTTCACACACTCAAACAATAAAAAAGCCGCTTTAAGCGGCTTTTTCAAGTATTTAATAAATACTAGTAGCGATTAACCACCGGTAGTCGTTTGACATGTAACTTGCAATGGTTCTGCTAGTGATTCATCAGTACCATCTGCTGTAATGTCAACTGTTGCACTTTTAGTACCATTGGCTAGTGCAACTCGAGGGTTAATAAACAGGGTGTACGCAACTGGATTATCAGCATCAGCCAGAGCTAGGTTGCTTAACGTAAACACGCCACCACCTTGACTAGTTGCAAGTGACTTACTCTTACTACCTAGGCTATAGCGAACAACCGCATTGCTCATGTCAATGGTTTGAGTCGCATCATTTGAGCAAACTGCACTCACAGTAAAGTTTTCGCTAACACGTTGCACTGGGTTTGCTAAAGTAGCTGGTACCGTACCACAAATATCTACTTCACCATCACTTTGGAACCAAGGCTGGTTATCAGCATCGTAAACTCTAACATTTGCCTTTGCACCTGCGCTAATACCAAATAAACTCGCATTCGCAGCTGATACAAGCTGGCTTGTAGTAGAACCTGCCGGTATAAAGCCACTTGCAGTCGCATCAGATGATGACATACTTACATACAATCCTGTTGCTGGTACTGCATCGCCAGACGTTGTAATACCAATTGAATTGGTACAAACCCCTACTGAGGTCGTTGATGCAAAGAATGTTAAGTGGTTAGTTTCAAAAGTACCGGTATAAGTCTGGCTCTCTGCATTTAAAGCACCAACAGTCACCATGTTTTCTTCACTAGTCCAAACACCAGTATCTTCATCGTGAGATTTAAGGCTTAACATGTCACCTGTTTTAATGGCTTCCCCATTGAGCATGGTTGTTGCCGGGATAGCCATTGAAACTGAAATTGGATCAGAAAACTGTTTAACTTTTTTGCCAGTGCTGTCTGCCATTAAAATATTTGCAACACCAACTGGTTTATCTAAGTTTGCAGCGCCTGCGCTATTAAGCCCCTCAGGTACTAACGCCGATGCAGCACCTGTAGAAGCATCTGCACCACTCACACTTACAGACACAGCACCTGTAACCGCATTACCATCTGCATCACGCAAAATGACGCCTGCAGGCACATTAGCACTTGCACCTGACTTACCCGCTGTTTCTGCTACTATCGGCTCAGCTGAAGAACCATCATCATTCAATGTTACAGGAACGACTTCTGTTGCAACACCACCACCGTTACTTGGAGACAACGCCAACAAACTGTTAACAGTTGATACGCCATCTTCAGCTGCAAGGCTCACCACAAAGCTCTTACCAATATAACCTTCTGCGGTAACATTTACTGTTACTTGAGTTATTTCTGAGCCGTCTTTTTTCGTAAATGCAACACTACCATCTGTCGCATCTACAGTTGTCAGCATTTCACCGTCTACATCAACGATGTTTTCAGATGCAACACCACTTTCAAGAAATGTAACCATAGCAGGTACTACATCTAACGAATTACGATCAACAACGTTTGCATTAACAACCAATGCTAGTGCTGTTGGCGCATCTGGCGCAACGACTACCGGTTCAGTTGGTGTTGGTGGTGTTGGTGGGTCAACTTTAACGTTATTGTCGTTGTCGCTAAAACAACCCGTTAACGCTAGTGAGGCAGCGATAGACATCGCCAGTAGTGATTTTTTATTAGCAAGCATGATTAGTCCTTGTTCCATTTTTCGCAAGAGCCCAGACAACTCCCACACAGTTTGTAAATCAAAATTATACTATAGAAAACTTTATAGTAATTTCCAGTAATAACAGAGCATAGAATACTGTACTCAAGTAAAAACTGAATTTTATTTCTGTTGATTGATGATAATAATACCCACAAATAGGTTTTAGTACTTACAAATTTGCATAGCATCAATCGCCGTATTGTTAATGCATACCCTGTCTCAATGCTTCATACCGATTTAAGAACCACCGTAAAGTATGATACTTTTAAAATCTAATTAACATCAAAGTAGGATACGGATAGTTCTTTAATTATACAAGTGTCGGCTTATAAAAAACACCTCAACCTGCTATTTTTCAGTTATTTAATTATATTAAAGTTACATGAATGCAACTTTAATATATTGCCTTTACTAACGGTAACTCAAGTAAACGTCACGTAGTCGCGCCAAATTACCATAAATATAGCTGCTCGACAGTCTACCTTGATTTAAAAAAGTATTACCAATATTAATCGACGTTTGTACTTGCTCAGCACGGCCAATTGTTACCGCATTTTTTGACTCGCCTATGCGTGTACTAACGCTATGACGCCAAGCTTTATTACCTGTTATTTGCCCATATCGAGTAGGGGCCATGTCTTTACGTGGTGTAAGTGGAATACTAAAAGCGATACCTGCTGTTTGCACATCAGTATCTTGCGCAAATACCGATATATAGCTATCCCCAAACCAAAAGCGCGTTTCTAATTTGACGCCGTTATCGTCATATAAAAAGCTGCCAGCCGTGGCATGAAAACTGACATCTTTTTCAATCCAATTATATCGATAAGACACCGCCTGATAGTCTCGGTCTGAGTCGTAGTCTTGGTAATCTAAATAGGCAAGATCCGCTTTAATTTGATGGCGACCATTATTACTTAGCCAAACGGTTTCGTTTTTTATACCTGTATAATCTTGATTAAACTCTCTAAAAAAGCCTATGTGCGTCTGGTTATAAATGCCATACGGTAAAGCAAGAGTTTGGTAAATAGTCGCCTGCGTTACACCATCTTTTTTAGCTAATCGACCAAATGGTTTACCTGTTTCGTAGTCGTCGGTATTGGCTACTTCCGACTGAGCACTGACACTCACACCACCACCGTACCACATAGGTAAATCAAGGTCTGCCTTAACAGCCAATGAAAAGTCGTACACTCCCAACTCAGTTGCCGTGCGTTGATTTAGTGCAGGGCCAATAGTTAAACGAGGTTTAAAATAAGGGCTATTGGCATTTGGCATTCCTACCCAAGACACACTACCTAAAGGTTCCATTTCGCCGCGTCGAATATCCATATCTGGCGTAACGCTGGTATTTATAAATTCACGATAATTATCAACATTACCGCGTATTGATAACATTGGTATACCACGATTTAATAACTGCACACTAAATTTGGCATTTGCTTCGTCAACATGCTCGGCAATACGTCCAAGCACCACACCAATGGCATCAATATCATTGCGATTAAATACAAAGTTTTCAAAACTAACTACAATATGTGGGTCGCGGTTAAAACCAACACTCACTGCTTCAAAACCATCATCAACTAACGCGTTTTTAAGTTCACGAGTTTGCAAGGTGAGTGACTTACTAAATTTGTCTCGTTCAGAGACCTCTTTTTTGGCATCAGTAAGAGGCTTTTGTGCAAGTTCACGTTGCTTTTGATAATGTGCCTTAAATGCCGCTTCTCGCTTTTTATGATTGCTTAAAATAGGTGCAGGCGCTGCCTCTGTTGGGTCGTTTAACTGGGCTTTTTCAAATAATGGCATTGAAAAGTCAACCCCCAAAAAAGTGTCTTTTTCTGCATGATCCGTGTTGCTATACAGCTTACCGCTGAAGGTTAAAGTACCAACATCGTAAATCCACTCTTTTGGCACTGTTAAACGCACGCCTGCATTTGCGGCTTCTGCATCATGTTCTACTTGAAGAGCAAACCAATCTAGTGGCTGCCACTCAATACCAGCAAATGCACCGTCCATTTGCCCAGTTGCACGATCACTTACTGCAAAGCCCGCAGAAAACCTAAAGTCATTCCATTCGCGCGAGCCCACAATATAATAGGTTTCATAATTATTAGCCGCGCCGCCAAGGTCTTTACCGCCAATAGCTAGGTTAAACCAATCTTTTGGAATGAAAGGTAGTTGGTATTTAAGATTGAAAGACAAATCACGGGTTTGCTTTTCTTCTTTAAATCGAAATAGGTTATCATGCATCGTACTAGAGGCAATCATACCGCTTACTTCAAGCCCATCAAATACGCCTGCAGCGAATATAAAGTTATGCCCGTCAACATACTCAGCACCGCGTAAATCAAGTTGGTTGTTATAACCGAAGCCAACACTGCCTTTTTGTAGCACCTCAGCAGTGGGGGTATTTATTAATCCCGTGTAACCAGCATAAGAGGTATAATTATTTACTAGGGTATCTGCCAAAGCAGGCATACTGGCAAGTACAATACTCCCAGCAATAACATTTTTTATTTTTAACATGTACGCAGACCGATTATTATTTTGAATTTTTTAAACTACTCTAGTAAAAGCAACATAAACTTCCACTAAAGCTATCTTAATTATAACGCTATCCTATATCGAAGCGTGCCAAAGCCCAACCCTGCAGAACCAATTAAACCTCAGAAAACTCATATCACTAGCCTAACTTGGTACACATTTCAGTATTGGTTTAACAAGACGAGAGTAAATACTTCACTCTCTAAACATTTCTTAGGTTTACTACCTTCTGTTTAATCTCTTTGTCAACTTCAGACTGCTTCAGTCGCTTCTCACTCCAAACCAAGTCACAAATTCCATCTGTAGGATTAAACCCAGTAGGGGCCTCTAATAACAACATACGAATGCGTTCATGATCAAAGTTATGGCAAGCTATATCCATTTCATGCATAAACACTTCTACTTGGGCCGTTGATAATTTCACTTCATTAGCCGTCATAATACGCGGATGAGTGGTCTTTTCTACATTATCGCCAATTAGTAACTCTTCGTAGAGCTTTTCACCTGGACGCAGACCTGTGCATTTAATTTCAATATCACCATGAGGGTTAGACTCAGACTTAACCTCTAAGCCAGACAAGTGTACCATTTTGGTCGCTAAGTCTTTTATCTTAACCGACTCACCCATATCTAACACAAATACATCACCGCCTTTACCCATGGCCCCCGCTTGTATCACAAGTTGTGCAGCCTCAGGTATAGTCATAAAAAAGCGCGTAATATCATTATGAGTAAGGGTAATAGGGCCGCCCTCTTTAATTTGACGGCGGAACAATGGCACCACAGAGCCACTTGAACCCAAAACGTTTCCAAATCGCACCATACAAAAACGTGTATTTTTTGAGGTTAGTTTACTATCAGCTAAAGCTTGCAAAACTAACTCTGCCATTCGCTTTGTCGCCCCCATCACATTAGTAGGGCGAACCGCTTTATCTGTAGAAATTAACACAAAGGTTTCAACACCTGCATTTATCGCAGCTTTAGCCGTATGGTAAGTGCCAAACACATTATTGCGTACACCCTCAACTACATTTTGCTCAACCAACGGCACATGTTTATAAGCCGCAGCATGGTATACGGTTTGTACACCGAATGCTTTCATGCAAGTTTCTATGCGGTTAATACGCTGCACAGAGCCCATCACTGGCACAATTTCTACATTCACGTCTTTGCTATACGCCAACTGACTTAGTTCTTTTTCTATGCTGTATAAACCAAATTCAGATACTTCGAACAAGACCAATTTTTGCGGCGAGTTTTTTATAATTTGGCGACATAACTCCGATCCAATTGAACCGCCAGCGCCTGTCACCATAACAACTTTGTTGGTGATATTAGCAGCCAACAGTTCAGACCTTGGCGAGACTGGGTCTCTCCCTAATAAATCCTCAATCTCAACTTCTTTAATCTCATCAAGCTGGGCTTTGCCATCTATTACGTCAGCCATACCGGGTACAGTCATAACTACAAGCGGTAGCTTTTCTAATTTAGTGAGAATTTCTTTACGACGTGAGCGAGGTACGCTGGGCAAAGCTAACAACACCTTTTTAACTCGCTTTTTATCAATTAAGTTATAAATTTCATCAAAGGCTACCACCGGAATACCCTGAATAATTGCATTGTGCTTAGACTGATCATCGTCAAGGTACGCAGTAACATAATAGTCAGGGCCAGTTGAAAGCGCCGTTGCTAATTGGCGGCCAGCATCTCCAGCACCATAAATAACAACAGGGGTTTTTGTCACTGCAGTTAAACGCCATATAAGCGCTCTTACTAAAATACGCGACCCTCCTAATGACAACACCATTAACCAAGCATAAATAACAGGCATAGTTCGCGGAATTGCAGTTTGAGTAAAAAAAGCAGCCATAACTAATACCACAGTACTAATGACAGTACCCAACACCACAGCCCCCACTGCATTGGCACCCACGTAGCGCAGTACAGCCCTGTAAAGCCCGAGCCTCACAAAAATAAATAAACTTACCGGTAAAAGAATAACTAATAAAAACCAATTTTTTATAACAGCTAAAGGCGCAACGCTATCTAGCCTTACAATAAGCGCAAGCCAAAAGGCAGAGATAATAAATACCGAATCTAACGCTAAAGTAACTAGACGCTTATGGCTACGAGAAGCACCTAGCAAAACACGAAACCAACTATCCATTGAGTTCCCTTTTTTATTCCTATTAAAATCAAAACCACAGTCGAAATTAAGCTTAGTGCATGTTCTATATATACACAAAAATAGCAAAAATGTTTGGAGGAAATATGAAGGATACGATTGCACCCTTCACTTTTTATTTTGATGCACAGTGAAGTACTTGCGTAATAACAGCACAAGCTTTGCTGATTTCTTCAGCTGTGAGTGTTGGGTGAACTAAAAACATCAAAGAAGTTTCACCTAACTCAACCGCATTAGGTAAATGCCTAACTGGTCGCCAAGGCGTACTATCAAAGGCTTTTTCTAGGTAAACTTCTGAGCAGCTACCTTGAAAACAAGGCACGCCAAGTGTGTTGATTTCATCGACTATGCGATCTCTTGTCCAGCCTTCTTTAAGCGCCATAGGGTTTACGAACAAATAATGTTTATACTCTGCATGTTCAATATAATCCGGCACGCGCACTATACGTACCACATTAAAAGCTTTTGCAACTTGATCTATAGCCTGAGCATTGCTTTGTCTTTTAGCTGTCCAGTCAGACATACGAGTAAGTTGAATACGACCAATTGCAGCTTGCATTTCTGTCATACGCCAGTTAGTGCCAAAACTCTCATGCAACCAGCGAAATCCCGGGGGATGTTCACGATTGTAAATGGCATCAAAGCTTTTACCGTGGTCTTTATAACTCCACATTATTGACCATAGGTCTTTGGAGTTTGTAGTAACCATTCCACCTTCACCACCAGTGGTCATAATTTTATCTTGGCAAAATGACCAAGCACCTATATGGCCTATAGTACCAACTGAACGACCCTTATACTTAGCACCATGTGCCTGAGCACAGTCTTCTATGACATAAAAGCCATACTCTTGACTGAGGGCCATAATTGCATCCATTTCAGCAGGCATCCCAGCTAAATGCACCACAATAACTGCTTTTGTTTGAGGTGTTAAAACCGCTTTAATAGACTCAGCAGTAATAGCTTGGCTATTTAAGTCAACGTCGGCAAATACAGGTGCAGCTCCCGCTGTGACAATACTACTTGCAGAAGCTAAGAAAGTACGAGGAGTAGTAATAACCTCGTCTCCTTTGCCAACGTTCAATGCTTTCAACGCAATATCTAACGCTAATGTGCCATTACCAAGTGCTATCGCATATTCAGCACCAGTCCAAGCTGCAAACTCTTTTTCAAATTCACGCCCTTCTGTACCTGTCCAGTAATTTACTTTGTTAGAAAGTACAACTTTACTTACTGCGTCAGCTTCTTGCTGAGTAAAGCTAGGCCAAGGGGAAAACGGGGAATTTAACATTTTAATCCTTCACAACTCTAGCAGGGTTACCATATGCTGTAACACCTGCTGGAATATTTTGTACAACAACAGAACCGGCTCCAATAATCGCTAGTTCTCCAACTTCAATCAACTGTTTAAAAGAGCTCCCAATACCTACCCACACTCCACTGGCAATTTTACAGCCGCCGGCAATGGCTGAACTTGGGCATATATGAACATAGTCCTGTATAAAACAGTCGTGCTCAACTGTCGTATTCGTGTTGATGATAGAGCCCCGACCGATTTGAGCAAAAGCGTTGATCACTGCACCAGCCATAACGACTGTACCTCCACCAATATTAGCTAATTTACTTACCGTAGCACTCGGGTGGAGCAATGCAGGCGTTTTAGCTCCAAGAGCTAACAGTTTCTCTAGCTTCTCTTTTCTAATTTGATTATTACCAATAGCAACTATTACGCCTTCGTAATTATCGAGCCTTTGAGCTAACGCTTCTGAATCTCCAACTACAGACCAGTGCTCAAGCTTGCTCTTAACTTCAAATGCATCATCAAAGAACTCGACGTGATAACCGTTTAATTCAGCGATTTCCGCTATTACTTTTCCGTGACCACTTGCCCCTAAAATAGCCAGTTTAGCCATCATTTTGATTCCCTTTGAACGGCTCCATAGTCACGTGTCCATCACCACTTATTCCTTCGCGTACAAAGACTTTTTTTACGGTCAAAAAGAGTATTTTTATATCGAGTAAAAAGCTTTGATTTTCTACATACCAAACATCAAGCTTAAATTTGTCTTCCCAGCTAATTGCATTACGGCCATTCACTTGTGCCCAACCAGTAATCCCAGGGCGGACATTATGGCGATGCGCTTGCTCAGAACTATAAAGAGGTAAGTACTGAACGAGTAGAGGTCTAGGTCCAACTAAGCTCATATCCCCTTTAATCACATTTAACAGTCCTGGCAGCTCGTCTAAGCTAGTTGAACGTAAAAAACCACCAAGCTTGGTCATGCGTTGGTCATCAGGTAATAAGTTCTCCTGCTTATCTTTAGCATCTAGCATGGTTCTGAACTTCATCATTTTAAAAATTTCACCATTCAAACCAGGGCGGTCTTGGGTAAATAAAATAGGTGAACCCAGTTTTAAGCGTATAAGCAAAGCAACTACAATTATTACAGGCAGTAAAGTCAGTATTGCGCACAGGGCAACTAAAAAATCAAAGATGCGTTTCATTAATTTAATTCCATAATCTTCAAAAGTTCCGTATTAACCTTATGAACATCAAACTTATCTTCAACCATTGCTCTGCTTGCATTTGCCATTCTTTGCCATTCACTTTGGTTTTCTATAAACCAAATCATTTTTTCGGCAAGCTGTTCAGCATCGCCTTTTTTAACTAACCAACCATTCTCACCATTTGTAACAGTTTCTCGACAACCTGGAACATCTGTTGTCAATATTGGTCGACCAGTAGCCATCGCTTCTAAAACAGTCCGTGGTAATCCTTCATGATATGAGGGCAGTACGAAAATACTGCAACTTTCTATATAAGGCCTTACGTCGTCTGTTTCACCTAAATAGTTAACGACACTATTACCATTTAAACATTCGAGCTCTTTTAAAGAAATACCATCTGGCGAAGGATCTACAGGGCCGACTAATTGAAACTCTGCCATTGAATACTTTTCCTTCACTATTCTGGCCGCTTCTATATACTCACGAATACCTTTATCACCCAACAAACGAGCAATAAGTAAAAACTTCGGGAAGCCAGGTAAAGGCTTAACATCAAAGTGCTTGATATCAACACCAGAGCCATTAACAACTACAGTTTTATTTTCAGGAACTATTCCCAGTTCAACAAAAACCCTCTTATTATCTGGATTTTGAAAAATAACCTTGCTTGAACGCTTCAATGCAACTTTATATAGAAAAACAACCAATTTCATTAACAGATTTTTCTTCCTGTTTCCCTTTTGGAAAGCGAAACCTAAACCTGTAACCAGAGCATAGAAGCGGCAATTAGGAATATAACGCGTAGCAAACGCCCCCCAAATGATAGGTTTTATTGTATATGCTAAAATTATATTAGGGTTTTCAGCTTGGAAAGTTCTTCGAAAAAAAAGAAAAGTATTTAGATCTTGGATAGGGTTTAAGCCATTTCTACTCACTGGATAATCAATATAGTCAATTCCTAATTTCTTTATTTCCTTTTCTTCTAAAGTACTTGAACCATTTGCTAAGCCTGTAACTTTAAAATTACTATTTACTAAAGACTTAACTAGCTCACCTCTAAAGTTGACAATAGAGCGCGGCAATGCACCGATTAACATAATATATTGCATTACAATCTACTTGTTCTCTTTACATCTGCATCTAACCATGCTTGCACCATAAGAATATCCCATAATTTGGCAGCGTTATTTTCTTCGTATCTAAGGTGATTGATTAGCGCTTCTTGCACCAGACTAGGATTATACAAACCCTGAGCTTTTAAGCGTTCAAATGATAATAAATCTTGAGCCCACTCTTTTAACTCCGCTCTAAGCCACTCATGTATAGGAACACCAAACCCCATTTTTGGCCGCTCCATCATGTCTCGAGGTAAGTACTCATATAATATTTGTTTCAAAGGCCACTTCCCTACTTTTCCTTTCTGCTTTATAGAAAGAGGCATTCTCCAAGCGGCACCAACAACGTTTGGGTCCAAAAGAGGTATCCTCCCCTCCAAACTCACATTCATAGCTGTTCTATCTACCTTAGTTAAAATATCTCCAGCTAAATATGTCACTGAATCTAGGTACATCATCCACTCACCGATTTCATCAAATTCAACGTCATTGGTTGACAAAAAATCATGTAAATACGGATAATTAGCACCTTCGACCAATACATCGTTTGATTTCCAATGGGTGATAGATTGCTTGTAAAAACCCTCTATATCTTTTGCTTCAAGCCAAGTTGAAAGTGTTTTTATTTTAGAACCAACCTGCCCCTTTCTACCATAGCTATCTGCTTTTTTACTTAGGAAGAAAAACAATTTATTTAGTACCGAAACTGGCATCGCTTGTAAGGTACGTGCAATCGCTTTTCTTGCTGGTATTTTTGAAACTTTACGCCAAATATCAGGAGTAGCAGTATATCTATTATACCCACTAAATAACTCATCTCCACCGTCACCACTCAACGCAACGGTTACTTTTTCTTTTGCCATAGCACTAACTAAAAAAGTAGGCATTTGAGAAGCATCTGAAAAAGGCTCATCAAATATAGCCCCTAACCTTGGGACGAGGTCAAGTACATCCGCTGGAGAAAAATACTTTTCATGATGAACCGTCCCTAGTTGATTGGCCACAGCCTTAGCAAACTCAGCCTCATTATAACCAGGCACATCAAAACCAATTGAAAAAGTATTTATCGGTTTATCTGAGTGCGACTGCATTAACGACACGACTAAGCTAGAGTCAACTCCGCCGGATAAAAAAGCTCCCAGCGGTACATCAGAAGCCATACGTAACTTAACCGCTTTTTTTAGTTCGTCATGTAAGCTGTTTACTGCCTCAATTTCATCAAAGAATTGATTCTTCCGGCTTTTCTTAATCGTCTCACTGATAGACCAGTAATACTTTTCTTCCTTTAATTCACCTGATTTATACTGTATAAAACTGCCTGGCATAAGTTTACTCACTTCACAGTAAACCGACAGGGGGGCGGGAATATATGAAACAGCAGCTTGTTTAGCTATTGCATCTCTATTTATCGTTAAGTGTTCGCCAAATTCAGCCTCGATGCTGGTCAACTCAGATGAAAAAACCAAGTGTTTGTTGATTAACCCATAATACAAAGGCTTTTCACCAAATTTATCTCTGGCTAGAGTCAAACACTGTTCTTTATTATCCCAAAGAGCAAATGCAAACATTCCATTAAACACGTCTAATGACTTTGCGACTCCCCAAATTTCAAAGGCATGTAACATGACTTCTGTATCAGAAGTGCCTCGCCACTGAATCTGCGGTAGCTGAGCTCGTACCTCTTCAAAATTATATATTTCACCATTGAATACAAGCGTAAAACGACCAGTGTTGCTATGCATTGGTTGGTGTCCAGCAGCACTCAGATCGTGAATTGATAAACGTCTATGTCCCAGAAAAATGTTTTCCTGCCCCCAAACACCATGATCATCCGGGCCTCTATGCTCTATTTTACTGAGCATATTATGTAAATTGTCTGCTGAAAAATCAGAAGAACTCGGACTAACAACTCCAACTAACCCACACATAAATCCCCTTTATACTTCTAAAAAACACTTTGCGATTGTTTTAATTGAAAAGTTTTTGCGTACATGCATAGTTGTTTTTAGTACCTTTTCTTTCTTAATATCAGGGGAAAGTAAAATAAACTTGGTAATACAATCAGCTAACTTTTCGTCATCTTTTACTGGAGCTATATGATCATCATTATTGATTATGTACGGCGCATCACCGACGTCTGTAGAGAAAACAGCACAGCCATGAGATGCTGCTTCTGCTAGTACATTAGGGAAGCCTTCGGTCTTTGAAGAAAGTATGAAAATATCCACAGTACTATAAAATGCAGCCATTGAGTCCAATTCACCAAGTAAGATTACATCATCACAATTTAACTCTAGACTATTTAGCATACCCATTAGAATTGTGTTTTGGCCATGTATTCCACGACCGCAAATATGCAGCTCAACATTGAGATTTTGAGATTTTAATCTTTTAAAAGTCTTAAGTAACGTCAAATAATCTTTTGCTTCATGGAATCTACCAGCAGCCCCTAAAATTAAGGATTTGGCTTTAAAATCTCTAAGTTTCAGTTCCGAAAAAAAGTAACCATTGGGTATATAAACAGACTTTTGGTAAGAATTGTAGCCAAAATTTTCGTGTTGTTTCTGCGCTTTTTGAGAGCAATAGACAACTTTATCTGGAATATTCTTTAAAAACCGCCCTAACTGAATTGCTATTTTCGTGCTTCTTTTTTCACCTTGATAATCATCTAGGGAATGTCTAACCCCCCAAATTAACGGTATATCTCTTCGAGATAAAATCCTAGCAAGTGCAGAAATAACATTCGCATGATACATCCAAGAGAAAACCTTTATAGGTGTTTCTCTTTTAATGATAATAGCCAATTTTAAAGATGCTCCTAGTAAGGAAAAAACGTTATGAGCCCCCAATGCTATAACTTCACAGTTCGGGTGTTCTATCTTTTCAATCATTTCTGGATTTTTGGCCATCAGCGATATAACTTTAAAAGGTGTACCCTTACTACTATTTATGTTTCTAATCAACGCAGACTCAGCACCTCCTAATTCGCTAAAATTAGTTATCACTTGAATAATCATCAAACCCCTTACCCACAAAACCTTCAGAAATTGATTTAAAGTAAAAAACAATAAAATAAAAAACAGCCATGCCATGAGAGCTATTAAAAATAAACTGACCTTTAAAATTAAAAACCAAGACAACCAAAAGCAACAAAAAAGAAAAGATTTTATCAACCTTAAATACAAAGTAAATGATACCAAGAAGAGATATCTTTAGAAGTAAATAGGGGATACCTCCAAACAAAAGCTCTTTCAAAAAGCCTGAATCCGTATATGCAAAAAGGCCATTATTAACATAACCTGTTCCATACAGCAGGTTAAGACCACTAGTATCTATCCATATAGCATCTACCACATCGATGATATAGCTTTTATCCCCCCCTTCAAGAACCCAGTTTTTATAAACCTGCAAACTGTCTATTTCAGATAGCAAATAAATACCGGCATAAACCATGAGTAGAGAAAAAACTATAAAAACAAGACGTTTAGATAAAAAGTAACCTAAAATAGCAACAACGGCTAAAGATGCTGTTCTCGCTGCAATTACTGCAGAAAAGCCAACTGTAAAAAATGCTGCCATACGAGTGAAGGAAGCTCTTTCTTTAACCAAAGTATAACCTAAAAGCATCGAAAAAATGCCATAAGCAGTACCTATTGTATAATATCCTGACATCGACAAGTATGAGTTTCGGAATGGGTTATAACCTAGTTCAGAGCTTAAGTTTTCACCTTTAAAAAGTTCAATCATTGGAAACAGTACGGGATTACTTGCCACTGAAAAGTTTATAACAGAATTAACAACAAAGCAGAGCGTAAGAAAGAAAACAACTTTATTTTTATCCAAGAAAAAATAATAAACAAAATAACAAGAAACAAAGGTCAACCAACCTCTAAGTATTGATAAGAGAAATTCAAAATTATCCCCCAACACCAACACTCGAAGCAGTGAGAAAAAAAAGACCGCAAAGAAGTAAATTGACACAATATAAAACACACTATCAAGACTAAACTTAAACTTCGTAACAGTGACTTTCAACAAAAAAAGCAAAACAAAAAAAATAGAAAGCCCAACCCCATTTAAAAAAAATGGAATCTGCGGATCAAAGAGAGCTATAAAAACAAATAAGAAAGAAAAAAAACTACGAAAAATCACTTTTTCCTCCTTCTCATATTGTTAATAACTTTAATAAACAATGTGAGTAACAGTGGAGAGAAACATAGAGTTAAAAACACCAGTTGCACTTTTGAATAATATCCAATCCTAAAAGACTCAACACTATACTCTTTAGCCATTAGCTTATCACCAAGAACACCGGACTGATACGCATAGGCTAAAATAGCCTTTGCATACAATTTTTTAACTTTTTTTGATGGTTTATCTTTCAAGTAATTAGTAAATATCTTACGCGTTGCTTTTGGGAGTATAGGATTTACTTTTTTACTTTTCACACTAATTCCTATTTTAGCTCTATAACAACCCAGCTTGGAATCTATATGATATATATTACCCTTTTTCACTTGTTCAAAATGAGTTTCTATATCAACCAAATCAACATGAAATAAATTATCCCAAAATTCACTACCGTCAACATTTCGAAAAACTTTAGAAGAATGAGCGAAAAATGGTAACTGAGAAAGTAAATCAATTATACCGTATTCACCTTGTGGCCAAGCTCTATAGCTTTCCTGGATAACTTCGCCATCACCGTCAATGACAGCCATATCATGAGTGCAATAAAATACATCCCTTTTGTTTTCCAGTATTTCCACTTGCATTTTCAGCTTATTTTCTCTCATAAGATCGTCACCATCAAGATGAGCAATATACTCTCCTTTTGCTAATTTATATAGCTCAACTATATTTTTGGCAACGCCTACATTAGAAGTTCTAAGTATTGGTCTAATCATTTCTGGATATTTTTCAGCAAGCTCAATTATTCGCTCTCTAGTCCCATCAGTGGAACAATCATCACCAACAAGTATCTCAAAATTAAAGTCACAATTTTGATTAACAACACTAAGCAAACAGCTTTCGATAAATTGGATTTGATTATAAGTTACAATACAAACTGAAACTTTAATATTATTCTCCATCAACGATTTACCACCTTAAACACTTTCCCTCCCCAGTCCCTAAACTTCCGATTAAAACTTAAAGAGCCTATAAAACTAAAGACTGCAGTTAATACAATAAATAGAAAATTGCTAAATATAGTGTTATTTTTTTGCTCCATAACCAAGGAGAATAAAATATATGCTGAAGAAAGGATTAGCGCAGGTATAACAATGCAAAGTACGTCGGATAAAATCCAGCGAACAGTCAACCCGCGGAGTAATTTGTAATGTACAAAGCTAGCCCAAAACAATAAATAAAAGATATTTACACTTAACCAAACCCAGCCAGCACCAATAGCACCATGCAAACTTGCTGCAATACTAATAGCAGGTAATAGCACTAATGCTAAAATGAAGTTGCCAACAAAGTGGTAACGTAAATTTCCGATAGCATATTGTAAGTAATATGGAAACGCAGAAAGTGCTAACATTCCATTTCCAATTGCATAAAGTCGTAATATAGGAGCAACCTTTTTAGCTAGCTGCTCATCACCACTCCAAATTAACAAAAGAGACTCTGCACACAACGCAATCGTTATTGCAGCTGACCCAGCAATAACGCTAACTAACTGGGTAGCATTCCTGTAAACTGAAGCAAGCTCTTCTTGCTTACCTTCAGCATGCAATCTTGACATACGAGGCATAATTGCATTGCTTATCGGCCCACTAATCACCATAATTCCGCTAGCAACAAGAACAGCTAGCGTGAAGTAACCATACTCTGTAAGCGATAAAATACCAGATAAAATGAGTTTATCTGTCTGAGTAATTAAGACCCACATTGATGAGGTGAAGGCGATCATTAAAGAAAACTTTAAAAATGGAGCTACAGGTTCAAAAGACCAGCCAATGAACTCTCGTTGCGAGTTAATACTTGGAATGAGCCTTTGTGCCATACACCAAACACCCGAAAGTTCAATAAAAGCGACTATCATCTGGTGAATAAAAAATACTTTAGGCGTAAATCCGTACAACCACATACTGAAAAATACTGCTATAAATCGCATTGTAGCAACAAATACATTAAATACGCTTAGCCATACTAATTTTTCGCTACCTGTCACAACCCCACGGTATAAACCACAAAGCCAACGCAGTGCTACACTCAGCGCCATGACCTGGACAGCAAACGTTACTTCTTCTAATGAGAGGAGCTCAACAGTTAACCAATTGCTCGCAATCCATTTGGAGGATAGTAATAAACCTCCAGCCCCAATAATAGCGATCCCCGCAAATATCATACTTAGGGCTCGGAATAAACGCCTAAATTCCAGCGCTGACATGCTGCCGCCCTTGTAGCGTGCAGTCTCTCTTGAAATTGTCGGTGTCAAACCTAGATCAAGTAGAGTAAACCATGCTTGGAGCATTGCAAAAAAACCAACCAACCCATACGCTTCAGCCCCCATATAGTTTACATATAAAGGCAGAATAACAATTCCAACACCAGTTACATATAACTGACTGGCATAGTTTGCTATGATATTTCGCTTTAAAGTTGACATAATCTAAATTTGCTTAATCCAATTGTTATAGGTCTCACCATACTTGTGGTCTAAGTTTGGTGAGAACTCTCCCACCTTATATGTAGCACTTTCAACATACTCCCCTCCGCGGATGATTCGCTGTGACGCAAACCACTCTACGACCTGAACTAAGCTAATAACTTGCTGAAGGAAAACTCGATGCCTCAGCTCTGCTATAGTACAATGGATGTTTCTTGGAAAAGCAGCTTGTAAAATAGGAGTTCCGGTATCCATACCTTCATCAATAAAGTGTACTGTGGAGCCAATAAATAAGGATCCACTTCTCAAGGTATCACCGAACCCATCCATACCTGGACACGCTGGTAGAATGGAAGGGTGAAAATTAATAACTTTTCCTGAGTGAATTTTTAAGAAAGAGTTACTCAATAAGCGAGTGTAAAACGAAACAAATAAAATATCGCCTGCATCGGGGTACTCCCTAGCTAAAAGTTTTGAAAATTCACTTCCTGTATGAGCGGATAATACCTTATGACTTAATTTATTAGCTTCTGAAAATTCTATGATCCCACATATCCTATCACTTACAAACTCAATATCATAACTAGCTAATAAAGATGTACTGAGTGCCCTTTTTATTACACTTCCATTGGTGGAGCATATAAAAACTATCTTCATTTTAAAATAGCTCGTATTGGTCTAGGAGTTGTTTTACTTCCTCTTTGCTATTCCACATTAGAACATCAATCATAGAAAGGTAAGGTACGAACTCGTTACTACTTTGAGCGTATTCACCCGCAGTCATTTTTATGAATGACAGCTCAATGTCGCGCTCTTTAAAATAGTCCTTTTGATACAACCCAATACCACCAGGGCTGTTAACATAAAGTGTACATCCAAGTTTTTTCGATATTGCAATCAACTTATCAGCAGCAGACATCTCTCTTTTATAATCTAACTGGCTTGAAATAAAATAATTTCTATCCAAACCTAAATAGTCAAAAACTTTTTGTATACTTAATTGGCAAATATAAGGTACGGAGCGATTAGGTGAAGTAAGTACTTCTTCAATAAGCACATAGACAGATTGAAAGTATGGTGCTTTTTTATATGACTGCTGAATAGTTTTAAGAACTTTTCTTACATCGCTCGAGAATTCAAAAGTATTTATTTTTTCATTTTGAGTCGCTCCCGGAACTGGGATTGTAAATCTTTGAGCCCTACCATTAACCAAAATATTATTTCTGTTGATATAACCCCTTTTAATAAAGTTTACATCATCATAAAAGACAAAGTTACCCACAGAATATACAAGCTGGTAATACCCCAAATAAGGGAATAAATAAGGCTGCATTATTGCGCATGACATAATAAACCCTTTTTAACTGTTGATGTAACTTTCAGCACATCTACACGTGTAAGCTTAAAGTGCAAAGGCAGGCATAGAACTCTACTTGAAATGTCTCGTGATACTTCCAAATTACCGTGTTTAACTTGCGGAAAAACTGAGTCTAATGAAGGCTTAAAGTATGGCCTATATTGAATGCCATTTTTACTTAGCTCTGCGGCCACCGACGCTAGCTCATCTTCACTATTAAGACAGATTGGTAGATAAGCACCATTAGTATTAGCAAGCGAGTGCCATTGTGGGAAACCTACTAAACCAGCCAAATTATCCTGATACAGCGAAAACAGCTCGGCTCTGTGAGTAACTATATTGTCCATATCATCTAAAATAGTTAAACCTACGGCACACTGGTATTCATTTAACTTAGCATTTATACCTACATCTGTAATTTCACCGTTACAAATTGCAAAGTTTATTAATTGCTTAGCTTTTTCATAATCTTCTGTTCGCTTGAATACAATTGCCCCCCCCTCAACAGTATGAAAAACTTTAGTTGCATGAAAACTCAATATACTCGCATCACCAAAATTTAGTATTGACTGCTCGCCAACCTTGATCCCAAAGGCATGCGCAGCATCATAAACGACCTTAACATCATGCTTACTTGCTAAATTAGCGAATTCTTCAACATCACATGGATTTCCATAGACATGTGTCGCGACAATTCCATTCACATTTGAATTGTTAAATAACCTCTCCTTTACTTTGGCTGGAGATAAATTATAAGTACTCCTGTCTATATCACAAAATTGGCACTCGACACCTTGCCAAAGTAATGAGCTGGTAGTCGCCACAAAGCTAAATGGAGTAGTTATTGCGCT
Organism: Pseudoalteromonas holothuriae; assembly: GCF_945859825.1. Classification (GTDB taxonomy): domain Bacteria; phylum Pseudomonadota; class Gammaproteobacteria; order Enterobacterales; family Alteromonadaceae; genus Pseudoalteromonas; species Pseudoalteromonas holothuriae. Next base: position 254,133 of record NZ_CAMAPC010000005.1, read on the forward strand.
TGTAATACCAAGAACTTTATACGCTACTTGTAAAGCTAGAGTGCCGTTTGAGATAAGAAGTAAATTTTTTACTCCTAGATACTCCTCTAACCGTCTAGTTAATTCGTGGTGCAAAGGCCCAAAATTAGTATAGTGACCACTTTCATTAACTTGCTCTAAATACTTAGTTAGCTGAGCTATATTCGGCGCAACTGGACTGTTTAATGCTATAGTCATAATTATTCTTTTTTTAAATCTATCAAATACTGACCATAACCGTTTTTTAGCAACGGCTCTGCGAGTTTTTCAATGTCATCAAGTGTTAACCAATGCTTATTGAATGCAATCTCCTCTAAACAAGCAATTTTGTAGCCTTGCCTTTTTTCTATTGTTTCTACAAATTGAGCTGCTTCAAGTAAGCTTTCGTGGGTTCCGGTATCTAACCACGCAAAGCCTCTCCCCAAGAGTTCAACATTAAGCTTTCCTTTTTGTAAGTAAGCATTGTTTACACAGGTAATTTCAAGTTCACCACGCTCTGATGGCTGCACTCTTTTAGCTATATCAACAACTGAATTATCATAGAAATAAAGACCCGTAACCGCATAATGGCTCTTTGGTTTATTCGGCTTTTCTTCTATCGAAATAGCTTTTTGATTATCATCAAACTCAACAACTCCAAACCGCTCCGGATCCTTTACTTGGTACCCAAAAACTGTCGCACCTTCCCCATTGTTGGCTCGTTCGACTGCTTGTTTTAATTTGGGTGTAAAGCCCTGACCATAAAAGATATTGTCACCGAGAACCAAGCAAACATCATCCTTTGCAATGAACTGTTCACCTATAATAAAAGCTTGTGCGAGGCCATCTGGGTTTGGCTGCTCAGCGAACTGTAATGACACTCCAAAATCACTACCGTTACCTAATAAACGCTCAAACGAAGCTCGGTCTTCAGGTGTTGTAATTATCAATATCTCTCTAATTCCAGCCAACATTAGTACTGAAATTGGATAGTAAATCATAGGCTTGTCATAAACGGGCAAAAGTTGTTTTGATACTCCTTTGGTGATTGGATACAAGCGTGTCCCAGATCCTCCTGCTAATATAATTCCTTTCATTATTTATCACCTGCTCCCAATCTCTCTAACTGGTAATTTCCTGACAAAACATCTTGACACCAATTTTCATTATTTAAATACCATTCTACTGTTTTACGAAGGCCAGTCTCAAATGTTTCTTTGGGCTTCCAGTTTAGTTCCAGCTCAATTTTACTTGCATCGATTGCATAACGCATATCATGCCCAGGCCTATCTTGCACAAAGATAATTTGCTCACTAAAGCTAGTTTGTTTCGGCATTACTTCATCTAATAATTTGCAGATAGTTTCAACAACCTCAATGTTCTGCTTTTCATTATGGCCACCAATATTATACGTACTGCCAGCCTTACCTTCAGTTGCAACTAAAACTAAAGCTTCAGCATGGTCTTCTACGTATAACCAATCTCTAATTTGATTTCCTCTCCCGTACACTGGTAATTGCTTACCTGCAATAGCATTTAAGATAACAAGTGGAATCAGTTTTTCTGGAAAGTGAAAAGGTCCATAGTTATTTGAGCAATTAGTAATTACAGTTGGTAAGTTGTATGTACGAGCCCAAGCTCTTACTAAGTGATCAGAGCTAGCTTTACTCGCAGAATATGGACTACTTGGGTTGTAAGCTGTTTCTTCAGTAAAAAGTGGAAGTGGTTCATCCGCTTGCTGTTCGTCCGGATGTGGCAAATCACCATAGACTTCATCTGTAGAGATATGGTGAAATTTAAACAGCACTTTCTCATCAGCTTCAAGTTGAGACCAATAGCGCCTAGCTTGTTCCAGCAGAGTGTATGTGCCTACAATATTAGTTTTTATAAACTCACCAGGACCGTCAATTGAACGATCCACATGGCTTTCAGCAGCCAAGTGCATCACTATATTAGGTTTATATTGCTCAAATACACGCTTTAATTCGAGTGCATCACAAATGTCTACTTGTTCAAATGTATAGCGGCCACTATCAGCGATACTCTCAAGCGATTTCAAATTTCCCGCATATGTTAACTTATCAAGATTTATCACTGAATAGGACGTATTATTGATTATATAGCGGACGACCGCAGAGCCAATAAACCCAGCACCTCCAGTTACCAAAATTTTCATTCTATTGTTCACCCAAAAATTCGAGGTACCACGGCATTGCCTTTTTGATACCATGTAATATTCTATATTCCGGTGCGTAACCTAAATTATTAACCGCTTTATTTATATCAGCTTGAGAATGGCGAACATCCCCAGCTCTAAAATCACGGTAAATTGGCTCTTGGGTATGCTCTATATCACACTCTTTAAGTGCAGACTGTATTGATTTATATAAATCATTAAGCGTCGTTCTGTCACCGACAGCTACATTATAAACATTATCTTTAGCTTCATCAGATGCAGTAGCTGCGAGAATATTCATTTGTACTGTGTTTTCAATAAAGCAAAAATCACGGCTAGTTTCACCATCGCCATTAATGTAAACATCTTCCCCTTTTATCATGGCCGCAGTCCATTTAGGAATAACCGCTGCGTAAGCGCCATTAGGATCCTGTCGTTGACCAAATACATTAAAATAACGTAAGCCAATTGGTTTAAAGCCGTAGGTTCTAGCGTAAACACCTGCGTAAAGTTCGTTTACATATTTAGTTACAGCATAAGGCGATAGTGGATTACCTATGTTCTCTTCCACTTTAGGTAAAGCTGGATGATCACCGTAAGTCGAGCTGCTTGCTGCATAGGTAAAACTTTCCACGTTGGCTTCTTTCGCAGCTTGGAGCATATTCAAAAAGCCCGTGATATTGGCAGCGTTGCTGGTTATTGGATCTGCGATCGATCTGGGTACTGAACCCAGTGCTGCTTGGTGTAAAACGTAATCAACGTTACTTACAGCAGCTTCACAAGTGGCATAATCTCTAATGTCACGTTCAATAAAAGTAAACCGCTGCCACTGCTCTGCAGTCACTAGGCTTTGTACTTCATCTAAATTATGCTTGTGGCCCGTGGCAAAATTATCTAGTCCTATTACTTTCTGGTCTAGCTTTAATAGCGTTTCAAGTAGATTGGAACCTATAAAGCCAGCCACACCAGTGACTAGCCAGATTTTTGGATTGTTTTGTAGTTCAACTTTAACTTCTTCGTAACGAGACATGAGAAACTCTTCAGGTTTTTAGTTCAAAAAATTAAAAAGGGTTCTTAACAGAGCCATTTTCTCGGCTAAGGTACGCTTTTTTATAGGCGCATATCCACGGCTTGTTTTGGTAGGACATATTTTAAGTCGTATAATACATGCTCTTTCTTGCCTAGCTTTTTGATTTCCTCAGCACCAAGCTCTTTAAACTCATTGTGACCTACAGCGAGAATAATTGCGTCATAGTGGCCTTGCTTGTGCTCAGCTGTCAATGAGAGGCCATATTCATTTTGTGCTTCTTCATTTGAACACCAAGGGTCTACAATATCTACGTTGATATTGTATTCACTAAGCTCTGCAATAATATCCACTACTTTGGTATTTCTAAGATCTGGGCAGTTTTCCTTAAAGGTTAATCCCATCACCAAAACATTTGCACCTTCTACCTGAATGCGTCTTTTCAGCATTTTTTTGACTAGCTCAGATACCACATGTTTACCCATACCATCATTTAGACGACGACCGGCCAAGATCATCTCAGGATGATAACCAACACTTTGTGCTTTATGGGTTAAATAATATGGGTCAACGCCAATGCAGTGTCCACCCACTAAACCTGGGCGGAATGGTAAAAAGTTCCACTTAGTACCTGCCGCTTCAAGTACTTCAAGAGTGTCAATATTGAGTTTATTAAAAATAATAGATAGCTCGTTTATCAAAGCAATATTTACATCACGTTGAGTGTTTTCTATTACCTTGGCCGCCTCTGCAACTTTAATTGAGCTCGCTTTATGTGTGCCTGCTGTAATAATTGACTTATACAATTGATCAACAAACTCAGCAATTTCAGGTGTTGAACCACTAGTTACTTTTAAAATATTGATTACTCTGTGCTCTTTATCACCCGGGTTAATTCGCTCAGGTGAGTACCCAGCAAAAAAGTCTTGATTAAACTTAAGACCAGAAACTTGCTCTACAATAGGTAAACATGCTTCTTCTGTTGCACCAGGATATACCGTAGACTCATAAACGATGATATCGCCCTTGTCAACGACCTTCCCTAGCATTTCACTGGCTTTAATTAATGGTGTTAAATCAGGCTGTTTGTGCTTATCTATTGGGGTAGGCACAGTTACGATGTATAGATTGCAGGCTTTAAGATCGCCTAAGTTATAAGAGTATTGCAAGTGTGGTGTTTCTTTTAGCTCTTCATCACTTACTTCTAGCGTTGAGTCATGCCCTGCTAGCAATTCATCTACTCGGTTTTGATTAATGTCAAAACCGAGTGTTGCATATTTTTTTCCAAATTCTACCGCTAGAGGAAGGCCTACGTAGCCTAACCCTATAACACCAATTTTTACTTTATTTAAATCCATATACATCTCGCTTGGTGAATGTTTAATTTTGATTTCTTTAGAAGAAAATTAAGGAATATGTGCGACCGCTCTTGTCGTTTTATATTTGGCTGCAATTTTAGTTTTTTGCTACGGGTCGCGACGTAAAGTCGCTGCTACGAGTCGTAGCGTAAAGCCGGTGGTACGGGTCGCGACATAAAGTCGCTGCTGCGAGTTGTAACGTAAAGTCGCAGCTACGGGTTGCAGCGACATAACCTGTTATGCTTTATCTGATTTGTACTCGTAGTTGTAGTAGCCGTAGTAACCATAGGCGTTGGTTGATTTACGAACAACTCCGTTGAATACCACCCCTTTTACATCAATACCATTTTGCTCAAAACGATTTCGTGTAATTTCTAGCTCTTTTGCATGGTTTTGACCAAAACGGGTTACTAGTAATGTTGTTCCTGCATGCGCACCTACAATAGCAGGGTCTGTTACCGCTAAGATTGGAGGAGTATCAATTATCACTAAATCATAGATTCCACTTACTTCACTAATTAGTTTGCTAAAGTTTTCATGCATTAATAATTCTGAAGGGTTTGGTGGTATTTGGCCTCGGGTCATGATATCTAAACTATCAACTTGTGTATGTTTGATAGTATCAGCTAGGTTTAGTCGCCCCGAAAGGTAGTCACTTAAGCCACTGTCCCAGTTCATGCCGAACTGAGTTTGCAAATAACCTTTACGCATATCGCCGTCTATAACAAGTACTTTCTTCCCGCTTTGCGCTAAAACAGTTGCAAGGTTTACCGTAATAAATGATTTACCTACACCAGGGCTTGGACCAGATATTGCTATAACGTTATTTTTAGCCTCTAGCATGGCAAAATGAAGGCTTGTACGCAGGCTTCTAAGCGCCTCTACAGAGAGGTCTGCTGGGTTGTCTATTGCGAGTATTGATTTTGCTTTTGCGGTTTTGCCTTTACGAGCTTTGGCAAAACCAGTGAGCTTTACTTGATAATCAGAAAATGGCACGCTGGCATAAACAGGCATACCTAATGCTTCAATCTCACCAGGGTCTTCAATGCCTTTATGTAGCGCTTTTTGTACTAGCACAATTGCAACTGCCAACATGCCACCAAGCATTGTGGCCATTACTACAATCAGTGCTTTTTTTGGCTTAACAGGCTGGGTAGTATTTACCTCTGCGTAATCAACTATACGCACATTACCTACCGTGCCTGCACGCACAATATCTAGCTCTTGTGTTTTAGCTAGTAGAAGCGTATATATTTCGTTATTTACCTCTACATCACGCCTTAAACGTAGTAATTCACGCTGTGTTTCCGGTAGCCCTTGCACTTCACCAGCCAAGTCATTGCGTTGGCGTTTAACTGTCTCAATTTGCTCAACAACACCTCGGTATGCAGGGTGTTCACGTTTAAATTTACGCCCAAGCTCTAAACGTTTTAAGTCCAGCTCTTGCAACTTAGTTTCTAATATTACTATCTGCTCTAATACAGCTTGTGTTTCTAAACTAATATCAATTGACTCTTGACGTATTTGATATTCATTAAACGCTTTTTCCGCTCTTTCAAGGTTACGTTTAACATCAGGCAGTTGCACCTCTAAAAACTCTAAAGACTGCTGTGCTTCTGCACTATTACGCTCTACATTTCTGCGAACATAAATGCTCGCCACCTTATCAAGAACCTTCTCAGCATATGCTGGGCCTTTATCTTGTAAGGCAAGATTGATAATACCCGAATCTTTACCTTTTTCAGACGCTGATATTGCGCCTTGCAAGTCAAGAATAGTTTGCAACCGATTGCGTTTAATGATTGAAAATTCAGTTTCAGGGCGTGCTATTAACGTTTTGATTGTTAGCTCAAATTGACCTGTTTTAACGTCTTCACCTACCTTACCGGATAGCACGTTTTCACCATTGCCATTGACTAATGAAAAGCCACCACCTGATTTTGCTACTAAAGTAAACTCAACACCAATGGCACTTTTAGGTACTCTGAAACGGTGGATCTCAACCTGTTCACCACCCCAAGCGTATGAATGTGCGCCAAAACTGGGGGTCGCCACTTGACCTTCACTATGAGCCGTAAATGTTCGGTAGTGTCTGTTTCCAAATAGTGGAAATAACTTTGGTTCAACAACTATATCTAAGTTCAGCGAGTCAACCGCCTCTCCAATCACGCTTCTTGATTTAAGTAGCTCAATTTCTGTTACCGCCGCAGAGGTGCTTTCAAACATGCCAGACATGTCATCAAAACCTGGAACCGAGCCACCCTTTTCTTCTACTTGTACCATAGCGGTTGCTTGGTAAATTGGCGTACTAAATATCGCATACGCTATACCTAGTAACATAAATAAAGCCGTTACACTTAAAATGAACCATTTTTTATCAAGTAATGCTCCAAAAAGCGCCATCAAGTCGATTTCTTGAGCGTCTTCTTTTTGCGTTTTTTGTGGAGAAATTAAATTTGGCTGCGCATTCATATACTCGCAATTCCTTATAAATACTTTTGCCAAGCGCCACAGGCGCTGTCGATAAGCTCGTACACGTGCTCAAATGCTTCTTTTGACTGGCGATATGGGTCTGGGATTTCTTTATCTCCAATCCACTTACCGAGCAAAAAGGTTTTTCCGCGAGCTTGTGGGTAGCGGCTACATAGGTCATCTAGGTGCCTTTGCTCCATGACCAGAATTAAGCTATTTTGTGCAATCAGGGTACCATTTAGTTGGCGGCCTTGGTGGGGGCTCATATCGATATCTTGTGCTTTAGTCAGTTGCTGTGCCATTGCATCTGCAGGTTTACCTTCCAAAGCAGTTAAACCTGCCGATGACACTTGAATATTTTTGCCCGAAAGTTTGCTTTTTAACACATACTCTGCAGTTGGGCTGCGGCAAATATTACCCGCACAAACCATTATTACACTATCAAACATGAGTGATCACACTATTGATTTTCGATATCTTGAATTGCATCCACAGTTGAAAGTGAGGGCAATAATAAACTAATGACTTTGTTCCAACGGGCCAATGGCGCACTAGTCACATAAACAATATCTTGCGCCTGCAACTCAAACTGCTCTGCAAGTACCAATGAGGCTACATTTTTGGCATGCAATTGGTATACATCTGCCAGTACACCGTCTTTTTGAAAATCACGTTTGCGTAATACAAAAACGCCGTTCGCATCAGCGGTTCGTTCGTTAAAACCGCCTGCATCAGTCAGTGCCTCAGCAAGGCTCAAACCATAACGATTAACGTCTACTTTACCTGCTTTAATTACATCGCCAAGCACATATACATTACGTTTATCGTTGCGGCTGATGTGAACAATATCCCCATGTTGTAACAAACGGTTTTGTGATATATCGCCTTGTGAGTAAAAATCATCAAGCTGAATAACTTCTGTTTTTTGACCACGGGTAAAAGTGACTGTTTCCCAATCTGCACTTTCCGTCAAACCGCCCGCCTGATTAATGGCGTCAATGAGAGTGACAGGCGTTTCAGTGATAGGGTATACACCTGGTTTAGTTACTTCACCAGTTACATAAGCTTTTTGGCTCTTAAAGCCAACTACTTTTACATCAACTTGAGGGTCTTCAATAACTCGACTTAATCTTTTAGCCAACTCATCTCTAAGCTCTGTCACAGTTCGACCCGCTGCAGGTACTTTTGGTGCATACGCATAAGTAATAGTGCCATCTGCTTGCACGCGGAAACCATCAAACTCAGCGGTTCGTTGCACTGCGGCAGGAATTGTCAACTCAGGGTGGTCCCACACTCCAATGGTTATCACATCTCCCACGCCTAAGCGATACTCATAGTCTGAGAGATCAATGCCCTTAAGCGCTGAACGTTCAAGCTCTTCTGCACGTTTTATTTTATGCTCTTGGACTAATTGAGAGTCGATAATGTGGATGTTTACTTTTTCTAAATCTCTTTCTAGATTAGCGGTTTGTTGTCCCGAGCCAATCCCTTCAAAGTGACCACCAGGAACAAGTGTGCAGCCACTCATTACTAATAAAAGGCTACTAGCAATGATAGTTTTACAGCGTAACGCCATTGTATTTTCCCAAAAATTATAATCTATTCTTTTTATTGCTTTTTATTTATTAGCAACTGATTTAATTGGCTCAATTAAAGCACGTGGGCTAGTTAATCGCAAGTAGCGAACACTTCAGCCCAAAGGCACTGCTAGAACAAAAAGTCGTTCTTTAAACATGTACTCATTTAAATTAAGTTTATTAATAAGCTCATATTTTACAATATAGCGATGAGCATATATAGACGTAGAAACAAGTTTAGAATGACAACCTCAAGTTCAAGATAACAATCACTGATTTAGGCAAGCAATCTGTCAGTAGAGGTCTAAACAAAGTTGTTTGAACTCAATTTAGGCACGCTTCCGCCCTTAGGTTGCAGCTCCTAAATGCTGTTTTATTTGCTATTTTTTAGTTAAAGTTATTTTTTAAGCTACTAACGTATGTAAATTTCTAGTTAGCCAAATTAAGCTTGCTTTTTAAAAACACTATTCTCAGTAACAATCTGCACTTCTTGGCTTAAAAGCTTAATAAGTAAAATACTTCTCGTTTCACCATCTGCTTGTTGGTAGATTGCGGTTATATTTTTATAGCAGCCATCAGTAAGCATAACTTTGTCTCCAAGTGCAAACTCACATAAATCCGTTGCCATGTCATTTTCACGAAGAGATTGAATTATCGGTTCAGGCACTTCTTGAATGCGCTCTCCAAAGCGAACAAAGTCAACAACCCCTCTCGTGTATTTTATTGCAGAAAAGTGTATAGAATATGAATCTAGATGAACAAATATATATCTGGGGAACAAAGGCTGTGTTACAGCTCGCGATGCGGCAGTTTTACGTCGCTTCAATGTTGGGAAAAACGCTTCGACCCCTTGCTGTGTTAGGTTGGCTAATGCTCTGCTTTCTTGTTTTGGTTTACAGTAAACTAAATACCAACGCTTCATTTGAACAGTCCATTTTCTTATTTGAGCTTAAACGCAACAGATTATACGTATATATAACGATGAGTCTAGTGCTAGTAACACCATTGCATTTAAGCGACCAAATAAGGTACAAAACCAATACTAAACCACGGGTATAAGCTAGCCTATAGCGAATAAAACCTCAGTTTAAAAAAGCTAATCACAACCGAACAGATCACGAGTGTATACTTTATCTTTAACATCGCTTAATTCCTCAACCATGCGGTTTGAGACGATTACATCACTCATCTGTTTAAACACTTCAAAATCAGATATCACTTGCGAATTAAAAAACAACTTGTCAGTTAACACCGGCTCATATACAACAACTTCGATACCTTTGGCTTTGATGCGTTTCATCACACCTTGAATAGATGAAGCTCTAAAATTATCTGACCCAGCTTTCATTATCAGCCTATATATACCAACCACCTTTGGCTGCTTTTTTAAAATTGACTCAGCAATAAAGTCTTTTCTAGTTGTATTTGCATCAACAATAGCTTGAATAATGTTATTAGGTACATTTTGATAATTTGCTAAAAGTTGTTGCGTGTCTTTTGGTAAGCAATAACCGCCATAACCAAAAGAAGGGTTGTTATAATGATCTCCAACTCTAGGGTCAAGGCATACCCCTTCTATGATCTGCTTTGTATTCAAACCATGAGATTCTGCATAGCTATCTAGTTCATTAAAGTATGCAACTCTCATAGCCAAGTAGGTATTGGAAAACAACTTTATTGCTTCAGCTTCTGTTGAGTCAGTAAAAAGCACTTCAATATCTTTTTTTATCGCCCCCTGCTGTAATAACTCTGCAAATAATTGCGCCCTTTCAGATCGCTCACCCACAATAATTCTAGAAGGGTGTAAATTATCGTAAAGCGCCTTACCCTCACGTAAAAATTCAGGTGAAAAAATAATGTTAGAAATACCTAACTGCTCAGAAAGTTGTTTTGTAAAACCCACAGGAACCGTAGACTTAACAACAATTACAGCATCGGGATTATGCCTGTATACATCACTTATCACAGTTTCTACAGTTTGAGTGTTGAAGTAACCTGTATTGGGGTCATAGTCAGTTGGGGTGGCAATAATAACAAACTCTGCACCACTATAAGCACTTAGTTTACAGGTTGTTGCTAAGAGCTTTAGCCCGTCTTTTTTTAAAAAGCTAGTTATTTCAACATCTTCAATTGGTGATATTTTATCATTTATCAATTTGACTCTATCATCAAGAATATCGAGAGCAATCACTTCATTATATTGAGCAAGCAATACTGCATTTGAAAGGCCAACATAACCAGTACCCACTACAGTAACTTTCATATTATTCCCTTTATACTCATAACAAATAATCACAGCCTCCGCAATTTAAATAGCATAAATAATGCACTGTAAGGCCTGTGAAGCTGCTAATATACTATTTGCGATTTGTGTCTAAAAGATGAAACCTCTTCTTCTCTAACTCTAACCTTTTTGGGTATAGCCCAGTTAATACAATAATCAATCCAAGCGCTGCATAAACGCTATTTACTGAGCTAACTGAAATACCATTTAAAAACAAAATAGCAAGCACACTTAGTCTAACTCTTATTTCAACGAGGCTAGCTTTAAGTAAGGCATTAATAGCCCAGAAAGTGAATAATAAACCAATAAACCCATGGTCAAATATGACTCTAGTGATGTAGGAATGCAATATAACTGAATAACAAATAGAGGGGTCTTTTGCACTAAATAACGTTTTATAAAACGCCAAACGTTCACATGCCTCGGTAGGTAGAGCAGTCAATGCAGGCGAACCAAATAAAAATTCATACCACTGCCAATCAGAGATGGCACTTAAAAACACTTGAAAGAATACAACCCGATCAATATCCTCTACACTACCACCAGCTAGTCGAGCAATAAATATCGCCACTACACCAAGCCCTGCCAAACCAACTAGTGTTATCTGTATAACAGTTTTCCAAGTCATTTCTTTAATATATAGCAGAACTAGCATTGCTAAAAAGCAAATAACACCAGAGCGTGAACCCGATAAAAATATTACAACCGCTAACATAGCCCACTCATTAATAGAAAGCCGGCTCTTAAGGCTCCACACAGCGCAACCAAGCAACAGTAAGAACATAATTTCAAAATTATTCTCGGTAAATATACCCGGTCGTTCATCAGCACTTAGAACTAACCATGCTACATACTTAATGAAAAACAACATCAACATTGCTCGCCAAAGTAGCTTAAGCATTTCAGATGTAAACAATATTTTCCCTGAAAAAAAGCACAATATAGCTAAATAAAAATAGGTTTTATAAGCAAAAAGAAAATCTACTGGGTGTGTACCTCTAGAAAGTGCTAATACTAAACAAACGCCAAAATATCCAGCACAAAGCGAAAAAATATACCAAGCCCGAGGTTCCATACGCTTTGCCACAAAAAGCAAAGATGCAACTATCAAAAGTTCAAAAATAGCATTTACAGGGAGTAAATTATATGAGTTGTAAGAAACACAACCCACCAATGCTAGCACAATAAAAAGGATAAAATATTGCTGCCTAATCATTTATATACTCTTCGCTCTACGCGATTTGGCTTTTTTTAGTAGCCAAACATTTAAAGAAACAGGCAGCAATAATAGCAGAACTGCAGAGAGCCGATATAGATCCCATCTTAACATTGGATGAGTAAACAATAACTTAGCAGCCTGACGTTTACGGCCATGAATCAAATTACTTTTTATACTACTCATCACTGTTAAATGCTGTAAATAGTGCAAACTTTTAAGCATTTTTTCTGGTACAGCACCTTGTAGCTCTAATTGCTCAAAAGTCATTAGATGTGGTGATGGACTCTGGTAATCAATCCGCTCAGAGGCACTTTCTGAGGCTTGCAAATCGTATACTACGCAGCTATTTTGCATATAAGCTATTGGCCATTTGCATGCAATAGAAGCCCAGACAACCTGATCTTCTCCTAATGTCAATGACTCTGGAAAACCCCCCATACTAATAAGACAGTGTTTATCTAAACAAACCGAGGATGCGGTGATAGGTAAGTCTTCATTGCAACACGCTTGAAAATAGTCTTTTATTAGCCCATGAGCTGCATCGAGCTTTGAGTTTACGGCATTTCTATTACCATCTAACGTGCCAAATTCATACCCAGTACAAAGTAATTTAGCCGCAGGATAGAGTTGATGCAAACAACAAATTGACTCAATAAAGTTTTGCTGCCAAAAGTCATCCGCATCTAAAAAAGCAACAAACTCACTACTTGCTAAGGACACCCCTACATTACGAGCACATGATACACCTTGATTACTTTGCCGATGGATCACTAAATTTTTATAATCAAGTGCCTCAACAATGTCTGCACTACCATCACAAGAACCATCATCAACAACAATTACCTCCTTAACAGGTACTGTTTGTTGCATAACAGACTCTATTGCACGAACAACATAGCTTGCTTTATTATAAAGTGGAATAACAACCGAAATATCCATACTACTTACAAGCCATTCCCTAATTTCACTGCTATTAAACTAACAATCACAGGTAACCGTGCATGGGTAAACTAAATACTGATCGCGCAAGTTTTTCGGCTATAGGAAAGTCACCAGCTTGATATCCAAGATCAACAAATGCAGTTTGTTCATGCATGCACCTACCATAATAAATCACGGTAGGAATACCTTGTGCTTTATAATCAGCCATTGCACGCACGCGCTCATCACTTTGCAACGTGTATTGTGCCCATGAACTGCCATACCCATCTGGCACAACAGGGGTTTTAAATGTATTTTTCAACTGCAGAGTATATCTATTGGCTGCGTCATTACGATTTTCTAATTCAACAGGAAATTCAGCTAGCTTTTCTAATAAAATAGCTGCTTGAATCGTATCAAGGCGACTATTCATGCCAATGCGTACATTATCGTATTTATCTTTCCCTTTCCCGTGTACACGATACGATTTGATTAATTCTGCATACTCATCACAATCAGTAAAAATAGCACCACCATCACCATAGCAGCCTAAAGGCTTAGCTGGAAAAAAGCTTGTAGTCGCAATATCACCAAAAGAGCCTGCTTTTTGGCCATTAATATGCCCACCAAAACCTTGCGCTGCATCTTCTATTAACTTGAGATTATATTTCTCTGCAAGTGCTTCAAGAGCGGGGTAATTCGCAGGTAAACCAAATAAATCAACTGCAATAATCGCTTTTGGTTGCAAACTACCTTCGGCAAGCACGTCAACAATACGCTTTTCTAAATCATCTGGACAAATATTAAAAGTATCAGGGTTCGAATCAACAAATATAGGTGTAGCACCTTCAAATGAAACAGTTTCAGCAGTCGCAAAAAAAGTAAACGTTGGACAAAAAACCGCATCTCCTTTGCCAATTCCTAGTGCCATTAGTGATAAAGTAAGGGCATCGGTCCCATTTGCACATGTAATTGCATGCTTAACACCAACATACTCGGCAAGTTTTTGCTCAAACTCTTGTACTTCTGGACCCATGATATATTGACCATGTTCCAAAACAGTTTGTATACGTTTATCTATTTTTATTTTTAAATGCTGATACTGAGCAGCTAAGTCAATAAATTGCATCACACCACCGTTATTCGCTAATCAAAGTCAACTGGTTGTTTTCCAACCGGTATTCATCTTGTGTATATGGACAAATTACCGAACCACATCCAGTTAATGGCAAGTCTAATTGCTCACCATATTTGCTGATCCAACCAATCTGTTTAGCGGGCACCCCCACTACTAATGCAAAGGGTATTACATCTTTGTTCACGACGGCGCCTGCACCAACAAGTGCATATTCTCCTATCGTAACACCACAAACTATGGTGCAATTTGCACCAAGCGTAGCCCCTTTTTTAACCAAGGTATCTTTATATTCTGTTTTTCTTTCAATAAAAGAACGAGGGTTGTAAACATTAGTAAAAACCATGCTAGGCCCACAAAACACGTCACTTTCAAGATGCACATTATCGTATACAGATACGTTATTTTGCACTTTAACATTGTCGCCAATCGTCACTTTGTTGCCAACGAATACATTTTGACCTAAAGAGCAGCCTTTACCTATTTTTGCGCCAGAGCACACATGAGCGAAATGCCATATACGGGAACCATCGCCAATCAAGGCACCTTCATCTACAATTGCACTATCATGCTTTTGATAGCTCATACTCATACTCTTATAAAGGGGTGTTTAGTTTCTGCTGAAGGTTTAATTACTTCACATGTCCGAATTTTACTAACAATCTCTATGCTAGATCGAGCTTCTTCCAATCCAAAGCCTTTGCCTTCTAAGATATGTTGATAGCTTGCAGTGTGAAGATCCGTAAACCCTCCTGAAAACTCAATTTCATCACCATCAACTGTTATAGAGCGATAAGTACGCTGACCTGATGCCACGATATGCTCAGGTAAATAACTGCTATCAACAGATAAGAACCACTTCACTCTGGCATTTTCTAACTCTAAATAGCCAGCAGATACATTCTCTTCTCTAACATACACTTCACTTTTCTTTACCGACCCGAAAATCCATGAAAGCATATCATAAAAGTGCACACCTATATTGGTTGCGATGCCACCTGATTTTGAGTCGTCCCCCTTCCATGAAGTGAAGTACCAATGCCCCCGACTGGTAAGGTAACTCAGATCAATTTCAAATATCTTATCCGGAGTTCGTAGTAATTCTTTTGCTACCTTTTCTTTTAAAGAAATTATACTTGGGTGTAGCCTTAGCTGAAGAATATTATAGACTTTGTTGCCCGTTTCTTGTTCCACTTCTTTTAAAGCATCTATATTGTGAGGATTTAAAACCAAAGGCTTTTCACAAATAGCATCAGCACCATTTTTTAGTGCAAACCTGATATGAGAGTCATGTAAATAATTAGGTGAAGCGATTGCAACATAATCAATCTTTTCACCCTTTCGCTTTAACAAATCAATATGTCTGTCAAATCGTTCATATTCTACAAAAAAATCAGCCTCAGGGAAAAAGCTATCGATAATACCAACCGAGTCATTTTTATCCATTGCCGCAACCAGGTGATTTCCCGTTTCCTTAATTGCTTTCATGTGACGAGGTGCAATGTAACCAGCAGCGCCAATTAAGGCGAAATTTTTTACCTTATCCATTTATCGTTACAACCTTATATCTGCATCTTGTGGGTTTAACACATGTTTAACGTCATATAACACGTGTTCATTCTTACCAAATGAGCGTATTTTATCAACGCCCCACTGTTTAAATTCATCATGATCGACAGCCAATACAATACCGTCATATTGACCAGTTTGAATTTTATCTGTTAGCGCTAAACCATATTCGTTTTGCACCTCATCTACGCTGGCCCAGCTATCATATACATCTACTGACATATTAAAATCTTTCAGCTCGCGAACAACGTCTATTATTTTCGTATTTCGCACATCTGGACAATCCCCCTTAAAGGTGAATCCCAAGACCAATATTTTTGCTTCATCGATATGAATTTTACGGCTCGATAGCTTTTTTACTAATTGCGTTGCTACATATTCACCCATGCCATCATTGATACGACGGCCGGCTAGAATGACCTCGGGACGATACCCCACTTCTTCTGCTTTATAAGTTAAATAGTACGGATCAACACTAATACAATGCCCGCCTACCAAGCCAGGCTTGAACTTCAAGAAATTCCATTTTGTACCTGCCGCGTTCAACACTTCTTCTGTATCAATATGCAAACGGTTAAATATTTTTGCAAACTCATTAATAACTGCAATATTTAGGTCTCGTTGCGTATTTTCTATCACTTTAGCAGCCTCAGCTACTTTAATTGATGAAGCCTTATAGGTACCAGCGCTAATAATCTGTTGATATATATCGTCAACAAAGTTAGCAACTTCAGGTGTTGAACCTGAAGTAATTTTAATGATTTTAGTCAGTGTATTGACCTTATCACCTGGATTAATTCGCTCGGGTGAGTAGCCCGCAAAAAAACCTTCGTTAAACTTTAAGTTAGAAACTTTCTCAATAATTGGGATACACACTTCTTCAGTTGCACCTGGGTATACCGTGCTCTCAAAAATGACAGTATCCCCTTTTGAAATATGTCGCCCAACTAGCTCAGAAGCTTTACGCAAAGGGGTTAAATCTGGTGCATGAGTATCATCTATTGGTGTAGGCACTGTTACGATGTATATATTACTGCCACTTAAGTCGCCTTCATCACAAGAGAATTTTAACTTACTCGCTTTACCTAGCTGCTCTTGATTTACTTCTAATGTATTATCAAAGCCTGATTTTAGCTGCGCTACTCTGTTACTATTAATATCGAAGCCTACCACATCGTAAAGCTTGCCAAACTCTACTGCTAATGGCAGACCTACATAACCTAATCCGATCACGGATAACTTGGGCAATTGAGGTTGATTAAACATATAGTTCCTCAGAATTCTGTTTGTGTTTAACTGTTAAAATCTATTTATCCGCATTTTTGAAACGTGCTTTTAGCACCAGTAAAATATCATTTGGTATGATAAAAACGGCTAACGTCAACATTGAAAATAATAAACCTCTAATCGGGCTCAATTTAATTAACCGACATAAAGCCAACATGACATTTTTTAGCTTACCGTGAATTGCTTCATTAATTGCAATCCGCTGTGCTAGCTGTTCAGGATTTTTATCAAATTCAGCCTGCTTAGTGGCTAAAAAGGTCTCTAATTCTGGCTGATACTGTGGATCTGACAACGCGTCTTTTCCCTGATACTTCGCACGCTGCTGATCAAAGAACAACGCAAGTTCCGCCGCAGATTGAGCTTTAATACTGTAACTCACATTCCTCGTCAACGAGTCAATTGAGAAACGATAGTAGTAAAGGCACTCTGGAATATTGGCGCACTTGTATTTATTTGCCATTCGCCTGATCCAATCGTAATCTTCGGCAGGGCAACCAAGAAAAAATTCGTTGTATCCACCAACATCTTCAACGACACTTTTTCTTACCATAATCGATGAGCCACAAAAGCATACCTCCACCTCGTTCTGCAAGTACATTTGAATCTCATGAAACTCTAAAGGTAAAGTAACTTGTTGGTATACTTTACCTTTACTATTAGTGCGATTAAACCCTGTACCACAAAACCCATATTCCTGGTTATCTTGAAGAAACCTAAGC
Organism: Pseudoalteromonas holothuriae; assembly: GCF_945859825.1. Taxonomy (GTDB): domain Bacteria; phylum Pseudomonadota; class Gammaproteobacteria; order Enterobacterales; family Alteromonadaceae; genus Pseudoalteromonas; species Pseudoalteromonas holothuriae. Next base: position 271,874 of record NZ_CAMAPC010000005.1, read on the forward strand.
TGTTTTTCTATTTTATCTTTGGCTATCCAATCATCAGAGTCCAAAAATGTAATAAATTCACCTTTTGCTAAGCTCAGCAGTTTATTGAAAGTCCTTAAATAGCCTAGGTTCTCTTCATTCTGATAGAGCCGAATATTTGGGTGTTTTGTCTTTAAGTCGCACAATACTTTATAAGTATCATCTTGACTGCCATCATCGATGATAACAACGTCAACCTGTTTATAGGTTTGCGCAACAATCGATTCGATAGCTACTTCAACTGTTTTAGTGCAGTTGTAAGCAGGCATGAGCACTGATACTAAAGGTTCAACTTGCCTATCTGTCATGCTATTCAATACCCATGAGAGTTTTCATAAACGCGACTCTTTTTCTTTCTATTTGATGACTGTCAATAAACCTTGCTACATCATGTTGTTCAACAACCACTTTTTGCACCTTTTGAGTAAACTTAACTACATTTGTTATTGTCTTAGAGTCAAGAACATCCTGTGATGAGTTTATTTTTAATATCCAACTGGGCTCTTCATCTAGAAATGCAGTTTCTTCATATGGCAGTATTACAGGTAAGCCAGCAGCTAAGTATTCTCTCACCTTCAAAGGACAAGCTTCCTTCATCCCTTTACGGTGCAATGCCAGCGTCCCCATTCCAACTGAACAACGTTTTGCAATATCTGCATACTCATCCATAGGTAGGTAGCCATGAAAATGTATATTTTCAGCAGGGTCTGATAAGACATCTCGCTCCATTCCAACGACATGAAATTGTAAGGTACCATTTGTGGCCTTGGCTAACTGATTCAAAATATCAAGTCCGTGCCACATTAAGCCCGGCGTGCCAACAAACAAAATTGACAATGATGAGTTAACTTCCTTACGATATTTAAACCCTTCAATATCAATAGAGTTAGGTACTATGGCAACATTACCCACCGAAACAGAGGTAGATAACTCTTTAGTTACCGACACCACTGCTGACAAGCACCGATGATAAAATGGCTTTGTCACCAAGTTATAGACATAGGTAATGAAACCCTTTAACGAACTACTTCGTTGGAGCTTAATTTCGGCATCAGTATCCGTATTTAATTCAGCAACAAGCTTGTAGTTACTAAAGAAAAGTGGCACTAATAACGTGGGCAACACCCACATCCTGTGATATATGATGTCAGGTGAAAAACAATCTATAACTTGTTTTAATTTACGCGCTAGTGACCAAGTAAAGCTAGGGGAGATTACCTCTACATTAGGGTGCTTAACAATTTCATTAGTAATCAAAAACAGCTTTACATCGACTCCTAAGGATTGCCAAGTTTCTACCTGAGAAATCACTTTATCGTATACACTATCATATTGATTACTTTTCAATATTAGTAAATATGCAACTTTCAAATTACTCTCTTTAACGAATAGGTTGAGTTCAAAAATACCATTAACCAAGTGAACATGCTTTCTCTGAAATATAGCGAGCTATGACTTTAAATCTTTCAATACCAAGAAAAAAAATTTAGGGTAGCTACCTAGCAATCTTTTGATAACATACGAATTTTCAAAAACACGATAAAGCCAGCGTAAGTGAAGTTTATCTATCCACTGAGGATAATAAACAAGGGACTCTGCACTTTGATGCAAAAAACCACCACATGTGTATATTTGCTTAATAATCCCGCTTGAACGAAGCTTAAGCTTTACAGCAAAATTATCTTGCCGAGGCGTTCCCATCCCACAAATGACAAAGTCAGGGTTAGTGGATAAGATACTTTCAATCATCTTCTCGTCATCATCAAAATAGCCATCATGTGAGCCAACTATATTAATATTTTTGTAATGTGCTTTGAAGTTACTAATTGCTTTATTGAGCTCTTTTTCTTTTGTTCCCAAAAGAAATATTGAAAACCCTTCTCGATCTGCCCTTTCTAAAAAATCATTAGCAAATGAGCTTTGATCGAAGCTAACTCTGGGCACCTTTTGTTTGAATAAATAACTTAAGTATTTTGCTGAAGATATGGCATCTGTATAAATAGCATCTATATTTTCAATAATTGAGACTTCATCGCGTAAAAGAAGGTAAGAATACGGATTGACAAAAGTTATTACCTCTGTTTTTTTAATATCTCCATGCAAAACCTCATCAAATCTTTTATTTATATCCGGGGCCTTTTTTACTTTTCTCAGTAACTCATTCACTTTAATACGCCTCACACAAACTTACACAAAGTGACGCGCTAACTCAGCCCACTGTCACTAATAAATAGCCGCGTAATTCTACATGCTCACAAAGCATCTTGCCATAACCATTTTGATTTTTTGGCCTATACCGCCCACTTTCCACTCTATGCGCCCAACAATACTCTTGCTTCAAACTAACGTCCCCATAACGACAACAGAATACAGAAAAACTAATTAGTACCACTTAAAGGGATATTTATACTGAATTTAGTCGCTGAGAAACAATTAAAATGCTCAAAAAAAACCACTTTGATTTCCCTGATTTTGATTCATACAACTGGGTGTGTCGATAATTACAACCCTGAGAATAACGTTAATACAACAGCAAATAGTGCCGCTATCGGCTCTGGTAACAAAGCATTTTCGCTAACCTCTAAAGTCGTAGGGCTAAGATCAATTACCCCAACCTCATTAAAAATAGCACAAAATGGTCAAGTCACTTTCCAGGTTTTAACCAAATCAAAAGGGGTTTCATTAGACTCTATTAATGACTGCAAAGTACGGCAGCTCTATTTCTTTTGATGTGTCAGCCAACCAAGGCTCCACTATAAAACTCATAGCCGGCTGTGAAGGTGAACTTAAAAATGAAAAGTACGTGATATCACCAGTCACACAATCATGTGACTTAACGGCTCAGTTTGAAAAAAAGACTTATACGGTCACCGCAAATATAAGTGATAAAAGTTTAGGAAGTGTTTCTTCTCTTTCTCAAATAGCAAAGCATGGTAACACTGCGTCATTTACATCACTCCCGTAGAAGGGTTAGAAATCGATAGTGTAAATGGCTGCGATGGAACTTTGTATGACAATACTTGTCGTATCAATAAAGTAACTAGTAGCTGTATTTTTACACCGATATTTAAGCCAAAGGGACACCTCATGGTTTCTTTTGGTGATGCCTATGCTGAGTCTTGGTGGAAAAGAGCGAACCAGCTATTTGAAGCGTTTGATATGAAAGCAATTTATTATGTTAATGCTGATTTGGTTTTACAAAAAGGTCAGAAGCACTACATAGACCAACTATTCAGGAAAGGAAATATTATTGGTCATCACTCTTGCTCACACCAATTCGCTCGTACATATAAAGGGGATTACATAAAAGGTGCATGAGCTTCTACGCCGATTATAATTTAAAACATTTTGCATACCCCTATGGCTGAGGAACGGAGTCTATAACCAAGCAACTAGAGACCATTTTTGATACAGTTCGGTTATTTAACGTCAGCTGGAAAAGTCCATCAACTTGCCCAGGTAATGCAATGGCCATTGATAGGTTAGAAAGGCCAGACTGGAATACTGTATGGGAACTTCTAGATAGAGCGAAGCGTGAAGGGTTAACGGTTCACTTAGCAACACATAACGTAATTGACAATTGCGAGATTGCCCAAAAAAGTTGGGGGATATGTACGGCTGAACTAGAGCGCTTACTTATGCCGATTCACTCGGGCTATTACTTGGCCCACCAAAAAATTGGTTGTAATTTCCTCATAAATATAAAGAGCTATTGATTAATGTGTTCAATAGCTCGCTTATTTTATTCTGTTTATATCATCGCATTATTTCTATCAAAGCACATGCAGCTACCTATCTATTTATCAATTTGTCCCATGTGATATTATACGCGCAAATCACTTTAGGACTATGTAAGTATATGCACATCGTTGTTCTTCCATCTTGGTACCCTTCAGATCAGCATGACGCCGCAGGCAGCTTTTTTCGAGAGCAAGCTATTGCCTTAAGTGAGTCTGATATAGATGTAGCGGTTCTTGCAGTGTGCCTTCACGGACTACGTAATTGGCGGGCTATTTTTAGTCAAGGTGTTGATGAGAGTATTGATTTAGGTTTGCCAACCTATAGATTGAATGTTATGCGCTGGCTGCCTCGTTCTGCTAAATTTGATGAAATAGTCGTTAGGTTTGGATTAAAGCTGCTGTTCAAAAGGTATGTTAAAAAACATGGTTTGCCAGATGCGATTCATGCTCAATGCGCGCTTTTCGGTGGTGTTGTTGCACGCGAATTATCCGCTGAATTTAACATCCCTTATCTAGTTACTGAGCATTGCTCAATATACGCCAGAGATCTTGTCACACAAAAAGATAAGGTGCTTGCAAAGAAAGTTTTTGAACAAGCTAATAAGTTAATTGCAGTATCGGAACCTTTCGCTAATGACTTAAAAGCTGCTTTTTGTGAAACTGCGCACCAAGTATGGAATATAATTCCAAATATGGTAGAACAGCAATTTCTTGATAACTTTGAAGAGCCCAAGAAAAACAATAAATTCTCATTTATTGCAATAGGTTCCCTTAATAAAAATAAAGCTATTGATAACCTTCTCTTGGCATTTTATGAGCAATTCCGCACAAACAAAAATGTAACTCTAACTATCGCGGGAGATGGTGTTGAGCGAGCAAATCTTGAACTTTTATCAAGAGAACTAAAACTGGAGAGTCAAGTGACTTTCTTAGGTAACATTAATAGAGCCCGCGCGCTTGAAGAAATAAGCAATGCCAGTGTGTTGGTATCAGCTAGTAAATACGAAACATTTGGCGTGGTACTTATTGAGGCCCTAGCACTTGGAAAACCTGTGATAGCAACGCAATGTGGTGGGCCTGAAACAATTGTCACTAGTAAAGTGGGGTTACTCGCTAAAAATGATAATGTACAAAGCCTTGCAACTCAGCTCCAACAATTACATCTAACTTACGACAGCTATAACCCAGTAGAAATACATGAGTATTGTAAACTTCGTTTTGGTAAAAAAGCTTATATCAACAGTATGACTAAGCAATTTCAAGATGTAATAACCTAGGTATTAAACTCAATGTCACTTAAAACGCTCGTCTCTTATGCCTTAGGTCCCATTGGCGCCTCATTACTTGGGCTTATAACATTACCAATCTTAACAAGACTGATTGTACCTGATGTATACGCTCAAATTGCGCTTGCACAGATCACGATTCAACTTTTATTGTTTTATGCTCTAAGTGGCTTTGATCAAGCCTTTATGCGCGAATACTATGAGCAAGAAAACAAACAAAAATTATTCTGCCATACTTACTTCATGAGCTTAGTATTATTTAGCTCAATTATTGCGATTTTTTACGTATTTCGCGATCATATTTCGGCCTTTTTATTTGGCGATTACCGCCCTGAAGTTCTAGCTATTATCGTTATAACTTTATTATTTACCATTACTTTGCGCTACCTACAACTCATCATGCGCTTAGAAAATAAGGCAATGAGCTACTCTCTTGCATTATTTTTACAAGCCTTATTTAATCTGCTATTTATTATTATTTTTGTCGAAATTTTAAAGGTTAGCAGCTTAATTGGGGTGCTCTTAGCCAATGGCATTTCTGTTCTTATTGTGACACTGGGGTGCTGGTTCAAGGCAAGACAAAATATAGCTATATTCTCTACAACACACTTCGACAAAGTACTATTTGGACAGTTATTCAAATATGCTTTCCCACTGCTATTTTCAACTCTCTTAATGTGGGTTTTGTACTCAGCTGATCAATACATGCTACGTTGGTTATCTAACTATAATGAGCTTGGTATTTATGCTGCAGCTTACAAACTCTGCGCTGCATTAACCATATTACAAGTTATAATTTCAACCTATTGGGTGCCATTGAGCCTTAAGTGGCATCAAGCTGCAGTGCCAACCTCTCAATTTAACTTAGCAGGAAAAGCCGCGACAACTCTTATGATTATTGTATTCCTATTAAGTGTAGCGTTAAGAGATATAGTTAGCTTACTGTTAGGTGAACAGTTTGCACTCGCAGTAGATATTTTTCCATTTTTAATGTTGTACCCAATATTTTATGCACTTTCTGAGATCTCTGGAGTAGGTATTAATTTAAGCAGAAAAACAAGTTATATGATCTATATCACCTTGCTTTCAGCTATTTTTAACATCACGATAAACCTCTGGCTGATACCTAAACTTGGCGCAAAAGGAGCTGCAATAGCCACCGGCGCAACATTTATACTGTATTTTTACTCTCGCACTATCTTAGCAAACAGAGTATGGAAAAAAGTGGCTTGGGCTCACTACAACATCATGGTGTGCTTAATTGTGTTTATTTTGCTATTCATTGACTCAGCTTGGATAGAGTGGTTTTGTGGTGTACTTGCCAGCACTTTATTTATTTTCTTAGCGGTTTTGTACAAAATCGGTAAGTTAGAAAAAATATATATGTCTAACTAGTTTTTTAAGTAATTGATCCAGCTATGCAGCGTATCTTTGTCTACCGTGGTAAACTTTATCAGGAGTAAAAGCATAAAGTTCTTGATGTTTACGCTGCTCATTAAAAATACTGTATCCGTCGCTACTATTATCTAACACTTTAGCAAACACATTGTAAGCAAGAGCCTAAAGGGGCAGACTTTACAGCTGAATTTGCTCAGCGACTACTCGAAGCTCCTTTGCTAAACTTGGCCAACTGTAGCTGCTTTTTGCACGCTCTCTTCCCCGCCTTGATAAAGATTCGCGTTGATTTTTATCTGCAACTAATCGATTAATACCTTCGCCAAGGTGGTATGCACTCGCCTGCTCTACAAAAACACACTCTTCATGAGATAATAACTCTTCTGTTGACGTCTGAGGCATTGCATTTTTTGAGAATGCGACTATCGGTAACCCGGAGGCGAGAGCTTCTAGTACTATCTGCCCTAAAGGCTCATATACTGACGTCATTACAAATATATCCGATGCTTGATAATATAATTCAGGGTTATTGACCCCCCCTTTAAATATTACTCTATCTGCAACTTTCAGCTCTTCAGCTAAATGCTGCAAAGTTTCTTTTTCTGGTCCATCTCCTAATATGATAGCACTGCAACTTTCGCTATAAAGCAAAGCCTCAATCAGATAATGAAAGCCTTTCGCTCTTACTAAACGGCCAACTCCTAATAGTAAAGTACCTTTACAAGGTAACTCTAATGAAGCTCGCAACGGTTGCTTCAGTGCTTTGTCTATTGGCTGAAAGCGTTCTGAATCGACCCCAGGTTTAGTAAGCTTTATGTCTAATTGGCGCCCGTTTAAGCACGTTTCAACTTGCTGCTTCATATTGTTACTAAATGCCAACAAGACATCTGCATGACAAAAAGCAAGCTTCTGAACAGTATCGTGTATATGTAACTTTAGCCTCTTTACAAACTTTTCCTGTAAGGATTTGCTTTGAAATGTATTAATTGCTTTATTCTGCTCTCGGACAACTCCTGGTATCAAGTAGAGCACTGGCAACTTGATACTCAGCTTGGCAATTAACGTCGTATCATGATACCTACTGATAACAGCCAAGGTGTTGCAGCCAGAAATCTTTCTAAATTTCTTTGCCATATCATAGAGTCGAGCACATGTATTAATAAAAGGGTATTGCGCCCACTTGCCATAAGCTCCAAAGCGGTAAACCGAAATACCTTCGATCACCTCATATTCAGGTAAAACATACTCTGAAACTGTATTAGTATTTCCTACCAAAATATCTACTTGATAACCAGATTCAAGGTAAGATTTTGCTAAATGACGGAGTGAATTCTCCACACCACCAATATTTGGATAGTATGCATTACCAGTCAGAATAATATGATTTTTCATTGAGCGCCTATGGGAAAAAGTGCTGATAATATTTGCTATTTTTTAGCACTTTATGGAACCCCAGGCTCGGGCAGTGCGTATTTTTAAAAGTTGCATATACATCACCATACCACTTTCTTTCAGCTTGATTAGCAAAACAGACTGCAACTTTTTGCCCTAAAAACTCTGATAGTAAGTCAGCCGATTGTTCAAGCACTCGAATATCTAGACACAAAACCTCACAAGAGTGGCTCTCAGCCTTTAGGAAGCGTTTGCTTTTATCAAAATGGTGTTTGTATACATCAACACCTGTCATTCGCTTTAATTCATTGTCAAACCAAAATAAAGGATAATCATGCTCAAAATGCTTTAAAAATGCATCATTTAATACTTCAGGATCCTGTGTTCTAGTAGCGACTGGAGGGTAAATAGACCGGTCACAATTGCTATAAAGAGCAAATAAATAGCAATCTAAATCATGAAAGAACATTGAAATATTTCGCTCAAGTGGCTCTCTTACTAGAGTAATTACTTTGCTATGCTTCCTTCGCCTGAAAGCCAGTCGCTTCACGGCCAGTTCACACTCTTGAACAAAACGTTTACAATAGTACCGCCAACCAAAACCTGCAAGACCCTGCAAGCGCAATTTGCACGGATGATTGTGGCTATAAAAATTATGAATATGCACAGCACCTTTTATTGCATCCTCTAGTGCTGTTGAACCAACTTTACCCATTTGATAAATAAAAACTGTATCCGGATCAGAGTACTGGTTGTATAGTGCTAGCAGCGCTTTTATTTTCTTAATCAATTTTTCTCCTTACCAAACCAAGTCTGATATGCGTTTAAACCAGTCAGTTCATTAATATCAGTCATGATCTTTGAGAAATACTCATCAAGTAACTGTTTATGCTGCGGTGTCATTTTTTCAGGAGACTTATCAATCATAGGATTAAGCCTACGATAAATTCTTTCAAATAAATCTAATGATTTACCAGTGCCCTTGTCCGTAAAATGCTGTCTATATGTATTACTTACCGCGCCTCTAAAAATCCGACATTTCAATAAGTGAAGTTTTAGAAATTTAGGAGTTTGACCTTTATTAGCATGAGTCTGCAATGCATTATCTGGTAACTTTTTTGCATCGAGTTCCAAAAAAAGACATGCACTCTCAATTGCCTGCTTTGGATCGACAATAAAATCTTCAAATAAGATCACTCTAACTTGATCACGAGGAAAATAACGATACAAAACCCTTAACTGCGCACTATATTCGCTACGCTGTAATAATAAATGAGGCTGAAAGCGCAAAGTATCTTCAAAACTATAGCCTGCACGCCCAGCGCGAACCATATGCCAATAATGAGAATAAACACGCTGGCTTGGCTGGCGAAGCATAATGATTATTTTAGCCTTGGGTTTTAGCTTAGCCATGCGCTTAATAGCCAGCTCAGAGCAAATATAGGTAGTAGAGTCTTCACCTTTCAATTGGCCACTACTTGCTTGTGAAAAACGACTTTGATACCAATACTTATAAACATCACTCCTAATATCGGGGGCATGCAACTGGCCATTTTGCCTAAAAATAAAATCTGGATGCTGAGCAATATCATCCATATCAAAATAAAAAAGCTCATCTTTAGCCATAAAAATATCTGGATGAGCATTTAACATCTGATGTAAAGTTGTCGTACCGCATTTCATTGCACCCGCGATAAAAAAATCAGCGACTTTAGTTACATCTTGCGTTTCACAAGCACTATCTTTCATTAATGCCCACCTTTGTACTGTTGCATTAAGCTAAGTAGTTGCTGGTTGAGAACCTTCACGTCAGCCAAATTCCGAACTCGTTCAAGCGCATTATCGGCTAAATCCTGACGAAGCACAGTATCATTACAGAGTAATTCAAGATATCTAGACAAAGCCATAACATCTTTCTCAGGCGCTAAAAGACCATTAACTTTATGCTGTACTAACTCAGGGATCCCACTGTGAAGAGTACTCAATACCACTGTGCCACTTGCCATGGCTTCCATAATGCTAACAGGAACCCCTTCTTTGTCTCCATTGTCGGCAGTTATACTAGGCTGCAGAAAAACACTTGCCCACCTCATCTGCTCAACTACTTCTTTACTATTCATTGGACCTAAAAAAGACACTTTATTATCTAGCCCTAACTCAGTACATTGAGCTCTAAGCTGCATCTCTAGCTCACCATAGCCTACAAGATGATATTTAAACTCAATTGAATCTGGTAGCGAAGCCAAAGCTTGCAAAGCATATTTCAAACCTTTTTTTTGCGAAAAACGCGCTACAGTTAATATGTTAAAAGGCTTATTCGATATCTCTTTCCTGTCTGCGTTAAAAAGTGATAAATCAACACCCATTCGTTGCACGTGGATTTTCTCTTTATCAGCACCAAGTGATAAAAGCTTATCTCTCCACAAATTACTTATTGGCAATAAGAGTTCTGTATTTTTAAATAAGCGTTGATAGTTGCGCTGAGTATTTTTCATATTGAGCTCTGCTGTGATATCTAACCCATGGAAGACAGTTGCTATAGACCCATCAATTACACCCATATCTCTTAAATGATTAACGATGACTCCTGAAGAGCCAAAGTGTGCAATTATCCAATCAAATTTTAGACTATTAGTTTGTGACGCAGCAATACTGCTTAACATTAGATTACGAGCTTGCTCATTAAATTTCGGGTTTAAGCCAGCAAAGACTTTTTGTCTACTCTTACTAAATAACAAACCTTTAACCACCTGATTTAACCTTTGACTAATCAGTGAAAATTTAGATTGCTTTGCAGTTAGTAAATATTGGACTCGCTGATTTAGCTGATAACCTAAAAGTTGTGGTTGTAACAAAATAGTTTGATCACCTGAGTATAACGCTAGAATCTCAACATCTATGCCTAAGTCAATTAAAGTTGTAATTTGATTCATTACAAATGTTTGTGAGGCAATAGGAAACACATCTATAAAAATAGCAATTTTCACACGGGCACAATAGGCAAAGAAAAACAGTCGCCTATGGTACAAAATTATCGAGGATTCGCCAAGCTAAGCGGTATTGCTAAATATCTATTTACATAAAATAGAGCTAAAAAATTATTAACTGCTGTGGCAATAAGCGTTGCGAAAGCGGCGCCTAAAGCGCCAAACAAGGGTATAAGAATGTAACAGCTAACCAGCAAAGTGCAAACACCAGCTGTAATACAGTACTTTTGAAGAGTAACTCTATCGGCCATCATCAACAATTGCCCCGCAGCACCCACAAATACTTTAATTAACTGCGTTAATAGGAGCACCAACAAAACCTCGCTCGCTTGCTGATATTGCTCTCCAAACTGGCTAAGTAAAAACTCTCCCGAAGCCCAAAAGAAAACAGCAAAAAATGAAGAGATAAACATACTTTGTCGCCGTGAACTTTGATAATAAGAAATTAGTTCAGAGTGCTTTCCTTGTTTAAAAAGTGCTGCAAACTTTGGCGTTGTAACCGAATTAAATGCAAGTAAAACGAAAGCAATTAAAGAAACCAGCCTAGTTGCGATGCCAAAGTAAGCGACCTCCTTAGCATTACCATATACTCCTAGTAACACTATAGCAGCTTCAGCCATCAACACAGCAGAAAAGCTAATCCACAGATAATGGTAAGTTTGTGTTTTATTTGTTAACAACTTAACCGGTGAGGGCGTTAACCTAAATCCCTTTAAATAAAACATCAGCAGGCCAAAAAGTAAGCCTATAAAAAATGTGAAAGTCACAATAAGATCTAACGAGACCAACTCATTAAACAGCCAAAAAAGTACTATGGCTAAAAGCGCACTCAATAACCTTGGTATATTCAATAAAAACTGTTGTATTACCGAGTTTCCTACCGCTTGCATGCTGTAGCCAATAATTGAAATTAATGCAAAAAACATTGCATTGACTAGAATCAGATTACTAATTCCGAGAGTGGACGCAGTGAGAAGGTTTACGAATAAATTAATGAGTAAAACCACAATGGCTGTGACTAATACTATAGCCATAGCTTGGGTAGATATTATCTGCTTTTCAGTGCGCTTTGCACTTTGCACAATTAGCTTGATAAGCATATTTTCTTGACCAAACCGCATCACAACACACATAAGAGTAATACAAGAAAGTAACCAAAAATAATCACCGAGTTGGTCGGCCGAATATAATTTAGCGAGAGTAAGTGTTGTTAAAAAACCAATAATGACAAAAATGATTTTAACAACTAATACGCTGAGTGCCCTTGAAAATAGCCCTTTCATTAATGCAATTCAAACTTATAACCAAAACGTGCAATATCCTCTTTGTAAAAACTATTTACAAAATCAAGTGTTTCACTACAGTAGTAAGCACTATAGTGAGGTTTTGCTTTATCAGCAAAGAGTTTTTTCCGAAATTTATCTCTTAACTTTCCAGTACCCAATAAACTTTGGGTACTATTCTTGTGAGGGAGAATAGCGCTGTTAATCTTCAAACTTTCACAGACCTTTGCGAAATCATCTTGTAACGACTCAAAACGACCAATAAAGTCAACTAAACAGTTACCTGCATCATCATACAAAAAACGACTCTGAGGTACTATATGCCGAAAGTGATCAACACCAGTTATGTAATTATCTCTATCTGGTGTAGGGAAACTTTCTAGTACAAAATGTTTAAATCCTTGCTGATATCCACTATGACCAAGAGCACGCCGATATGTAAATTCCGAGACTAAACGTGACCAAGGATTACGAACAAAACTGAACTTGAACAGGCTATCAAACTCACTTTTTGATGTATAACCAAACTTGGTATATTCCTCAGCATATAGGTGAGCTAGCCTAGGTGGACCTAATAACGGCTCTTTATTTGGTCGTAATAACAAACCATCGCGCTGGTTCCATTTAAGACCCATGCGTTCAACAAAAAATAACTCTATGCTTTGCCCCGCTACTTTAGGGATATGCACAAATAAACAATTATCTTTGGTTGAAATCATAGCAACTCGAATTTATAGGAAGACAGATAAAAAAAAAGCAAGCCGAAGCTTGCTTTTCATCAAAAAATAAAATTATTTCTTAATTGTAGTAACAATACCACGGTCTTGCTCAGAAACAACTTTGAAACCAGCAGTAACGTCTACGTCAGCATCTGGAACATTTGTTACTAACTCTAAAGCAACTTTACCTTTAGTAACACCAGCATCAGCTTTAACAGCATTAATTACTAGATCTGCAATGTTAGTAATACCAGGCTTAATAGTAGTAAGAACACCTAGAGTTTTCCATGAAGCTTCTGTACCTTCGATCATATAACGAACTGTTAAGTCACCAGACTTAGTTGAAGCGTTAGTTAAACGTAGGATTGGCGCTGTATTATCACCAAATGGTAAGTAAGGAACCTCAATTTCTGAACCATTAAGAGTCCAAGAACCAGCTGTTACACCAGTTAACACTTTAACGTCAGTTTTAGCTGTAGTTGCTGTATAGTCAGAAGTTACAGAAGTAGTAAAGCTCTGAGTAGCTAGAGTTTTACGGTTTGCTGCAGTTGCTGAAATATTAACTGAAACGTTATGAGCAGTGTTTACCGCTACATCTTTGAAAGTAACAGAGCTTAGGTCAGCAGCCCAAACAGCAGCAGTTGCACCTAAAGATACTGAACCTTCACCAGTCTCAATTTTGTTGTCGCCGTCAGTATCAAGAGCTGAGAAATTACCAGATAAAGTAATGTCGAAATCAGCAGGACCAGTGATGGCTAGCTTGTCAACTGTTGTAGTTGTTGTGTTTACTGTAACTACATCAGTTGTAGTTGTATCGTTACCAGCAGTGAACAATTTACGATCTGCTGCAACGTCAATAACACCATTCAAGCTCTTAGTAACTTTCACACCAGCAAGCTCAGAAACGATTGTGTAAGCAGCTGCTTTAGCAGAACCAGTTGCGTAATCACCAATTGCAGTAACAGTGCTCACAGCTTTAAAGCTAGGAGTGATAGATGCTGAGCTTGTTGATTTTAGAGCAAATCCACCAATGTTATAAGTAGCAATTGGGAAAGTGCCACCAGTCACAGCAAAAATCATTTTGTCGCCGTCGTACTTAACAAATGACGCAGTAGATGCAGTAACATCAGCATCTGTATCGCCAGCTGCATCTTGGAAAGTTACAGTTTTGATAGTTGGAGTTAAAGTAGTGTCGAAAACGCCACCAGGTAAAGTAACGATGATTGTATCGTTTTCTTTGATAACAATATCAGTTGTAGCATATAAACCAAGTTCTGTAGCAGTAGGCTGAATATTTGCAGCTGGCTGATCATTAGCTGTAGCAATCGCATCAAAGATAATACGAGTGTTTGCAGCGCCTTCAATACCTTCTTTAGATACTTTAACTGCAGCAGTTACTTCTGGAGTTGTAATTGAAGTATTAGCTGTTTGAGTTAACGTGTTAGTTACTACAGTAGCAGCATTTGCAGATACAGCAGCACCAGATAGCGCAAGCGCTAGTAGAGATTTCTTAAACATTTTTTCCATTCTCCTAGTTTCATGAAACCTAAAAGTGAAAGATTAACTATCTTCCCATTCAGGATACTTTATTACCTTTTGATCAATCTATCACTAGTTTGATGATCAAAAAAGTTAAAATTTGTTCGCTCGATAAAACACAAGCTTTAATAGCATAGTAAATCAAGCCGGCTGTTCAATGCTATTATCTCATTAAACAAATGGCAACTTTTTGTATAAACGAAAATGATTTTTTATTTTCGCTCTATATTAGTTATCCGCCACCATAAACTTATCGTAACAACATTGCAAAAATACTACAAGAGATGCCACATAGAGCAAAACTGGCTGGATTATACTTAATCCTAAATTTCAGTCAAACAAAAAGTATATTTATCACTATATCAATGTCAAGTTAATTTTCGACTTTAAGATATTGAAATCTTCCAATAAACTCTTTTTTAACTGCACGCCAAGCATCTCCATTTTCGATTATTTTTGGCGTTACCATTACTATCAACTCAACTTTATCATTACTCTTTTCTGTTGAATCAAATAGCTTCCCCAAAATAGGGATTGATGAAAAGCCAGGCACAGCTCTATCACTAATTGAGTTATTCTCTCTCATTAACCCCCCTAGCACTACGGTTTGTCCACTTTCAGCTACCACCTCAGTCTCAATAGTTCTTTCCGCAACAATAGGTGCCCCTTCTAGTTCACTGCTTGTAGGGCTAGTACTACTTATCCGTTGTGAGATTTCCATAATCACAACGCCCTGTGCATTTATTGTTGGGGTAACACTTAGCTGAACACCGGTTTTTCTGTATTCAATAGATGTTTGAGAGCCATTTACAGGATCTGTAACAATTTTACCAATTGTAGGGATATCATCACCTGCAACAATACTAGCAGTTACGCCATCACGTACCACAATCGATGGACGTGATAAAATTTCCAAATTAGTATCACTTTGCAACATATTAAGCGTAATATCACCGCTGGCTCCTTTGAGAATATAATTCAGTCCAGAACCACCAACCTCAAACTTACCGGCACCAACAATATTAGCTGATTGATCATTCCTTAATGTAAAATTAACTCCTCGAGAAAACTTACCGTTTAGCTGTATTTCAGCTATAACCACCTCTAACATGACTTGCTTTGGCATAACATCCAGCCTTTTTATTAAAGGTAATATCTGCCTGTATTTCTCACCTGCGCTTTCAATTATTAAACTATTCGATCTTTCATCAATCACCATTCGCATGTCTTTGTTTGATGCTGTTAGAGGTGCTTTTGAAGATTTATTATTTACACTGTCATTTTGAGAAGCTGCACTTGTGCTGCTAGACACCCCTGTTGCTCCCCCGATTAACAACTGCAAGCTCTGTCCTAAATCAGTAGCTCTGGCAAACTTAGGTTGATAAATATGATACATTCGCTCATTACCAGCACTTGGTTTATCTAGCTCGTGTACCCAGTGTTCCACTCTTTTCAGCGCTTCAAGTTCATTTGCGAATGCGATCAACTTACCTGCTCGTTCGAGCATAACGAAGGAAACTGCACGTCCAGATTGCCCATCAACGGTAGTAGATATGCCTTCTTCAGCGAGTAACTTCTGTAGCTCATCAGTCAACTCTTTAACACTGCTATAAACTGGTTGATAAGAAGCAATTTGTTTATTCACAAGACTAGGCATATCTAACATTGAGATAAAATCTAATGCCTTTAAAACCTCTTGTCGTTTCCCTCGAACTAATAGCGCGTCATTCTGACTTGCAGGAGAAACTTGAACATTAAATAGTTGATTTAAGGTAGGTACAAGTGTGTATTGGGTACCATATCTAAAAGGTATATATTGAATTATATCAAAAGCAGTTTCGGGCACTGAACTAACACTGTTGCCATAACCATATGCTACATTTGCTTTACCACCTTGCTCAGCCTTATGCACATAATAAATTCCATCATTGAAGCGCACGATATAACCTTTTTGATTTAGGAGTTCTTCACTTAGACTAAATAGCTTCCTTTTAGATACTTTCTTTTGCAAATTTAGGGTAAATAGCTGTGAATCAGAATTAGCAGCATCACCTAAAATATAACTAACCCCGAGTAACTCTCCAAATACATAGTGCAAAAAGTCTTTTACAGCCAGATTATCAGAGCTCATCTTTATCGTATCAACATTACTAAACTGAGTAAGAAGTGTTTGCTGATTTACCTCCATTAAGTGCGAACTGGAGTTTGTTAAATAATTGAAAGCATTTTGCTGTTGAACCTTTACTTGTGCAGACTCTTGAATATCCGTTTTTTTTTCTAAAGATTTTGAATTTCTAGCGTCTAAGTAAGAGGGTTTAACTGAAAAAGGAGTGCTTTTCGTTGTTTGGCAGCCAGTAAGTACAACCATTGACAGCACGGCTAATGAACATAATAATTTTGATGGCATGTTAAACATTCTCTTTTTTCTTAGGCTGATACATCATTAAATTGATAGACGTTTCATCATTTGATAATGCAACTTTAGTTTGTGACTCTATAGTCATGTAAAGCCCCACAATACTGCTATTTGTTTCTACTTTTACTAGCTCTTGCTCCCCAGTTTTTAAGTCCACCACGCTAATTAGAGCATAGGGTTTACCGCTACTTCTGACGATAGCCTTAAGCTCTAGTTGCTTGTTCTTAATGAGCGCTTTTTTATGGCTACCCGAGCTTTGCTCTTGAGTATTACGTGTATCATTTGCATTACCACTTTCCTTTTCATCAAAAAAAGGGCTGTAAGCTAGAGTCAATAGTTGCGACTTATCCGTGTGGAGTAAATTCAATCGATTGGAATGAATTGATGGCTTATTTTCACCAATAGGCATCATATCACTATTGATTGGTGACAAAACCCTGACAAAAAAATCATAAGAGCATATAAGTAATATTATCAGAAAAAGTATATTCCTAAACCTACTCATCAATCCTCTCCAAATAGTAATTCAATGTCATGGTTCCTTGCATAGTTCCTAACATACTACCACGAGAGTTTATATCAAAGTTAAATGACTCAACCCCTACTTTAGTTTTATTCTCTAATTCATTAAAAAGCTTAATCATTTCAATACTGCTGGCCCTCAAACGAATGTCAGCCACTAACTTTTTAATCTTCACGCCATCAAAGTAAATAACTGGCTGCCAACCTATAGAGCTTAAATTTGCATTATGCTTTGCAAATAGCTGCTCCAACTCCTTTTGCCGTGACAATTTAAATTGAACATCAGTTTCAAAATTAAAAAGCAACTGCTCTGCCCTCTCAAGCTCTGTATCCAAAGTTGCTAAATGCAGCTGATTTTTTTCCTCATTTGCAATTACTCTAGCAATTTTAGCGGTACGTAAGGTTAATTGTTTATTATCATCAATAACAGAGTTTTGCCAATCATAAATTGGGACGATAAAGAACTTAGCTATCAGCAATGATGCTAAAATACTTAAGAGTATTGGATATTGTTGTAACTGAGCTTTGAGCTTATCCATCACTCTCCTCCTTGTTTTAATGTAAAACTAATCACAAAGATTTCCCGGTCACGGCTCTTTCTTGTTGGGTAATCAAATTGCGCTTCAGCTACCATAGAGTGTTCTAACAACAATGTTAATATTTCTGTCGACTTGCTCGCATTACCTCTTAATACATAACGCCCAGTTTTTCCTACTCGAATATTTGTTAGGTTAGTTTTCGGTAATATATCTACAAGCACTAACCAAAATTGATTATGCTCCGATAATTCGCCACTCAAACTAATCATCCCACGATAGCGCTGCTCAAGAGTATCTACTTCACTTTGCAACGCCAAAGCTTCAGATACTTCACTCTGGTAAGCTTCTATCTTTGATCGGAGGTCGGTATTTTGCCATTGCAAAAACAGGCTACTTAAAAGTAAATAAACAATAAATGCTATGCTCATAGGGAGTAAGAGTTTTACAGATAAATTAATACCCGTATCACTCTTTAAGCCTTTAAAAAAAGCCTTCCATTTTAGCAATGGAAGTTTCATAGCACCTTGAAATAAGCTGTATGCAAGCTTTTCTTCTTCAATTACTTTGATATCCCCTTGAAACTGGTAACCTATTGATTGCAGAAATCGAGCTTCATTTGATATCAATGCACTTTGTTTGCTCGAGTAAACCCCTTCATCACATGCAAACGCAAAGACTGGCTGATCGCCATTGATTTTAATAACTTGCCTTGGTTCTGCCAATTGAGTTAAAAGTATGGTTTCAGGTACGATAAAAAAAGAGTTTGGAACACATGTGCTTATCCTCCACTCGACATAATGTGTACTGCCACTTCGCCTATTAATAAGTAATGCAGATAAGCTTGAGTCTTCTGCTTTTTCTAAATCCAGTAGTTTATCAAATTGCCTCTTATCATCAAAAGGGAGGGTTTTTATAGCTTCTTTATAATACTTTCGATTTACTATTATTAACTTAGGTGCAAAACTGTCTTTAGCAGAAATAAAAGACAGTTTCCCTTCTTTTCGCTCGAACCGATATAAATTACCATCATAATAACCAACATTAGGTAACGCTAAAGCTTGAAATAAGCGAGACAACGATTTAATGGACATGGTTATTCCTTAATATATATAGGAGTATATGGGGAGGACGGCACCGATGCATAGGGATCGAATTTGACTGTCCAGTTGTGTTTAAGGCGCACCTCACCTACCCTACTTGAAATAATAATTTGTAAGTTATGTGAAGGGAAAATAAAAACACCATCCGACTCCTCAATACCCGTTTGACGCTTAAAACTATCTTTTGTTGTAGTTGATAACCTTCTTAATTCGATGATTTTTGATGAGACGCGTTGACCATATAAAGCCGCTAAAAGTTCAGGGCTAGCATTCATAGGGTTGAATGAACTACGTCTAAACAAAGTTATATTAGGCAGTAATTTTTTGGCGATTTGTTGCTCTAAACCTAGTTTTTGAATTTCACTTTTATCACTAAGCGGACCATTTCGGTTGGTTTTACCAAATAATAAACGCTCAGGCCTCCCGAAGTCATCGATAATATCAGTATCCTGATAGTCTAACAAGTCAGACACCCAGTTACTTGCAGCTTGTTCATCCATACCTGAATGTTTAAGAAAAGCAATGAGACGCGCGCGCTCTGGATATCGAATATTTATTCGTGAAGCTAGATCATACATTTGTACAGTAACTCCAGGTGCAAGTTCAAACGAATCACCAAAGAAGTTCCACTGATAGGGGTCATTATCTTGAGGCACTAACGATTTTTGATTTGTGAGCAAATCAAAAAACAGCTTTTGACGCGCACCATGAAGTAGTACTAAAGCCTCGGCCCTATCGGAAGTTAACTGGCTAATTCCAACCTGATTTTTAGCAACACCAGAAAAGTAAAGTGCAACAATTGTCAAAATCGCACTAAAAAGCAATATTTGGATCAGCGCAATACCTTTTTGATACATCATTGCACCTCAGAAAAGTAGGCCGACAGTTCTTTAAAGGAATCGGTATCATAGACACCACTAAAGGTAAGTGACCCTAGCTTGCTGAAGAGCATCACTTCAATAGATTGTGGCATTAATTGACTATCTATTCCTGAATAAGTTTGAAATGTACTTTTTTTTGGTACAGGCTGACTTGCTCTATCTTTTAGGCTATGCCAACCAACATATTTAAATTCCAACTTACTTAAACCATCGTGCATTACTAAAGTATTAACAAACTCAATTTCTTGATCTGTTCCAACTAACAGCACTTCATCCATAGGACTACTTTGATATATTAAACGAAATGTACCATCTCCATTGCTCTGCAATGTAAGTCTAAAAATTTCAGGGCTACTATCATCAAATAAGCCGTTTCTGGTTACAGCTAGAAGGCTTTGCTCTCCTCCGATAAAAAAGAAAGAAGGGGTCCCCTTAGTATCAACAACCACATATGGGAATATGCCACGTATAACACTCTGTAATAAAGTATTACTATGGTATTGCTGGTAACTCCTATCAAATTGTTGCAACCCTTTTTGCCAACGTTGCATCAATATTTGATAGCTCAGCGTAGCGGTACCAATTAGCATGGCTAAAATTGTCAACGAAATCATTAACTCAATAAGACTAAAACCGATTTGTTGGCTGCGTGTATACATTTTATTAGGCATCTAGCCAACCCAACTGTGTGAAAGTAAAACTCTTATTCGTATTATTATAACTAAGCTGCAAATGAATACGCCAAAGCTTATATTTCAGAGGTAGTTCTATATATTCCCCACTATCAGGGTTAAACCTGTCTGGTGCAGCACGAAAGTCAATTAGGCTAGCACTAACCTCAAACTTGACTTGATTGCTTTGACCTTCAAAAGTTAAATTCTCTTGATTGGTACTACTCATTGCCCTAACTTGTGTTTCTATTTGCTCTAACAGTGGTTGAACTTGGGCATTAATCTGCAAATGTTCAGCGGCTTTAGTGCTAGATAAAATAGCCCCGCGATATACCATACTAACTGTTGATAGCACCGCAAACAAGATAACACTCGCTACCATTATCTCTACTAATGTAAAGCCCAAGCTTTTGCTATTCATTGTTGCCTCTGGATTTGACAATATCCTGCTTACTACCTGTAATAAGTTCTATAACATCAATTTCAGAGTCTCTATTTCGGTAATTGACGACAACGATTTTTCTTTGAGTAAGGCCTTTACTATTAAATTCAAATTTTTGTGGTTTAAAAGAAACCAACTCAAAGTTCATTTGTTTTAGTAATTGAACATTGTCAACTTTTAAGATCTTAATTTCACTACCCGATAGCTCTATCTCAAGTTTTTCTCCGAGTAAAAAGGCTTTCTGGCTAGCGCTAGCAAGCACTCTTTTAACCTCCATCACCTCGGATTTTGCTTGCGAACGAGACAAACTTTCAAAAGCTAAAGGTCCAACAAGAGATGTGAGTAGTGCAACGATCATCATGACAATCATCAATTCAATTAATGTAAAGCCATTGATATGCTTCATTATCTATTAAAAGCCTATATCATTGAGTGAGACCATGCTTAATAGCATAATAACAACAACACTGCCTACAAACCCTCCCATAAAGAGAATCATTAAAGGTTCAATTAATGTTGTCATACGGGTCGTCCAAGATTCAAAGTCTTGACGAGAACGATTAGCTATTTCTTCAAATACTCGTTCAAGGTTACCCGACTCTTCACCAACCTCAAGTAAAGAGACAAAAAAATCTGGGTATAGTGAAGTTTGCCTTAATGCCAAGGCTAAAGCACTACCTTGCTTAACTTTTGTCCTAGCAATCTCCAACTCTCTGCGAAGTAAATGATTTTTTACGTTACCTGAGCTTAACGCTAACGCTTTATCAATTGGAACTCCTGATTTAATC
Source organism: Pseudoalteromonas holothuriae (assembly GCF_945859825.1). Lineage (GTDB taxonomy): Bacteria > Pseudomonadota > Gammaproteobacteria > Enterobacterales > Alteromonadaceae > Pseudoalteromonas > Pseudoalteromonas holothuriae. Next base: position 293,592 of record NZ_CAMAPC010000005.1, read on the forward strand.
ATCATAGATAAACCTGAGTTAAACCTAATTCGCTCAATTGTTGTTACCGCGTTTTGGATGATGGGAAGTTTCAGCGACACTCTTTGCCACCACTGGATAAACCCAGCTTGTTTAGAGCCATATAACAGACCGATACTTCCCAGAAAAATTGCAAATATCAAATAGCTTTGATTAGCAGTCATCCAATTACTCGCACCAAGCATAAGTTCAGTGTACCAGGGTAATTCTTGTGCATCAGAAAACATAATTGACATTTTCGGAATAATAACATTAAAAATAAAGAACACACTTAGTAAACAAACTGCGAGTATGACAAGCGGATAAGTTAACGAACCAATTATTTTACTTCGTAGATCACGTTTAAACTTTAGGTCTTTAGCCAAGTCAGAAAATATTTCACTTAAGTTTCCAGACTCTTCTCCTAGCTCAATTAAGTTGCAATACAGAGGGTCAAATATGTCTGGTTGTGCTCGGAATGCACTTGATAAAGAGTTCCCTTTTTTTAACTCACTATTCAAGTCTCGCAGCATATTTGCAAGTGCAGGTTTAGCTTTAGTCCTTCTAATAATGTCAATACCTTTGTCAATTCTAACGCCGGATTGCAAAAGTAAACTTAATTCAGCTGTTAAAAACTCTAAATCGGCAAGCGAGACTTTGCTACTAAATTGCAAAATAGACTTTTGTGACTGAAACGCTTTAATTTCAGTAATCAGTAATCCTTGCTGCTTTAGCTGTGTTAAAGCATGTTGCTTATCTTTCGCTTCAATTTGTCCATCCGATTTTGCACCTGAGCTGTCAAAAGCTTTGTAGTCAAAGAGATCCATTAACCAGCAACCCGTAACACTTCATCGATTGTTGTCAAACCTTGTGCAGCTTTATAGAGTCCATCTTCTAATAAAGTTCGTCGATTTAGCGTCTCATTATGATGCTTCGCTTGACTAATAAAGTCAGCGTTTTTCGGCAATGACTTTATCGTATTGTCACAATTTAAATACTCTGTAACAGCCATTCTCCCTTTATAGCCAGTGTTGGAGCATACATCACATCCTTTACCTTTACGCAAATCAACATGAGATAAACCATACTTTTGTATAAACTCTTGTAAACCATACTCTTCAATTAACGCTTGCTTATCGGGATGTGGTATACTACACATACTACAAATTTTACGAGCTAGACGCTGTGCAACCACCGAGACAAGTGCAGCATTAAGTAAAAACTCTTCTACACCTAAATCTAATAATCGAGTGTAAGCACTCGCTGCATCATTAGTATGAACAGTACTAAATACCAAATGACCAGTCAGTGCTGACTGAAGTGCAATTTGCGCAGTTTCCTTATCACGGATTTCACCTAGCATGATCACGTCAGGGTCTTGACGCACAATTGAACGCAGACCAGCAGCAAAATCGAATCCTATCTCACTATTTACTTGTACTTGATTGATTCCTGGAAGCTGATACTCAACGGGGTCTTCTAAAGTAATAATTTTAACGTCTTCGTTATTCAATGCATTTAAGAACGTATAGAGCGTCGTTGTTTTTCCGGAACCTGTTGGGCCGGTTAACAAAACAACCCCAGCCGTGGATTTGATATCCTTCTTTATCATGCCTTCAATATCTGTTGATAAGCCTAATATTGACATATCGTATTGCACATTATCTTTACGTAAGAAACGCATAACAATTGACTCACCATCATTTAGAGGCAATGCAGAGACACGTATATCAATCTCTTGATTGGCAATTTTAGTTTCTATCTTTCCGTCTTGAGGCCTTCTTTTTTCCGCAATATCCATCCCAGACAATATTTTTAAACGTGTTACCAAGGGCATTTGCATCTTTGGTGCCAGACGCTCAACCTCATGTAAAACCCCATCAATACGATAACGAACGCGATAGCGGCCTTGATAAGGTTCCAAATGCATATCGGATGCCCCCTGCCTTAAAGCTTTAGCCATCAAAGAGTTTAGTAAGTTAACGACCGGTGCTTCAGATGCAAGCTCTTTTAGCTTTTCTTCTTCTGCATCACTATACTGCGTGTCATCTGTATCAATTTGAGAATGTCCGTAACTAGGTATTAAACTTTGCAACTGAGATTCATTGGCAATATAAACCGATACCTCTAGGTTGTTTTGTTGCACCCATTCATTCATTGCTAAATTGAGTGGATAAAGAGCTGCAAATATCCAATGATTTTCTCTTATTTCAAGCGGAAGCCAATCTTGACTCTGTAAAAACTGAAATTCATCCACACCAATAGATGGCAACTTTTTATCAAGCCAACTTTCTAGCTCAAGTAAGGGTAAATCTAAAAGCTTTGATAGAAAAAGTGGAACTTCTTCATCAGAAAGGCTTCCCATGTTGACCAAGATATGCTCCAAACGACCATTGTGCTTTATTTGATAATTAGTCGCTTTTTCAATATCTTGTTCAGAAACTCCAAATTGAGACTTTAATATAGATTTAGCATTCATTATTTATGCATTATATCTTTATTACTATCTTCACCACCTTGCTTACCATCAGCACCATAAGACATCAGCAAATATGGGGCGCCATCGTTACCAGGTACTTTATATATGTATGGATTACCCCAAGGATCTAATGGAATATCTTTCGGTAAGTAAGGACCATCCCAACGAGGGTGTTCACCTTTTCTTAGTGCATCAAGTGTTTGGGGGTACTGACCGATATCTAAGCGGTATGTATCCAATGCTGTTTCAAAGGCTGACATTTGTGTCGCAGCAACCCCCCTTTCTGCAGTACCAAGCTTATTAAAAAATTTAGGAGCAACTAACGACGCTAACAACCCTAAAATAACTATTACAATCAATAGCTCCATCATCGTGAAGCCTGCTTGTTTATTATTTTTTTTATCTTTACTGCATTTAAATTGCATATTTGACTACCAGTTACTTTTTAATAAATACGTATTTGCGTAAAAACCTTGCTACGCGCCATGCATGCTGTATACAGGCAGAGTAACAAACAAACACCATAAGGAACACTAACAACATTGCCCACTCTGGTACTTCTAGTAACTCACCAGTAACACCAATTGCAGCTAAGCTCATTGCGAAGAATGAAATACTTGCCAAAGCTCTTCTTGGGCTAAACCCTATACGCATAAACACATGATGCAAATGGTCTCTATCAGCCATAAAAGGAGATTGCCCTTTTTTCACTCGTCTAACAATAATAGCCATCATATCCATTAAAGGTACTGCTATTATCCATAGCGCTGTTACAGGACTAAAGGCATTATTAGTATGTGACTGACTGGATATCATTAATAGCCAAACAACGCTCAAACCAATAAACATGGAGCCTGCGTCTCCCATGAAAATCTTTTTATTTCTGTGGCCTTTAACACCTAAATTAAACGCGAGATAAGGCACTATGGTCGCAATTATAATTAGAGGTAATACACTCAGCTCACCACCATTTACTGCCATAAGAAACAAAATAGCAGTAAAAGTAATAATACTCATTGCCCCAGCTAATCCATCAATGCCATCTATCATGTTAAAAGCATTAATTGCAGCAATAACTGCAACGACTGTAAACGGTATTCCCCAAATGCCTAGCTCTATATCACCAAGGCCAATCACGTTTCCTAAGTTATGAATGTAGGCATCCGAACCCCACATCATCAATAGCGCAACGACCGCTTGGACACAGAGGCGAATTTTCACCCCTAACTGCCTATAATCGTCAATCACACCCAACAGAACAATTGCAGCAGCACAGATTAAATATACAATTAAGCGCTTCTCCATGGGGAGAAACACTAAAATTGAAATTAAAACGGCTAGAAAAATAGAGACACCACCAATTAAAGGAATCGCCCCCACATGCTTCTTTCTACTACATGGCACATCAACTAAACCAACCCTTTCAGCTAATGGCTTTACCATAAAAATAGTGCAATAAGATGCAAAAAAAGCAAAAAATATGACCATACAGATCCACATATCCTCAGTGACTCACTAATACCAACGCGAGATTATAGCGCGTTTGAAAAATAAAAAGAATTATCAATAACATTTTATAACATTTCTCTTTGCTTCGTTTTGATTATTACAAAGTACCTAAACAAAACGATAGTTACAGCGAGAAACAAGCCAAAAAAGCTAAAGCCAATACAAATAAGCGCTCGCTTAGGGTCTGATTTTTGTTCAGGTACAACCGCAGGATCTATTACTTTAAACACGTATTGAGCTTGAGTTTTCGCTAGCATCTTTGTTTGCTCTTGTTGTTCAATTAACTGATAAAATATACGTTGCATATCTGCAACTACGGTTTCCTCTAAGGCGCTTTTAAGGTACTCAATTTTACCTTCAGCTTCAGTAATATCGTTTTGCTTCATATACAAATTAATTTCAAGTACGAGGTGTTCAACAATGAACTTAGCAAGCTCAGGTGAAAAGTGCGATATTGATAGCCTGACTATCCCTTTCTTTTTTTCTTCACTAATTTCAATATTATTCGCCATCATATAATCAAATACTTCTTGCGCACTAGGTTCTATTTGCATTGGAGCTTTGACTTGTCTCAGCCACTGTTTAGTTTCAGTGTCATATAACTTATCTTTAAATAGAATCGTGTTACTCGATAAATCCCAACCCTTTGATGCTAATAACTTTGCTTTTAAATCGTATTTTTCGACAAATGAATTTAAAAACGCTCGACTTTGCATAATTTCGAGTGCCAGCCCAGCGTTATTGCTAGTACCACCACCAATGTTAATCCCCGCCATTGCAGCAACACCGCCAAACTCCGACTTTAAACCAGATAGCATACCGCCCTGCTCACTCTCTACTGGTGCAAGTATTGTCGTTGCTCTATAAACATTGGGTAAAGATAAAGCATAAAAAACCCCTGCTACCGAAAATATTATGGATACAAAAATAATTAGCAGCTTTCCTTGCCATAACGCCGACAAAATTTCTGTAAAGTCAACTTCATGACGCTTGACAATCATTGCTTCATTTAATTCCAAACCAATTTACCCTAGTTATTATAATCTCACTCTCAAAATAGAGGTGGTCTAAGTCATCAGTACTGCCACTTGTGTATAGTGATTGCTGTCGCACCGCTCATTAACATACTAATTTCATAAAATTTCTTGTCATACACTATTTTATTTTATAAAAATAAAATAGTGTAACTTTAAACCTCACCGTAATATACACAAATTAACTCACTTTAAAATGAGCTAATTGCTGCTGCAGCTACACCTATTTGATAAACAATCTGTGTTGCTGTACTCCATAAAGTAAGTTCGTCCATGTATTCAGAGTCTAATGGCACCACAATTGTATCACCGGGTTCAATCTCAGTATTATTTGCAACTGCAAACCAAGACCCTCTTTTAGGTACCCTTACAGAGCCATCGGCCTTAATGATATAAATACGCTCATCATCCGCTCTTTGCTTCAACCCACCACTTATTTTCAAATAGCTTTCAAGGGTTTGGGTTTCTTCGTATAAATGCGCTGTTGCGACATTCACCTCCCCAACAACACTGACTGTATGCTGTTGAGTAGGGATATAAAGAGTGTCATTATCACGTAATTCAATCTTTTGCTGCCCTTCTATAACCTCATCGAGATTAATAACCAATCGGCCAAGCGCATCTATTTTCGATAAATCCCCAAGTAATCTATCCATATCTGCATAACTCAATTTTGAGCTTGTGATTGAGCTCTGAAAGCTACTCGATGCAATATCTCTTCGTAACCTTGCTGATAATTCATTAATCTGCTTCTGCTCATTTTGACGAATTGCTTCACGTGTAAAGATCGCACCTCTAGCAAAAGCATAATCCGTAATTCCGCCAGCTCGCCTAATAACATCTTGAAGCGTCTCACCTCTTTTTATACTGTACGTACCCGGAAACTTAAATTCACCGACTAAATTAACTTTATAGCTTTGTTGCCAATTTGGCTTTGGCAAAATATTAATCGAATCCTTACTCTGTATTCTGGTAGAGCTGTTACCTTTCCCAAGTTCTTCTGATAATGCTAAGTTTATATGCTCAACACGTGCACCTTTACCTGTAACAAAGCGAGTAATCTCCGCAATCTCTGTAAAGGCCGATTCTTTTAAACCGCCAGCAGCAGCTACTGCATTTTCAATTGTCGAATTAACTGGTAATGGATAAACTCCTGGATACCGGACTTCACCGCTTATATTGTATATCTTCAGCCCATTGCTTGCACTAGCTTGTTGTTGCAAACGCAACAGTAAGGGTTCGAGCAATTTTCGACGGCTGAATACTGCATATTCGTCTTCATCTAATTCGCTTTTCTGTCCTCTGAGAATATCATCAATATTCTTGCCTGCTGAATCATTAGCTTGTTGGCCTTCTTGCAATTGCTTATCCAATTCAGCTGCAAGGTTAATAAACTCATAGAACTGAGTTTGCTCATAATCTTGCCAAAGTGCTATTTTATCATTTAATTTTAATTCATCTTTAGTAACTGCTAATTTCACAAGCTGCTTTTCTTCTAATTCTTGCTCTTCAAAGCGACTAAAAATCAAAATACTATCACGAGGCTCAAGCTTCAAATCAAAGCCATCTGCTTTTTGCAACGCTTGAAAAGGTGAAAACTGATGTACCTCCAGCATGCCAGTTGTGCCTTTTTCTCGAAGAAGAAGTCCGTAGGAGTAATCAGCGATGGGGAGTAAATCAGCCCTAATAGAGGTAATAACATCTGAAATTTTGCTATTTTCATGCCACGCATAACGGCCAGGATATGTTACAGCACCAATTAACGTTATTGCATTATCAAATTCATTTGAAGAGTTAGGAATATAAACCTTATCTCCAGCTTGTAGTGGTATTTTTCTTTTTGCTAAATCAGCTTTAACAACAGTTTTTAAGCTATTGCCGGAAAACCTTTCGATTACCGTTTTTGAAGTTTGCGCCCCTGGCTTTTCCCCACCTGACATAACCAACAAAGAGCCCATATCTTCAGACTCAGTTAATTCATAAATAGCTGGCCTAAGTACAGCTCCTGAAATACTAACTTGCTTTCCAACTGGTGGAACAAAAATAACATCGCCACTTTCTAATAATTTATCCTGTGAATTATCACCTGATAGCAATAAATCGTATAAATCTAACTTAGTATTTACTTTTGAACTGCGCTTTAACTGAATATGTCTCAAGGAACCTATTTCAGTTATCCCTCCGCTAGCAAAAATGGCATGAGTAATTGATGATAATGCAGGTAAGCTATATGAACCAGGGTATTTAACTTCGCCAACTAAAACCACTCGAACAGGTTTTAGCTCTACTATAGCAATATGCGCCTCTACCCCAATAATTTTTTGAGACACTCGTTTTTCAACCAAACTTTTCACTTCAGCAAAAGTCATCCCCATTACTCTAACAGGACTTAACAGAGGTAATGGTAAGGACCCTTCAGAATCGACCTCTATTGTCATGTCTAAGCTTTCTTTGCCAAAATACGAAATATTAAATTTATCACCAGCTCCCACATTATATGTACTCGGAACAGTCGCTGTATCTGAGGGTAAAAAGTTATCATTCGCTTCAGCGAACAATTCATAACCAAAAGGCTTTAATTCCTCTTTTTTAGGTTTGAATTTATCCTCCTCTGTAAGCGGTTCTTCATCTAAGTTTCTTTGCAGCTGTCTTTGCTTTATTGTTATGCCTGCATCTTTTTTATCGCTTTGTTGATCTTCAGTATTCAAACCTAAGCTAGATAGATCTATACCGTATTTTTTTGCTAGAGCTTCTTGCTGAGCTTTTGGAAGTCTTTTAAATTGCTCTACTTGCTTTGGGCTTGGTGATACAGCCTGAGCCACCCCCAAATTGAGAACAAATATTGAAAATAGAACAAAAAAGACAGTTAATTTACTTAACTTCACAAATATACCCTTAATGAATGCGCGATTTGACCGACGAATGATACAGCATTTCTAGCGCAAAAAAAATGGGACCACAGGCCCCATTTATGTATAAAAGTGTAATCGGTTAGAAGCTATAGACCAGAGTTAACGATGTTTCTGTATCTGTATTGTCTTTTTCCGGCGATACATCTGAATTATGAATAACATTGTAAGCCACTTTCATTTGCAACGAACCATTAATTTTTGTCATCAATGCTGATTCAGAGGTTGTTTTAGTATTACTTTCACCGTACTCAACAGCCACTAATTGGGTAAAGCGTGCATTTTCAGAAAGCTGCCAATTAAAGTCTAATTTACCCACTCCAATCACTTCACTTTCTGACGTTCCCGCCAAAGCATTTCCATTTTCATCTATCTCAGAACTATCATTTTGATGTTCAAAGCGCTTAACACCAGGGCCCACTTCTGCATTTAAATACATATTTTCATTACTAAACAGTCGTTGACCATAACCCACTGATACAACAGTTTCGTTTCTATATGCACCAAAGTAATCTGATACATAAGAGCCATAAATAAACAAATGACTATGGTCTTCTGTTAGTTTGTAATTACCCTGTGTAGAAAGTGAATACTTTTCGTTAGTGCGCTCTGTAACACGTTCACCAGCGCTATTTTCAATTTCATCTTCTTTATAAATACCACTGAGTTTGTACTCATTGTGCCAATTATCTAGATTATGCTTAGCTTTAATGCCACCTTTTAACGTCGTTGTTTTAGTATTACCGCTGGTAATAATAGCACCAACTTCACTACTTACATCCCACGTTTTCTTTACCTTTTTGGCTTCATCGCTTTGCGCAGATGCTTTGCTGGCTATAATCGTGATTACACACAAGGACAACAGTTTTAATTTCATTACTCAATAACCTTTAAATAATTAGTCTTTATGAAGGTGGACATCCATTTGTGGAAATGGAATATTAATACTGGCTTCATCCAGTGAAATTTTTATATTTTCAACTAAGTCAAAATATGTAGGCCAATAATCAGGCGTTTTCACCCATGGGCGAACAACAAAGTTCACACTAGAATCACCAAGCTCTAGTACAGCTACTGTATAAGCTGGCTCCTTTAGAATACGCTCATCTTGTTCTAACACTGATTTCAATACTTGCTTTGCCTGTTTGAGGTCTGCGTCATAACCCACACCAATAACCAAATCAATACGACGCGTTTTCTCCCTTGAGAAGTTTACTATTGCACCAGACATGATCGAAGAGTTTGGCATTATGATAACTTTATTATCTGGTGTTTTTAACTCTGTAGAAAAAATTTCTATTTTTTGCACACTACCTGCCTTACCACCTGCTTCAATATAATCACCGGCTTTAAAGGGGCGTAGAATAATAATAAGTACACCTGAAGCGAAATTTGATAACGACCCTTGAAGCGCTAAACCAATAGCAAGACCGGCAGCACCTAAAATTGCGATAAAAGAGGTTGTTTCAATGCCAACTTGTGATAACGCCATCAATACGGTGGCTGCAAACACAATTGCGTAGACTATATTGGCAACAAAACCGGCAACTGCTTTATCTATTTTGCGCTTGTCAAAAGCTTTAACCGTTAACCTGTCGCACATTTTTGCGACTTTTATGCCAGTAAACAAAACGAGTAAGGCGATAAGAGCCTGCACCGAAAAGTGAAGTAATAAATCAGAGTTATCATTTAACCATGTAATAGCTGTATCCATAAAGCCTCCTAGGCGTGGTTTTTAATTTTGAGCAGATCATACATAGATTATATGAATATTGTCGGTATGTAAGGATTTTTTTATTTGTGTTTTTTCCATAAAAAACACAAAAACACTTTGCAAGTGTCCAATATTTATGTATTATGCGCGCCACACACTAAATAGGTGTAGTTATTGCGGCGGCTGTAGCTCAGTTGGTAGAGCCCTGGATTGTGATTCCGGTTGTCGTGGGTTCAAGTCCCATCAGTCGCCCCATTTTAAATACCAAATAAATAAAATTGCTAAGCGGTTTTGGTTTATATAAATAAAATGCTTATTTTATGTGCTCTGGCCAACACTAGCAAGACATTACTCCTAAAGTTCCTTCTCTATCTACTCACAACTGAACATTAATAACTTTATGAATCCATTTTAAATTGTAATATCACATATATTCAACAATGCCATTTTTCAAACACTCACGAGTTATACCACCCCGCTTAAATATCTTATCTAATATAGGTTATATAAAATCACCGGTTAAACAATGTTGAACCCAAACCTATCAGAACAGCTTTTAGCACTTTCTCGAAAAGAACCAAATGCACGAAAACGCATGTCATTACTTGCTGTGTCATTATTTTATGAGGGTAATCAAGCGCCTTAACATAGCGCGAAGTAGTGTTAATAAATGGGTTTCTAGTTACTTAGAGCATGGGCTGGATGGCTTAGACAACAAGCCTATTCAAGGGCGTCCATCTAGATTGCAACAAACGCAACTTAAACAGCTCTCTGAATTTATAAAGCGCACGAACATAGAACGTTACATTAACACTTAAATCATGTCTATAAAATACTGAAGCAGCTTGGCTTTAGTTGGCTCACAAGTCGTACGAAACATCCAAAACAATCATTACAAAGCCAAGGAGCTTTTAAAAAACTTCCAACTGGAAACGATCCTTCACACTCCGGGATACCTTCCTCTTGAACGTATCGACGTATGGTTTCAGGATGAAGCACGGTTTGGTCAGCAAAATCCAACTACGCGTATTTGGGCTGAAACAGGCACTCGACCACGGGTTATAAAACAACAGCAGTTTGAGTATGGGTATTTATTTGGTGCAGTCTGCCCAAGCAGAAGCGTTAGTCAGTCCATTCGTAAACAAAGAAGCGATGAGACAACACATGAGTCAGATATCACAAGCTACGCCAGTTGGAAGGCACGCTGTTGTGATAATCGATGGTGCAGGCTGGCACACATATGATACTGCGGCAGAATTTAACAACCTCACGCTAATAAAGCTTCCTCCTTATTCACCAGAGCTAAATCCAATAGAACAAGTATGGAGCTGGATACGACAACATTGTTTATCCAATAGAGTGTTTTCGGGGTATGAAGAAATTGTAGGTGAAGTTTCAAAGGCATGGGATCACTTTATTTCAATACCGGATCGAGTGACGAAGATGTGTAGTCGAGAATGGATAGTGAAAATATCTAATGACAAAGCGCGCAGCGCTTACATTCCATTTACGCAAGGTGAAATGAGCTATTTTAACAACCGCTGATGGAATATCAGACTAACGACTGTGAAGGTCTTCACTTCACCTTGCGCAAATTATCGTGCAAAGGGTTAACGATAGCGAACGCAGTGAGTGCGTTTCCTTTGCGCAAGGTGAAGTAAGTGTAAAAGGTTAGCGACATGAGCGAAGCGAATACGCTCTTTTTACGCAAGGTGCAATGAGCTATTTTAACAACCGCTGAGGGAATATCAGACTAACGACTGTGAAGGTCTTCACTTCACCTTGCGCTAATTCGTCTCTTTATCAATGCCTATACCCTCTGCACTGTACGAGACGATTTGGCACCAACAACAAAAAAGCCCGACTCTTTCGAATCGGGCTTTCTCTTAATTAAATCCTGGCGATGTTCTACTTTCACATGGCAAAGCCACACTATCATCGACGCTGTTTCGTTTCACTTCTGAGTTCGGCATGGGGTCAGGTGGGTCCAAAACGCTATTGTCACCAAGAAAATCTTTTCTGCAAATGCTTTATAACATCAAGCTACGCTTGAACATCTCATTTGCGCAAGGTGAACTCATTTCGCGATATAAATTCGCTCGTCCACCCTGTTTAATTCTTAAAATTCGGAATTCGCTGATAATTCGTAAAAATCTACTCTAGTTAATACTAACTTCTAACAAACAAACCACTTTGGCGTTGTATGGTTAAGCCTCACGGGTAATTAGTACTGGTTAGCTTAACATATC
>NZ_CAMAPC010000006.1:0-175245 GCF_945859825.1 Pseudoalteromonas holothuriae
TCTTAGCTTCGGTAGATGCGATGATAGGTGCGATAGATGCAAAACGTGCACAATTAGGTGCGGTGCAGAATCGATTCTCATCGACTATCCGTAACCAGACCAACATTATTGAAAATGTATCGGCGGCACGTTCACGAATTAAAGATGCGGATTTTGCGATAGAAACGGCTACGTTAACAAAAGCACAGATATTACAACAGGCAAGTAGTACGATATTGTCTCAGGCGAATCAGCGTCCACAGTCAGCATTGTCACTGCTTGGGTAACTCTGGTTTAGTGCTCTTATAGCAACTGTGGCTCACACAGTTGCATTTACTTCAGTTTTATACCAATTTTATTAAAACCTTGATCATTCTAGCCAGCTAAATGACTCATGTAGAATAACGACATACCGAAACCTCCCTAGTTACTAAGCCATTTATTTGTCGCAATATTTGGTCATTTACTTAATGCAATTTATATTAAGCACCATTGTAAAGTTCTTTCGATTTCTTCATTAAGCTGCATCTTTATCTAAGTTTGCTTATATACAAGCCTTTGATGTCAAAAAAGCATATTTGACCTAAAAAATAGCACAAGCACTGTGAGTGATTGTCTGGAGTTATCGTCAATATACTGTCAATTCTCTAAGGGCTTGTTAAAGACTCTAAGCCTCATATCTGTATGTTTAAATTTGCGATTAACAATTTCTTATAACCTATAAAATTTGATTTAACTCTAAGTTTTAGACTTTAAAACAAGGGAATATTTCATAAATTTCAATTAATTAAAAAAAATTTAAAAAACTTCATTTTTTTATTAAAGAAATACTTTGCCATGCCGATAGATCTAGTGAGGCAATCTATTTGCTATCAGAAATGTGATAAATGGTTTGATCGTACTTTGTATTCATTCGGGCGTTTACAGGGTTGTTTTATTCAGGTCAGTCATTTGTTACTCATTTAATGACAGGAGGCTATTATGGCTATGTTTGTGAACACAAATGTTTCGAGCTTAAATGCGCAGAGACAATTAACAAAATCTGGTAATACACTAGATGAAGCTTTTCAGCGGTTATCTTCAGGTATGCGTATTAATAGCGCAAAAGATGATTCGGCGGGTATGCAGATTTCTAGTCGTTTAACGGGCCAAATTAATGGTCTTACTCAAGGTAACAGAAATGCCAACGACGGAATTTCATTAGCGCAAACAGCGGAAGGTGCGCTGGATGAAATGACCAGTATGTACCAGCGTATTCGTACTTTGGCAGGTCAAGCTGCGAATGGTTCAAATACGGCATCTGACCGTGCTGCATTGCAGCTTGAAGCAAGGCAGTTAGGTGAAGAAATGAACCGTATTGCAGTAGATACTACATTCGGTGGAACAAACTTGTTAGATGGTAGCTTTAGTTCTGAGTTCCAAGTGGGAGCTGATGCGAACCAAACGATCAGTATGACCATGACTGCTATTGAAGCTGCCACAGGTGGTTCAATTTCTGTGAATAGTTTTGCCGTAAGTGATTTAGCGGCTGCAGCTAGTAGTGTAGCAGGGGTATCTTCGGGTGCGGTTAATTCATTTGCTAGTGCCAGTGGTTTATCATTTACTTCGGTTGGTGAAGCACAGGATGTTTTAGCTGCGGTTGATGCAATGATTGGTGCAATTGATGCAAAGCGTGCGGAGTTGGGTGCGATTCAAAACCGATTCTCTTCAACGATTCGTAACCAAACAAATGTCATTGAAAATGTATCGGCAGCAAGATCGCGTATTCAGGATGCAGATTTTGCAACTGAAACAGCTAAATTGACCAAAGCGCAAATTTTGCAGCAGGCGAGTTCATCAATTCTGAGTCAGGCTAATCAGCGACCGCAAACCGCGTTGTCATTGCTTGGGTAGGTATGACTAGTTAAGCATGCTAATATGTATAGGAGGGGACGGTGCGTACTCATTTGGTACTTTCCGTTTTCTCCCCTAGAAAGTTTAGGTAGGAGAGTATTATGTCTTCTAGTATAAGCCCAACAGATACAAATGTATTTGAACAACAAAGAAGCAACCTTGAAGCGCGTAATTTGGGGGAGCAAACTAATGCTCTTACAAAAGATGCTAAGGTAGCTAAAGAATTGTCACAAACTGCCGATAAACAGGTAGATGAAAGCTCAAAATCAGTTGGCAAAGAAAGTGAACATGATAAGCCATCTTTAACAGAGAGTTTTAACAAACTTTTTGGTGAAAATAGCTCTATATCGTTATTGCAATCTAGGTCATTAGAGTTTTCTGTGGGTGAGCACGAAGGTAAAACGGTTGTGAAAGTCATTGATAAGGATAACAAAGATGTGATCCGTCAAATTCCATCGGAAGAATTTATTAAGATGGCACAACGTATTGATAACTTGTCAGATGAAATGCAAAAGGCGCGTGGTGTCTTGCTAGATAAACAAGTTTGACAGTATTACAGCAATTTGGTTTTAGGAGGTTTTTATGCCAGCTATTACATCAGCGGGCGTTGGCTCAGGTCTAGATTTAGAAGCCATTATAAGCGCGACACTTGACGCAGAAAATGCGCCCAAGGTGGATCGATTCAATAAAAAAGAATCAACACTTAAGGTTCAGTTAACTGCTCTGGGGCAAATTAAATCAGACTTAAGTGCATTTGAATCTTCTTTAGACATTTTGAAAGATATTTCGAACTTCAATAAGCGGACCTCAACCGTCACTCAGCCTGAAGGTGGAGATGTAATTTCTGTCAGTTCTCAAAGTACGGCAACCGAGGGTTCATTTAATATAGCCGTCAAACAATTGTCACAAGGAAGCCGAGCAGTTCAGTCTGATGCTGCCTCGTATTCATCTACCACCGATGTAGTGAGTGCAAGCGGTGGTACTTTGTCCTTTGCTGCCGATGGAAAGTCTTTTGATGTCACACTTGCAGCAGGTGCGACGCTTGCAGATTTGCGCACAGCAATTAATGATAATGCGGATAATTTTGGTATATCAGCAAATATAATTAATACAGGGTCGAGTTCTAAGTTAGTCTACACTTCTTCAGTTACTGGCGAAAACAATGACCTTGTAGTAACCAATAGTACTGCAGAGCTAGATAATGTATCCACCAATGCAAATGGTGGTGGTAATGGCGGAATGGTGATAGACCCATTGGATGCGGCAAGAGATGCTATTATTGAAATTGATGGTATTGAAGTTACCAGTAGTACAAATACATTTGAAAATGCAATTCAAGATTCAACCATAACAGTAAAAAAAGAAAGCCCAACTGACCCAAATGATGCGACAAAACTACTAACTGCAAATCTTAATATTGCTACAGACCAAGAATTTGTTAAAGAAACCTTAGAGAAATTTGTTGAAAGTTATAATAAGCTTATGACAACTTTAGATACTATGGTTACTGCGAAAACTGTTGACGCGACGGCGAGAGGCTTGAGAGATACGATAGTAAATCAATTAAGCTCAGTAGTTTCTGGCGCAGGAAGTTTAGAAACTATTTATGATGCTGGCTTTAGCCTAGAGAAAGATAGGAAGCTGGCCATTAAAACAACGGGTGTTAATGCATTAAGCGATGTACTTAATGAATCTTATGATGATGTTGGCAAACTTTTTGCAGGGACTGGTAACATTGCAGACACTTTAAGTGAGACGGTTGATGCTTACCTGAAAGCCGGTGGGCTTATATCAGATCAAACAAATGCTTTAGAGAGCGATAAGCGTGCGTTAGTTGACGACCGAGAAAAGCATGCATACAGAATGGAAAGGTATGAAGCTAGGTTGCGTGAAAAGTATGCTTCACTAGATGTTTTGGTCGCAGGTTTACGTAGTCAAGGCAATGCTATTTCGGCTTCTTTAAGTAGTTTGCCGGGTTTTGTTAAGAAATAAATAAGGTTTTTACATGGCAAATTCATTTTCCAAAGCTTATCAAAAAGAGAGTATTAATTCTCGTTTGGCGGGAGCGGATTCATACACTATTATAACCATGTTAATGCAAGGTGCGCTTGAGCGGTTAGCCCGTGGCAAAGGCTGTATAGAAAGAAATGATTTAGCTGGCAAGGCTGAACATCTATCAAGGGCTTCTTCAATTATTCTTGCTTTGATGGAATCACTCGATCACTCAGAAGGTGGTGAAGTGACTCAGAATCTAGGTAGTTTGTATGAGTATATGAATATGCGGATCACCGATGCGAGTATTGAAAAGTCAGTTGAACCTTTGGTTGAAGTGATGTCTTTGTTGAACGAAATTAAAAGTGCGTGGGACGCTATTCCTCGAGAGGAAGTTGAGAGTGCATTACAGCTTCAACAACAAAGGGGGTAACGTGTGGACCCCTCAGAGCTGCTCGATAAACTAAAGCAAAGCACTCAAGCTTTGCAAGTGCTTTTATTAAAAGTATCTAGTGATGTCGGTTTTAGTGAAGATACGTTGGAAGAAGAGTTACCTAAACTTAGTTTTATACTTGAACAAAGAGGAAAGCTTGTATCTGAGCTTCTTGATTTACTAAAAGTGGTAAAAGGTGAGCAGCAACATAATATTGCACAAGCACTTCATGATACCACTATGCTGGATCAACAGTTGATAGAAACAGCTTTGACAAAAAAAGAATCTGTGCGCAAAGTTATCGTGAAAATGAATAAAGCGCCAAAAAGCATTTCGTCTTACACCAATAACAAATAAATATCATTTGGTACCCTACCCATGAGTTTAGAAAATGAATTTGAAGAGTTAGTTGAGTTTGCTCATGAGCAAGTTCAACTAACTGCACAGCGTCATCAATTTGAAAAGTCGCTTATTGAGAACATGCCTAAGCAGTTTGAAAAAAACATTCAGGCGTTTATTAAATACTTACCTGATATTGCACAGGAGTTTAGGCATTATAAACCTAAAAACCTAGACATTTTTTGTGCAAAGAATGGCGAGTTAAACATTATAGATAGTGCCACTAAGAGCCCCTTATATGGCCATGAACCATCGGTCCAATGTGAAAAACAAGTAGAGAAACTTCTTAAAAAACCTCAATTTAGTAGTTTAGAGTTTGGTATGAACGAAGGGTTGGATGATGAGTTTATTCATACAACCTATGTCCGTGAAATGTATCAGTTATACTTAGATGCTAAAAAAATATATGAGCCATTAACTGAAGTTCCGGAGCATATCGGATCGTCTATTATATTTGGTATTGGCTTAGGCTATCATTTAAAGCCTCTATTGGATGCCGTGACGATTGATCATATTTATTTATGCGAGCCAAGCCGTGACTTATTTTTTGCGAGTTTATACTCATGTGATTGGGCTGAGATTTTAGAACTGATTGATAAGCGTGATGGCAATATTATATTTAATATTGGAGTAAATTATGAAAAATTTACTATTGATTTTTTAAATGAAATGAAGCATAGAGGTGCATTTAACTCCGTTGCGACTTTACTTTATCAGCATTATCCATCTGAGGAGTTAACACTTTTAATCAAGCAATTTCATAGAGACTTTCATATGGTTGCTATTGGTTGGGGGTTTTATGATGATGGTGTAATTAGCATCGCGCATGACTACAATAATGCGAAACAAAGTTTACCTACGTTACGTAAAGATGCAAAACTGCCAAATAAGTGGCGCTCAATGCCTGTATTTATTATCGGTAATGGACCTTCTCTGGATGAGACTATGTCCTCGGTGATTGAATACCAAGACAAAGCCGTTATTATCAGCTGTGGATCTGCTTTGCTACCTTTATTGAAAAATAATATTATTCCAGACTTTCATGTTGCGCTGGAGCGTACACGCTTTACTTTTGATTATTATAATGAATTTATTGATCATGAGATATTGCAGCAGATTAACTTTTTAACTGTTAATGTGATGCACCCTGAATGTGCCGGGTTATTTAAGTGGACTGGCATGGCGTTCAAAGCCGCTGAACCAGGCACGACAATTTCCTGTGAGTTTATTGATGGCTATAGACAGTTTCGTCCTATGACATACTGTAACCCTGTTGTGGCAAATACAGCGTTGGCTTTTGCATGCAATATGGGGTGTGAAGAAATATACCTCATGGGAGTTGATGGTGGTTATAAAGATCCAAAATATCACCACTCAAAAAGTAGTTCTTACTTTAATGATGATGGAACTGACAAAGAAGACCTTTCTAAGCTAATTCGTGCTGGTGAAATGAAGACCGATGGTAATTTCACTGAAACGGTTTATACGACGGCATTTTTTAATGTTGGTAACAACCAGCTTGGTACTTTACTCGGTGATTTTCCTCATGTTAACTGTTTTAACTGCTCCGATGGTGCAAGAATAAAAAATTCAGTGCCCTTGAAGCATCATAATATATTATTGTCGAATCATTTGCCGGACAAAAATGAATTTGTTGAGGTTTTAAAAAATGAGCAATTTATCATACGGGAGTTTGACGATGTTGAGTATCAAAATTTAGTTGCCATTGATAAATTTGCTCAAGTCTGTGATGAATTAATTACGTTTGTTGACCGTGATTTTAATAATCGCTCAGAGATTGCAATTGCTCTGAAACTACAAGTGCGTTACTTGTATTCGTATGGCCACACTCGATATAGACATTTATATTTTTTATTGGATGGCTCGATTACTTACATGCACTCAATCTTTAGGATGATTCAGTATAACTTTGAAAAAGATGAGGATGTACTTAGAGTTATGAATGATGCATTTGCCATATTCATTGAATATATGACTGAAGCTAAGGAAAAGTATCGTGGTGTATTAACTGCTAATGACTCGCAACGCAGCTACTTGATGAATATGTTGGATAGTAAAAAGTAATTGTATTACTTACATCATATTCAATAGGAGAGATGTATGACTGATTGTAAATCAACATTACAATATCAAGAAGAAACTGAGCGTTGGTATGATGAATCCTATGGTAGTGAAGGGTTTCGGGCTCAGCGGTTGTATCCTAATGAAGAGCTTTTACGGTTTTTAGGCCGCAAGTTTTTCAATGGTACTCAAAGAGAAGATAGAAAAGACATTAGAGTATTAGAACTAGGCTGTGGCTCTGGCGCGAACTTATGGATGATAGCTAAAGAGGGCTTTGATACGTACGGTATTGATCTTTCTCAGCAAGCGATAAGCTTAGCAGAGTCTATGTTAATTCATTGGGATGTAAACGCAACGTTAGTGAAAGGCAGCTTTGAAGAGCTGCCTTTTGAAGACGATTATTTTGACGTTATCATTGATGTATTTTCAACTAATTGTTTAACACACAGTGCTTTTACTCATTGTTTAAAGCAAGTTAAACGTTGTTTAAAGCCTTCTGGTGCTTTTTTTTCTTACACCCCATCAGCTGCCAGTGATGCTTTTAAAAATCACCACCCAGCTAAATTGATTGATGCATGGACGTTAAATGGCGTGTTTAGAGAGTCATCCCCTTTTTCTGGTCAGGCATATCCATTTAGATTTATTGATGCAGAGCATTATCAGGCCTTACTGCAAGAAAATGGGATTATAGTTGATTATTTAGAGACTGTTGGTAGAACCTACAATACGAAAAAAGAATACTTTGAATTTATTGTTGTATCAGGTATTAATGAATGACGTTTGAACTGAGCGATTGGCTTAAGCAGTATGTGCAAAATGCAAACATGGACGTACGGTTTAATGATAAAGTAGTACTTGAAGAGTTTATCCGAACGAGTGGTTGCAGTGTCATTGATCATTACACCTGGATGTCAGATTACCACAAAGAATATTTAGCAAGCCAATATGACAAAGTGCAGTGTGCTTCGCTATTACTGGAGTCTAACGGAAAAGTAGCAGGTGTGTTTACCATAAATGTTCGCCAAACAGAAAATTCATATGAACTAGGCAGTAGTTCAGCGGAAGTCTTACCGCCTTTTATTGAACAAACGCTTTCAAGAAAGGTAAAACACAAATTATATAAACAATGTTTTAATTTATTATTGGCTTTAAGTGACACGCTAAGTATCAAAAATTTAGCATCGAGTTTTGACTTTCAAAGTGGTATTTGTGAACCGTGGTATAACTTGTTTTTGCAGTATGGCGCGAAAATAAATGTAAGTCAGAACTTGTTTTGTGATCTTACTATGAGCTCAGATGCATATTTAAATGCTATTAGAGAGCGCTATAAAAATCATATTAAGCGTGCTGATAAACTCTGGAATATCAGTATAAAAACACAAATAAACTGGCAAGATTTTTATCTTTTTCAGCAGTTACACTTAGATGTTGCAGGTTTTAAAACTCGCAGTGATTTATCTTGGGAAATGCTATATCAGGCCGTTAATCGCCAAGATGCTTTCGTTGTTATTGTTTTGGATCAAAGCAATAACTTAGTTGGTGCGGCATTATTTACTGTATCGAATGAGGTTGCCACCTATTCAGTTGGTGTATATGACCGTTCTTTATTTGCAAGCCCGGTAAGTCATTTAGTGCATTATCGAGCGATTGAGAAAATGCGTGATTTAGGGATAAAAACTTACTTTATTGGCGCTAAAAATGCATTAAATGAATGGCATCAGCCTTCTGAAAAAGAGTCTAAAATCGGCGAGTTTAAAGAAGGCTTTGCGACTTTTTCGTTACTGAAAACCCACTTATCTATTGAATTAAAATAAGGCACTGTTATGACTCGTTGTATTGTTATTGGGGGAGGGATCACAGGACTTTTCTCGGCAATTTTAGCAAGTAAATATTTTGATAACGTAACGCTTATTGAAAATGCACCTAAATGTGGTGGGTTGTTACAGTCGTGGCAAGATGAAAGCGGTAACTTTTTTGATTTGGGGACGCATATTCTATCAGAAACCAGTAATCAGCAAATTAATGATATTTTGTTTAAAGGTATATACGAGAACCCGCAAGATTGGCATCAGTTTGAAGTCATGAAAGTTTCTAGTAGTTTTAATTCTGCTCGCTATGATACTGGTCAGTTTGTACCGTTGCACTATCTTGATGAAGGTGATTATGAAAAAGCGCTTTTGCAATTACTTAATGCCAAAGGGTTACCAATTGAACAAGCTGATAATTTAGAGCAGTTTGCAATTGAAAATTATGGTCTAATTGTAACCGATAAAATATTTAGGCCTATCATGCTTAAATTACAAAATGCAGAGCTTAAAGATTTACATCCTTCGGTACATTATATATTTGGATTGAGTCGGTTTATTCCGGGTTCAGTTGAACTTGCAAGAGAGCTAAAAAAATCCCCTTGTTATGATGCAAAACTGGCATTTGCTACTTATTATGATGGGGTTAGCGATGTACCTAAATACTACCCTAAGCGGGGCGGTGTTGAACTTTGGATAGACTATCTGGTTGAACAAGCAACCGAATTAGGTGTGGAAATTCAAACGTCACAGTGCGTCACAAATGTTGCGTTTTCGGATAGTAAAATAACTGATGTTATATTGGGAAATGGTGAACAACTCTCGTGTGATCATATTATTTGGACTATCCCACCTGTTTTTGCTTTAAAGTTACTTGATTGGCCCTTAGCGAATATTCCAGTACGATTTTGTCCAACCTCGTTACATCACTTTGTTTTAGATAAACCGTTTATTGATAAAAACTTTTATTCAAATGTTTATGATATCAATAGTATTCCTTTTCGTGTCACTTTTTATCCGAATATAACTAATGATAATGTGGTTGGTCCTTATAATTGCACAGTTGAGGTATTGGGTGAGTTTGACCTAACAGAGCAAGCGCTTAATGATCAAATAATTTTAGAGCTTAAGTCTTTAGGTTACATCGAGCAAGGTGCAAGTGTAGTCCGTGTTTCAAGTACCAAGCTTGCGATGGGTTTCCCCCAGTTCAGCAATGCGTTTGTGAATGAAAGAATAAGACAAATAGACGCGCTGGAAGCCGGGGTCAAAAATATGACTTTACTGGGCAAAGCGAGTAAAAAAGAGTTTTTTATTTATAGTGTGTTGCAAGAAGCATATGAGCAACTAACTTATAAATTTGATGATAGCCTTACTTCGTCTTAAAGGTATACAAAGGAAAAATATGAGTAAGTTTAATTGGCAAGCTATTTACGAAGCGGGTGAGCAACTTAACCAATATCCTTACGATTTTGTTGTGTCACATTTTTTTAAGTTAAAAAGAGCCTGTAAAAATAAGCAATTAAAAGTGCTTGATTTAGGATGTGGTGCTGGTAATCATGCAATTTTTTGTGCCGAGCAGGGTGCGCAAGTTGTGGCATGTGACTTCTCTATTGCGGCACTTAAGGTAGTTGATAAACGGGCAAAAGAAAAAGGATTAGAGGATAAAATTACCACATACCAAGTAGACTTTGATGACTTCCAGTTACCATATTCCAGCTTTGATATTGTTATTGACAGGCTTGCAGTGACAAATGTATCTCATAAAAGCGCAAGTTCAGTTTATGAATGTGTTTATGATGCGATGTCAAAGGGCGGTTCAGTTATCGCTAATTTTTTTACGGATATGCACTCACACAAAAATTTTGGCCAATACTGTGAACAAGAGCAAGTATGGAAAAACTTTTCTGGTGGTATGTTTGAGCCGTTAAAAACTGCAAATTTTTATACACATATGCAGATTCTTCAGTTATTTAATCAATACCAATTTACTGCATTAAATAAAGAGACGGATGAGTCTGTATTAGCAAATAACGATTCATGCTTATCGACATGGAAGCTACTGGCAAAAAAATGTTAAGCGTAAAGGTTGTTATGATAAGTAAGTGTAGTTTGAATATACAGATGTGGAGCAATTGAACACATTTTTGGTCAAATCAAAACCCGTTAGCATAGATACAAAATCAGACGTAATTAGCGCATTAAGTGCTTTTGTAATATATATACATCGATATCCGTTATTACTAGTAACTAATTCTGGCCGGTTTACCGATGTATACTTATAAATATTAGCTGACGAGAGCCAAGAAGCTGAGCTTTAATTGGCTACTACTATTAGCCCTTCACCTTTGAGATTATCAATTATTTCATATAAGTCCCAAATGGGAACTTGTATCTTTTGCGCTATTTCTAATGTAGATAACTTACCATCACAGTAAATAATAAAATTCATCATATTGCTAACCAGTTGGTTACTTGCTTTGGTGCTTAAATTTGGATACAAGCCGCGTTTACCAAGTTGAGGTTCGCACTTTACTGTGAGTTGTAATACTTCATTGCGCTCAATTACCTCTAGACTGCGTTGTAGAGCTTCATAGCCACCTTGAAGTCCACTGGGTGTCACTAAGCTAAGATCATCTAAAGATGTATGATACTCAGGATATTGATTGTATTTGGTACGCATAATTGAAGCAATAGGCAAGTCAATACCTGGTGCGCAGTACCTTCGCTCGTCACTGCCACTTTCGATAAATGGATAGGTCTTATAATCAGGAGCAAGGTGTTGTAAGACATGTTGAGCAACGATATCTGAGAGCGTATTTTCAGCCCGAGAAGGCAAATATGAGTAGCCTCGGTCGTCACCGATGCAGGTAATGTTAAAACCAGCAAATACATGCTTCTTTAGAGTGTGTTCATGTCTACTCAAATAGGTTAAAGAACCAATTGTCTCAGGAATAAAAACTATTCTATAACTATATCTGAGTTCAGGTTGTTGCTGTAACCACTTGGCTAAATAAGTTGTCACCGTAGGGCCTGATAGTTCATTATTAGCCAATGAAGGGTGGCAAACATAAGTTGATAAAAATACTTCCTGCTTTGATTTCCCTTCGATAATTAATTCTGCATAGGTTAGGTGACCATTTTTGAGCTCAGAGTCAATCACAACGTGATATTCGCCATCTTCTAATTGATCAAATTGCTTTTGTGTAAGGCAAAATCCCCAATAGCGTGAGTAGTAAGAAGTAATGTATGGAATTGCATCAGGCTGTTCAGGTAGTGTGTGAAGATGCTCTTTCAATTCATTTAGTGAAAGTTTTAGATTAATAGGAGTTGAGTAACCAACAACGTGCAAGTTACTTATATTAAAGTCAACAATCTTGCGCCCTTTAGGGTCAATAATATACGCGTCATTAATATTCCACTCTTGAGGTACAGTCCAATCAAAACATGGTGTGCCTGTTGGCACTTCATGTATTTTTAGATTAGGTAAATGCTCGCCAATGATGTTTAATGTTTTACGGACACCATTACCTGTTATGCTTCTGCATATTGGCCAAAGTTCAGTGGCTAGTTGATGAATTTGAGTGCCTATCATGTGTTATTTCTACCTAGATGCTTAATTACTTGCATAATTCCCAACTTAACGGAGTCCCTCTGCTGATATCTTGTGTTGCTCTTTTGCCCAGAATACTTTGATAATGTTTTGGCGCTAAGCCGAATCCTGGGCGTATGCGGCGAATATTTTGTTCACACAAAATATCTCCTTTTTTAATATCTTCTACCACATATATCGAGCGCCTGAACTGTAGATTAGCAGCTTCAGCATCACGTAGATCATAATTAGCTTGACCAAGTGACTGCCATGCGTCTTTAGTGCTATCACATAAATGTTTTAGTTCGTCAGGCTCAAGTGAAAAAGCAGCATCAGGGCCTCCATCTTCTCTTGATAGGGTAAAATGTTTTTCTATCACAACTGCGCCAAGTGCTGTTGCAGTGATTGCTGCAGTAGTCCCAAGTGTATGATCTGATAAACCGACATGGACGTCAAAGTCTTGTTGTAATCGCTGTATCGTTTTTAAATTAGAGTCGGCTATTGGGGTTGGGTAACCACTAATACAGTGAAGTACTATTAACTCCTTATTACCATTTTGCTTAGCAACTTTGATAGCGCTGGCTATCTCTTCGTAACTTGCCATGCCAGTAGACATAATTATCGGTTTGAGGGTTTGTGCAACTTTAGCAATAAGAAGGTGATCGACCAGCTCAAAAGAGGCTATTTTGTAAGCTGGTGTGTCTAAAGACTCTAAGAAATCGACTGCGGTTTCATCAAATGGTGAGCTAAACAGGGTGATATTTAGTGTTTTAGCATAATTAAATAGCGTTTGATGCCATTCCCAAGGCGTATGCGCCCACTCATATAGCTGATATAGGTTTTTTCCATCCCATAGCCCACCCTCTATGCAAAAATCTGGTTTATGACAATTTATGGTCATGGTATCTGCGGTGTAGGTTTGCATTTTAACAGCATGCGCACCTGACTCTTTTGCAACTTGAATGAGCTTTTTGGCGCGCTCAATATCGCCATTATGGTTACCTGAAATTTCAGCAATGATATAGGGTTCATTTGAAAGACCTATGGATATATTGTTCAGGATTATGCTTTTTTTCATAGTGCTCATTACAGTAGGCTTTAATACAGCAAAGTGTATCTTACTTTTTGATTAGATTCATTTTTACAAGCTTCTTTTTAGCTAATGCGTATTCGGGCAGCTAGAATGGGTTTCTTCTGAGTCACTGCGTATTTGCCTGCATTGGAAAAACGCTATATGCTAAGCTTATAACTCATTATTTATAAGGCAGTTTTAGGCTCTTTTCAATTGCCCTTTAGCAACTGGTTTGTTGTTAAAGACTGTTCAGTAAACTAAACACTATAAGTTGAATATTATGAATGAATTACAACAACTTAATCAATTGATGTCTGACTCGGCTCAAGATGCTATTGGCTACATCAAAAATATTAGTAATGAAGATATTGATTTTAATGAAGCTGGTATTCAGCAGTTAGATAGTATTTTGACAGGGTTGTCTCAAGAACATAATGTAAACCCATTTGATAATAAAATGTTGTTTACTGTCAGTACTATGCTAGGCGCGTTTATCGGAGAAACTTTCAGGAATCGTTTGGGTGGTGAATGGTTTATGGACAAAAGTAATCCAGATGCGCCATTTATTGTGCTTAATTATGCAGGTAAATCTTATCCATTTGCATCCGTTTGTTTTGAGAAGATAGTTAATGACCCACAGACAAGTGTATTGAAATATTATGAGTTAGCATTGAATAATGGAGCCTCATCAGGTTAAAAGTGGTTCAAGTATAAATAAGTCTTTTGCAACTTTTGTAAACCCTGCCTTGGAGAATAAAATTTGCGAAGCAATATTATCTGGATGCACTGCTGCGGTGATTGGCAAACTTTTATATTTGCTTGGTATTGATTCAATCGCTTTTAAAGCCAGCCCTCTTCCTTGTTGTGACGGGCAAATAAGAATTGAAATTTCGTATTGAGAATTTTGTAAATCAAGCCTAAGCATTCCTACAGAGCATTCTGAGCCGTCTTGCCAGCACTCCTTAACAATAAAAAGGTGGCGGGTGGGGCTGTTACTAATAGATTGTGCAAACCAATGGCAATGTTCTTCATAGCTTATCTGGTGGTTTGACCTTGAGTACTTTCGCACTGAAGGTTGTGATTGCCAATCAAATAAGAGGTCTTTGTCTTCAGTTACTGCTGGGCGCAAGTTTACCACTGATAATTGGAGCTTTTGTATTGTTCTTACAACACCTTTGCCATCACAGCATTCGAATGCATTTTCACTCATGTTTTGGTATTGTTCAGGTTTATTTATGATTGTAGAGAGTGCATTTTTGACTGTTTCCTGAGTCAGCTCTTTGGCTTTGCCAAGGTTTATAAGGGCGTTACGTTGGGATAGCTTATCAAGTACTAGCGCTTGATTATCTGCAAACTCGATAGCGAGTGTTGGTAAACCTAAACAGCAGCGCTCCCAAGCCGAAGAGCCACTTGCGCCGATTGCTATATCAGCTTGGTACATCAGCTCTGCCATATTTGACGCATTCTGTTGCACGCTAAACCAAGGATATTTTTGTTCAGTACTGTGATAGTAGTTTAATTCACTACATTGGCTTGTAATGACGAGTACAACGTTCACAGGGGTTAAAAGAGAGGTATTTAACGCTTCAATAGCGCCAATTACAATGTTGTTTGTTTCACTGGTATCTGAACCGCCAAGGCTAATAAGTACGTTTTGAATAGTTTGGGTTGATTGACGTTTTGCAAGTGCCTTCTTACGTAAACTAGAAAACTCATCTCGCAATAACATATGTGCTTTTCCGAGCAATAATTTGCAGTTATTTGGGACTAGGCCTCGATAACGTAACGCTTTTGCATCTAGTGTTTGATCAAGTAAAAAGTCGCATTGGTGTTCTCGGTCCGCTAAATCATCAATAACAAGTGTTTTATCGACTCGAGTTGATATTGATGAGACATACCAGCATTTTTTGATGTTGTAATGGTCTATTATCAGCAATTGAATAGACTCAAATCGGCTGATAGCTTTTGCTACACTTTGAGCGTCGTTAATAAGCCATTGGTTATTATTATTACTATGACGATAAACTTCTTCGAGTGAAAAGCTATGTTTAGATAATATGGATTGATAATTCTTGGGTATATCATCAGCACATATAAAAGTTATTTTAAACTCGACCTTAGCTTGTAATAGTGTGTTTTTAAAGCCGACAGCCAGCGCTAAGCAACGCATAAAGTGTCCTGCACCAATGGATGCGTTGACATCTACTCTTACGGCTATGTTAATCATTATCTTACCTTAAATACGCTTTGCAGGGGTTCGCCTGAGAAAAGCTCCTCTAGGTTTTGCTTTGCAACGCAGTTAGCCAAGATAGGAAGTACCTCCGAGTAGGCCTTGAGTAGTGTTTGAATATGTTTCTCTTTGTGCGCATAGCTAAGGTTATGGCTTGCATTTATTAATATGCCACGCTTGGCCATCTCCTGTATAAATAGCGAACGTAGTTGTATTGCGCTGTACTTTCCTTGATTCGCGATATGAATAAACGACCAGCTTGGGTGACCTGAAGTATAAACCCAATCTTGTATATCGTTATCGATAATGATTTTATTTAACTTATCAGTCAGCAGTGAGCCTAGTTGACTTAAATGTTGTGTGACTTGGTTACGTTGTATTTTTTCGATTGTGGCATAGGTCGCAGCCAGAGATAGTGTCTCCCCAGCAAAAGTACCAGAGAAGAAAATGTCGTTCATTAACGCCATAATCTCTTTTTTGCCACAAACGACTGAAATAGGGAAGCCATTGGCAATGCCTTTACCAAATGTTGCCAAATCAGGGGATACCCCGAATAGAGATTGCGCTCCGCCTAAATCAAACCGAAACCCAGTGATCGTCTCGTCAAAAATTAATACAGCTTGGTATTGCTCGCATAACGATTTAACGCCTTTTAAATACCCTTTTTCAGGGTATGCTATATTCATTGGCTCCATAATAACAGCCGCTATATCGTGGGACTTTAACAGCTGCTCAAGTGACTCAAGGTTATTATACTCAAAAGTATGGGTAAGCGCTTGTGTAGAAGCGGGTACCCCTAAGTTTCTAGATGTACTGCCAATGTACCAATCTTGCCAGCCGTGATAGCCGCACACTGCAATGTGTTCTTTATTTGTGTAAGCTCTGGCAAGCCTGATTGCTGCAGATGTTGCGTCGCTGCCATTTTTAGCAAATCGAACTTGCTCTGCACACGGGATGAGTTCACAAATTTTTTCAGCAACATCAATTTCTATAGGATGAGATAAAGAGAAAGAAACGCCAGATTGCATTTGTTTCATTACCGCTTGGTCAACACAAGGGTCACAGTAGCCCAAAGAGATTGCTAATAATCCATTCACGAAATCTATGTATTCATTGTCATCGGCATCAGTAACAATACACCCTTGTCCACGCTTGATAAATAATGGGGCCGCACCTTTGGGGAAAGCCATTTGGCTTTTACTAAATGTTTGCGCACCTAAGGGTATATACTCTAGTGCGCGTACTAAGTTTTGATTTGAATTATCAAAGCGGTTCATAATTTATTTATCTCCAACAGCATTGTTTTTCAAAGCTTCATTTCTTTCAAAATGTTCATTTTGTTTTAGCCACTGAGGGTGTTTATAAAGGAGCTTAAGCGTACTGCTTAGGTCAAAATTTGGCTCAGTTTTGTAAAGGGACTCATATATATTTTTTATTAGTTGTAAGTCTTGCGGATGATCTACTGTTAATCGGTAGTCAGGTATTAATTCATTTGCTTCAAAATTTGCACATGTAAGCGTATCAGGCTGAGTGAATAAATATGGAGTAACATGCTCACGCTGATATGCGGTTTTTGCTTCATGATGCGCTGTTCTCAGTGCACTAGTTTTCATAATTTCAACATCAAGGCCATCTGGAAAGGTTGCAGGATGGCAATTGCTTGTAAAGTCTGCCTTTTTACATAAATGTAGGTTTACTATTTTATCAACTAATGCACTATCAACTAACGGACAGTCAGCGGTGATTCTAACAATATGGTCACTAGGGTATGCGATGCTCGCTAGATAAAATCGCTGCAATACGTCGTCTAAAGGACCTCTGAAGCAATGAATTTGATAATTTGTACAAAATTCTTCAATGGCATCATCTGATATTTGATCGCTAGTAAGTACCACAATTTTGTCTATTGTGGTTGTGTACTTAAGACGTTCTATAATATGCAATAACATAGGTTTGTTGAGTATGTTCTCAAGTACCTTACCGGGGAGTCGACTAGATGTCATTCTTGCCTGAATAAATACGTTTATTTTCATTTTTGTTGATTCTTACTGCACTGATATTAGTTTATCGGCCAATTTGCCGGATTGATAAGCTCTAAATCATCACACTTTAGTACTTTAATATGTTTGGGGTGAAGAGGGAGCAGTTGTAGGGCTTTAGCGTAATTGGTTAGTATCTGTTCCAATTGATTCGTTGAGCATACACCAACAATGGCTTGACTGATAAAATCAAAATGCAAGGCGATGGCTAGCGCTAAAATCATAGGAGTGCACTGTAATTCAGTACATACTTTGTGAAAGCGCTCAAAGTCACTCTTAAATTTATTAAAATGAGCTGGCAAGCTTTGTATATCACTTAATAAAGCGCCCTGAAGAAATAATGAACGAGTATGTACTTCGATATTATGGGTTTTGTATAATTCAAGGCATGCACTTTGGGCAAAGCGTTGATCAAAACAATTTAGTGGGATTTGAACTACGTCTATTGGGAAGTTGTCGCTTATCTTTGCTAATTGTTCTGGTGTGTATACAGAAACCCCTATTTTTTCACAAAGGCCTTGTGCTTTTATCTCAAGTGCTTGCTCAAAAAAAGTATTGGCTTCTGCAGATAATAGGTCATCTGCGTTATGAAAAAGTAACGCATAGACGCAGTCTACTTTTAAAGCTGCTAGGCTTTGCATAAAGGTTTGCTTAATGTCTTTATTTTCTGCATTTAGGCTAGGTATCTTGGTAACAATTTTAAAGGTCTCTAAGCTGTCATATTGACTAAGTGCTTGCTCACTTTTTCCATATGCACGAGCGGTATCTAACAATCTAATGCCAGATTGTTGCGCTAAATTAAGAATTTTTTTGATCTCATGGTTCTTGACTTGGCCATCATGATTGGTCACACCATAACTTAAGCCAAATTGAACAGTACCTATTGCTAACTTCATAAACATGCTTTTAATTGTTCAATAACTTTGTCTTGCTCATGTGTTTGCAGTTCAGGATACAATGGCAATGTAATAATAGACTCATAAAAGTGTTCAGCACTTTTACAATACCCTTTTTCAAAACCTAAAGCCTGATAATACGGTTGCCAATAGATAGGAATGTAGTGAACATTTACCCCGATCCCATTTTCTTTTAAATGCTCGAATACAGCACGCCTTTTTGTTGAATCATCAAGCAAAATGATAAACAAGTGATAACTGCTATAGTTTTCGGTATGTATGTTTACGCAAGATAGGGGTAGGCCTTTTAGGAGCTGTTTATATCGGCTTGCGAGTTGATTTCTGCGACTAACAAAACTATCTAACCGTGTTAACTGACTGCTGCCCAATGTAGCTTGTAAATCGGTCATACGATAATTAAACCCGAGCGCCATTTGTTCGTAATACCAACTGCCTTGGTTTTTGTCATTGATCAGAGTGGGATCTTTGGTGATCCCATGGCTTCTAAGATGAGAAAGTTTTTTGGCTAACTTTTTACAATTAGTTGTGGCAACGCCACCTTCACCAGTTGTGATAATTTTTACAGGATGAAAGCTAAATACACATATATCACTATATTGACATTTACCAACAGAGGCTTGCAGATAAGTAGCACCAATTGCGTGAGAAGCATCTTCAATGATTTTAAAATTGTAGTGTTTAGCCAGCTCAGCAATTTGCAGCATATCGCAAGATTGGCCTGTTAAATGAACAGGAATCACTACTTTTGGTAAACAGTTTAGTTTTTTTGCTTGTTCTAGTTTATTTCGTAAAGCAACTGTACACATTAAACCTGATTCAGGTTCTACATCCACAAAGTCAACTTCGCCACCACAATATAAAGCGCAGTTACTTGATGCAACAAAAGAGATTGGACTTGTCCAAATGCGATCGCCAACACCAACATCTAAAGCTAAACATGCAAGATGTAGGCAGGCTGTAGCATTACTTGCTGCTATAGCAAAGTTAGCACCGCAGTAGCTTGCGATTGCACTTTCAAACTCAGGAACTTGAGGGCCTTGAGTTAGAAAGTCAGACTTGAGTGTGTTTACAACAGCATCAATATCAGCTTGGCTGATATTTTGTTTTCCGTACGGGATCATTTTAGTGCTAGCTCATTGAAGCTTTTTATTTCACTGTCACTCAAAAACCGTTCGTTGTTTTTAGAGTTATACTCAAAACCAGGCTGAACAGCTTGGCCTTTTTCACTAAGTGCATTGGTGGTGTAGTCATTACTGCGACTACTAAATTTAATACCAGGAGCAATGACGTAGTGATCACTATACTCATAAGTGTCATAGCTTAAATCAGCAGGACACATGATCTCGTGAAGTTTTTCGCCTGGACGAATGCCAATGACCTTTAAAGGGAGGCTTGGCGCCATGGCTTTTGCTAAATCGACAATACGAATTGAAGGTATTTTAGGAACAAAAATTTCTCCTCCCAGCATGCGCTCAAAGTTTTTCAAAACGAAATCAACACCCTGCTGTAAGGTAATCCAAAACCGCGTC
The DNA here is from genome assembly GCF_945859825.1 of Pseudoalteromonas holothuriae. Lineage (GTDB taxonomy): Bacteria > Pseudomonadota > Gammaproteobacteria > Enterobacterales > Alteromonadaceae > Pseudoalteromonas > Pseudoalteromonas holothuriae. The sequence goes on from NZ_CAMAPC010000006.1 coordinate 19,960, forward strand.
ATATCAGCATGGGTAATAGGGATATGATCTTTTCCTTCATCAATAAACTTTTGAAATAGAGGTACAACAGAGCCTCTAGAGCATACAACGTTACCATAACGAACAACTGAAAATGTGGTTTGGTGCCCCCCAGAAATATTATTAGCAGCAACAAATAGCTTGTCGGATGCTAACTTAGTTGCACCATAAAGATTGATGGGGTTAGCTGCTTTATCGGTCGATAATGCAATCACTTTTTCCACTTCGTTATTCAGTGCTGCATCAATCACATTTTCAGCGCCAGTTATATTTGTTTTTATGCACTCCATCGGGTTATATTCTGCAGCAGGTACCTGTTTAAGGGCAGCAGCATGAATGACGAAATCAACACCACGCATCGCTCTGTTCAAACGCTCTTTATCTCTAACATCGCCAATGAAATAACGCATACAATCGCTATCAAATTCTTGCTGCATTTCAAACTGTTTCAGCTCATCTCGAGAAAATATGATAATTTTCTTTGGGTTATATCGCTCTAGCAATGTTTTTGTGTACTTTTTGCCAAATGAGCCTGTACCACCAGTGATAAGAATTGATTTATTGTCAAACATAAAGTCACCTAGCCCCTGCAATGATATGTTTACAAACCATGCAAAGTTTGAATATTGACCGATGTATAGGTCAGTTATAAATAATATAATTGTCAGTACTTTATAATACTTATTAGTGTTTTGCAGTAATTATGCCAATAGCAAACATAATAAACATGGCTTAGGGTGACATTTTTATCAAGAAAGACTAAAATTTAGACATAAATAGCATGTGATTTGAGCACGTAAATGTGCCTACAGGAGGAATTATGAAAATTTCACCACCAAGTTTTAGTGCGCTAAACCGTACAGAAGAAGCGGCTAGTAAAATTAATCAGCAGTTAGCTTCTGCCAAACGAGTTAATAGTGCTGCAGATGATGCAGCAGCATTGCAGATTATAGACCGATTAAACTCTCAACAAGATGGTTATCAGCAGTCAATAAGAAATGCGTACGATGGTATTTCATATTCACAAACTGCTGATGCCGCACTTTCAGGGGTTAATGATGCAGTAACTCGAATTGAGGAGCTATCTGTTCAAGCTGGTAACGGCGCTTTGAGTGATTCAGATAGGCAAGCTTTGCAAAGTGAAGTTGCGCAGTTGCAGACACAAATATCAGAAACTTTTGAGAATACTTCATTCGGTGGGGCCTCTGTTTTTACAGGCCAAGAAACGCAGTTTCAAGTTGGGCCTGATGCAAATACAACTCAGAGTTTAACTGTGCGAGATGGTAGTTTTGCAGATGATATCGCGAACATCGACATCTCCACTCAGGCTGGAGCTCAAGCCGCGCTTGATGTGACTAAGGTAGTTTCTGAAGATCTCAACACTCAGCGTGCGGAATTAGGGGCATTTGAAAATACAGTTGCAAGTAGAATTAAAAGTTTGGGAACTCAAGCTGAGAATATTGCAGCGAGCCAAAGTCGCATTGAAGATACCGACTATGCCAAAGTTATTTCTGAACAAACTGCTAATAATATTCTCTCACAAGCATCAATTGCTGTGCGTGGGCAAGCTAATCAATCGGCTTCAGCAGTACTCGGACTTTTATAGTAATTAATACAAAAGCATTGGTTTAATATATATCTGGTGGCATTTTTTTGGCGAAAGTGTCAAAAACTTGCCACCAAGGTATTGCATCCCTTTCTAACTGCCTTACAATCATAATATATTCATGCCAAAAGTAGTTGGACTTGTAAGATGGTTTTGATCTTAGACAATAATAATAACCGAGCTAGTAGTCTTTGTGGTGCTTTAACGTTTGTTGGTCAAGGCGCAAAAGTCATCGGCGAGTCTGATATTGATGACCAAGTTGCATTTCCAAAAGAGTCTATTATTGTGCTTGGTGCACTATCTGAACTTGACCATGAACAAGTAATTAAATCCCTGCCCGCATCTCCTTTTTTACTGATTGGTGAAACTCTAAAGCCTTTATTGAGCTTGGCAAATGTTGTTGGCCTTATCTCTGAGCCTTTTAGTCATGATGTGACAATGCAATTATTGCATGACTGCCAGCAATACCAACGTATGTTGCCGGGCAAATCAAGTAAGCACAATAGCAAAACGTTTGATGGTTTAGTTGGAGAAACAGACGCTGTTAAACAGGTGAGGTTTTTAATCTCTCAAGTTGCGAATACAGATGCTAATGTGCTTATTTTAGGTGAGTCTGGTACAGGTAAAGAGGTGGTTGCACGTAACGTTCACTTACTTTCAAAGCGTAGTCAGGGACCATTCGTACCTGTGAACTGTGGTGCCATACCTGGTGAATTACTTGAAAGTGAGTTGTTTGGTCATGAAAAAGGGGCATTTACAGGGGCTATCTCAGCACGTAAGGGGCGTTTTGAATTGGCACAAGGTGGCACGTTGTTCTTGGATGAAATTGGGGATATGCCACTGCAAATGCAAGTGAAATTACTGCGAGTGTTACAAGAGCGTAGTTACGAGCGGGTTGGTGGAACTAAGCCTATTCAGGCTGATGTACGGATAATTGCAGCCACACATCGCAACTTAGAAATAATGATCGAGTCAGGTAAGTTTCGCGAAGATTTATTTTATCGTTTGAATGTTTTTCCAATTGAAAACCCATCGTTACATGAACGAGCAGATGACATTCCACTTTTACTTAAAGAGCTGATGCGTCGCGTTAACGAGCAAAGTGGAACAACTGCGAAATTTACTGAACGCGCAATTGAAAGTTTAAAAGCGCATGATTGGCCCGGTAATATTCGCGAGCTTGCTAATTTAGTGGAGCGTATGGTTATTATGTTCCCAGATAAAGTGGTTGATGTTACTGATTTACCTAATAAATATCGCTATATTGAAGTAGATGCATACGAGCCAGAATATCCCGAAGAGCTGCTTGAAAAAGACGCGTTTAATGAACTATTCAGCGATGGCTTTAGTGACTTTGAAGAGGAAGGAGAAGAGGCTGCTGATGCGATGAATGGTTCATCTCACATTGGTTTATTACCCGATGCGGGTATTGAACTTAAAGATTACTTAGCTGATCTAGAAGTGAGTTTAATTACGCAAGCACTTGAGCGTTATGATTATGTGGTGGCACGTGCTGCAGAAGTGCTAGGGGTTAGACGTACTACACTGGTAGAGAAAATGAAAAAATATAACCTTAATCGAGATTAGGGTTTGTTGCTCTTTGAGGTATGAAATTTTGTTCTAATCAAAGACTTTTAATACGCCAAATGAGCAGCATAGTATAATTAGTTATGTAAGTTACGAATGTCAAAGTTGTGAAAGCCTTTGGTTGAACTCTACAAGCAGCGCGAGTTGGCGGTTTATTCTAAGCTTTTGGCTAACTTACATAGAATAGCTATGCGATGTAGCCTCTGCCTTGTCTAAAACCCTAACTTACTGCGGTAAAAACAAACTACAAAGATAAACAACCTCTAGATTTAATCGCGGCAAAATCAATGTTTTTATAACTATCGATAATTTGTTGCTTTCTAAAGCAGCGGTTGTCATGATCATTAATCATGCCACAAGCCTGCATATGTGCGTATACCGTAGTTGGCCCTAAAAACTTAAATCCTCTTTGTTTTAAATCTTTGGCGAATGCGACGCTTAGCTCACTTTGAGAATGGTAATCTATTTTACTCATGATTTGATTAACAATAGGAAAGTAATTAACAAATTGCCATTGATAGCTGGCAAAACTCCCGTGACTACGTTGAATCTCAATAAATGCCTTTGCATTATTAATCGTGGCTTGTATTTTTTTTTCGTTACGTACTATCCCTGTGTTATTCATTAGCTTTATTAAATCTTGCTCGCCCATGGCGGCAACAAGCTTTACATCAAATTGAGCAAATGCAGTTTTATATGCTGCTCTTTTTTTTAAAATGGTGTACCAACTGAGGCCTGCTTGGGCTGATTCTAATGTGATAAACTCAAATAGTGTTCGGTCATCAAGTACTGGTACACCCCACTCTTGGTCATGATAGTGAATATAATCTTCTTTACTTAGGTCTAACCACATGCACCGTGTACACATTTTAATTCCTTTAATAAATCATTCAAAAATTAATTGTACATGATCTGTATAAAAAGACAGTGTCAAAAATATGTTGTAAAACTTTATAGGTAAGTTGTTGTAAAATAGCTGTTTTATTTTGGCCTGAATCCTGCATTAGCCTATATAGAGTTTTAATTTAGAGAGCTATGTTATGGCATTAGCACATGTTTTGAATCCACAATTCTTGCCACCAGCACAATTTTCTGCCGGTTTGCTTCAAGAAGCATATGTGGGAGAGTTGAGTGAATTACGTCAACAAGCAAGTTGGTTAAGCCATTTGGTGCACACTATGCCTGCGGGAGTCGTTGTACTTGATGGTCAAGGCATGATAGCAAAAGCAAATCAGATCGCTATTGATATGCTAGGAGAGCCGCTAGAAGGTGAGAAGTGGTTCAATATTATTCAGCGTTCTTTTAACCCAAAGCAAGATGATGGCCATGAAATTTCTCTTAAAGATGGACGATTGATCAAACTTGATATAACAGCGCTCGCCCCAGAGCCTGGACAGCTAATTTTAATGACAGATTTAACTGAAACGCGACGTTTGCAATCCAGAGTTGCGCATATGCAGCGTTTGAGTGCATTGGGTAAAATGGTAGCTTCATTGGCTCACCAAGTACGTACCCCTTTGTCTGCTGCAATGTTATATGCAGCAAATTTAGGCAGTGGCACGTTACCAAAAGCATCTCGTACGCGATTTCATGAAAAGCTCTTGTCTAGGCTTAAAGATCTCGAGTCTCAAGTGAATGATATGTTGTTGTTCGCAAAAAGTGGTGAGCAGCAAGTTGTTGAGACTGTTTCAATGGGACAATTGCTCAATGAAGTTAAAGCTGGTGCTGATGCTATGGTGGCCATGAACAATAGTGCATTAGATGTGTTATTACCTGAGCCGGACATTGCGGTTACAGGTAATAAGACAGCCCTTGCTAGTGCAGTACAAAACTTGATACACAACAGTATTCAAATTATTGGCTCACAAGCCGAAATTAAAGTAAGTGCAAAGCGTGAAGACGATAAAGTGCGAATTTCCGTTATAGATAACGGCCCAGGTATAGACCCGCAAATAGCAGAAAAAGTATTTGAACCGTTTTTTACAACAAAAAGCCAAGGCACAGGTCTTGGACTTGCGGTGGTGAGCTCGGTGGCTAATTCTCACAAAGGGCAAGCAGAAGTACAAAATATGCCAGATGGCGGTGCATGTTTCAGTTTACTTCTTCCTATTTCATTCAATACCGAACAGTTGGAGGTTGTATGAGTCATTCTATTTTAGTAGTGGAAGATGATGCGGGGCTCAGAGAAGCGCTAATTGACACCTTACATTTATCTGGATTTGATTGTGTCGAAGCATCTAGTGCTGAGCAGGCTGTTATTTTGCTAAAGCAGGCAAGCTTTTCTTTGGTTGTCAGTGACGTTCAAATGGGCACTATGAGCGGGATTGATTTGCTTAGAACAATTAAGCTAAATTACCCAGACTTACCAGTGTTGATGATGACTGCGTATGCAACCATTGACGATGCTGTAGAAGCGATGCGATTAGGCGCTATTGATTATATGGCTAAACCTTTTGCGCCTGAGGTTTTACTGAATATGGTAAGCCGCTACATGCCAGTGAAAGAAAAAGAAACTGATGGCCCTGTTGTTAAAGACCCACAAAGCCTCCAGTTACTTGAATTGGCAGCCAAAGTCGCAAAATCAGATGCGAGTGTAATGGTACTTGGACCAAGTGGTTCAGGTAAAGAAGTTTTGGCGCGCTATATTCATGATAAGTCTGAGCGTGCGCAAGAAGCATTTGTTGCCATAAACTGTGCTGCGATACCAGAGAATATGCTAGAAGCAACGCTATTTGGTTATGAGAAAGGTGCGTTTACGGGGGCTATCCAAGCATGTCCAGGCAAATTTGAACAAGCCCAAAAGGGCACTATTTTACTTGATGAAATCACTGAAATGGACCTAGCACTGCAAGCAAAGCTGCTCAGGATCTTGCAAGAGCGTGAAGTAGAGCGACTGGGTGGTAGAAAAACCATAGAGCTTGATGTGCGTGTACTGGCTACCAGTAACCGAGACTTAAAAGAAGCCGTCGCTGCTGGTAATTTTAGAGAAGATTTGTATTATCGGCTTAATGTGTTTCCTCTAATGTGGTTACCATTGTGTGAGCGTCCAGAGGATATAGTGGTGCTTGCAGAGCACTTAATTTCAAGGCATTGCACTAAAGCGAGTAAACCGGTCCCCACACTGTGTGAGGATGCCAAACAAAAGCTCTTATCACATTTTTGGCCAGGCAATGTACGTGAACTAGATAATGTTGTGCAGCGGGCTTTGATATTACACCAAGGCTTGCAAGTTAATGCGGATGACATTTTTATAGAAAGTCATCAGCCTATTTTGTCTAAAAATAACAATAAAGCAATTGAGCAAATTCAAGTTGAGTTGTCTACTAAATGTGAAACACTCGACAGTGTAGATAATCAAAGTTATAAAACAGAGTTACAAGATAAGGAACATCAAATGATTTTGGACACCTTATCTCGATGCCAAGGTAAGCGCAAAGACGTGGCTGAAATATTAGGGATGAGCCCTCGAACGTTACGGTATAAGTTAGCGAAAATGCGTGACATGGGGATCCCACTACCAGCTTAACCCCTTCCAAATACCATGAGCCAGTTTAATACTGGCTTTTTCTAGTCAAAATCATGACAGCCCGCTTTGCTTGTAACTAACTGTTATAGTTGGTTTTTATTTTGGCATGAATTGTGCTTTATCTATGTATCTTTAGTAAAAAGGGTGAGCACAATGAACATTCAACCCAATGCTTTATATCAAGAAATGCAGTCGTTAGCTTCAGAAGCTACACGCAATAAACCGCAAGATAGTCTGCCAGTACAGACATCAGCAAATTCATCAGCGCAGTTTGGCGATATGCTATCAGATGCTATTAATACGGTCAGTGGCTTGCAAAAAGATGCAAAATCAAAAGTAACGGCACTGGAGATGGGTGATCGCAGCGTGTCGCTCGCTGAAGTCATGATTGCTTCTCAAAAATCGTCAGTGGCTTTTGAGGCGACGGTACAAGTTAGAAATAAGCTTGTAGAGTCATATAAACAAATCATGAGCATGCCTGTTTAAGCTTAGGTAGTGGAGAATAACTGTGGCAACGAATCAATCAACAGAACTGGCTTTATCGGATGGCGCAACTGGTGCAGATTCTGGTGAACAGCAAGAGCAAAAATCAGGTTATCTGAGTGCGCTAAGTGGCGTTGATATGCTTCGCCAAGTTACTTTAATTATTGCCTTAGCTATCTGCTTAGCTATTGCTGTGTTTATTATTATTTGGGCACAGCAACCAGATATGCGCCCACTTGGTCAATATCCTACCGAAGAGCTAGTGCAAACATTGGACTTTTTAGACGCTCAAAAAATTGATTATGAATTAGATGGCAATACCATATTGGTAGCTGAAAATGATTATCAAACCATAAAATTACAAATGGCACGTGATGGATTTACGCAAGCACCAAGTTCGGGTACGGATATTTTAATGCAGGACATGGGCTTTGGTGTCAGCCAAAGATTAGAGCGAGAACGGTTAAAGCATAGTCGTGAGCAGCAGCTAGCGCGTACAATTGAAGAATTAGACGACATTAATCGTGCCAAAGTATTGTTAGCTATACCAAAAGAGAACGTGTTTGCTCGTCGTGAGAAAAAGCCATCAGCTACCGTAGTACTCACATTAAAACGTGGCAGAACCCTAGGTGGTGAAGAAATAGATTCAATAGTGGATATCATTGCTTCTGCTGTACAAGGACTAGAACCAGCGCGAGTGACTGTTACAGATCAAAATGGTCGCTTACTGAATTCAGGCTCGCAAGATTCGCTTGCAGCACGTTCTCGTAAAGAGTATGACCTTGAGCGTAAAAGAGAGCAAGAATATCTAGAAAAGATTGACAGTATTTTGATCCCTGTTATTGGATTAGGTAAGTACACTGCTCAGGTTGATTTAACGATGGACTTTAGTGCTATCGAAGAGACCCAAAAACGCTACAACCCGGACTTGCCAGCGGTACGCAGTGAGACAACATTTGAAGAGAATAACATTGGTGGTTTGGCTGTCGGTATTCCCGGCGCTTTAAGTAATCAACCCCCAGTCAACTCAAATATTCCTGAAGTAGCAGGTAATGGTAATGCGGGCAGTGCATCTAATCCAAGCCGAATGCAAAAAGAAGCAACGCGAAACTATGAATTAGACACTACAATTAGTCATAAGCGTCAACAAACTGGCGTGATCCGTCGCATCAGTGTATCGGTGGCGGTTGATTATTTACCCAAAGCAGATGCTGAAGGCAATGTAACGCTGCAACCACGAGCACAAGAAGATTTAGCAAACATTCGCCGTTTGTTACAAGGTGGAGTTGGCTTTGATATGCAACGAGGTGATGCACTAGAAGTGGTAACAGTGCCATTTGTACGAGAAGACATGGCTGAAGCTGCAGAGTTGCCACTTTGGGAGCAAGAGTGGTTTATGAAAACGACTCGTTTAGCGTTAGGTGCTCTGGTTATCATTGTACTGATTCTAGCGGTTGTTAGACCGATGTTGAAACGTTTAATTTATCCAGATGATACGTTAGAAGAGTTTGATGAAGATTCACTTACGGCAGGCGTGGATTTAGGTGATAGTACGTTAGATATGCTAAATCACGAATTTGACTCAGCTGCTGTTGGCTTCTCATCAGATGGTACTTTACAATTACCTGACTTACATGGTGACGAAGACTTACTCAAAGCGGTACGTGCACTCGTTGCCAATGAACCAGAATTATCATCACAAGTAGTGAAAGCGTGGTTAACAGAAGATGACTGATGAAGAACAAAAACAACTACCCGCTGCGTATGACGTCAATAAACTTGATGGCGTAGATAAAGCCGCCATTTTGTTGCTTAGCTTATCGGAAGAAGATGCTGCACAAATTTTAAAGCACTTAGAGCCTAAGCAAGTACAACGTGTCGGCATGGCAATGGCCGCACTTGATGATTTGTCGCAAGCAAAAATAAGTGCTGTTCATAATCTGTTTATAGAACAAATACAAAGTTTTAGTACCATTGGGTTCCAATCTGAAGACTTTATCAAAAAAGCACTTACAGCGGCGCTTGGTGAAGATAAGGCGGCAAGCCTTATTGATCAAATTGTGATGGGCTCAGGGGCTAAAGGCCTTGATTCTTTAAAATGGATGGATTCAAAACAGGTTGCCAATATTATCCGTAATGAGCACCCGCAAATTCAAACAATCGTATTGTCATATTTGGAGCCTGAGCAATCAGCTGAGATCTTGTCACAATTTCCAGAAAAAGTGCGACTTGACTTAACGATGCGTATTGCAAATCTTGAAGAAGTACAACCTGCTGCATTGCAGGAGCTAAACGAGATTATGGAAAAACAATTTGCTGGTCAAGCAGGCGCACAAGCCGCGAAAATGGGTGGTTTAAAAGCTGCTGCTGATATAATGAACTACTTAGATACCAATGTCGAAGGGCAGTTAATGGACTCAATTCGTGAGCATGACGAAGAAATGTCGCAACAAATTCAGGACTTAATGTTCGTATTTGAAAACTTATTGGATGTGGATGATCGCGGTATTCAGGCAATATTACGTGAAGTACAGCAAGATGTGCTTATGAAAGCAATCAAAGGTACGGATGATGCACTTAAAGATAAAATTCTCGGTAATATGTCAAAACGTGCAGCAGAAATGCTCGCTGATGATTTAGAAGCTATGCCACCTGTGCGTATAAGCGAAGTAGAAGCCGCACAAAAAGAGATCTTATCTACAGCCCGTCGTCTGGCTGATTCAGGTGAAATTATGCTTGGTGGCGGTGGTGGTGAGGAGTTCTTATAATTTATGACTGATACTAAATTTTATAAAGGTCGGCCTGTTGAGGGCGAAGCACTTGATGAGTTACTGAAAAACTGGCCTATTCCTGATGTATCAGAAGATCCTCGTAAGTATTCGGGCCGTTCAACTGCCTTTGGTAAGCCACTGGAGCAAGTATATCAAAAGCCTGAAAAGAAACCGAAAGACTCTGATAGCCAAGAGCCGGAATTCCCGACTTTGACCTTGGAAGAGTTAGAGCAAATTCGCCAAGATGCTTACGATGAAGGTATCAAACAAGGTCATGAGCAAGGCTATATTGATGGCTTTGATAAGGGTGTATCTGAAGGCAAAGAAGCGGGTTACAAAGAAGGTGTTGAGATTGGTAAACAACAAGGGGAAGATGAAGCAAAGCCGCTCATCGAAGAAAAGCTACAGACATTGACGCTTATTGTGAATGAATTACATGAGCCATTACGTTTGGTTGATGAACAATGTGAAAAGCAGTTAGTACAGTTAGCCAATTTATTGGCGCAGGAAGTTATTTTTCGTGAAGTAGCCTTAGATCCAAACGTTGTTTTACTCGCCTTAAAAAAAGCCATGGATGCGTTACCTATTTCGGATCAAACAGTAAAAGTGCATTTGCATCCTGATGACCTAGAACTTGTTAAAACGGCCTACGGTGAGCAGCAACTCGCAGCACAACATTGGCATCTATTGCCTGAACCCACTTTAGAAAGAGGGGGCGTAGAGGTAAAAACGTCTCAATCTTCTATCGACATGACACTCAAAACAAGAATGAAAGAAATTTTGGAAGACTTTTTGCATGACAGTGGTATCGAGTCGTAATATTTGGCTATACCATGAGTGTTGAAAGTCCGCTTGCTGAGCGTTTATCAAAATATAAAAAGCATATCAGACCATTTACAGTGCCCGTCGCTGGCAGTTTAACGAGAGTTGTAGGTTTAACGCTTGAAGCACGGGGGCTTAGTGCGCCAGTAGGAAGCCAGTGTAAAATTGAAACTACTCGAGGGCTGGTGGATGCAGAAGTCGTTGGTTTTAACGATGATACTTTATATCTAATGCCTAATGATCACATATCAGGTGTGTTACCAGGCGCTCGTGTTATTCCACAATTGAAAGAAACGGGATTGCCTGTTGGCATGAGCTTGCTTGGCCGTGTAGTTGATGGTTTAGGGCGGCCTCTTGATGGACTTGGAGCAATCCACGCTGAGCACACGCTTAAATTTGCACAAAATACCATTAACCCGCTTGCGAGAAGACCCATTAATCAGCCTATGGATGTGGGGGTAAGGGCAATTAACTCGGTTATTACAGTTGGACGAGGCCAGAGGATGGGCTTATTCGCAGGAAGTGGTGTGGGTAAGTCAGTGCTACTTGGTATGATGACACGAGGAAGTGAAGCCGATGTAATTGTCGTAGGTTTAGTGGGTGAGCGTGGCCGTGAGGTTAAAGAGTTTATAGATGAGATTTTAGGTGCAGAGGGACGTAAGCGCTCAGTGGTGGTAGCGGCTCCCGCAGATGCATCACCACTGATGCGTTTGAAAGGGTGTGAAAGTGCAGTAACTATTGCTGAATACTTCCGTGATCAAGGCTTGAACGTTTTATTGTTATTAGATTCTGTCACTCGATATGCCATGGCGCAACGTGAAATAGCACTGGCTGTGGGTGAGCCACCTGCGACAAAAGGCTATCCACCTTCAGTGTTCGCAAAATTACCCGCGTTGGTTGAGCGTGCTGGCAATGGTGGGGAAGGGCAAGGTTCAATCACCGCTTTTTTCACGGTGTTAAGCGAAGGGGATGATATGCAAGACCCGATTGCTGATGCTGCTAGAGCAATACTTGATGGGCACATTGTGCTTTCGCGAGATTTGGCTGATAGCGGCCATTACCCTGCAATTGATATAGAAAAATCAATAAGTCGAGTCATGCCTCAAGTGATCTCTGAAAGTCACTTGCAGCAGGCAAGAGTACTTAAACAAGTTTATGCAATGTATCAACAAAACAAAGACATGATCACATTAGGAGCATATCAAAAAGGCAGTGACCAAATGCTTGATCAGGCAATTATTATGATGCCAACAATCAATGGTTTTTTACAGCAAGGGATGAAAGAAGTACTTAATTATGATCAGTGCTTACAAGAGCTTGCTAAGTTGCTAGGACAAGAATGATGGCCAATAATAAACTAGATTTACTCTATAAACTTGAGTCAGAAAAAGAAGAATCTCTGCGAGTTAACTATATGCAGGCGCAGCATCACTTAAACGATAATCAGCAGAAGCTATCTGGGCTTAATGATTTTCGTTTAGAGTATGCTCAGCAACTTCACATTAAGGCAAAGCAAGGTTTGACCAGTGGCGGTTTTACTCAATATCATGCGTTTATAAAAAAGATTGAAGAAGCTATTTTACAACAAGCAAGCACGGTTAATACTGCGAAACAGGTGGTTGAGCAACGAAAAACGCTTTGGCTTGCTCAGCAAGTTAAAGCAAAGGCCATTGCAAAACTAATAGAGAAAAAACAAGTCGCCCATCAAACACGTATAAATAAAGCAGAGCAAAAAATGCTAGATGAGTTTGCAACAAATCAGTTTATGCGTCGCCGAGCTTAATATTATGGCTCGATTTTTGCTGCTAACTCATTAGTGATGTAATTGCGGTTCAAAATTGCCGCCTCGCAGGTACCCAAATGCTTAATATAACTTTTAACAATACTAAGACTTTAGCGAATGGAACAGGTTCGCAAGATGTTTTCAGCACGCAAAGTGATAATTTAGCGGACGAACCGAATAGTTTCCTTTCTACATTTAAGATGTTAACCGATGCAAGTGACAAAGAAACCCCTGACACTTCAGTTTCTGACACTTCAGTTTCTGACACTTCAGCTTCTGACACTTCAACTTCTGACACTTCAACTTCTGACACTTCAACTTCTGACACTTCAACTTCTAAAGAATTAATAGTTGATAGCTCTGACTCAGCCAGCAATTTGGCAAAGCAAGCGTTATCAACTTCAACAACTGAAAACCAAAACCAGTTAGCTGAAGAGCCAACTGAGGAAGTTTCAGACCACAAGCCAGTGGTAGCGGAATCGACCAAACAGCAGGTATTACCTAAAGCAGTCGATGAGCTAATAGCTCAGATCAACGCCGCGAATCAACAAAAAACGGATGTAGTCGTGCATCCAATAGCCACTTCCAATGAAGGCGAAGTTAGTCAGGCCGATACAATAAAAATAATTGATTTTTTAAATTCGAAAAAAAGTACTTCAACTTCTCATTTAGAGGGTGAGTCGGTTTCAGTTGTGAAAAATACAGACTTTAATCGTGTTGAGGAGGTTGACAAAATGGTTGGCTCTGAAACTAAAGTGAATGAACTAGTTGATTCAGATACGAAAATGAGTAAGGAAGAAATTGTTACTCCATTAAAGTTAAACGCACAAATAAAAAATGAAGCTGGGGAAGCTGCTCGTGAAGGTAAAGACCAATTATTGCAGCAAACTTTACAGCCCAGCAAAGCAGAATTGGCACATAAGCTTGAAAAAGTAAGTTCACAGATTGAGCATAGCAAGGAAGTTAAAGAAGCAGGTGATCAGATAAAAACACCAGCTGATACGAGAAGTTTGAATGAAGATAAGCAAAGTATTGCTGCGTTACATACATCACAACAAGGTGATGTGGAACAACAATCAGCTGATACACCATCCGTGAGAAAACAAAATGAATTGGCCAAACAAATAGGTGAAATAGTAAAGCAAACTGAGTCCCACTTACCAAAAGAAAGCACAAGTTTAGCATCGATTAAAGAGTACTCTGTAGAGCAACGACTAGCGCAACAGTTAGCCTCTTTAACACCTAAAGAAAGAAGTGCGCTAAAGCAGGGCTTACAGCAGTTAACTAATGAGGGAAGGTCTACACCGCTTGTTGAGCAAGCGTTATCTCAACTGAAGGCGTTAGAAGAAAAGCAGGTTTTTACCGATAAGTCATTATCCAATGACGCTAACTTAGCAGCAGCAAGTGTTTTAGTGGCTAAAAACAAGCCAGCAGCGTACAACAGTACCAAAGTAGATAAAGATACAGCTAAGCATGAAGCTAAATTTGGAATTAAGACTGAAGGAAATCACGGCGCAGAGCAAAACGTGAGTTCCAAAATAAAACAAGACATGAGTGCGTCAATATCCTCTTTGGGTCAAGCGATGCCGACGCCTCAAGTAGAGCAACTATTTAAAGCAATTGCGGCTCCATTAACAAATGGAAGTGCTTCACAATATACTGAATTTGTTAATTATATGCAGCAATTAGACGAAGCCCCTAAAAATATTCAAACACAGCAAAACCATGCAACAGCGCAAAAAATACAAGTAGATCCACAAATGTTACAAGCGGTAAATATTGCTAGAAATGATGCTGCGAAAATACTGCAAGAGAAAGTGTCTATGATGCTGAACTTGAATAATCAAGAGGCTGAAATACGTTTAGACCCCAGAGAGCTAGGCGCTATGCAAATACGTATCCGAACGGATGCAGAGCAGGCACAAGTAAACTTTATCGTTCAAAATCAGCAAGCTAAAGATTTGCTAGAGCAGTCTATGCCAAAATTAAAAGAGATGCTTGCAGAGCAAGGCATTGAACTTGGAGAAAGTAATATAGAGCAAGGTGATGGGTCACAAGGCGAGCAAGAGTTAGGCTCTGAACAGCAAGGGCAGTCACAATCGTCATCGTTGGAGCACGGTGAGGACGAAAAAAATAGTCAATCACCGACTCAACAATCTCTAAACGATGGTTCTTCAATAGATTATTACGCCTAACTACTGCTATTATATAGAAATAGGCCCTTAGCTTTGTAGCTTAAACAAGGATTAACATGGCAGAAGAAACCGATTTAGAGATTGAAGAAACGGGTGGTAATAAAAAGAAAATTATTATTATTGCAGCTATTGCCGCAGTAGTTTTAGTCGTTGTAGCAGTATTGTTTTTAACATCCGCTGATGATGAGCCTGTTGAAACTCTAGCAGAAGAAGAAACGGTATCTCAGACTGTTGAATCAAGTAGCTCTTCTGCTGAAACAGGCAGTGCACTATATGTTGCAATGCCAAGGCCATTTGTTTTTAACGTACCAGGTGCGAGTCGAGATCGTATTGTACAAATAAAAGTGCAACTACTTGTGCGTGGGGATGTTAATGAAGAAGTTGCTAAAAAACATATTCCTCTTATTGAAGGTACACTTTTGAGTGTCTTTTCTACCACAACAGCTGATGAATTGAGTACGAGTGCAGGAAAAGAAACATTACGCTTGTCAGCCGTTGATAAAGTTCAAGAAGCAATGGAAGGGGTTGAAGGTAGTAAAGTCATTGAACGCGTACTTTTTACCGGCTTTGTAATGCAGTGAGGTCTTAAGTGAGTGATTTATTATCCCAAGACGAAATCGATGCGCTATTACATGGTGTTGATGATGTTGAAGAGGAAGAGGTAGGCGGCGATGATGAGGGTGATTCAACTGCGCTACAGTATGACTTTTCGTCTCAAGACCGTATTGTTCGCGGTCGGATGCCAACGCTTGAAATTGTGAACGAACGTTTTGCACGCCATATGCGTATCAGTTTATTTAACATGATGCGTCGTACTGCTGAAGTATCGATTAACGGTGTGCAAATGCTGAAGTTTGGGGAGTATATTCACACCTTATTTGTACCAACCAGCTTAAATATGGTGCGCTTTAGACCGTTAAAAGGTACGGGTCTAATCACCATGGAAGCGCGACTTGTATTTATCCTAGTAGATAACTTTTTTGGTGGTGATGGTCGATATCATGCAAAAATAGAAGGGCGAGAGTTTACGCCAACAGAGCGACGCATTGTTCAAATGTTGCTAAAAATTATTTTTGAAGATTACAAAGAAGCTTGGGCACCAGTCATGGATGTGTCGTTCGAGTATCTTGATTCTGAAGTAAACCCTGCAATGGCTAATATTGTAAGCCCAACAGAAGTGGTGGTGATCAGCTCATTTCATATAGAACTTGATGGTGGTGGAGGGGATTTTCACATATCTCTACCTTACTCCATGTTGGAGCCTATCAGAGAGTTATTAGATGCGGGTGTACAATCTGATACAGAAGATACTGACCTACGGTGGAGTAAAGCATTACGCGATGAAATTATGGATGTTGAAGTTGAACTTTCAACCCAATTATTAGAAATTGATTTGACGCTTGCACAAATTATGGATTTGAAGGCGGGTGATGTTATTCCCGTTGAAATGCCTGAACACATTACGGTATTTGTAGAAGAACTACCAACATTTAGGGCAAAAATGGGGCGCTCACGTGATAACGTTGCCTTGCAAATAAGTGAGAAAATTAAACGCCCAGAGTCTGTTAAATCAGAGTTACATGTATTTACAAAGGGTGGCAAAAAACTCGATTCAGATGCAGAATTAGCGGAATTGGAAGAAGATTTACACCTATCAGAAGGTGTGGACTTAGATTGGTAAAGATTGATTATATAAAGGTTTTGATAGTATGAGCGATGATCAAGATACAATGGATGAATGGGCTGCAGCCCTAGCAGAAGCTGAAGAGACTGATGCACCAGATGGTGAGCCTGAAGTTGCTGAGCTTGATGAGCTTAAGGACTCAACCGATAACTTATCTCCAGATGAAAAGCGCAAGTTAGATACAATTTTAGATATACCTGTCACCATATCAATGGAGGTGGGGCGTTCTAAAATCAATATTCGGAATTTGCTGCAACTAAACCAAGGTTCGGTTGTTGAACTTGACAGAGTTGCTGGTGAGCCGTTAGATGTATTGGTTAACGGAACTTTGATCGCACATGGTGAAGTAGTTGTAGTGAATGATAAATTTGGTATTCGTTTAACTGATGTTATTAGCCAAGTTGAACGAATTAAAAAGTTACGATGAATAAAATGACACTATGGTTATTGTTAGCTTTTGCTACACCTGTAGCCGCAAAGTCTGCAGCTTCGGGGTTAAGTACCGAGCTGTTGTCAGTGGGCTTATCGCTGATGTTGGTCGTTTTACTTGTGATAGGGTTAGGCTTTTTGGTTAAAAGGTTTAACCCTAATATTGGTAACACACCAGGTTTTAAAGTTATCCGTAGTTTGCCACTTGGAACAAAAGAGCGGCTGATGGTAATTGAGATAGATAATAAGCAGCATTTATTAGGTGTAACGCCTGGCAGTATTAACTATTTATATCAGCTTGAACAGCCGCTTGAGCAGGCTGATATGCCGGTATTTGCGAAAGAGTTGAGTCGGTTTATTGGCAAGCAAAATAACAAGAATAATTTAAATGATTAGATTTCTCATCGTATTGATAAGTATCGGCTTTTTTCCTTATGCGGGAGCAGAAGGAATTGATGCTCTGAGTATTACGACTAACCCAGATGGGTCTCAAGAATACTCTGTAACTCTACAAGTACTTGCTATTATGACCGCGCTGAGTTTTATTCCAGCGGCAGTTATAATGATGACGTCTTTCACCCGTATTATCGTCGTTTTAGCAATTTTGAGACAAGCTATAGGCCTCCAACAAACACCTTCTAACCAGATTCTTCTGGGTATGTCTTTGTTTTTAACTTTTTTCATTATGGCACCGATATTTAGCCAAATACACGATAAGGCAGTTCAACCTTATCTCAATGAAGAAATGACCTCGCTGCAAGCTTTAAATCAAGCGAAAGAGCCGTTAAAAACATTTATGTTGTCTCAAACACGAATTAAAGATTTAGAAACCTTCGCTAAAATAGCAGGATATGACAGTCTTGATAAGCCAGAAGATACGCCGTTTATAGTTATTATCCCTGCGTTTGTAACGAGTGAGTTGCAAACTGCATTTATTATTGGTTTCATGTTTTTTATACCCTTTCTGATTGTTGACTTAGTCGTAGCCAGTGTTTTAATGGCAATGGGTATGATGATGTTATCGCCGATGATAGTGTCTTTACCATTTAAAATTATGCTGTTTGTATTAGTTGATGGCTGGGGTTTGGTAATGGGTACGTTAGCCCGCAGTTTTGGCTTAGGAACGTGACATGGAACCAGAAGTATTTGTTGATATTCTAAGTGACTCGCTTTTTATAGTGATAAAACTGGTTGCGGCAATCGTTCTACCCGGTTTATTGGTTGGCCTCGTTGTTGCTGTATTTCAAGCAGCGACATCAATTAATGAACAAACTTTAAGCTTTTTACCCAGGTTGATTATTACAATTGTTGCGCTCATCATTGGAGGGCATTGGTTTACACAAGTGTTGATGGACTTTTTTATCGGGATTGTAATGCGGATCCCTGAAATAGCAGGTTAGGAATGGAATTTCCTTTAGCCGTTATTATACAGTGGCTTAGTGACTTGTTGCTTCCCTTAGTTCGCATTAGCTCGATGATCATGATAATGGCTGGCTTAGGTGCTAAAACAGTGCCAGCGCGAATAAAGATGGCGTTGTCAGTGGTTATTACTCTAGCGGTGATGCCTGTACTTCCCCCCTCCCAGTTTGTCGACTTGTTTTCTTTTGGTATGGTATTTGTTGTTATTCAGCAAATGATTATTGGTATAGCAATTGGGTTTGCATCATTATTATTACTAAATACATTTATCATTGCAGGTCAGATTTTAGCAATGCAAACCGGTTTGGGTTTTGCATCTGTGGTAGACCCAGCAAACGGGTTGAGTGTACCTGCAGTAGGGCAGTTTTATCTCATTTTATCGACACTGCTCTTTTTTGTCTTTAATGGTCATTTAATGATGCTGAAAATGATTATTTTTAGTTTTGAAACGCTCCCTATTAATGGGCAGTGGTGGGTGGTTGATAGCTATTGGCTAATTATTAATTGGGGAGGGTGGATGTTTGCAACTGCATTAGCGCTTTCACTTGCTCCTTTAACAGCTATGTTAGTTATCAATATTTCATTTGGCATAATGACTCGGGCAGCGCCTCAAATGAATATTTTTTCAGTAGGGTTTGCGTTTACGTTGATAGCAGGTTTGACAATCATTTGGGCTACGCTCGGTAATTTTGTGGTTCAATACGAATTTCAATGGCTGAAAATGACGGAGTTAATGTGTAACTTAATTGGATGTACGGTGTAAGCAATGGCAGAAGATTCAGGCCAAGAACGTACCGAAGAACCTACCTCAAAGAAAATAGAAGAGGCGCGGAAAAAGGGGCAAATTGCGCGTTCTAAAGAACTTGGCACAACATTTGTTTTGATTTTTTCTGCTATTGCCTTGTTATTGTATGGACCTGCGCTCGGTCAGGGGTTGTATAATATTATGGGCCGCGCCTTAACTCTTAATCGTAATGAAACATATGATACAACTAAAATGTTTTCTGTATGGGATATGGCTTTCGCAGAATTACTATTTCCATTTTCTATGTTTGTACTCATTATTGCTTTAGCTGGTGTTGTGGGTAATACGCTACTTGGTGGGTTTAACTTTAGTTGGCAAGCAGCAGCGCCTAAAGCAAGTAAAATGTCTCCTATGAAAGGCTTAAAGCGTATGCTTGGACCGCAGGCTGCAGTTGAACTAATCAAGTCGATCCTAAAGTTTATATTGGTTGCAGGCGCTGCAATTTTTCTTATTAACACTTTTTTTTATGAAATACTGCACCTTAGTATTGAGGCAGTACCAGGCAGTATTATCCATTCATTAGAGATACTTGCATGGATGTTTCTAGGACTAAGTTGTACTTTGATTATAATTTCGGCAATTGATGCGCCTTATCAAAGTTATAATCACCATAAACAGCTAAAAATGACACTGCAAGAGGTGAAAGATGAATATAAAAACTCTGAAGGTGATCCGCAAATTAAGGCTCGTATCAGGCGAACACAGCGAGAAATGTCACAACGAAGAATGATGCAAGATGTACCTGATGCTGATGTGGTGGTGACTAACCCGACACATTATTCTGTCGCGCTTAAATATGATACCGATAAAGCAGGTGCGCCGATGGTCATAGCCAAAGGTGTTGATGAACTGGCCATGCAAATTCGTAAGGTTGCCATCGGTAATGAGGTACCAATTGTTGAATCACCATTACTAACACGTTCTTTGTATCATACTACTGAAGTAGGTGAGCAAATACCTGATCAGCTCTTTACTGCAGTGGCACAAGTTTTAGCATATGTTTTTCAGCTTAAACGTTTTAACAAGGGGCGAGGCCGTAAGCCAACCTCATTAAATAAAGACTTGTCTATTCCCGATCACCTAAAACATTAATAACGATAATTGGCTCATTACTTGCTTTAGTAGCTTAGTGTCAATATTTTGCAGTTGTTAAGTTATGGAATTTAAAGCAGTTTTATCTCAGCTCAATAAAGATAAAAAAGAATACGCTAAAGGTGTAGGTACGCCTTTACTGGTGCTTGCGGCTCTCGGTATGGTTATTTTGCCATTACCCCCATTTTTGCTGGATATTCTGTTTTCGTTCAATATTGCATTATCTCTTGTGGTCTTACTAGTTACTGTTTATACCATGAAACCATTAGAGTTTGGTATGTTTCCGGCTGTGTTGTTAATTGCGACGATTATGCGCTTGGCTTTGAATGTTGCAAGTACACGTGTTGTACTTTTAGAAGGGCACAATGGTGGAGATGCAGCGGGCAAAGTGATTGAAGCGTTTGGCTCAGTAGTTATTGGTGGAAATTATGCTGTTGGTCTTGTTGTATTTTTAATTCTGATCATTATAAATTTTGTTGTAATCACTAAAGGTGCAGGACGTATTTCTGAGGTGTCAGCGCGTTTTACCTTGGATGCTATGCCAGGTAAGCAAATGGCGATTGATGCAGATTTAAACGCCGGGTTTATAAGTGCAGAAGACGCTCGAGCTAGGCGTGAAGAGGTAACTCGAGAAGCTGACTTTTATGGTTCTATGGATGGTGCTAGTAAGTTTGTAAAAGGTGATGCAATAGCGGGTATCGTAATATTGGCAATTAATATTATCGGTGGTTTGTTTGTTGGAATGATCCAGCATGACCTGACTTTTGGTAGGGCAATGGAAGTATATACGTTGCTAACGATCGGTGATGGATTAGTTGCCCAATTACCATCACTTTTATTATCAATTGGTACCGCAATTGTGGTGACTCGACAAAATGAGTCTCATAATATGGGTGATCAGTTTAAGTCTCAGCTTGGTAACGAAAAGTCTCTGTTTATCGCTTCAGGCATCTTAACCGTAATGGGGCTTGTTCCTGGTATGCCGCATGTTGCATTTTTAAGCTTGGGCGCTTTATTAGGTTATCTTGCTTATTACACCCATAAGCAAAAGAGTGAGGCGGCTGAAAACAATGCTGGGCAAGAAGCGAGTGGTACTGATATTGCCAACAAGCAAGAACAAAAAGAGTTGGGGTGGGATGATGTTCAACCTGTAGATGTTATTGGTTTAGAAGTTGGCTACCGTCTTATTCCACTCGTTGACCAATCGCAAGGTGGTGAACTATTAAGTCGCATAAAGGGCGTACGTAAAAAGCTATCTCAAGAGCTTGGTTTTTTGGTACCGCCAGTACATATTCGTGACAACTTAGAGCTTGACCCAAACGCGTATAACATCACATTAATGGGTGTTGGATCTGGCGAAGGTGAATTAAAACATGGTGACGAGCTAGCGATTAATCCAGGGCAGGTATTTGGTCCTATCAAGGGTGTGGAGACAAAAGACCCTGCATTTGGTCTAGATGCGGTTTGGATTAAACCCGAGCAAAAAGACGAAGCGCATTCTTTAGGTTATACAGTCGTTGACGCGGCGACAGTAGTTGCGACACATATTAGTCAGTTGCTAACCAACAATGCTTCGTTATTGCTAGGGCATGAGGAAGTGCAAAACTTATTGGACATGTTGGCTAAGAGTCATCCTCGACTCGTAGAAGGGTTAGTACCTGATGTACTTCCTCTCACTACCATTGTAAAAGTTCTACAAAATTTACTTAATGAAGGCGTTGCAATTCGTGACATGCGCTCAATTGTTCAGACCCTTGTCGAATACGGACCACGCAGCCAAGACCCTGATGTATTAACGGCTGCAGTAAGAATTTCACTGCGTAGATTAATAGTTCAAGATGCGGTTGGTAATGCTGATGAAATCCCTGTCATAACATTGGCGCCTGAGTTGGAACAGATGTTGCATCAGTCACTTCAGAACGCAGGTGATGAAGGGGCCGGTATCGAACCAGGCCTTGCGGAACGGCTTCAGAACTCATTGAGAGAAGCCCATCAAACGCAAGAGATGCTAGGTGATCCGTCCATTTTATTAACCTCAGGTATGTTAAGAAGCGTGCTTTCAAGATTTGTTAAACATACGATCCCAGGCCTTCGCGTGATGTCATATCAAGAAGTGCCAGATGAAAGACAAATAAAGATTGTGAGCTCGGTTGGACAGTAATAGGATTTAAGGGGTTGTAACATGAAAATCAAACGTTTTTTTGCCAAAGATATGCGCACTGCACTCAAAGAAGTGAAAGAAGAGCTAGGTGTAGATGCTGTTATTATGTCAAATAAAAAGTTGGCTGATGGCGTGGAAATTGTTGCTGCAATAGACAATGATCGCGCACCAGTAGCTCCTACACATGAAGAGCCGATGGAGCAACAGCCTCAAACTCGTTCAGCTTCGCCTCGTTTTGTTCGCCCTGAATCTCTGCGCGCGCGCCCTGAACCTCAGGCCCCTGTTGCAGACAGCCTTGAGGCACTATTGGAACGTCAAGCCCCGCGTCCTCGCTCTGCACAATTAGCTTCTATGTTTTCGCAATCAGGCATAGATACAGATCAAGTTTTTAAGGCTCGTCAACAAGCTCCTCAAGATAACCGCGCTCAAGAGCCTGCACCACAAAGCCTCAAAAGCCATACTAATCCGTCTCAACATGTTGCTAATGAAAGAATGCAAGCGGCTGCAGACTGGCAGTTTGAAGACGAGTTAGAGTCTGGGTTTGGGGATGATATGAATCATAGTAGTCCTGAAAATAATGAAATGACTTCCATGCGCGAAGAAATGAATGCTATTCGTCAACTTTTAGAGCATCAAGTCTCTGGCTTGATGCAACAAGATATGGCGCGCAGAGACCCGACTCGAGCCTGTTTAATTGATAGACTACAGGGCATGGGAATTGATGCCGAGGTAGCACAGCAGATGGCATGCTTCATTCCCGATGATGTATCACGAAAAGAAGCATGGAATGCACTTTTAAACATGGTTGTAAACCAAATGCATACCACTAATAATGACATTCTTCGTCAAGGTGGGGTCTATGCATTTGTGGGCCCTACAGGTGTTGGCAAAACAACGACCGTTGCTAAATTAGCTGCGCTGGGCGCACAAAAATATGGTGCTGATAAAGTTGCGCTTATCACCACCGATACATACCGTATAGGTGCCTATGAGCAGTTATCTACTTACGGACGCATTATTGGCTGCCCGGTAAAACAAGTCAAAGATGCCAATGAACTTGCAGAAGTTTTATATCACTTACGCAATAAGCGACTAATATTAATAGATACAGCTGGTATGAGCCAAAGAGATTTGCGTTTAACCGAGCAATTAAATACTTTAATGCGTAGCACCCGGGTTGATATTCGTAGCTATTTAGTATTAAGTGCAACATCACAGATGCATGTATTGCAAGAAACAGTTCGTCACTTTCAAAAAGTGAATCTAAGTGGCTGTATCTTTACTAAACTTGATGAATGTCTGAGTTTGGGTGAGATTATTAGCATAGCGATTCAAAATCGCTTGCCAATAGGGTATCTTACTAATGGACAGCGAGTTCCTGAGGATATTCGTGTTGCGAATGCTCAAAAGCTAGTCAAAAAAGCGGAGCAATTGTATTTAAAGAGAATAAAAGCACAACATTCGAGACCTGCAGCAGTAGCGTCTCAGACAGTAGGAATGTATGATTAACACAGTATTAGATCAAGCAAGTGGCCTGCGTAAAATGAGTCAAAATAATAATCACGGTGTTAAAGTTATCGCGGTAACAGGTGGTAAAGGGGGGGTTGGTAAAACAAATGTCTCCTTAAATACTGCAATCGCACTGGGTCAGCAAGGAAATCGTGTCTTAGTATTGGACGCTGATTTGGGTTTGGCAAACTGTGATGTCATGTTAGGTCTTAGAGTTGAGAAAAATTTATCACATGTGCTTTCTGGTGAGTGTGAACTAGATGAAATATTAGTCGAAGGACCTGCGGGAATTAAAATTGTGCCTGCTACGTCAGGGTCGCAAAGCATGGTGGAGCTGACCCCGGCAGAGCATGCAGGTCTTATTCGTGCATTCAGTGAGTTAAATACTGAATTTGATATACTTATCGTAGATACTGCAGCTGGCATTTCAGATATGGTGCTGAGCTTCTCTCGTGCAGCACAAGATGTGATGGTAGTCGTGTGTGATGAACCGACATCAATAACGGACGCTTATGCACTAATTAAAGTATTAAGCCGTGAGCATGGTGTTTATAAATTTAAAATTGTTGCTAATATGGTGCGAAGTTTACGAGAAGGGCAAGAATTATTTGCTAAACTCTCAAAAGTAACGGATAGGTTTTTGGATGTAGCTTTGGAGCTTGTGGCAACAGTACCGTTCGATGAAAATATGCGTAAATCATCAAGACGGCAAAAGACGATTGTTGAGTTGTTTCCCAACTCACCTGCAGCGGTCGCATTTAGAGGTCTTGCGAGTAAGGCAGTAAAGTGGCCAATACCGCATCAGCCATCGGGGCATTTAGAGTTTTTTATTGAACAACTAGTCAATGGTTAACTATGGCATCATCGGTGAGTAAAGCGATGGGGTATCAGACATCTGAACATTTACATAAAGTGGTGGAACGTCATGCATCACTGGTCAAAAAAGTTGCGTGTCATATGCTGGCGCGACTACCTGCGAATATTCAATTAGATGATTTGATACAATCTGGCATGATAGGGCTAATTGAAGCAACTAAAAATTTTGATGCATCAAAAGGAGCGAGTTTTGAAACGTTTGCAGGTATTCGCATTCGAGGTGCAATGTTAGATGAGATCCGCCGGGGTGATTGGGCTCCTCGTTCAGTTCACCGTAAAAGTAGAATGGTTGCAGAAGCCATCTCAGAACTTGAGTCTGCCCTCAATCGAGAGCCAAAAGATACGGAAATAGCTGAAAAACTTGATATTACGCTGGATGAGTACCATCATATCTTAAGTGATGTTAATAGCAGTAAAGTCATAGGTATTGAGGACTTAGGTGTAGATGAAGATGTTATTTCACCTGCAGACAACGATTTATCGCTAGACAAACCATTTAATAACGTTAAAAATGAACGTTTTAACGAGTCGTTAGTGGCAGCGATAAATGCTTTGCCAGAAAGAGACGCCCTAGTGTTGTCGCTTTATTACAACGATGAAATGAATTTAAAAGAAATCGGGCAAATACTAGATGTAAGTGAATCTCGTGTTAGCCAAATTCATGGGCAGGCAATGATAAGGTTAAGAGCCAAAATCAATGACTGGGTCAATTAGAGTAAAAATAATAGGTTCAAACCTCACTGGAGGATGTTTTGGATAAAAACATGAAGATTCTCGTGGTTGATGATTTTTCTACAATGAGGAGAATAATCAAAAACCTGCTTAGAGATTTAGGCTTTACCAATGTACAAGAAGCTGATGATGGCAGTACTGCGCTTCCAATGCTACAAAATCAAGAGTTTGATTTTGTTGTAACAGATTGGAATATGCCTGGCATGCAAGGAATTGATTTGCTCCGTGCAATTAGAGCAGATGATAACCTTAAGCATATCCCAGTGTTAATGGTGACTGCGGAAGCGAAAAAAGAACAAATTGTGGCAGCTGCGCAAGCTGGGGTTAACGGTTACATTGTTAAACCATTTACTGCAGGAACACTAAAAACTAAGTTAGAAAAAGTGTTTGAGCGTTTAGGCTAAGAATTAAGAAGGAGAGGCTAATGTCAACGCCTTCTGTGCCTCAGATCAGCCTTGAACAGGCAAAACAGCTTGTTGCTTATCTAGAGCAAGGTGAACAAGAAAAAGCAGATCAATTAATTCTAGATGCTGCCAATAAAGAGCAATCTGAGTTATTTGCAGAGGTGGGTAAATTAACCCGCCAACTGCATGAGTCACTAAAGAGCTTTGAACTCGACACGCGTCTTGCTGATTTGACGACTGATGCCCTTCCTGATGCAAAGCAACGTTTAAACTACGTGATGGAACTGACGGAAAATGCTGCTAATAAAACTATGGATGCTGTTGAAGCAAGCTTACCGCTTGCACAGCAGTTAGCAGATGATTTGTCTGATATAAAACCGACTTGGGATCGCCTAATGAGGCGTGATATACAACTTGGTGAGTTCAAGTCGCTATGTCATGATTTAGATAAGTTTATGCAAGGGTCACAAACGCGTACCGATGAACTGCAAAGTTTGATGACTAATGTGCTAATGGCTCAAGATTATCAAGATTTAACAGGACAAGTTATACGCAGAGTTATTGAGCTGGTAAGAGAAGTTGAAGATAGTCTAATAAATCTGTTAACCGTTTTTGGCACTTCTGATGAACTACCGAGTAAAAGTCAGCAAGCTCAAAGTAATGCCGTTTTACCAAATGAGGTTGATGCTGACATAAACGAGATTTCAGGGCCGGAAGGGCCCATTATTGATGCAGATACTCGAGATGATGTGGTATCAGGTCAAGATGAAGTTGATGATTTGCTATCAAGTTTAGGCTTCTAATAGGAGAGTATGCATGAGCTTTGAAGTCGATGAAGATATCCTACAAGACTTTCTCGTCGAAGCTGGAGAGATCCTTGAATTGTTGTCTGAGCAGCTTGTAGAGTTAGAAAATAACCCTGAAGACAAAGACCTTTTAAATGCAATTTTTAGAGGGTTTCATACAGTTAAAGGTGGCGCTGGCTTTTTAAGCATGACCGAGTTGGTAGATGCATGTCACGGTGCAGAAAATGTGTTTGATGTGTTGCGTCAAGGGCAGAGAAAAGTGACTTCAGAGCTAATGGACGTTATTCTCCAATCGCTTGACACAATCAATGAAATGTTCGCACATATTCAAAACCGCGAAAAACCGGAGCCTGCAGACCCAGCTCTTCTAGAGACTCTACACCAACTTAGTAAACCTCAATCAGAAGATGAAGTTATTGCTGCACAAGTGCCTGATGAGGATTCACCACATCCCCCTGAGGAAGTAGTCAGTGCAGACGATATATTGTTTGATATGGATGCACAAGGTCCGGAAGCTGCGTCAGGCGAAGATGATAGTATTGATGAAATCACTGAAGATGAGTTTGAAAGCTTACTTGATGAACTGCATGGCAGTGGTAATGGACCCGCGGTTGTAGAAGAGAATAAAGCACCAAACGCGAGTGGTACGCAAAGCGGGGGGGATATTACGGATGATGAGTTCGATAATTTGCTTGATGAATTACATGGTGTAGGGAGTTTTGGCTCAATCAGTAAAGATGAAAACACTGCGCCTACAACACCAGTACAAAAGCCTGCGGCTGGTCAACCATCAAATAGTATGGATGATGATGAAATTAATGATGATGAGTTTGAAGCATTATTAGATGAATTGCACGGAAAGGGAAGTGCACCTAGTTCAATTGAAGCAAGTGCACCAGCACCAGTTGAACAGCCTAAAACAGTGCCAAAGCCAGTAGCAGCGCCAAAGCCAGTAGCAGCGCCAAAGCCAGTGACACCAGCGAAGCCACCTACTCCAGCACCAGCTACAAAAGCGCCTGCACCTGAAACAAAAGCCCCTGTTGCTGCTAAGAAGCCACCAGCTCCTCAAGCAGAGACAACAGTTCGAGTAGATACTAAACGTCTAGACCAAATTATGAATATGGTTGGCGAGTTGGTTTTGGTTCGAAATAGACTAGTGAGCTTGGCTAACAACACCAATAGTGAAGCTATGGGTAAGGCAATCTCTAATCTTGATGTGGTTACTGCAGACTTGCAAGGTGCAGTAATGAAAACCCGCATGCAGCCGATTAAGAAAGTATTTGGTCGTTTCCCACGTGTAGTAAGAGATTTAGCCCGTAGCTTGAAAAAAGATATCAACCTTGTCTTAGAAGGTGAAGAAACCGATTTAGATAAGAACTTAGTTGAGGCTTTAGCTGATCCTTTAGTCCACTTGGTAAGAAACTCCGTAGATCACGGTATTGAAATGCCAGATGTACGAGAAGCCGCAAATAAAGTTCGCACTGGTACTGTGACTTTGGCGGCCTCACAAGAAGGTGACCATATCTTACTTACCATTCGTGATGATGGTGCTGGTATGGATCCTGAGAAGCTTAAAAAAATAGCAATCAATAAAGGCGTTATTGACTCTGATCAAGCGAGTCGATTATCAGATACTGAAGCATACAACTTAATATTCGCACCAGGCTTCTCTACTAAAGAGGAAATTTCTGATATTTCAGGGCGTGGCGTGGGTATGGATGTGGTGAAAACAAAAATCACCCAGCTCAATGGTTCTATCAACATCCAGTCAGAACTTGGTGTTGGTACTGTATTAGAAATAAAAGTTCCACTAACACTGGCTATTTTACCTACACTAATGGTAGTGGTTGGTCAGCAAACATTTGCTTTGCCTTTAGCAGGGGTGAGCGAAATTTTCCACTTAGATTTAACCAAAACCAATATTGTTGATGGACAACTCACGATTATTGTTCGTGAAAAAGCCATTCCTCTGTTCTACTTAGAGCACTGGTTGGTTAAAGGAGCAGATAGAAGTACTCGCAAAGCAGAAGGCCATGTAGTTATCGTTCAAATCGGTACTAAGCAGGTAGGCTTTGTGGTTGATTCCTTAATTGGTCAAGAAGAAGTGGTTATCAAACCTCTTGATGCGCTATTGCAAGGGACTCCAGGCATGGCCGGTGCAACTATAACATCAGATGGTGGTATTGCACTTATCTTAGATGTGCCAAACATGCTTAAGCATTATGCAGGCAAATAGCAGCCTCTGATTTTAGCCAGTTAGACACAGTGGTGCCTTGGGCACCACTTTTTCGATCTAAATTTTAAATGAGCGTGCCAATGGCAGTTAAAGTTTTAGTAGTTGATGATTCAAGTTTTTTTAGACGTCGAGTTAGTGAAATACTTGAATTAGATAGTGATATCAAGGTGATAGACTTTGCAGTGAACGGCAAAGAAGCCGTTGAGAAGGCTGCTCAATTAAAGCCTGACGTTATCACTATGGACGTAGAAATGCCGGTATTGGATGGCATTAGTGCTGTAAAACAAATAATGGCTTCAAATCCTACGCCAATCTTAATGTTTTCGTCTTTAACCAGAGAAGGGGCTGGCGCTACTTTAGATGCCCTTGATGCTGGTGCATTAGATTTCCTACCTAAAAAGTTTGAAGATATTGCGCGCAATAGCGATGATGCCATTAAATCTTTGCAAACTAAGGTAAAAGAAATTGGTCGCCGTAGACTACCTCGGTTTGCAGCAAGTACTGCAACTCGACAATCTTCTAGGCCAACTACTGCTCGCCCAAATTCTAGTATTAGTCAGCCAGATAGGACCTTTCAGCGCGCAGGCAATGCAAATATATCAAGTGGTACTGCTAAGGCATCGGGAAAGAAATACCAACTGGTTGCTATTGGCACCTCCACAGGTGGCCCTGTGGCACTACAGACTATTTTAACGCAGCTGCCTGCAAACTTCCCTTACCCAATTTTGTTAATACAGCATATGCCAGCGGCGTTTACTCCTGCTTTTGCTACTAGATTGAATAGTCTATGTAAAATAAGAGTTAAAGAAGCTCAACAAGGGGATAGGCTTGAACCTGGGGTTGCGTATTTGGCACCAGGTGGTCAGCAAATGATGGTTGAGTCTCGTGGTTCACTTAAGGTATTTGAAGATGATAGCCCTCGAATTACTTATAAGCCAAGTGTTGATATTACGTTTGCAAGTGCAGCCAAAGCATATCAAGGTGATGTTTTAGCCGTTGTTCTGACTGGGATGGGGGCTGATGGTAGAGATGGTGCGCGTATGCTTAAGCAAGCAGGTGCTACTATTTGGGCGCAGGACGAAAAAACCTGTGTTGTCTACGGAATGCCACAAGCTATCGCAAACGCAGGGCTAGCAAGTGAACACGTTGCACTACCAGATGTAGCAAATCGAATTAGCAAAGAAGTCGGGTGTTAACGGATAACACCGTGCAGTAGATGTACGATAATAATAACAATAAACTTGTATCGTAATTTGGGAGAATGTATCAGCTCGTGAAAATTTGGACAGTGGCAAACCAAAAAGGGGGAGTAGGGAAAACAACTACTACAGTGAGCTTGGGAGGAATATTAGCTCTGCAAGGGAAGCGAGTACTGTTAATTGATACTGATCCTCACGCATCTTTAACTTATTATTTCGGTATAGATTCTGAAGAGCTGGAAGTTAGTGTTTATGATATTTTTGCTCGAGGCAATGCAATGCAAAGTGAAGAGATTTTGCAAGCATTGTGCCCTTCGACGATAGATAATTTGGACATATTGCCTGCAACTATGGCAATTGCAACATTAGATAGAAGCATGGGCAATCGGGCAGGGATGGGGCTGGTATTAAAAAAAGCGCTGGAAAAGATTAGCGAGCATTACGACTATGCAATATTAGATTGTCCCCCTGTACTAGGGGTTTTGATGGTCAACGCACTGGCTGCCAGTGAACGAATATTGATACCCGTACAAACCGAATTTTTGGCACTTAAGGGGCTGGATAGGATGATGCGGACAATGGAATTAATGCAAAGTTCGCAATCTAAGAAATATCAATATACCATAGTACCTACTATGTATGATAAGCGCACGAAGGCTTCGTTAGAGGCATACAAGAATTTATTATCCAATTATAAAGAATATGTTTGGCCCGGTGTTATTCCTGTGGATACTAAGTTTCGAGATGCGAGCCTAGCGCAAAAAGTTCCAATTGAGTATTGTCCAAAATCTCGAGGGGTGTTTGCTTATCGTGCTTTATTGGATTATTTGCTGCAGGTCAATTAGAGGTATAGATGAGTAAACAGTTGTTTGCTAATGAAAAAGTAATGAAACAATATTTGGGTGCGCTACTGAATGAAGAAGAGCCTGAAGATAGTTCGTTGCTACCTGTTGCTAAGTTACTTGAACAAGTTCCAGATGTATCCGAGCAACCACAGGATGTTATAAAAGAAGCACCGATAAAAAAACAAGTTGTAGAAGCGAAGTTAAAGCCGATTGTTACGCAGGAAATCCCTGAAGAACAAACAAAAAATCTTGAGATAACAGAAAATAATACTATTATCAAAGAATCGGCTGAAGTATCAAATCAATTAGTTAGCGCAAAGGAAGCTTACGGTGAAAATGAGTTCCAAGCGTTGTTTTTTGAAGTGGCGGGGCTCACTCTTGCGGTACCTTTAAAATCATTGGGTGGAATTCATCAATTAGGTGAAGTTAATCAACTCTTTGGTAAGCCAAAATGGTTTAAAGGGGTAATGTTAAATCGCGATGAAAAATTAAATGTAGTTGATACAGCACGATGGGTTATGCCTGAAAAATTTTCCCCAGAATTGGAAGAGGGACTTGATTACCAATATTTAATCACTTTAGGTGATAGCCCCTGGGGTTTATTAGCGGAAAACTTGGTTAATAACATTACTTTACGGCCAGATGATGTAAAATGGCGTACGGGAGATGGTAAGAGACCATGGCTAGCAGGCGTCATAAAAGAAAAAATGTGCGCTTTGATTGATGTAGAAAATTTAAACCGCTTGCTTGAGCAAGGCCTCGATAGTCGAGAGCAGTAAATAAGATCTTTTTGGAGTTGAACTATGAGCCAAGATAGACTACTTTCCGCAGACAAGAATGCCGATAGTAATGATGAAGTTCTTCAATGGGTGACGTATAAGCTCGAGGATGAAACATACGGTATAAATGTAATGCAGGTGCAAGAAGTATTGCGTTATACTGAAATAGCACCGGTTCCCGGCGCACCAGCATACGTTTTGGGTATAATAAACTTACGCGGTAACGTAGTGACGGTGATAGATACGCGAGCGCGTTTTGGTTTAGTTAGCTCTGAAGTAACTGACAATTCTCGTATTGTGATCATTGAAGCTGAGAAACAAGTGATTGGTATATTAGTCGACAGCGTTGCAGAGGTTGTTTACTTACGTAGTTCTGAAATAGACAGTGCTCCAAATATAGGCACAGAAGAAAGTGCTAAGTTTATCCAGGGCGTATCTAATCGTGAAGGCGAATTATTGATCCTTGTCGATTTGAATAAACTACTCAATGATGATGAGTGGGATGAATTGAGTCATATATAAGTTGTGGAAGTAGTAAACAATAATATTATCTTACTGGTATTGGTTGCCTCAAGTCTATTGGTTGTTGTATGTTTGGGGCTGATTTTTATGTTAAGTAAACGCCTAGGCTACAGTCAGCAGGAAGTCTTTGCCCTCACTCATAAGATTAAAGATACCCATGATCAAACGGCAATTTTACGAAGTGAAATTGCAGAGGTTCGTAGCAGCTTGATGAGTATTGGAAAGCGACTCGTTGCTTGTGAAAGTTATGCTAAAGAATTGGCACAACAACAAGCTGTGCAAAAGTACGATGATCCCGATGCAAAAATTTATTCACGTGCGGTCAAAATGATTGAGCTGGGAGCTGACTTGCAAGAGATAATGCGTGAATGTGAACTACCTCGTGCAGAGGCAGAGTTATTGATGTCTTTACATCAAAAATCGTAATTACGCTTTTATGTCTAATTTGTTACTGAACCCTTGCCAGCCAGGTGGAAATTTCCCACGCAAAACATACGAAAAAGCAATGAGCTCTGCGATTACATAGTAGAGCTCTTTTGGGATCTCTTCATGTAAATCTAGTTTACTCAGCGTGTTTGCCAACTCAGCGTCTTCATGTATCATAATTCCCTTTTCATTTGCCAGAGCAACTATTTCATCTGCAAGTTCACCAAAGCCTTTACACGCAACGTGGGGTGAGCTGCCAGCCTCATATAACAATCCGATCGCCGTTTTTTGTTTCATTGTCTTACTTCCTAAACCTTGATGTTAACAATTGCATGATGTTCATAGAATGTATGTAACTGTTGAGCATCTTCGTTAAGTACTATCTCATTGACTTGAAGGCCATGAGCACAGAGTTTCCGTCGTAAAGCATCAAGATGAGGCTCTGCCATGTCACATACCTGTTTGCTGTTACCGATTATTTCACATTCAAGCGCTTTGTCCATAAGTTCAGCATGCGCACTAAGCTTACCCATGTTTGCATAATCAAAGTTTAAACGCACAAACCAAACTGTTTTTTCAGGCATTTTTGCTTTTGCAGGCTTTTTATATTGACCAATTTGTAGCTCCGTTTGTCTACATTCAGCTGGTACTTTCATTGGCATAAGGAGATTAAGTAATAGCTGGGTTTCACTTTCTATCTTTTGAGTAGTTGGTGGCGTAAGTTGTACACTGGATGAAAAACTATTTTGTAGCTGTGATAACTCAGCTAATAAGTTGCTATTCAATTGCTGAAGATGTGGCACCAGCTGTTTGGCAGATACATTTTTTGAATTTGGTAATAAGGTTTCAAGTAAAGTGTTAAGGCGCTGACTTTGGTCATTACTCTCAGGCATTGATTGTGCTGACAATGCTTTGGGTGAGGCCAGTAAAGTAACTAGAAGTTTATCCAGTGCCTGCATAAAGCTATTGGCCATTACCAAAGGTGCAGATTGTGTGTTGGTATTTACTAACCCAGGGACCATGCTATTTAACTCGCTAGCTACAAGGCTAGCAGAGATATTATTTGCATCAATCATACGGCTAAATGCTTGGTGTACAAGTTTTGACATATCAACCGACTGGGGATGCTTATATTGACTGAGTTGTGATATTTTTTCACTGATTGCTTGATTGTTTATGGGTTTTAGGGCTGATGTGTCGGATTGGTTGATAAGTTTAAGCAGTGGCTCAAATAACATTCTTTCAATTGGAAGACTCGCTTTGTACAAACTGTTGAGTTGTCTAGGATATGGTAACGGTCGGTTTATGTTATCACGAACGCTCACATCATTATCAGTAGGCAAGTGCGTCTTGTTTGTTTGTAATGGTGTTTTTAGTTGATTTGAATTTAAGCTTGATAACATAGGTTGAGTGAGCGGAGTTTGTAATTGTGCGGCCACATTTTTACCCAATAATTTGCTATTTTCATCTTTTGGCGTCGTATTACGATGAATAATCGGGGCTAATACATTTTTTAGCTGCGCGACTAATTTTACAATAGGTGGCAGTGTTTGCGTTTGCATCGGAGGTTGACGAAGCATCAGTGGCAGAGCATCTTGTTTGACTATTGCTTGGTTGGTGCTTGGCTGAGATACATGTAATGCGCTTTGTGCTTTATTTACCTGTTTAAATGGTTTTGTTAACCATTGGCCAATTGCCTGTTCTACTGCTTGTTTAATATCTTGAAGGGTAATGTTAAACATTGGCTTCGCGTAATTTAAGGTATGCAGGTTTGCTACGGTGTCAGTATTTCTCACTGGGGGGATGTGGGCCACTTGATTTAACTTACCTTTTACTGATTGCTTTAAATCAATGCTGCGTTGCTCACTTGATGTTTTTATTTCTATACCCTGTATATTGGTTTGTAACTTGGCATGTTGCCATTTTAGCGGACCTATTTGTGGTGCACTGCTGAGGTTACTAATCGGTAAGCTTAGGGGCTGTTGCTGCGAAGAAAACTTAACTTGCAGGGCATGTTTTTCAACTAATATCAACGGTCTTTTGCCGAGCACGGCCAGTTGCTCAGCAACCTTTTGTTTACTTAATACACTACTAAATAGTTGATCTGCAAAACCGTTGAGCAGCTTAAGTTGAACTTTATTTTCATTTGCTTGTAGTTGTGCAACTAACTTATGCTCACTATGGAGGATCTTTGCAAGAGAGGGATCTAATGCCAATTTGATTCCCAGTTGTTCCAGTAAAAGCTGTGGGTTTGACCCTGTGTGCACACGAGCATTGGTGATTAAGCTTGATTCTGCCACTCCCCCTTTAAGCAACGTAAGGAGTGATAGAAGATCATTCGCAGCCTTAATATTAATAACTTGGTCAACACTCTTTATAGTCAGTGTTTGACCATTATTATTTAACGTTATATATGCTTCGTTCAAACGAAGTGGCAGTTGGTTTGCGTTTTTGGTTGCCAAGCGAATGGTTTGCCAGCGGCCATTTATTTCAACATCCATTTGTAATGAATCAGATTTGATTTGCACATTATGCGCAACAAACTGACTAGATTGTTTGCTGAGGTCAATATTTGTACGGCCTTCGCTTAAAGCTGCGTTTGCATCAGGTGCTGTCGAATATTGAATAGAAATCGGTGGCTTATTCATTATTTTAAATCAAATTTCCGTTAATCGGTCGCAAGGCGTTATTCGTATTACCATACCATTATGGTAGACTAACGCCCAATTTTGGGTAATGAGAATAACCAATTTGCTAGAGATTAAATCTGTTACTTGTACTAAACAAGAGCGTTGTCTGTTTGAGTCGCTAAGCTTCTTTTTGGGAGCTGGGGAGATTCTGCAAATTGAGGGCCCAAATGGTGCAGGTAAAACGTCACTGTTACGTATTATTGCAGGCTTTGCACGACCAGATGAGGGTGAAATATTTTTTGATACAAAGCCAATTAGCCAATACTACGATGAGTTTGCCGCTCAGCTATTGTTTATTGGTCACAAGAGCGGTGTAAATGGTCAACTAAGTGCATATGAAAATGTGTGCCATTGGTTACAAGTACATGGTTATAAAGTAGATGAACAAGCTTATGAGCTGTTATCCAAGCTTGGCTTAGTTGGATTAGAAGACGCACCTGTGCGGACACTTTCAGCGGGGCAACAGCGACGTGTTGCGTTGGTAAGGTTATGGTTGAATGATGCAAAGCTTTGGGTGTTAGATGAACCATTCACAGCACTTGATAAAAAGGGTGTAATACTTTTACAAGGGCAATTTGCTAAGCACCTCGCAAAAGGTGGGTCTATTTTATTGACTACGCACCAAGACTTAACGACACATTTTGACGCGCTTAAAACACTTGTTTTGGAGTATCAGTTCTGATGATGAATCACTCCTACTGGCAGCTATTTATTAGTGTTTATAAAAAAGATGTGACGCTGGCTTTTAGACAACGCTCAGAGATTGTTAATCCACTGCTGTTTTTTTTGATTGTGATTACTTTATTCCCTTTGGCTATAGGTCCAGAACCTGCACTTTTGACTCGAATGGCGCCTGGTATTATTTGGGTAGCAGCATTACTTTCTACTATGTTAGGGTTAGATAAACTATTTAGAGATGACTTTAATGATGGTTCTTTAGAGCAGTTAATAGCCTCTCCTTATCCGTTACCGCTGTCTGTATTGGCTAAAGTCTTAGCGCATTGGACAACAACTGGCTTACCTATGGTGCTCATGGCACCGGTGTTTGCTCTACTAATGAACTTAGAAGCTCAAGCCCTTAGCGCGACAGTACTGACGCTTTTAATTGGTACTCCATTGCTGAGCTTTATTGGCGCAATTGGCGCTGGGCTTACTGTGGGCTTACAAAAGGGAGGAATACTGATGAGCTTACTGGTCTTGCCTCTTTACATCCCTGTACTAATTTTTGCGACGTCCGCCATTGATACCAGTAGCATGTCTTTAGCGTATGGTGGACAACTAGCAATCCTCGGTGCCATGCTGGCTATTGCCTGCGTATGTGCACCGATAGCAATATCGTCAGCATTAAAAGTGAGTGTAAATTAACATGTGGAAATGGTTACATCCCTATGCAAAAGCAGAGCGTGCGTATCAGTTGTGTAACACGCTGTTGCCGTACTTTGCAGTTATCACCTTAGTATGTTTAGTTATTGGTTGGGTTTGGGGGCTTGCCTATGCGCCTGCAGATTATCAACAAAAAGATAGCTATCGCATTATTTTTATTCACGTGCCATCGGCTATCTTGTCAATGGGAGCGTACTCATCAATGGCGATAGCGGCCATTATAGCTCTAGTATGGCAAATTCGTAATGCTGAACTGGCCGTGATTTC
Source organism: Pseudoalteromonas holothuriae (assembly GCF_945859825.1). GTDB lineage: Bacteria > Pseudomonadota > Gammaproteobacteria > Enterobacterales > Alteromonadaceae > Pseudoalteromonas > Pseudoalteromonas holothuriae. The sequence continues at coordinate 57,015 of NZ_CAMAPC010000006.1, forward strand.
TATAGCACCTGTCGGCGCTGCTATGACTGCTATTGCACTTTTAACCGGTGCCGCATGGGGTAAGCCAATGTGGGGCGCATGGTGGGTGTGGGATGCTCGTTTAACGTCTGAACTCATTCTCTTGTTTTTATATTTTGGTGTTTTGTCTTTATATCACGCTTTTGAAGACAAAAAATCAGCAGGGCGTGCCGCATGTATCCTAGCAGTTGTTGGTGTGATTAATCTTCCGATTATTCATTTTTCTGTAGAATGGTGGAATACATTACATCAAGGTTCTACTATCACTAAATTTGATACATCAGCAATAGACCCTTCAATGCTTTGGCCATTACTTATTAATATAGTGGCGTTTGCAGGGTTTGTTGGGTTGGTTACATTGATCAGATTGAAAAATGAGATCATACAACATGAAAAGCACCGTCCGTGGGTGCGTGAACTAGTTGGTCGAGGTGAGTGATGCAATTTGAATCATTTAGTGAGTTTTTAGCCATGGGCGGCTATGGCTTTTATGTTTGGCTATCTTTTGGTAGCTGCAGTGCAATTTTGTTGGCAATTTTTATTAGTTCGTTGCGAGATGGTTATAAACTGCGTGATGAAGTTCGTGCCCAGATGCGCCGAGAAGAGCGCATTAAACAAGCAAAGCAACAGGAGCAGGTATGAATCCAAGAAGAAAGAAACGTCTACTTACCGTCGTTGCTATAGTTTTTGGTGTTGGGTCGGCGATTGGTTTGATGTTGTATGCTTTGCAAGAAAACATCAATCTATTTTATACCCCAAGTGAACTAATCAATGGTAAAGGTGAAAGTCACGAGAAGCCATTTATTGGTCAAAAGCTAAGAATTGGTGGCATGGTTGTTCCGGGTACTGTTGAGCGAGATGAAGATAGCTTGGATGTGAGCTTTAAACTAGCAGATACAGGCCCTACAGTGACTATCCGTTACCATGGGATTTTGCCTGATCTATTTAGAGAGGGTCAGGGTATTGTCGCTCAAGGTACATTGGTTGAAACCAATGTTATTGAGGCATTTGAGGTACTGGCTAAACATGATGAAGAATATATGCCCCCAGAAGTCGCTGAAGCACTTAAGGGTATTAAGCATGAGAAGCCAAAGTACAACTTAGGAAACGAGAACTAATATGATCCCTGAAATTGGTTATTTTTCACTTGTCCTAGCAATGGCACTGAGTTTATTGTTATGTATTTTTCCACTATGGGGTGCACACACAGGTAATTTGCGCTTAATGCGGGCTGCACCGTCATTAGCTGTCGGCCAGTGTGTGTTTGTGTTGTTCTCTTTTGCGGTTTTAATTTATGTTACCTTAACCGATGATTTTACTGTCGCTTATGTAGCGCATCATTCAAGTAGTACCTTACCTTGGTATTATAAAATCACGTCGACCTGGGGTGGGCACGAAGGTGCTATTTTACTGTGGCTCGTAATGCAAACATCATGGACTGCTGTTGTCGCTTTGATGTCTAATTCTATCCCTTGGGTATTGCGTGCAAGAGTGTTAGGTGTTTTAGGGTTTCTAGGCGTAGGGTTTATGTTATATACGCTTTGGATGTCTAGCCCATTTGAGCGTTTATTGCCTTATTATCCAGTGGAAGGTCGAGATTTAAATCCACTATTGCAAGACCCAGGTATGATCATACACCCGCCTCTGCTGTATATGGGTTATGTTGGACTTTCTGTCTCTTTTTCATTTGCTATTGCGGCATTACTGACAGGTAAATTAGATAATACCTGGGCTAAATGGTCTCGACCTTGGACTATTGTTGCTTGGGCTTTTTTGACACTAGGCATCACCATTGGTAGCTGGTGGGCGTATGCTGAACTTGGCTGGGGCGGCTGGTGGTTTTGGGATCCGGTTGAAAATGCATCTTTGATGCCATGGCTTGTGGCAACAGCACTGCTACATTCTCTCGCTGTAACTGAAAAACGCGGCGTATTCAAGTCTTGGACCGTGTTATTGGCTATCACGGCTTTTAGCTTATGTTTGTTGGGCACCTTTATCGTTCGATCGGGCATTATAGTATCTGTACATGCCTTTGCGACTGACCCTGACAGAGGGTTATATATACTGTTGTTTCTTGGCGTGGTGGTTGGCGGCAGTTTAGCGTTATATGCAGCGCGTGTATCGCAGGTTAAAAGTGAAGGCCGATATCAACTCTTCTCACGCGAAGTGGCGCTTTGGGTCAATAATATATTTCTTGTTGTTGCTACTTTAGTGGTGTTTTTGGGCACCTTGCTTCCTATGATCCACAAAGAGTTAGGTTTAGGCTCAATTTCTATTGGAGTACCGTTTTTTAATCAAATGTTTGCCATTTTAATCGTCCCTTTTGCAATTTTAATGGGCTTGGCGCCAATGCTTCGCTGGAAGCAAAATAAACTCTCATTACTTGTTAAAAAATGGCTAGTGGTATTCGTAGTAACAATAGTTATTACATCTGCATGGTTATTTGGTAATTATGAAGTGGTTAAACCGCTGACTTTCTTAGCCACTGCGCTGGCGGTTTGGATTGTACTGGCAACAGGATTAGATATTTTGCAAAAAGTATCTTTACCCGAGAACTTGGCAGAAGGGTTCAAACGTCAAGGCTTGAGTTATTGGGCAATGGTGTCAGGTCATGTTGGTATTGCTTTTGTGATTGCTGGTGTCACATTAACTTCCGCTTATTCAGTTGAGCGTTCAGTGCGCATGCAACCGGGAGATACTGCATCGTTGAATGAATACGTTTATCGTTTTGAGGGTGTTAAAGAAATTGTTGGACCAAATTATAGTGGCCATGCAGGAGTTGTAACGGTTTTAAAAAATAATCAAGTCGTTACCGAGTTATATGCAGAGAAACGTTTATACACCATTGGTATGCAATTTATGACAGAAGCAGCGATTGACGACGGTTTCTTTCGAGACTTGTATTTGGCTCTTGGTGAGCAGTTAAGCCAAGGAGCTTGGTCGTTGCGTATTTATCACAAGCCATACGTACGTTGGATGTGGTTAGGTGGGTTATTAATCGCTTTAGCAGGCTTTATGGTGGTAGCTGACAAACGATATAGAAAGGGCTCGATGCTTGATAGTAAGCAAGGAGCCAATGCATGAATCGTAAATTGCTTGGATTAATTCCGTTTCTTATTTTTACATTGCTATGCGTGTTTTTATATCAGGGGTTGTTTGGTAACCCTCGTGAGCTACAAACTGGGCGAATAGGGCATACAATGCCAAGCTTTACGTTACCAGATTTAATGGATAGTCAAAAGCAGTGGCAAAATAAAGATTTGTTGGGCGAGGTATACTTACTCAATGTCTGGGGAACTTGGTGTCCAACTTGTGTTGCAGAATTAAGCTATCTGACTGAGCTAAAAGAGCAGGGGGTCAAAATTGTAGGTTTGTATTATGAACAAGCTTATGACCCCGATTTTGGTGATCGATTCGATATAAACAAATTACGTGTCGAAGTGCAGACTATGTTGGCTAGAACTGGTAATCCTTACCAATTTAATATTCTCGATTTAGAGCGAACTCTAGCGCTAGATTTAGGCGTATCTGGTGCCCCCGAAACATTTTTAGTCGATAAGCAAGGAACGATTTTGCTGCATCATACAGGCGATATTAATCAACGTGTTTGGCGAGCTAAGTTCGCACCTAAGATCATGGAGTTAACGCAATGAAAATTGTGATGGTATTACTTTTGTTATGGTGTAGCTCAGGCTTCGCAGCAGAAGACAAATATGAATTTTCAAATCAAGAACGTGCCTCAACATTTAGGGAGCTAACACACGAGCTACGCTGCCCTAAATGTCAAAATCAAAATATTGCAGATTCAGATGCGATTGTGGCTAAAGACCTGCGTGATAAGGTTTTGAACTTAGTTAATGAAGGTAAGAGTAAGCAAGAAGTCATTGATTATATGATAGACCGATATGGGTACTTTGTGCATTATCAGCCACCAGTTACCCCTGCTACAATCATTCTTTGGGTGTTACCAATACTAATCGTTATTATTGGCTTTGGGGTTATTGTATTTAGGCATAAGAAGGCATCAAGTAAGCAAACTTGGAGCCCAGAAGATGAGCAACAGCTTACAAAATTAATTCAGCAATATCAGCGTAGGGAGCAATAGTGATGACCGGTATTATGCAAATGTGGGGTATGTTTGCGTTACTCACATTATTGGCCATATTGTTTGTTGTTGTGCCATTTCTGCGTCGTGAGAAAGTATTAAAAGTTGACAATGAAGCGAATGCGCAGCGCATTGATATTTATCAACAGCGATTTAATGAACTACAAGTAGAGCTTGATAACCAAAGAATTGATACACAGTTATATCAAGAGTCGATTTTAGAATTAAAGCGCCGTTTGCTTAATGAGTTGTCTCCTGAAAAGCAGTTAAATAGTAAAGGTAATAACCGCATATTTGCGCTCACAGGCTTGCTATTTACACTAGCTGTAAGTGGGGTTTTTTATCAATTTATGGGTAGTCAACAACAAATCGAAAATTGGTATGATGCAATAGAAAAACTACCAGAGTATGGGGAACGAGCAGTATTACAACAAGGTGAGGTTTTATCAGCAAACGAATTACAAGCTTTCGCTTTAGGTTTGCGTACTAAGCTTGCTAACAGTGGCGATGACGCTGTAGCATGGATGTTGCTAGGCCGTGTTGCTATGTCATTGAATGATTATCAAATGGCTAAACAGGCATTTGATAAAGCATTAAAAATGGACCCCAATAACCATAATATTTTAATCAACTATAGCCAAGTGCTACTGATTGAAGGCTCTGAAGCAGGCATGAATCGCGCTGCGCGTTTACTTGCTAAGGTGCTAAAAAGTGAGCCGACAAATATCGACGCAATTTCTTTGCTCGCGTTAATTGCTTATGAAAAACAAGACTGGTTAGAGGCAAAAACCGCTTTTGAAGTGCTGCTTGCTAACATGCAAAAAAATGACCCTAGATATGCCATGATTGAACAGCGTATTGCACAAATTGAAGAAAAAATAACACCGGTACAGCAGGCTAAGCCTATAAGTTTAACCGTTAAGGTGGCGCTGGATAGTACCTTACAAACACAGTTGCCAGAGCAAGGCACTTTATTTGTTTTTGCTAAAGCGGTAGATGGACCCGCTATGCCACTTGCAGTAGCGAAGCTTACAAATTTTAACTTGCCTTTGACTGTCACCTTAGACGATAGTATGGCTATGATGCCAAGCTTAAAGCTTTCTAATTATCAGGATGTTGTTATAACTGCCCGTATATCAAAAGATAGTAGTGTGATGACACAAGAAGGTGAGCTGGAAGGGTTAAGTCAGATAATTTCATTAGCTGAGAACAGCAAAGAGGCTTTTGTAGAGATTAATCGGATTATATCAAGCACAGGAAAGTAAATGTTTAAGCCATTTTTAGCTGCCTTTGCAGCCGTTGTAATTTGTGGATGTAGTAGTATTCCTATCGAGAAACAGGATGATCGAGATCCATTGCAAACACTCAATAGACCTATATATGATTTTAATATGGATGTGATAGATTCATATATTTTGCGCCCCGTTACCGTTGGATATGTTGCTATAACCCCACAGCCAGTGCGAACTGGCTTAGTGAATTTTACGACAAATTTAACAACGCCTACCGATGCTATCAATGCGGCCTTGCAAGGAAAGCCAGAAAGTTTGGGAATAAATACGGCGCGCTTTTTGATCAACTCAACCGTTGGAGTGCTAGGCTTGTTTGATGTAGCCAGCAGTTTAGGTCTTAAGCATCATGATGAAGATTTTGGACAAACGTTAGGAGTTTGGGGGGTTGGGGATGGCGCTTATTTAATGCTTCCGGGTATGGGGCCATCAACATTAAGAAATTTAACCGGAGATGTAGTTGATAATGTCGTTTTACCTGAAATTGCTTTAACAACACCACAAACAATTGCTGTATTTGCATTCAAAGCAATTGAAACAAGAGCGCAGTTAATGGCGCAAGAAAAGTTGCTACATGAGTCTTTGGACCCTTATATATTTGTAAAAGATGTGTATTTCCAAAGGCAATTATACGAACTTTACGATGGTAATCCACCAATTAAAGAAGAGCCGGAAGATTTCGATGAGGATTTTTTAGAAAATTTATAATTGAGATTTAAAGGAGATAGGCTGGCGACGGGCAGTGCCAGCCTATTATAGTTGGGAGAGTAGGCTCCCATAAATTAGTTACTAGTGGATTACACCATTTTGTTTTTGTTTGCGAACAAAACCAAGATTATTGAGCTTTTCTACTAAAACGGATGGGTCATCTAATTTTTTCGCTGTAGACTCATTTCTTAAAAAATGGTCATCAGGCACATTGTGTAAGTCGAGCATTTTATTAAAAAGAATGCTTCGCATTGTCAGCGCTGTCATTCCGTTATCCTGAATTTCATCAAGACGTCCTTGCAGTTCAGAAAATGGCCCAGATTGTACATCATCAACAACCGCAGCGAAGTGATTTACCTGTTTATTTTTTAGCATAATAGCCTTCTCCCGGAAAACATCCAATTGTCATAGTTAACAGCGTCCATCATATTTTTTGTGTTAAAAATAGATACTTACACCTTTCAAGTTGAAAACAGTGTACTCTGTTTTTAGGGCAGATTACTAACTTGGATGTAAAGCTTTGTAAATCGAGTAATGAACGTTTTAAAGTGGCTTACATAAAATGGTTTAGACATCTAGAAGTAAGATATTGATGAGCAAATAAAAATAGTTATCAGTACCTTTTATGGTACTGATAACAAACTTTTACATTAAGAAAATAAATTCTGTTTTACATGTTCAGCGAAGCCACTTCCAGCTTCAAGATAAAAGTTATAGGTCGAATCGACACCCATTTCTTCAAGTTCTTTTTGTTGATCGGGATAATTTGCAATAGCGGTAACTTGACCTTTAAAACCCGATGCTTTTAGTTGCTCCAGTGCGTATATATTCTGCATATGCTTGGGCATTGCGAGCATGACCATATCAACACGAGAGTGGTTTACACGCTGCCAAAAATCAGGGTCGGTTGCATCTGCTAACAATACTCTGCGGCCTCTTTGTACATGCCTATCAACTACTTCGGGCTTAATATCAACTCCAGCAATTGATCCAGGATGAGTGGCTTCAATTGTTTCATAAGCCCCAGTGCCGATACGGCCCATACCGAAAATAGCAATACGTGTATCGGTCAAGTTAACGGGCAGCTCTTCTTCTAGCCTTTTAGTGCTTTCAAACTTCAGTAAAAATGGTTCGAGTTTTACATAAACACCGTTGGCGCGTTTATTCAGTGGTGAAGCTATCACAAAGGTAATTGATACAGCGATAGCTACGACGGCTAGCCAGTCTGCTGCAATGGCACCGCTACTGGCTGCAACAGCACAAACGATCAGACCAAACTCACTGTAATTTGATAGTGTAAATGCACTGAGTAATGAGGTCCGAGCTCGTAGTTTAAACAAGTTTGTCAGTATATAGTAAAAACAAACTTTTACTGGTAACACAAGGGTAAGTAAACAAGCGATAAGTAAGGCATCAAAACTCATATTGGCATTAAGGCCAATATTTAAAAAGAACCCTACGAGTAAGATATCTTTTAGATTCATTAATGACTTTGATAGCTCACCTGCTTTTTTGTGAGGGGCGAAGAGCATACCAATAATAAGCGCGCCTAGATCTCCTTTTAAGCCTGCGAATTCAAAAGCATGATAGCCAACGACCAATGCAAAGAAAAATCCAAACAGTGGCAATAGCTCACCATGTTTAGAGCGATTCAATACCCAAAACATAACTGGCCTAAAAAGAGGCAAGGATATGAGTAATACCAAAGCCCATACGTTGGGTGTTTTACCTGTGCTAATAGCTAAAAATACGACAGCAAAGATATCTTGCATAACGAGTATACCAATAGAAATTTTGCCATGTAGGCTTGCCATTTCACCTCGTTCTTCAAGTACCTTTACAGCAAATACGGTACTTGAAAAGCTAAATGCAAAACCGACTAATAGGGCACTGGACATCGATAAATCAGTAAATAGCGGTAAGCTTAATGAACCAAGTAAAAGTAAAAGTGCTGCAAAAAAAGTACTACTCAAAACTATATGGAGGGTTGCTGGTGCCCAAACTTGTGCTTTTACAAGGTTACCAATTTTAAGCTTTAGACCAATGCTAAACAACAGCAAGGTAACACCCAAATCAGCTAATTGATTTAATAGCTCTGTACTACGATAGCCAAGTAGGTTAAGAATAAACCCAGCCATCAAAAAACCAATAAGAGGTGGTAGCTTTAATTGATATACTGAAAAGCCACAGGCAAATGCTGCAGCAAAAAACAAAAGTTCCATAGTATGTATATATTGATTTTATCTAGCTTAAGTGTATCAGAACTATCTGATTTATAAATTGAATTTTTCTTCCTTATCAAAAAAACAGGCCATGTTTTGCGTTAACTCAATAATAATACGGACGATAACGAAAATTTTCGCTGACAATCGGCGATAAATGTGGTTAAGATGCGATAAAGGAACATTCTCACAGGAGAAATAATGTTTAAAAAAATCCTCGCATCTGTTGGTATAGGTGCGGCAACAGTAGATACAGTTTTAGAAACCGAGCATTTATACCCCGGACAAAAATTTCAAGCCAAGATTATCATAGAAGGTGGGGATGTTAGCCAACAAGTGAGTGGCTTAGAAATGGCACTAATGACACGTGTAAAAGTTGAAAATGATGACGGTCATTATTTTGTCAATCATGTAATTGAAACGTGGAAGATTGGCGAGCAATTTGACATAGCTTCAGGTCAAACTAAGGTGATACCCTTTGAGGCCAGACTTCATTCTGAGACGCCAATCACTGAGCTGAACGCGGGTTATAATCATTGTCATGTTTGGTTAGAAACGGGCCTAGATATCGATTTAGCACTTGATCCTACAGACAGAGACACCCTGCATATTTACCCTAATGATGCGATTAAAACGTGTATGTCAGCTATGGAGAAATTGGGTTTTGGTCTTGTTAAAGCTGATGTTGAAAAAGGGCAGCTTAGGGCGAGTAATTTCCATACGGTTTCAGGTTGTTACCAGGAATTGGAATATCGACCGCACAGTAAATCATTGTTTGGTATTCAAGAGGTAGAGCTATCTTTTGTACCAGAAGCACACCGAACTCATGTGCTGATTGAGTTAGATAGAGCGTTCCGAAGTGACGGTTATGTGGATTTAACCATTGAACATGACCAAGTGAATTTATCGCAGTTGTGCGACCAATTAGAGCGTTTATTTGCTTAAATGCACTCGTTATTTATAAGCCCAGCCAATGCTGGGTTTTTTTATCACTGAGTTTTGATGAAGATCAACAGCTCCTAATTTGATTACGACATTGATCATTTATTTAATGCAATTTGTATAACAGGAGCTATTAAATGCTTTGGCAGACTAAACTTTTCTCTGAACTTGAAATAGATATGTTGTTTAACTTAATGAAAGCGCGGGTGGATGTATTTGTTGTTGAGCAGCAATGTGCGTATCCAGAGTTAGATGAAATTGATAAGCATGAACAAACAAGACATGTATTTTTATCTCAACAATACGATGTTCAAGCTTATGCACGAGTGTACAGAAAATCGATGAGTGAATGTGCAATAGGGCGGGTACTAATTGTTGAAACCGAACGAGGTAAGGGGCTGGCAAAACCTTTAATGAAACAGGCATTGGATGTGTGTAACACCCATTTTGCACAGGATGAAATAGTAATATCCGCGCAAACTTATTTATTGCCTTTTTATGAGTCTCTAGGTTTTAAACTTGAGGGAGTGGAATATTTGGAAGATGGTATACCTCATCATGACATGCGATATAAAAAAGCGCTTGAATAATCAAGCGCTCACCAGTATTTATTGCGAGTGTATAAACACTAAGGCGATTGCCACGGGACAGACAAACTTAATATACCAAGGCCATACTTTCCAAAAAAAGCTATTATCAGCTTCTGGATAGCCATTTTTTATTTCTGTGAGCAAGTTGTTTCTTTGCCATATCCAGCCAACAAAAACACAACATAACATACCAATCAGTGGCTGACCAAATTGTGTTGTTAAGCTCACGACAAACCCAAATAAGTCACTAAAGTTAAAGATGATTGTGAAGCTAACTACAGAGATAAGGCCACCGATCACCCAAGTGGCTTGCAAACGTGATAAAGCAAATCGTTCAACTGCGTAGGATACTGGTGCTTCCAACATGGAAATCGATGACGTTAAAGCGGCAATGCTCATAAGTGCAAAAAATGCAAACCCAACAAATAGCCCGACATCGCCCATACTATCGAATAGTGCGGGTAGTACTTGAAAGACTAAAGTGTCCTCAGATAAGAGTTGACCGTTAGCGCTGAATATTTCAACCCCTTGCGCTTGGGCTACATACATTGCAGGAATAATTAATAAGCCAGCAACAAATGCGATAAAGACATCAATAAGGGTTACATAAGCACCTAGAGAAACTAAGTTTTCTTGTCTGCTGATGTATGAGCCGTAGATGATCATCACACTTGTGCCAAGAGAGAGTGAGAAAAACGCTTGGCCAAGCGCACTTACTAGTAGCTCTGGGTCTAAAATTGATGAGAAATCTGGAACCAAGTATGCTTTTAAGCCCTCACTTGCCCCGTCTTGTATCAGAACATATGCTATCAGTAAAAATAAAATCCCTAAAAGTGCAGGCATAAGACGCTTGGACCATTTCTCTATTCCATTTTCAACGCCTTTGCTGATAATAGAAATGGTGAGTATCACAAATATAGAAGTAAATATTAAATCACGTGCAAGTGATTGGTTACTTAACCACACGGTGGCATCGGGCATATTTGCAAGTTTAGTAATGGGTTCTAAGGTTGCAGTAAACATCCACCCAGCAACAATGGCGTAAAAGCTCAAAATTAACCCTGCGCAAATTATACCGCCAAAACCCACCGCGAATGCGAAACGTTTATTAAAAGCATTCTTAGAAAGTTTCTGTAATGAAGATACGGCATTAGCTTGGCCATGGCGGCCAATGACCAACTCAGCCATTAAAGCGGGGTAAGCTAAGCAAAATGCTAACACTAAATAAACTAATACAAATGCGGCCCCGCCATTACTAGCGGTTTGAGTAGGAAAGCCCCAAATATTACCTAGGCCCACAGCCGACCCAGCTGCTGCCATTATAAAACCAAAGCGAGAACTAAATTCTCCGCGCACACTGCTCATATTTTTATACTTCTCTATTTTTTACGGCGGCTGACAATCTACTGTAAATAATGACAAATAAAAAGCGCTAATTGTAATTAGAATGCCATGATCTAACGCAGTTTTTCTTCAATTAAAGGGTTGTAACATTAAACCTCCAGAGCTTTGTAGGCACTTTAGGGATAAGTTATTTATTTTTCAGTTAATTAACAGCCAGCTATTATGTATGTGTGATAATTACTTTACGCTGCTTACTAGGCTTTACAAGGTAAAATTAAAGTAAACTTGGCACCACCTAAAATATCAGATTGTGAGACTGTGGCGTGCCCATGGTGCCAATCAACGACTTTGGCGACAATAGCCAGACCTAACCCATAGCTCTTTTGTGCGCGATTACGGTGAGTTTGCTCCTGAAAGAATGGGTTAAATACTTTATGCCAGTTCTGTGGTGCAATACCAGGCCCATCATCTTCTATATGAATAAGTACGTTGTGTTCATCACTAACAACCCTAATTAACACTGAGTGCTCAGCAAAATCAGCTGCATTGGTTAGTAAGTTAGTTACCGCGCGTGCCAACCAGTGTAAATCGGCTTTAATAGATAGTGGATGCTCAACTTCGTGCTCAATGCGCAGTCCAGAGTTTTGAAATTTAGGCGCCACTTGCTCGGTTAAAGAGCTAAAATAATCGCCTGCACCAGTGACCTCAAACTTTAGTAAATGTGATTTTTGTTCTAGGGTGGCAAAAGATAGGTAGCTTGCTAGCATATCTTCCATTTGATCTAGGTCTTTTTCCATGCGTGATAATAGAGTATGTATTTTGCTCACATCTTGTTCGTCTAGCGCGGCGTCCAGACCGAATCGTAAACAAGCAACAGGTGTACGAATATCATGAGATAGACTAGAAGCCAGCAGTTTGTTTTCAGCAAGAAGCTTTTCAATCTGGCTTGCCATGCGGTTAAAAGTAAGTTCTACATCTTTAATATAGGTGAACTTGTTTGTAGCAATGCGAGCACTGAAATTACCGCTGGCGAACTGCTTAGCAGCCTCAGTTAGTATGGATAAACGCTTGGCCAGTGGCGAGAGAATAAACCACATGAATGTGCACACACCAGCGTAAAATAGTAAAGTTAAAAGCGCATCATTATCCAGACGTTCAGGTGGCTTTTCTAAGCGTAGCTCTAAGTAATCAGGCAGCAATGCTTGGTTGGTTTTGAGCAAATAGAAACCTTGCTGGTCCTCAAGTACTAACCCTTTTTTTGTTAGCATTTGGGCTTTAAGCTCTGTAGGAACTGCGAGCATATTACCTTTTTTATAATTAATTGCTAACTCATAATCTGCACTTAAAGTCTGAATGTAATTTGCACGTTGCTCGGGTGCTTGGCGTGCGGCTTGAATTGCTGCACCCGTTGCCAATGTACTTTGCCAGCCAAAGTTATCTTCTACTTCTAATGCTTGTTCACTAAAAATATCAATGAGCCAACCAAGTACGACAATTGAAACAAGGGCACTGGCAAGCAGGTAAAGGTAAAGTTTTCTCACATTGCGGCCTTTACCATGCGCTGGGTACCATTAAATAGCCTTTCCCCCAAATTGTTTTAATCTTTTCTGGGTGCTGTGGGTCGTCATCGAATTTTTTACGAAGTGCAGAAATGAGCACGTCAACACTTCGGTCAAGCCCATCATATTCTCGTCCTTTGGTTGCCTTGAACACGGCGTCGCGAGAAACCACTTCGCCAGCATTAGAGGCTAAAAAGTGCAGGAGTAAATATTCAGCACTTGAGATATTGACTTCGCTACCTTGTAATAAGACTTTACGTGCTTGAGTATCGATATTTAGGTTGCCAACACGTATTAAATTGTCATTGGTATGATTTGCCGTCGTTGCGTCATTTGATACGCGCAACATGGCTTTGATCCTTGCAAGCAAAGCTCTTGGTCGCACAGGCTTTATGACGTAGTCACTGGCACCGACCTCTAAACCAATTACTTCATCCATTTCTTCATCTTTTGCGGTAAGCATTACAATCGGTTTTTGATAGAATTGACGCAGCTCACGGCACACACTGATCCCATCTTGACCTGGCAGCATAACATCAAGTAAAACAATATCAGGATTGAGGGTTCTGACCATATTTACGACTTTATCGCCACGTTCGCATACATGTGTAGTATAACCTTGGTTATTTAAGTAATCGGCTACCCACTGAGCAAGAGATTCATCATCTTCTACTAGCAGAATCGTGCCATAATTATCCATTTTTAACTCCTGTTTATTAATTGTTCTAGTAATGATGCTCGCGGGATCACAAGGTTGTTACCAATTCTGCCTTAGTCATCCGCAACTGTCACTTTATAAAATTAAACTGAACTTTAGGAAAAGTTAGTTAACCAAGTAAAATACTTAAAATATTGGATCTGAAAAATTATTTCTCCAAGCTTAATTGAGTGCCGTTATAGTTATAATTTCGCAATACAGAGGTTTGCTGAGTTTCAAAATACATAACGTACTCCAAGTTTGGCTTTATGTTGATGGTTTTGGCGAACAATGGGGCTGTGGTAAATTTGCTTTGAAAACCAAGTTGACATCCACCCAGCTAAAAATACCCAGCGTTCGGCGATAGGATATTCTGTATGTAATTCATACACTAAGCTATATGCACCTTTGGGGTTATATGTCAGGCGTTCAATCGTTTGCTCATCAGGGGCGATACCAAAATAATAATCAGTAAAATCATTAGAGTATAGGTTAATACCGATAGCTGTTCTAAAATCCCAATTTTGCCATGGTACTATTTTGCTAAAGAATGTACTTAATACCCAGCCATTGTGAGTACTACTAATATCTTGTAGTAACTCAAATGATAATTGATTGCCACCATAGCGTTTGCTTAAACGTAATCCTGCGGTAATATCAAATTGCCGTTCATTAATTCCTTTTAGCTCAGGTATTTGGTTCGACCGGTATAAGTCAAAACCATTTTCACTAAAGCCATCTTGTGCTTGAGTTAAAATTAAATCTAACCCCCAATCGTATTTTTCTATTGCGCTGTAACCAAGCACCAAACCACCTGACAGTTGACTGCGATCTACATCAAAGTACCAATTGCCATAGTTTACATAGACATTTATATTCAGTAACTCGACGCCTTCTTGGTGGGCTTGTGAACCCACTAGGTATGAATCTTCAAACACATACCCAGCTCCAAAGCTAATATCAAAGACGAAATTTTCACTCGGTTTAAAAGTGTTATCTGCGTAAAGCCGATTACTTGCATGTACAGTATTGGATAGACAGATAAGTAGGGTTACTAAACGGAGAGTTCGGGACATAATATTCACCAACCACATTGATGGTGAATATTATATTGATATGTCAGGCAGGGAACTGTAAAAAAGTGTCAACTAAAGCACGTTTATCTTATCAATCAATATTGTACTTAACGTTTGGTGCATTGCACTGCTAAGTGCACTCACTTCAGTTTCAGAACAAGCGCCAGCTGTTTTTTGCGGCTCGCTAATAGTGTGTTCTATTTGATATTTTGGTATTTCTACTGGTACTTTAGTACGCGCAATTCTGGCTTGTTCAGTATTTTGTTCTACGATAAATGAGATAATATCATGCTCATTTGCGATTTTTTCTTCTTTGGTATAGCTAAACTGTAGAGGAATACCTTGAAAACTTGCACTATCGATTGATGATTTAGCAAACCAAACAACATCGGATGAAGCGACATGTGTCAACCTCATGCTTACACTGGCAATAATATTACTGCATTGATAGCTGGGTGCTTTTTGAGTAACTAATTCATAAAGCGTGTGTGAAGTTTTTGGCTTATTTAGTATATAGGTATTATTTGGACCGAATGTTAAATCTAGTTGATGTACATTTAGAACATAGTCAGCACTACTTTTAGAAACTACTTTCAGACCTTGTTGCTTCAATGTGTATACAAGGTGTGCGCGTAATGTATCAGTCATAGCAACTTTGTTATCAACAATACGCACGGTATTGTTTTTTTGGATAGGGTGAGCGGGCAGTTGCACAGACTTGATTCTGGCTGAGTCTAGTTCAGTACCGTAGCTGAGTTGGTAAACCTCTTTACTTAATATAGGCTTAGGCGGCACATTAAGTTTTGGTGCCATCTTTTTGGTCATCGAACAGCCAAAAGACAAAGCTAAAATAAAAAGTATAAGCAAAAAACGCATCCAAGTACCTCACGTTATAATTAAAGTCTTAATTGGCAATACAAATAACGGTTAACTTCGTGATAAACTTTCTTCAATTCGAGTTTATAGGGTCATTATGAAGTATTTAGTTATTGTTGTATTTTGGCTATTTACGACAAAAGTCCATGCATTAGAAGACGCAAAGCAGCAGTGGCACCAATTTTTGAACAGCTATTCTAAGCAAGTCGAGCGCAAACTGAAAGAAAAATCAATTCCAGGTGCTGCATTAAGTATTGTTCACGGTGAACTTGGCACATTAGCAAAGGGTTATGGCAACACTAAAGTGCGTAAAGGGCTGCCTGTTGATGAAAATACCCGTTTTCGGCTGGCATCTGTGTCAAAAACGTTCGCGGGCTCGTTAAGTGCCAAACTTGCGAGCCAACATTACCTTCGATTAGATGATTATGTGAGTGATTACCTGCCATATATAAAAGATACAGATTATCATTCACTAAAAGTGTATCACTTACTCAGTCATTCAAGTGGCTTAGTGCCCAATGCTTACGATAATTTGATTGAATCGAGAATGCCCTATGAGCAAATTATTGAGCGTTTGATTAAAGTTAAGCGTATTTGCAAGCCGGGACAATGTTATGGTTATCAAAATGCGATGTTTAGCCTTATTTCAGACGTTATTTTGCACGCGACAGGGATGCCTTATGAGCGTTGGTTGCTGGAGTTTATTTTTAAACCATTGAAAATGAATGACGGTGGGGTGGGTATTGATAATATGCTAAAAGATAGTAATTATGCTTTACCTCATGTGTTGGGGCGAAAGCGTTGGCATACAGCCAAACTTAAACCTCACTATTATAAAGTTGCACCAGCGGCGGGTATCAATGCAAGTGCACAAGATATGGTACAGTGGTTAAAAGCACAGCTAGGGCTATTTCCTCATGTATTATCTTTAGAAGCGCTGACGATACAAAGTCGCCCATATACATATACAAAAAGAGAACTGCGGCGTCGAATATGGCGCAATCACGTGAACGATGCATTTTACGGTTTAGGGTGGCGCATGTACGATTATGATGGAGAATATATTATGTATCACAGTGGTTGGGTGCAGGGATATAGAACTGATATAGTCGCAATTCCAGCGTTAAACGTAGGTTTCAGCTTGCTACTTAATGCTGAGAGCGGCGCCATTAATCAATTAACGACGGATTTTATTTCACAAGTAATCAAAAAATATAAAATGGCGCCAAAGCAATAAACAATGGCGCACAAAGAAAGTAATTAACGTGGTAATTGAATTTTCTTTTCTTCACTTTGGCGATATAGCACGATGATATGACCGATAGTTTGCACTTTATAAGCGCCTGTTTCACGAACAATAGCATCAAAAATAAGCTGTTTTGTTTCGCGATCATTAGTCGGCACTTTTATCTTTATAAGTTCGTGAATGTTTAAAGATTGGTCAATTTCAACGAGTACGCCTTCGGTTAGACCATTCGCACCGAGTAAAACTACAGGTTTAAGTGGATGTGCTAACCCTTTAAGGTACTGCTTTTGTTTATTTGATAAAGTCATATTGGTACAATTTACTAAATATAGGCTTGAATTTTCATATTCTACCGCCATCTAGACAATATTACTAATGAGTTGCAGTTAATATGGCAAATAAAAAGCACTCAGCGAGCTCAAAGCGCTGGTTAAAGGAACATGTGGACGACCCATACGTTCATGAAGCACAAAAGCGTGGTTTTCGTTCTCGCGCAGTTTTTAAGCTAGAAGAAATTCAGCAGCGGGATAAACTCATTAAGCCAGGTATGAGCGTAGTTGATTTGGGGGCAGCTCCCGGTAGTTGGTCGCAATACTTAGCAGAGCAAGTGGATGAAAATGGGCAAGTTATTGCATGTGATATTCTACCTATGGACTCTCTGGCTGGTGTTGATTTTTTACAAGGTGACTTTCGTGAAGAGGCAGTGCTCAATACGTTATTAGAGCGCATTGGTGGTAAAAATATTGATGTTGTCTTTTCAGACATGGCTCCTAATATGAGCGGTAACATGTCCACAGATCAGGCTGGAAGTATGTACTTGGTCGAATTGGCGTTAGATATGTGCCATCAGGTGCTCGGCAAAAACGGTGCCTTTGCGGTGAAAGTTTTTCAGGGCGAAGGATTTGATCAGTTTGTGCAAGAGGTTCGTAAATGTTTTAACATAGTTAAAATCAGAAAACCAAAAGCCTCTCGCCCTCGTTCACGTGAAGTATATATAGTGGCGACAGGATACAAACTGTAGTACAGTTGAAGGGCACAAAAAATGAATTTAAATAATTTTGGATACAAGAGGTTAACCCCTTGAGCGATATGGCGAAGAACTTAATACTTTGGTTGGTGATAGCAGTAGTGCTTATGACCGTTTTTCAGAGTTTCAATAGCGGCGATTTAACAGATCGTCAAACCAGTTACACGCAGTTTGTTAAAGAAGTGCGAAGCGGCGCAGTGCGAGACGTTAACATCGATCGTTCATCCGGTACTATTACTGGAATGAAAGGAAATGGTGAGCGTTTTCAAACTATCATGCCAATGTATGACGAAGATCTTATCAATGATTTATTGAAAAATGATGTCAATGTCAAAGGTGTTGCTCCAGAAGAGCAATCATTCTTGGCTAACATTTTTATTTCTTGGTTCCCAATGCTACTGCTTATTGGTGTGTGGATTTTCTTCATGCGTCAAATGCAAGGTGGCGGTGGAAAGGGCGCAATGTCATTTGGAAAGAGCAAAGCTCGTTTAATGAGTGAGGATCAAGTTAAAACCACGTTTTCAGATGTTGCTGGCTGTGATGAAGCAAAAGAAGATGTCACAGAGTTAGTGGACTTCTTACGCGACCCATCAAAGTTCCAGAAATTAGGTGGTAGCATACCGAAGGGTGTGTTGATGGTAGGCCCACCAGGAACAGGTAAAACCTTACTTGCTAAGGCGGTTGCTGGTGAAGCGAAAGTACCGTTTTTTACTATTTCGGGTTCAGACTTTGTTGAAATGTTTGTAGGTGTAGGTGCATCGCGTGTTCGTGATATGTTTGAACAAGCTAAAAAAGCAGCACCTTGTATTATTTTTATTGACGAAATTGACGCGGTTGGACGTAAACGTGGTGCTGGTATGGGGGGAGGGCATGATGAACGTGAGCAAACCTTAAACCAAATGTTAGTAGAAATGGATGGCTTTGAAGGCAATGAAGGTATCATAGTAATTGCTGCAACCAACAGGCCTGACGTTTTAGATCCAGCTTTATTGCGCCCAGGTCGATTTGATCGTCAGGTTGTAGTTGGCTTGCCAGATATCCGTGGTCGTGAGCAAATATTGAATGTACACATGCGCAAAGTGCCACTAGACGATAATGTTGAAGCATCACTAATTGCACGAGGTACTCCAGGCTTTTCAGGTGCTGACCTTGCAAATTTAGTCAATGAAGCTGCCTTATTTGCTGCTCGCGGTAACAAACGAAAAGTAAGTATGGCCGAGTTCGATGCTGCAAAAGACAAAATCATGATGGGTGCTGAGCGTAAGTCAATGGTGATGAGCGAGCATGAAAAAGAAATGACTGCTTATCATGAAGCTGGGCATGCCATTGTAGGTCGCTTAGTGCCAGAGCATGATCCTGTTTATAAGGTTTCTATTATTCCTCGCGGTCGTGCCTTGGGTGTGACTATGTACTTACCTGAACAAGACCGTGTGAGCCATTCTAAAGAACATCTAGAGTCAATGCTTTCTAGTTTATATGGTGGTCGAATTGCAGAAGCGTTAATTTATGGCGAAGATAAAGTAACAACAGGTGCAAGTAATGACATTGAACGTGCAACTGATATCGCCAAAAAAATGGTTATGCAGTGGGGGTTAAGTAGTAAGCTTGGACCGCAAATGTATCTTGAAGAGCAAGGTGAAATGTACATGGGCAGTGGTTCGCATAGAACTGCTGGTATGTCAGATGAGACTGCAAAGTTAATTGACTCTGAGATTAAAGACTTTGTTACTCGCAACTATGACCGCGCAGAGCAAATTCTAAAAGATAATATGGATATCTTGCATAGCATGAAAGATGCATTAATGAAGTTCGAAACGATTGATGCGGGTCAGATTGATGATTTGATGACGCGCTCAGAAGTTAGGCCTCCACGTGATGCACATGACCGCAAGCCGGAAAGTAAATCTGACAAAAAGGCTGAAAAGTCATCATCAGATGAGGAAAAAAAGGCTGCAGATGACTCTCAGACCCCTTCAGAGCTTGATGATAGGCCTGAATAACGGTTAAAATAGCACTATATTGCAAAGCCCCGCGATGTCGGGGCTTTTTCATATCCGCTAAATTGAATTATCGCGATGATATTGTTTCGCATAATTGTTAATTTGCCAAGCAAAGTGCTTTGGTACTAACTAATATTACTCTGAGCTGAGTAAAACAATGATAACTACAATCCGTTTACCTAGAGGCCGTACACTTTGCCTCGATACGCCTCAGATTATGGGGATCGTCAATGTAACTCCTGATTCTTTTTCAGATGGTGGTACTTACTATCAAAGTGACATCGCTGTCAAACAGGCTTTATCCTTAATTCAACAAGGTGCGACAATACTAGATATTGGTGGTGAATCTACACGCCCTGGTGCGCCAGATGTTGCTTGCGATCAAGAATTGCAGCGTGTGATACCCGTGATAGAGGGTATACGTCGCTATAGCGACTGTATTATTTCTGTTGATACCAGTAAAGCACAAGTGATGCAACAAGCTATCAAAGCTGGCGCAGATATTATAAATGATGTAAGGGCCTTACAAGAACCAGATGCATTGCAAGTGGCTGCTGCTTACCCAGATGTGCCAATATGCTTAATGCACATGCAAGGCCAACCACGTACGATGCAAAAAAAGCCAACTTATAATGAATTAATTTTAGATATTAAGGCATTTTTCAGCGAACGGCTGCTAGTTTGTAACAAATACGGCATCGCTAAAGAGCGCATTATACTCGACCCGGGTTTTGGCTTTGGTAAAGACTTATCCCACAATTTTGAGTTGTTGGGTAACTTTGGGGCTTTTAAGTCTTTCAAACTGCCATTGTTAGCAGGGCTTTCTAGAAAGTCTATGTTTGGTAATTTACTAAATAGAGAAACCAGTGAGCGGCTTGCTGCGAGTTTAGCGGGGGCATTGTTGTGTGCACAGCAGGGTGCGCACATCTTACGGGTTCATGATGTTCAACAAACTGCTGACGTGCTTACTGTATGGCACGCAGCGCGTAATGGAGTAACCATATGACAACTAGAAAATATTTTGGTACAGATGGAGTGAGAGGTTTAGTTGGGCAATACCCAATTACACCAGAGTTTGCGCTGAAATTAGGTTGGGCTGCTGGTAAAGTTTTATCGAAAACTGGCACAAAAAAAGTAATTATAGGTAAAGATACGCGTATTTCTGGTTACTTATTAGAAACCTCTTTAGAGGCGGGTTTAATTGCTGCTGGTATTGATGTGGTGCTACTAGGCCCTATGCCAACCCCAGCTGTAGCATATTTAACACAAACTTTTAGAGCAGAAGCGGGTATTGTGATCAGCGCGTCACATAATCCGTATCATGATAACGGCATTAAATTTTTTAGTGGTAACGGGTTAAAGCTAGCCGATAGTGTTGAACTTGAAATTGAAGCTATGATGGATGAGGAAATGACCTGTGTTACCTCAGAGAAATTAGGTAAAGCGCGTCGTCTTGAAAATGCTGATGGCCGTTATATTGAGTTTTGTAAAAGCCAATTTCCTAAAGACTTATCCCTTGAAGGTTTAAAGGTTGTATTGGATTGTGCAAATGGTGCCACTTATCATATTGCACCTGCAGTTATGCGCGAATTGGGGGCGACCGTAATTTGCCATGCATGCGAGCCAAACGGGTTAAATATTAATCATGAATGTGGTGCAACACATGTTGATAGTCTTAAGCGTCAAGTATTAGAACATCAAGCTGATGTAGGTGTTGCGTACGATGGTGATGGCGACCGAGTCATGATGGTGGACCACAATGGTCAAGTATTTGATGGTGACGATATCGTCTATATTATTGCTTGTTTAGCGCATGCGAATGACACATTAAATGGTGGCGTTGTGGGTACGGTTATGTCTAATATGGGACTTGAAAATGCGCTCAAGGCAAGAGGAATAGATTTTGTTAGAAGCAAAGTAGGTGATCGTTATGTCATGGAGCTACTTAATCAAAATGGCTGGACCATTGGTGGTGAAAGCTCTGGACATATATTGAATCTTGGCCTTATTTGCACAGGCGACGGTATTATCTCTAGTTTACAAGTATTGGCTGCCATGGTGTCACAGAACAAAACATTGCAGGACTTGGGTAGTGGTTTTACAAAATACCCAATGAAAATGATCAATGTTCGCTACAAGACTAATAATGACCCAACCGAGCAGGACATTGTTAAGCAAGCCGTTGTAGAGGTAGAGCAAGAATTAGCGGGTAAAGGTCGAGTGTTATTAAGAAAGTCGGGAACAGAACCTGTGATCAGAGTTATGGTTGAAGCCGAACAAGAGAAGCAAGTTATCGACTTTGCAACTAAAATTGCTGAAGTTGTTGAATCTGTGAGCAATTAATCTTATTTTTTATTTTATTTCTTGTAAATCAGGGTGAGGCAAGTTAGTATCTCACCCGCTTTCTGATGCGGAGTATCGTATGGCACAGCGTAAGCCTATTGTTGCAGGTAACTGGAAGATGAATGGCTCTGTGGAGTTAGTATCTCAAGTGTGTGATGAAGTTAAAAAGTATAGTAATTCAAATGTGGATGTTATTATATTTCCTCCCGCATTATTGCTTAGTGAAGTATTAAGTGAAAATGTTGAGGCCGGAACTCAAACTATTTCAGAGTTTGACTCAGGTGCTTTTACTGGTGAGATTCATGCACAACTAGCTAAACAGCTAGGTGCAAAATACACTTTAGTTGGTCACTCTGAAAGACGAAGTATTTTCAAAGAGTCAGATCAGCAAGTAGCTGATAAGTTTGCTAAAGCTCAAGAATTTGGCTTAATACCAATATTATGTGTTGGTGAAACAGAATCTGAACGTGAAGCTGGCAAAACAGAACAAGTTGTTGCCAAGCAAATAAAAGCAGTTATTAGCAAATTAGGTATAGCGGCATTAAATGATTCTGTGATAGCATACGAGCCCGTTTGGGCTATCGGAACTGGTAAAACAGCTTCTCCAGAACAAGCGCAAGCGGTACACAAGTTTATTCGCGACATGCTCATAGCTTACGATGAGCAAGTTGCTAACGCACTGCGTATTCTTTATGGTGGCAGTGTTAATGAAAAGAATAGTGAATTATTATTTGCACAGGCAGATATTGACGGCGGTTTAATCGGCGGAGCGAGTCTGAAAAAAGATGCTTTTGCGAGTATCTGTAAAAGTGCAGTAGGGAACGTATAAAATGTACGAAATATTATTGGTTGTTTACTTAATTGTTGCCTTAGCACTTGTTGGTATGGTGTTAGTTCAACAAGGTAAAGGCGCGGATATGGGTTCGTCGTTTGGTGCAGGCGCATCAGCGACAGTATTTGGCTCATCAGGTGCAGGTAATTTTATGACAAAAACTACAACCGTTTTAGCGACTGTATTTTTTGTTTTAAGTATTGTTTTGGGTAACCTCACCGCAGGTCAAATTAAAAAGACCGACGAGTGGGAGAATCTTGAAGCACCGGCTGCATCAACTGTAGCACCCGCAGCGTCAGACGTACCTGTGTCTTCTGATAATGATAATACATCAGATGTACCAAATTAATAGAGTAGTAGCCTTAAGTTACTCGGCTATTTGATTCCTCAATCAAATGTCATGTCGAAATAAAGCGGATGTGGTGGAATTGGTAGACACGCTACCTTGAGGGGGTAGTGCTTTCGGGCGTGGGGGTTCAAGTCCCCCCATCCGCACCAAATATAAAAAAACCAGCTTTTAGCTGGTTTTTTTATATCTCTTTTTTAGCTTATGAGCTAATACAGTTAAGTGCTCTAGAGTGCGCTTTACATTACTCAAAGACCTGTTAATACTGTCGCAGCCATTACTTCTCAGTGTATAAACAATTGAACCTAAGTAACTTTTCAGCAAAAGGGGTATTTGCACAATACACCCACCTAAATGCTAATTCAAAGCAACTGGAATTAGTTAGCACTACCTGTAGTCATTGTTTTCTATGGGAAGAGATGTTCTGCCCACCCTCTATTTCATCAGGTATCATTCTATTTCGTGTTAAAATTACCTTAAGCAATAAGACCATACATAATGTCACTGTGGCGCGATGTAACGAAGTCAATGTGCATTTTCAGCAGTTTTGGATAGCAAAACATGGTAATACCCTTATCAACACTATTGGTAAAATTGAACAGTTGTTACAGCGGCAGTATCTATCTTTTGGAAACCTTAAAAGAGTGCGTGAAATTGTAGCGAAAATAGTACCTCAATGGTTAAGTTGGCAACCTATCATTACTTTGCCTGATGATTTGCGACAGGCACTTTATACGCTTGAAGAGATCCAACAATGGCAAGATACCGATATTGCAGGTTTCCGTCATGCATACATTAATTATCAGGCACACCAATTTAAGCACTTTTTTGATAATGTTGAGAAGCTGCCTCTCACAGAAGCTCAAAGGCGTGCATGTATTGTCCAAGATGAGCGGCAGTTATTATTGGCTGGTGCAGGTACTGGGAAAACAAGTGTGATGGTGGCGCGTGCACAGTTTTTAGTGCACTGTGCAGCAGCTAATGCTAAGCAAGTGTTATTACTGGCATATGGCAGTGAAGCTGCAAAAGAGCTTAAAAAAAGAGCGGGTGAAAGTTTTAGTTGTATGACCTTTCATGCCTTGGGTTTGCATATTATTGAAATGGTTGAAGGCCAAAAACCAAAGCTTAGTGACTTGGTGAGTGATCAAACACAAAAGCATATGTTTATCCTCGATACTTTACAAGCACTTTGCTTACAGCCTAGCTATCACACTATATTTAAGCAGTTTTGTCAGGTAGAGTGTCATATCACGGTAGGTGATGCAGTAGCGTTTTTAAACTCCCCAAAATGTTCAGTCGTAGTCAAACATATTGCTACGCTTATAAGTCATTACAAAAACTCACGTTTGCTGTCTAAGTTACCTCAAGTTGAAGTTGACTGCAGTGAGTTGCTTGAATGCATTAAACCCATTATCGGGGAGTATCAACTTTATTTGGAAAGTGAGCAAGCTATCGACTTTGAAGATATGATAGCTAAAGCAATCAATTATATAGAAAACAATCAATTTGTTGTGCCTTGGGTGCATATCATGGTGGATGAGTTTCAAGACTTGTCGCCAATTCGGGCAAAGCTATTACATACTTTGCTTGGTAAATCGAAAAAGCGTTATCTCTTTGCTGTTGGTGATGATTGGCAATCTATATATCGTTTTAGCGGTGCAGATGTTAAATTGACGACTCATTTTAGCGAGTATTTTGGAGTGGCCACTGTAGATGTGTTGGATCAAACGTTTCGTTACCCCCAAGCAATATTGGATGTGTCGAGTCAATTCGTTTGTGCAAATCCTACACAAATATTTAAGCAGCTTACTGCTTATACCTGTTCGTCCATTGCTGCATTTGTTGTCAAACTGGTAGAGAGTGACGATATGGCTTTGGAAAGTTCACTTGCACAGGTTGCCCGTAACGGTGAGTCTAGTGTATTTTTATTGGCGCGTTTTCATAAGCAGCTGCCAACCAAACAGCGTTTAACTGAGCTTCGAGAGATGTTTAGAAGTTTGAATATCAAAGCGATGACTTTTCATGCCTCTAAGGGTAAAGAGGCACAATTTTGTATTTTGATGGGTCTACATGAAGGCAAGAGTGGCTTTCCTGCTCAAGTGCGTGTTCGGCCTCTGTTAAATGCAATGTTACCTGAGCAGGAGTCCTACCCTTATGCTGAAGAGCGGCGTTTATTTTATGTTGCTTTAACACGGGCTAAGCAACAGGTGTTTTTATTCAAACCAAACGATAAACCATGTCGATTCTTAGATGAATTAGAAATTGAACCGTGATCCTTAAAATTTACTGAATATAGACCTACTAAGCCGTTTATCTTTGCCATTATTAAACTATTCTTGAAGTGTCACCGTACCAATATTTATTAAAATATCTAGGAATAATAATGGCTAAGAATATTTTGCAAGATGCATTAACTAGACTCGATAATATCGCGAAAAATAACGCACAATTTAATCCTATATTGGAAGCGCTAAATCAGCCGCAGAGTACTCTAACAAGTAATATTGCAATTAGAAAAGACAGTGGAGATACCGCTTATTTCAAAGCGTATCGTTGTCGTTATAATGATTTACTTGGGCCCACCAAAGGGGGTATTCGTTTTCATCAAGATGCCGATCAAAATGAAGTAGAGGCTTTAGCGCTCTGGATGACGTTAAAATGTGCAGTGGTGAATGTACCATTTGGTGGTGCAAAAGGCGCGGTTACTGTTGATCCAAAGCAGCTTTCCCCGATGGAGTTAGAACGTTTAGCACGTGCTTACATTAGAGCTAATGCAGACTTTATTGGTCCTCAATTGGATATTCCAGCACCTGACGTGTATACCAATGCTCGTATTATGGGATGGATGATGGATGAATACGAAAAAATAACTCGCACAAAATGTCCTGATGTGATCACTGGTAAGCCAGTTGCGTTTGGTGGCAGCTTAGGACGAGATAGCGCCACTGGGCGAGGTGCTTTTTTATGTGTTGAAGCATTAGCAAACAAATTAGACTGGCAGGTTCAGGACAAAACAGTTGCGGTACAAGGCTTTGGTAATGGGGGATATCATTGCGCACGGCTACTCCAAGGTGCTGGGTATAAAATAGTGGCCGTTAGTGACTCTAAAGGTGGCATATATTGTGAACAGGGGCTCGATATAGAAAGCGTATATGAGGAAAAGCAGCGCAGTAACACATTGAAAGCAGTTTACTGCCAGCACTCAGTTTGTGAAGATAGGGAGCATACTCGTATTAGCAATGATGAGCTATTGACGCTTGATGTTGATTTATTAGTACCTGCTGCATTGGCAGGGGTTATAACAGCAGATAATGTTGATCAAGTTCATGCTAAATATATTGTAGAGATAGCTAATGGCCCAATAACCGCAGATGTCGACCAGCAGCTGAATGCACAGGGCACTCAAGTCATTCCTGATATTCTGGCTAATGCAGGTGGCGTTATTGTGAGTTTTTTTGAGTGGTGTCAAAATCGCCAAGGAGAAGCATGGTCTGAACAAAAAGTGCACGATAAGCTGGCAGATTATATGCACAGTGCATTTGAACAGGCGTGGCAACATTATCAACAAGGTGATGATTCAATGCGTGTTTCAGTCTACAAGTTAGCGCTCAAAAAGCTTTCTGAAGCTTTAGAGGCGCATGGGACTGCAGATTATTTCTCACATTCTGAATAAGCACATATGCAAAAGGGTTAGAGATTTTTAAATTGTTCTTTTAGCACGTAGCCGTCATCAGTGACAATTTTTTCAAGTGTGGCTACGCGCTCTTTAAGTGCTCTGAGCTCTGCATTTAAAGCTTCATTATGCTTACTGTGTTGTGATTTTTGATGTGATAGATACCGATTAAACATTTTACTGATTATGCTAAAACCCACCGTTATAAACACAATCAATACAATCATCGTCGTACCAGACATAACTTCCTCCATTGCTGTTGACGCAAACATGACTTGATGATTAATTTAACACAATCAGGCTTGATAGGAAGTGACTTGTGTCATGAGAGACTGAAAAAAGAGATACGGGAGTCGAAGGCTCCCGTAAATATATCTAGGCTTCGTAACTTAGTGGGTCTTGTGCGTTGTTTAATTGAAATGCTTCTAAGCGTTCTTGGCAAGCACCACACTTTCCGCACGCTTTTTCTCGACCATTGTAGCAAGTCCAAGTATCACCGTAATCAAGGCCCATATTTAAACCGTCAGTTAAAATGTCAATTTTACTGCTATTTAAATATGGACAAACAATGTCAATTTCTTCGTAGTTGGCTACTTTGCAGACATCATCCATCTTTTTAACGAACTCGGGTCGGCAATCTGGATAAATAGCGTGATCTCCTGAATGCGCACCATAAAAAACCTTGTTGGCCTTCAAAGACACTGCATAGCCAACTGCTAATGATAGTAAAATCATATTTCGATTAGGTACTACAGTGCTTTTCATGCTTTCTTCTTCGTAGTGGCCTTCAGGTACGTCAATATCATCAGTAAGTGAAGAGCCGCCAATGAGCTGGTTGATGGCTGAAATATCTACCACTTTGTGCGCGATGCTTAGCTTTTCACACACTTGTGATGCCACTTCTAGCTCTTTAACATGACGCTGGCCATAGTTAAAAGACAGCGCATAGACTTCATAACCGGCACGAATGGCTTTGTTTAATACGGTGTATGAGTCCATACCACCAGAATAAATGACAACGACTTTTTCACTCATAGGGCTTTGCCTCGATTTTTAATAGAGGTTTACTTCAGGGCGCGATATACTACACGGCCGCTGAGGAAATAACAATTTCCAAAGGCGATTTTTTGAGTTTTTGAAGTTGTTACGGAGCCGTTTTGTACAAAATCAATGAAATTTTTGAAACTATTCAAGGTGAGGCTAGTTACACTGGTGTACCATCAATTTTTTTACGCCTGCAAGGTTGCCCTGTAGGCTGCGCCTGGTGTGATACCAAGCAAACATGGGATATAAACCCAACCTATCGTATTTCCTTGGATAAAACGGTTGAGAAAAAAGCAGACTCACAATGGTGGGCTGAGGCGACTCCAGAACAAATACTTGCTATGTTTAAACAACGAGGTTACCTCGCAAAGCATGTCGTGATCACAGGTGGCGAGCCGTGTATGTTTGACTTAGTGCCGGTGTGCGAATTACTTCATGAAGCAGGCTATAGTACTCAAATTGAAACCAGTGGTACCTTTGAAATCAAAGTACCTGAGCAGACTTGGGTCACCGTATCGCCAAAAATTAATATGCGTGGTGGTTATGACGTATTGGCCAGTGCTATGCAGCGTGCTGATGAGATTAAACACCCCGTTGCAATGCAAAAGCATGTTGAAGAGCTTGAACTGTTATTTGAACAAACAGGCGTCAAACCTAAGCTAGTTTATTTACAACCAATCAGTCAAAAAACCTCAGCGACAAAACTTGCAATCGACACTTGTATGAAGAAAAATTGGCGCCTGTCAGTACAAGTACATAAATATATCGGTATTAATTGATAACAGCAGCAAACAATCAAAAAATTAGTATCGGTAGAAAAGATAGCAGGTAACAGCATGCTGCTATCTTTTTATGAGTCTTAAGCTTTAGAGAAAGTAATACACAGCTCTAAGGCTGGGTACGATAATAACCTAAAACTTTAGACTGGCTAACAAGCGCCCCTTGTAAGTAAGTGTCTTGTACTAAATAGTCGTACTGCGCGGCATTATGCTTAATGCGGTTTAGCATCTCAATACTTGTTTGGCCTTCAAATATGTCTGTCACAGGTGGATCGCCTACAAAATTAGTAAACCATGGGAACCAGCTGTTATCTTGCCCACTAACACTTTGATTAGGGGAGTAGTTGTTGCTTTGCCAGCGATCAAAAGTCAGTGTTTTGAGGGTGAACAAGCCAAATCCAGATTGAGTCATACAAGCATTTGCTGCTTGATACTCTGGGTAACCTGAGCTGGCCGCAAAGTTATTACACATATTGTGAGGTAAGTGGCTACTATTTGCTGCTTGGTACTCAACTTCTCGAAACATGACCGGTTGTGCTGGATTACCAGCAGGGAAGATAATATTTGCGGCAACGGGTGAGTTCCAACGGGTGTGGTACATGGCAATTGCCAGGCCTAAATATTCTTTGCTCGTTGCAATGTTATCTGGGTGAGTCCATGAGCCTCCAGGGTCTACAGGTACGCCAGCATCTTGAAAAATTATTCCGTGTTGGTTGTTTTCAAGCTCATTCATGAGCGTTGGAGTGGTATTATCTACAACTGTAGTTGGGATCATGCCGCTTGCTGTGCTGGGGGTGTAGGTTAGGGTTGGATTGTTTAAAGCCTTCCAACACAATAAGCCATATCCGTAACCATCAGCTATAAATGGACAACCAAGCATTGCTGATGATGATTGATTTGTTTGGTATGTATGAGTCGTGGATGTTGTAGTCGCTTCGCCAGTGCCTACTAACAGTCCCCATGGGTGCTTTTCGATGGTTGCATCATAAAGCTCAGATTCGGGTAAATATAAGGTGGTTGCAAAGTGTGCATTGAGGTTGCGGTCAAGCTCAATAAGTCGTGTTGCCACCATCTTTGAGTTATGTTTCTTTGGGTATTGAGTGATAATAGGTTGCGTTAATGGGCGAAATTCTGTGTCCTTAGCAGCAAGACCTAATATAAAGCTGCTTTCTAATCCTATTGCACTGTTTATTACATGTTTTAGCCCCAAGGACAGTAAACTCGTCGTTGCGACGATATCAGCATGATCGTTGGTTAATAGAAGTGTATCGCCTTGATTCAATAACCAATGACTTGCTGCAAATTCAATAACGCGTGTATCAATTAAATTTATCTTCTGATAAGCGTCTTTTTTTTGCAAAACTATGGCGCTATCTTGCGCTATAATTCGGCTCGTAACGGTAAGGTTATCATGATGGTAGCGTTTGACGGGCGGCTTATATTCGCCAATAAGAGTTGAAAGCTCTAGTTTGACAGCCGTTGGTGAGTTTTTAATTAGCCAACCGCCATCTTCTGTCGTGGCAAACCTAGCTGGTATATAGTGCCCGCCCTTGGTGACATTGAATGCTTGCCAATAGGTTGAGCATGTTTTTGAACGGCAGGTTTGGGGTGTACGCTCGATAGAATGTTGATTTTCGCTAAGCTTCGTGTCAAAACCATCAGTAAATTGAAATTGCAGGTGAGTAGGTTGATTCGTAACATCAAGTGTAAAGACTACCCGTCTTTGATTGCCGCTAACATACAAAGTATTGCCATTATAGTGCCCTAGCGTAAGTTGAGAGTATGTATCTTGCTGCTGTAGATTGCCAGCTCGCCCTTTTAGGCTTGGTTGATAATGGCTTTCGTTAAATGAGCAGGCGTGGTTTAAATTGCTAAACTTGAAACTTTGTTTACATGATTGATCTGGGCAAGTTGTAAGCTCTACTTGCTGTTGTTGATAACTCAAGGTATACCATGGTGATATTGCTTGATAGCGCTGCGCATCCGAAAAAAATAAAATGGGTAATGTTGATGTATCGCGGTTCAGACCTTGTGCTGAGGCATATTCACAGCCCAACATGGCAAAATATGCAAGCACAGCCAATGTGAAATGTTTCATAATGATTCCTTGTAGGTGATAAGTGTGGAGCAACATAGCGGCCCCACACAGGTGCCAAGTTAGTGCACAATACCTTGTGACTGACTTGCGCTAACTGGCTTATTAAGCTGTATTGAAAGCCAATTTTCTACATCACTGCGTAACGAGGCGTTACTATCTGGTCCTGATTGGTCAGCATAAAACCACAATCCGGTTGGCGTTGGAGGGGTTACATTTGTACCACAGGTGAAATGATTAGCTGCATACATCAATGCACCTGAGCTGCCGTACTCAAAGTGACTATCAGAATAACCGCCATAGCCTCTGGCTTTTACCCTCGCACTTGAATCAAGTGTAAAGTGGTACACTTCATTAGGCTGCAAAAGAAAGGGACTAACGTCTGATGAGTCAAAGCGTGCTCGCATCGTGCTATTGACCGTTTTTTCATTACCTGAGCGGGTGACCATGCCGGCAATATTGGTGATGAGATCACTGGCAAGTTCACCATCGAGTAAACTGCCTGGGCTGTCACTTACAATGGCAGAAGTTATACCCAAAGCCGCTTTTAAAGCACCAAGTACTGAGTTGATATCCCATCCAGTATTGTAGCTCATAGCAGCACCACCCGCTTTGTTGAATAACACTATTTCAGGTGCGGAGCCTGGTAAGTCAACAGCAAACTTTGCACCATCCCCTGCGTGAGAGTTGGTTGCTTTTGACCAAATTTGCTTAGCCGTCCCCTTAACATGGTATCTTGAAGAATATGTGCCACGAACTTCTAAATTGCCAGTGCATGAGTTGCTTTGGTTACAGTCAAAGCCGCCTGCATCGGTGCACAGCATTTTCACATAAAACTCGCTAGAATTATGGTTAATGCTAGAGTCATAGCCATATGCTTTGTGTTTTGACCAGCGTACCCCATCACCTGAGTGAAAAGCACCGTATGCTGTGGTTTTAAAATCTAATTTATGTTTTGATAAGCCGCTGCTATCACTTGAATAGTCTGACCAATTACTTGGAGTAGCAGGGTAGTTTGTGACAACATGGCCTGAACCTGTAACTGGTGTGATCATTTGACAGGCACATTGTGATTTTGTACCACCAGAAGGGTCTTTACTGAGTAAGTCTTTTAATTCAGCGTAAACTTCAGCTGGCAATGCGCTATTGTATTCTAAGATTGAAAGCCCTTTTCGTTTAGGGGCTGCATGCTCTTCATACCATGCATTAAAGAGTTGAGGTGCTTTTTGCTCAAGGTATTGAGAGAGTGAGATGGCCTTGTACCGATTAAGCCATTGAACAAATTGTGCTGGTTTATATTGTATTATGTATCTTGTGAATAAAAAATTATCTTCAGGAGAGGCTTCATTCATCGCCTGTGGCCAATAGTCCAATACAGTGGTATCCAACTCTTTTAGTTGCCTCAGTATTTCACCATCGCGGTGATCTCGGGTTAACAACTCTATATAGTGGTTTAGTTCATACTCTTCATCGTTGCTAGCAATAAACTCAAGTAAAGACAGTGAGTCCGTAGACCAATTCGAGATTGCTTGCCATGTCTGAGCACTCACTTGTGTGGGCAGCATTTGTCCATTTTCTTGTTTCTTGATGTTCGCCTCAGCTGCTATCGAGCTCAAAGCTGTACCACTAAATAAAAGTGCAGCGGATATAATACTCAATGCATTGGGGTTAAATATTGTTCGATTCATTATGATCTATTCCTTCATTAATAATGGGCACAGAAAATTCAAGTGCAATTTAATAGTGATGGTAATTTTGACGTGATTGAACAAAGTTTCTGGGTCATGTAGGGGTCAATTGGGTAAACGTACTAAGGTGCGTGGCTCATGGAGGATTTATCGTTACTAATTATCATGTGAAATAAAACAAAAGTATAACTATCATAATGTTATTTTTATATTTACCAAAAATTACCCATTTGCCCCGTAATTTTATGTGCAAGTAATGCAGGTTTGCGACAATGTGTGATTATTGCAATGGATTCCTACTGTGTTAATTGGGGTGTGTTTTGCAACTTAAAAATTGAACTCATAAAAAGGAAATATGTGATGAACAAGGTTATTTTTTTATGTGCTTTACTTATCGCAGGGTACAGTTATGGACATAATTCGCAAACAATACAACTACAGCAAAATAATGAAAGCTGTACAAAGGCACAAACGGTCTTACTTGGTAAAATGACTCTCTTTGCTGGTACGTTCAAATATTTACGCAGTGAAGGCAGTAATGTGTGTAATGCATTTAATGCAAAGCTATTAGGTAATGTTGCTGAACCTATGCTTGATTGCGGACAGTTTGACGATTGGCGATTAGCTTATGATATGGGTAACAAAATGTGCCAATCATTACGCAGCAATATGATTAACTACAGCGACTCGTTAAGTCCACAAATGAAAGTGTTTGCACGTTTTGAGGGGCCATTTGAATTTAAAGGTGACCGTCATCATCAACAATATAACGCGAGTATGGGCGTATCTTTGGCTTGTTATTTATGTGATCAGAACCGTTAAGTTTAAATTAACCTATATTGAGCACAACTGATTCAAGTTGATGTACTTTTTGTTGAAGCTTTTCTCTTAGTGGATGTTCAACTAGGCAGTGCTGGAGCACATAATTGGCTGTTGCGACAATATTTCTCCAGCGTGGCTTTTTTGGTAACGTTTTGATATTTAGATACCTTTCAAATGTTCTTACGCGCAACCGACCATCATCAATATTTACTTTCCATGTTTTACTCTGCTCAGCAAGCTCTATACGTGTTTTTCCGCTAGTTTGTTCCCAGATAGTTAATGCAAGGGTCATGACTTCAACCATTAGTAGGCGGACATTTGGCTGATTTAATTGTGTATTTGAGTCGTTGGCTTCGCTTAAACGTTGGCGGCGTTTTTTAAAATATATCCCACTTATTAATACGCCAAGTAAAAATGCGATTGTAGAAAACACTGTAACATATAGTCCTATATTACTTTCTTGTTTTGGCGACATTAGGATATTGGCCCTTTGTAAGCGAAATTGGTATAAGCTTTCGTTTTGCAAACGACTGTTTTTGAGCATGCTATTATAATTTTGTAGGGTTGCGGTGGCGTCTTGGAATTGATTTGCCTTTAATTGCGATTGGATCAAGGCGATATAAAACAGCTCTGTGAGTTGACTATTTTGCTGGCTATGGGCATTGAGGCCCTGTTTCAAAAGACTTTGTGCTGTGTTGTGATCGCCCTCTAATTGCTTCAATTTAGCACCGACCAGCAGTGCACGTTGGTCAACATGATTGGTTTGTATAAGTTGACGAGTGTGGCTTTGGGCGGTGAGCCATTGAGCCGCTTGTTGAATGTTATTTTGTGCGATAGCAATTTCTGCTAATAGTAAATATGCTCTAGAGACTTGTGCATGAGAACCACTTTGTTTGAGTGGTTCAAGTGTATCGTGGATAAGGCTCACAGCTTTATCAAATTGTCTCTTTTTAAAAAACACTTCAGCTAAGCTAATAATGGTATGATTTGCTTTGCTGATGTTGCCTGTCTGTTGGTGTAACAGGTGAGCTTGGCGAAAAGACAATATGGCATCATCTAGCTGGTCAATATCTCTGGACACATTGCCTAGGTTATTAAGGGTGATAGCTTGTCGATGGATATCGTTGAGCTGTTTTGCGATTTGGTAGCTTTCTAGCAATAACATTAAAGCCGTGTCTAAGTCTCCTAATGCTTGATAACCATTCGCTAAATCATTGGCTGACTTACCAATTAGACTGGTATCAGCTAATTTCAATGCTAACAGCTGAGCATCATGGAAGTAACTGAGTGATTGAATATATTCACGTTGATGGTAAGCATTAATGCCTTTTTGTCTAGTGGTTTTATATTTATTAAGCGTACTCAGGTCTTGTTTTAGTAATGCATTTAGTGCTTGGTCGGCCAGCTTAATGTCACCAGCTTGGCGATAGAGAATAACCAATTCAAGCGTTGCTTCAAATGCATCATCACTGTGCTTTGGCAGTGTTTGGATTACGCGTTTGCATGTTAAAATATCACCCGTAATATTATTTTCAGATTTTTGGCAGACCTTTGCTTGTACGGATGAAAGGCACATAAGCAGTAAAAATGTAATTAGCAAAAAGCGCAGCATTGATTATATATTTTCGTTTACAGATGTATCTTTAAATTAACATATTTAAAACAAAATATCTTGAGCGCTTTTGCAAGCAATGTGCGTTGCTTATATTATTAAAGTTGAATTACATTGTTTGTTATAGGCATAACGATGAGTGTGCACTTAATTTTAACCGCGCTTTAGGAGGTGGCCCTAAGAATAGGGACACTTCTCGATTTGGTTTAGTTAGCTTTTAAATAATCAATCACTACCTGATGGTGCTCTTTGGTTTTAAATTTATTAAACACATGCTTAATTTTACCACTTTGGTCGATTAAAAAGCTAAGACGGTGAATACCATCGTATTCTTTGCCCATAAACTTCTTTAAGCCCCACACACCAAATGCATCGGCGATTGCGTGATCTTCATCAGAGAGTAAATCAAAATTTAGCTCTTTTTTAGTTTCAAAGTTTTTAAGTTTTTTTACCGCATCTGGGCTGATACCAACGGCAATGGTATTGAGTTCACCTAGTTGTGCTTTGTGATCACGCAGTTGTTCGGCTTGTACCGTACACCCAGGTGTTAGTGCTTTTGGGTAGAAGTAAACCAACACTTGATTGTGCTCTAGTAATGAAGCCAAAGAAACGGCTTCATCATTTTGGTTTTGTAAAGTGAAAAGTGGGGCTTGCTCGCCAGCTGTTAATGTTTTCATGTTAATCCTTAGCGAATTCGTCTTAAAATATAATCTACGTTGAGCGAGTGAGAAAGATCTTCAAAGCGGATCTTAAATTCATCTACATTGACGTCACTGGGAATATTAAACTCTATTTCACAGCGCATATTTACTTGTTCACCTTGCTCGAACGTATCTGATTTCAAGGAGCAAATACTGACTTGTTGCTCGGCAAAAAAGCGTGTTACTTTACTGAGTGTACCAGGGGTATCTAAGCCTTCATAAACCAGCGTATAGCCAGCACAAAAATTGCCTTGTTGGTGGGAACTGGTTCGCTTCATCATTGTTAAAAGCCCAAGTTCCATACCTTTTACCGGCAAGCTATGCTCAACGCGGCTTATGGCCGACATGTCACCACTGAGCAACATAATAAAAGTGAATTCGTTACCTAAAATTGCAATGCGACTGTCAATAATATTACAGTGACAATCACTCACGAGTTGTGTAAGTTCACTCACTATCCCTGAGCGGTCTTCACCTATTGCGGTTAATACCAGTTGTTGATTGGCAAATGCAGTCATTAATGAAACCTAACCTCTATGACGGTATTCTTTTAGCATTGAGCGTAATCGCAATGAAGAATATAGAATACAGTGGATAATTGATATTTAACCAAAAATGGTACCACAGAACATCAAGCTAAACATGCCTGTTTTAGAATTTATTACACAAGCGAATGGATAATTTTATGCCTTTCTTGTGTTTATGCCCATTGGAAAGTACCATAGTTGCAAATTTTTTTGGTTAATTATAACTAACCCTTTAATTTCAAAAGAACTTGCTATCTTTTGGAATATTTTAACCAGACAGTGAACCAAACCAGCATTCCCTAATCATAGTAATGAAATAAAAATTAACGGGTCTGCTAAGGAGAATAATCAGTGCAGTATTGGATCCCAAAAACGTTGGCTATCGGCGTATTACTTGGTTTATCTGGATGTAGTGTTTTTACAAACGATGCGCATCACGAACGCAATTATCGTGCAAACGAGCCTGTAAAAGTGCCGGCACACCTACAGCAGCCATCTCAAGATCCGATGTATACAATGTCTGTGGAGCGTTTTGAAAGCGATCCAGACGCGAAAGGCTATCGTCCACCGCAGCAAGTGTTAACTGTGGCACAAGGCAGCTGGGTTGAAGAAAATGACCAAATGGCCCGCGTGTTTTTTGATAAAAACGATGGTATTGAAGATTTAGTCGGTTTTATTTGGAATTCGGTTGATAGTGTTATGGCAAGCCATAACACATCATTAAGTGATGACAATCGTGCTCAGGGCTCAGTAAGTACACATTGGTATTCTTTAATAAAACCAGTAGAAGGTTGGTTTTGGGAAGATGACGAAGTAGTCTCACAGCAAAAATTTCGTTTTATAGTTGAGCAAAAAGAACACCAAAGAACAGCATCACTTCGTGCTGAACTGCTAGATTATAAAAGCGATGGTGTAGCACTTAATGAGTTGCTTAAACAGCAACTTGAAGCAAGGGCTGTGAACGAAGTGGTATCTGAGTTCGATTACCTGTATCGAATATTAGTAGTACAAATGAGGAAGCAGCAAGGTGTATTATCACTAGAGCTTGGCTTTGATAAAGATGGAAACGGTGCTCTGCTTACCGAGCAATCTGTAGATATTGTGACAGAGAGGTTTTCTGGGTTCCTCGAGCGTGTGAATTTTACAATCATTGAAATTGATGATGAAACAAATGAGATATTAACGCGTTATGAGAAGCCTGATGACAGTGTTTGGGATTCTATTTGGGGCGATGAAGCGGTACAGTTGCCACTAGAAAGTGGTGATTATAAGATAGCAGTGGCCACCACCGATGATGGTAGTACTTCACTTACTTGGAAAGATGCGCAAGGAAATGTGTTAGATACCGATGTTATGGCGCAGTTACAACAAATATTATTACAAGTATTGCGTGATAAGGGCCTAACTATTTAATCAGTTGGTCGTTTTTTCAATAAGAAAAGAGCTTAGGCTCTTTTCTTTGTTTTTGTAGGCTAAATATAATGACAACACAAACAAGTCGCACTGAGACGCCTGATTGGCGTACACTTTTTGCATTTATTGTTCCTTCGCTAATTGGTGTATTTTTATTTATGACGCCAGTTGCCATCGGTGAAGCGATGACCATTCCTATTGCTGTAATGGCTAAAGCGTTACAAGGATTTGTGGGTCCTTATATTGATACGTTGATCTTAACGATAATATGTATCACAGGTGTGATGAGCTTGGTGGTTAAGCTGCTAAAGCCAGCTGCACTGATGAAAATAGATTTGATCAGACATTTGTTTCAAATAAGTTGGGTTTGGCTCGTGACGCGCCTGTTAGGTATGGTCTTTATTTTGATGACTTATTTTAAAGTTGGTCCAAGTATTATTCATTCAAGCCATACTGGCGCATTAGTTTTGAATGACTTATTGCCTGTGCTGTTTTCTGTATTTATCTTAGCTGGATTATTATTGCCGCTATTACTTAATTTTGGATTGCTTGAACTGGTGGGTACTTTGCTTACGAAGGTAATGCGACCATTGTTTGGCGTACCAGGTCGAAGCGCCGTGAATTGCGTTGCCTCATGGTTAGGGGATGGCAGTGTCGGTATTTTAATGACTGCTAGGCAGTATGAAGATAAATATTACACACAAAAAGAAGCTGCGATTATAGGTACGACTTTCTCTGCGGTGTCTATTACATTTTGCTTAGTTGTGATTGGCCAAGTCAAGCTTGAACATTTATTTGCACCATTTTATTTAACAGTCTGTTTAGCGGGATTTGTGGCAGCAATTATTGTGCCGCGCCTACCTCCGCTTAGATTTAAAAAAGATACGTATATTGATGATACATCCCCTGATGGAGACGCAGAAGCTGTGCCTGAAGGAAAAACGCTATTTAAGCATGCCTTAAATGTTGCTTTGACAAAAGCACAAAAAGCGCCAGGTATTAAAGGTACGGTTCAAGAGGGAGTTAGTAACGCACTCGATATGTTATTTGCCGTATTACCTGTTGTAATGGCAGTTGGTACGCTTGCGTTAATAGTTGCTGAGCATACCTCAATTTTCCAAGTATTAGGTACGCCATTTGTGCCGTATTTAGAGTTGTTGAATGTACCTGAAGCACAGCAAGCAGCACAAACGATAGTGGTTGGGTTTGCGGATATGTTTATTCCATCTATTTTAGCTGCAAGCAATATTCAAAGTGATGTTACTCGCTTTATTGTCGCTGCAATGAGTGTAACTCAGCTGATCTATATGTCAGAAGTTGGTGCTCTATTATTGGGTAGTAAAATACCAGTCAATTTATTCGAGTTATTTGTTATCTTTATATTACGTACATTAGTAACCCTACCTGTGATTGCATTAATGGCACATTGGTTAGTGGGTTAATCTTGTTATAATATTGACGCGGAGTGAAGTTGATTTAATCCGCGTCTTTGTCCTCTACATCTTTGTTTTTAATTTGCTTATCTAGTTTGTTTCTTAAATCAAATTTAGTTGAGTATTTTAGCAGTGCAATATTGCTCCAAACTACTCCAAGCACACCTGCAATGATCAAAATGACATGCCAAGTTTCTAATTGTTCTTGCACGATAATTCTCCATTTTTTGTTGTCATCTTTTATAAAATTGACACTATGATGCCATTGTAGAGGGTTTGTGCGTTAACTGAAAATTTATCTGGCAATTGCAGTAGATTTAATTAAGCATTTTTAACATGATATTGGTATCATTCACCCAACAGTCAGGCTTATCAACTTAGTCTGATTAAGACAGTAAATTAGGTTTTTAAAGGTGAAAGCTTGCTCATGGAACATGTTTTAATTTGGCCGTCTCAGTATCCATTATTGCTGCGTGGATTGGTGGAGCAAAACGGCGCATTCATATTAGATGCACTTGAAGCTTGGCCAAATTGTATTACCAGTAAAGATGAACAAGGCGTTGAAGCAACCGTATTACCCCCTTTGTTTTATTTGCAATGGCTAAAGCCCATTGAGCCATTTGAATCATGCTACTTTCAACATATTGATGAATATGATGAGCAGCAACAAGCTTATACTGCTCAGCTATTTGCGCATATAGAGCAATCAGGCATGACACGTCAAGAGCTCAGTGTCATGCTGCTTGAGCGGTTTGCGCAGTACAGTGACTTAACGCTACAAAAAGATGCCGTCAATTACCCTAATTTCTTTGATTTGTTAGTGTCGTTAAAATATGAACAAGTGTTCACTTGGTGTTTAACCACAGGTATGACATTAACGCCACAAGAGGCGAGTAGTACTTGGGAAAAAGTCTCATTTAGAGCAGCAGTAGAAGCGAATATAGACACTTGTATCAGTGATAGGCCTGCGACTGCGACGATAGCTACCGAACGGCTATTACAAAAACAAGGAGAGTTTTATCAGTTGCTAGAGCTACTGTGTGATGACAAAGAGCAAGTTGCGCAGTTGCTTGAACAGGCATTATTGAATCAAGTTACCTCTGATGACGTAAAGCAACCGGAATTAATAAACTTGTTAACGCGAGGGGCTAAAGGTACAGAGCGTGATGCACAAGGGCGTTCAGCACTAATGTGGGCGATTGAAAAAGGGTTTGTTAACGTAGTTGAAAAGCTACTTCCAAATCACGATATCAATGATACTGACTTACAAGGGCAAACTATGATGCATTTTGCGGTTAAATCTAACTTGGCAAGCATGATAGAATTGATTATTCAACACGGAGTTGATGCCACAAAAGAAGATGCTCAGTGCCAAAGTCCGTATCGGTTAGCGATGAAAACACCATTACTTGTTGCAAAGAAAACACTTGAAAAAAAAGGGGTTAAAGAGCTATCTGAACAAGGTAAGTGGCTGAAAATAAAGCAAGTACATTTTCTTTATGCTTTAGTGAGTTTATTATTACCGGTGCAATTGTTGTTATTTTTCAGTGAGTATATTGAAGATAAATCTTTACTCGTAGGAGTTGCAACTGCGCTTGGCTTGCTATTGTTTGGATCGGCACGCAGTGTTAGGCGAGGACAGTTATATCCAAATATGTCTCACCCATGGTCACTAAAAGGGCTTAGTGCACTTAGTTGGTTTAGTGTCAGTGCACAAATATTATTTGCATTACTGATTTGGACTACTTTGTTGCGAGGTTAGTACCTCGCAACTTTAATTCTAAGACGTTAGTCGTCTTTGTTGACAGTGTGAGCCGCTTTTTCTTCTGCAAGCTCATCTTTTAATTTTCGAATTTTCAACCCTAATTCTTGTCCTCTATGGCGTGCATAGTATGTACAGCCAATAAACATTGAACTTGCAAAAATGAGTTCAAGCATGATCCACAGCATTTCTTGTGGGGATACCCAAA
Organism: Pseudoalteromonas holothuriae; assembly: GCF_945859825.1. Lineage (GTDB taxonomy): Bacteria > Pseudomonadota > Gammaproteobacteria > Enterobacterales > Alteromonadaceae > Pseudoalteromonas > Pseudoalteromonas holothuriae. Next base: position 97,992 of record NZ_CAMAPC010000006.1, read on the forward strand.
GCAAACTTAAACTATGGATAAAGTAAATCATTACAATGAAGTTAGCCCAAGCATAAGTGTAAGGCTTGTCTTGTATGATGCCTTTTAAAGGTAGTAATAGTGGTAAAATATAGACTACAAATATAAAGCCGTTGCTGTAGCCCTCTCTTGGTGCCAAGATATATAACCAAGTTGGCATAAGGATGAGTAGACCAATATAACCAAATAATGCGAGTCGTTGGTAAAAAAGGGTAAGGGGCTTTTTTTGGGGTTTTGTCATTTGAGTTTACTTGCTATGTTAAATAATCTAGTTCCTACGGCACGGCAGATACGCTTTTCACATTCACTTAATTGGTTTGAGTTGTCTTTGCCAGCGACGTGACTTGCGCCATAGGGAGTGCCGCCGGATGTCGTGTCCAGCAGTTCAGGTACATCATATGGAACCCCGAGTAGCATCATACCGTGGTGCAGCAAGGGTAATGATAAGTTTAAAAGCGTAGCTTCATTGCCACCATGCATACTACTTGAGGATGAAAACACACAGGCAGGTTTGTCTATCAGCTGGCCTTTTAGCCATAAATCGCTGGTGGTTTCCCAAAATGTTTTTGCTTGTGCTGCCATCATACCAAACCGAGTTGGGGTTCCAAATGCGAGTGCATCACAATCTATGAGGTCTTGTTTGGTAATAACTTGATCATAATTATATCTTTGTTCAAAAGTCCTGAGCCTAACGTCTGCACCGTGAAAGGCCAGCGTGTCACTGATCTCATTTGCCATAGCCTCTACTGAACCATGACTTGAGTGATATAAAACAACAACTGTGATCATTGAAGGATGGTCAACACTGATTCAGGTGGGCGACCTAATGCCGCTTTTTGTTGATTAACAACAATTGGCCGTTCAATAAGCTTTGGATTGTTTATCATTGCTTGGCGTAATACAACTTCGTCGGTGTTTTTATTAAGATTGAGTTCTTTGTATATTGTTTCTTTATTTCTTACAAGTTGGTGTGCCGAGCTAAAACCAAGTTGTTGAATTAACTCGTTGAGTGTTTCTAAATTCATTGGTGTTTTAAGGTACTCTACCACATTGGCCTTGACTCCTTGCTCTTCGAGTAATGCAAGCGTCTCTCGTGACTTAGAACAACGTGGATTGTGATAAATAGTAACTGACATAATAATTCCTGAAATTTTTTAGGCATTTTAATTGATGTAACTTGTGACTTAAAGCTTCGCGAGTTCTTTTTGCATTTGTCGGTATTGGCTTAGTAATGCTTTTAATCTAGCTTCTTTAACGGATTCTTTATCGTCGGTATGATTTAGTGCTCGTTGTATCTCGTCTGCGGCTTTCAAATATGCGCCATACTGAGCAAGAAGGCTTGCATGCATTTCATGGTATGCAGCTTTATCATCTTGTTCTTTATAAACTTTTAGCAATAAGTCTTTTGCAAGTGCATGTTTTGGTTTTTCAAGCAAAAATAGCTTTAACAGTTTTTCTGCCATATTGAGTTGCTTAGCTTCAATTGCCGCATTGGCAAGGTTTAATGTGAGCACTTGGTTATTCGGGCGGAACTCATGTTTTAGTTGTAGTAGTTTTGTCGCTTGTTCGGGGCGCTGTTGTGCTATCAGTAAGTCTGTATAAGCGTCTAAATAGAAAAGATTATTTTCATCATGCTTTAATAGTTTATCTAATAAAACTTGTGATTGTTCAAGCTTATTTTGATCAAGTAAGCTCAGCGCTAAGCCGTATTCTAAAGCGAGTTGGTGAAGTTCAGAAGTATTTAGGCGTAACTGATTTTCAAAATAAGACTGCGCTTGAATACTTTCAAATTGATACCTTGCCAGTACACGGCTCTTGGCCAGTTCAAACTTTAAGCTAGCAGGCACATAACGAGGCTCAAATTGCTGTGCTCTTAAACGTACGTCAGACACTCGAGAGTCAGGGAGTGGATGGGTCAGTAAAAAAGCCGGTGGTTTGGTTTTATACCGTATTTGCGCTGAGAGCTTAGAAAGAAACTCGCTGGACTGTGATGGGTCAAATCCTGCCTCGTACAGCGTTTGCATACCAAAGCGGTCAGCTTCTTGTTCCGCTTTACGACTATGAGATAATTGGCCCAGCTGCGCTTGAGTAGAATTTGCTGAAAGAATCGCGATACCAGCATCAGGCGCTACAATGGTTGTTAAAATACCCGCAATCATACCAGCCAAAGTGAGGGCGCTATTGTCTTTTGCATGTTGCATCCGTCTTGCCAAGTGGCGTTGTGTTACGTGCGCAACTTCGTGGCCAAGTACAGAAGCGAGTTGAGATTCATTATCTGATTGTGCAATTAACCCTGTATGTACGCCAACATGGCCGCCATAAAAAGCAAACGCATTGATGGCTGGATTATTTATCCAAAAAAACTCAAAACCAAAGCGCACATCATTTGCATTAGCAACTAGTCTATTTCCTAGGCTTGTTAAATACTCATCAAGTACGGGGTCTTGCACTAAAGGCAGTTGACTTGCAATCTGCATCATCATTACATCGCCAATCGCTTGCTCTTTCTCAATCGGTAACACTTGCAGTGCAGAGGTGCCCAAATCTGGCAGTTTTAAAGTACTTTGCCCATGGCTGATTTGGCTTGTAAATAACATCACCGAACCAACAACAGCATGAAGCAGAGGGGGTAGTCTCATTTTAATCCTTGTTTATATCTTCACCGAGCATTAAACGTGCAACATCAATTTCGTCACTGCATGCTCGGCTATCTCTTTCACACATCATATAAAAATCTTTAATTGTGACCCCATCAATAGAGACAATGTTCATTTCAGCATGTAAAAAATTAATTATTTTGTGGACAACTTTGTGGGCATGCAGAATTAGCGCCTTATCAGCCGCATCACCCCTTTCAAAATAAAAGCCTATAAACTTATGTAGTTGATTGATTCTTATTAAGTTTTTCATAGAGTGAGGGTCCCAAACGTTAAATTCTATAAATTTATTATCTTTAATGTATTGGTCAATTTGTACATTTTTGGCAAATGGGCATGCCCATAATTCAAAACCTCGGTCAGTAAATACTTGATGAAGCGCTAGGCGAGGGCGTTCTTCGCAATGAATGAGGCCATTTTCATCTTCGTATCCATTGAGTAGGTCTAAGTTCCAGTTTCGCTTGTCTAGTACTCGTTTTACTGCGTTATCAAAGCCATGGTGAAGTATACCCTCTGCCTCACTGATAGAAGACGCAATCATATGATAAAATGGGGGAAGTTCGCCCCAGTTTATCTGCTTTTTATACCAGTTGATTTCTTTAAGTGTGGGGTTGGCAGGCAAAGAAGCCTTGCCATTTGCTTTAGGCATGACAAGCCGTACTCCAATTGTATTTCTATGTAAAAGAATAAACCATTGTGTGCGTTCAAGCCACTGGTTCTATATTTTAAGTTGTAATAGCTTAATGTTAACATAATGGCTTAGCATGAATAGGTCTGAGGTTTAAAGCAGTATGGCAGCAGTACATAAGGTGGACTTATCACTTTTTAAATGCCCACAGTTATTTGTACAATTTAAGTGGCATTTACGTCAGGCTCAACAACAAACTACAAAAGTACAATTTTATTATCTAACGGAGCAAGATATTAGTGATATAGTACGTTACCTTGAACAACATCGATTTATCTTTTCACATCATCAAGGCATAGCGCCATTTCTAGAGGTGAACACCAACCATGTTTGATATTGTAAAAGCCTGGTACCAAAATAAATTTTCAGACCCGCATTCGGTTACTTTGCTTTTGATGTTGATCACATCAGTGGCTATATTATATTTCTTTGGCCCATTTGTAGTACCAGTGCTAATAGCGTTGGTTATTGCCTACTTACTCGACTGGCCTGTTACACGCTTACAAAGATTTGTGCCGAATCGTGCATTGGCAACAACTTTAGTTATTTTTCTGTTTTTAGGGTTATGCCTTGCCATGCTCTTAGGCATTGTACCTGTACTTTGGCAACAAACCAGTAATCTATTTCAAGAAAGTCCACATATGATAGAACAGGGCAAAGCATTCTTGCTTCATTTACCACAAGACTATCCTGCGCTTATTTCTGCTGAGCAAGTTAAAACGTTAGTTGCAAGTGTAGAGTCAAAAGTCATTGAATTGGGACAAATGATTGTATCTGTTTCTTTAACTTCACTAAAAGATGCAGTGGCTTGGCTTATTTATTTAATACTTGTGCCGTTACTGGTCTTTTTTATGCTCAAAGATAAAGTCATGTTAACTCGGGGTATAGAAAGCTTAATTCCAAAAGAACGTCGGTTGATAAGTCAAGTTTGGTCTGAAATGGATCATCAAATCATGAATTATATACGTGGTAAAGTATTTGAAATTGTGATTGTTGGCAGTGCTAGTTTTGTGGCTTTTTCTGTGATGGATCTTCGTTATGCAGCGTTATTAGGCGCACTAGTGGGGCTGTCTGTTTTGATACCATTTGTTGGTGCCGCATTAGTTACTATTCCAGTTGCAGCTGTGGCTATGTTTCAATTTGGTATAGAAGCTCAGTTTTGGACCGTGATTATTGTTTATGGGGTCATCCAAACCCTTGATGGCAATGTATTAGTGCCCTTATTATTTTCTGAAGCGATTGATTTAAACCCAGTATATATTATTGTCGCTGTGCTATTTTTTGGTGGGTTATGGGGCTTTTGGGGAGTATTTTTTGCAATCCCACTGGCATCACTGGTTAAAGCGTTAGTTAATGCATGGTCAACTCAGCATCATGATGAGAATGGAGCGATTGAAAAAGGCACTAAATAGTGCCTTTTCTGTTATTTTGCGTAACCGGTACTTTCTCGTACCACTAAGCTTGGCGTAAAAGTAGTTTTAACATCTTTATCTTGTTGTCTTGAACCACGAGCTTTACTAAATAGTAACCTCGCTGCGTGTTCAGAAATAACATTATTAGCCTGATGGGCAGTTGTCAGCTTAGGCCAAGTTTGGCGAGAGAAGGGGGAATCTTCAAACCCTGTAATAGACAGTTCCGCAGGAATATCTATGTTCATTAATCTAGCTGCAAACAATGCCCCTGCGGCAACTTCATCGTTACCGCCTAAGATTGCTGTAATATTATTAGGATTACCATTTTTGAGTAGTTCTTTTGCTCCGTTCACGCCGGACTCAAACGAATAACTCCCTTCGTAAATCAATGAATCTGATCGCTCAATATTATGTGCTTTTAATGCTTTATGATAACCAGCTAGGCGTTCTGAGGTTGATTTGTGCTCTTTGTCACCCAGTACAAAAGCGATGCGCTTGTGGCCTAAAGAAATCAAATGTTCAGTGATCTCATAAGCAGCAGCATAGTCATTTACTAGAATACAATTGTTGCGTTCATTTATATCAGTGTCCCGCCCTGACAGCAAGCGCACATAATGAACACCTAATTCGTCAAGCATATCGATAATACTCTGCTGCTCTGATAAAGGAGGTGTTAAAACTAGCCCAGCTAAACGTGATCGCTTAATCATCGTCTTGAACTCTTCTTGCATATTATCGTCATGATAACTACAAGGGTGAATGACCAGTTCATACCCTTCTTCTTTACATCGTGAGAGCACACCATTTTGCATATCTATCACGTAGTACGCATTTGGGTTGTCATAGACTAAACCAATAGCAAATGAAGAGGTACCTGCGAGGTTTCGCGCTGCGATATTCGGCTGATAATTCAACTCATTTACAGCACTCATTACCAAGTCATATGTTTTTTTGCGAACTGAAGGCTCTTTGTTGATCACCCGCGAGACGGTTTTCATTGATACACCGGCTAACTTAGCGACATCGTTTATGGTGACTTTCATGTTTTTATTCTTTTATTTGAGAGAGCTTTAAAAATTGCTCAAAATTCATTAAATGATCATGTGAATAGCTTAGTCTATCTAATCTAAATTAAAAATAGCAGCCTAAATATCATAAATAAATGAATGATACCGGTGTCAAAAGGAATAAATTGCGTTATTATTCACATCGTAAAATTGAAAATAAGAAAATTGACAGCGTTGTCATTGTGGCATATGGTAGACGTTGTGAATAGTCTTTTGCTTGTTTAAACAGTGTATAAGCTGCGTGGCGAGCCATAAATTATGTTAGGGGATGAGTATGAGTTGCCGTAGTGATTTGAGTAGCTGGCAGGCATTAGAGCAATCTGCAACAAAATTGAAGCAACAACAATTAAAAACTTTGTTTGCCAAAGACACCTCACGTTTTGCAAAGTTCTCTTGTCAAATGCCTGGTGTTTTATTCGATTACTCAAAACAACTTATTGATGAAGAAAGTTTTTCTCAACTCATCGCGCTTGCAGAACAAGCTGATATAGCAGCGTGGCGTGATAAAATGTTCAGCGGTGAAAAAATTAACTTCACTGAAAATAGAGCTGTACTACATGTAGCGTTAAGAAATAGAAGTAATTCAGCGATTTTTGTTGACGATAACGACGTTATGCCACTGGTGAATAGAGAACTTGATAAGTTAAAATCATTTACCCAAAAAGTGCGCAGTGGCGAGTGGGTAGGACATACTGGTAAGCCTGTTAAAAATGTTGTGGCAATCGGTGTGGGTGGATCAAATCTAGGTCCTCAAATGGTTACCGAAGCGCTCTCAAATTACGCAGATAACACACTTAATGTGCACTACGTATCTAATGTCGATGGGGTGCAATTAGCAACTGTGCTTGATGGCTTGCAGGCTGAAACAACATTGTTTGTTGTATCGTCAAAAACGTTTACAACCTCAGAGACAATGACAAATGCGCGCTCAGCTGTTAAGTGGTTTTTAGAATATGCACCGCAAGATGCGATTGCTAAGCATTTTGTAGCAGTGAGTACTAATTTAGAAAAAACCCGTGAATTTGGTATTGCTGATGACAATGTATTTACCATGTGGGATTGGGTCGGAGGTCGGTTCTCATTGTGGAGTGCAATTGGCCTACCTATTGCCTTATATTTGGGCTTTGATAAGTTTGTTGAGGTGCTAGAGGGCGCATTTGAAGTAGATGAGCACTTCAAAGCCGCATCATTTGAAAATAACATTCCGCTAATTATGGCATTGTTAAGTGTTTGGAATACCAGCTTTTTAGGCCACACAGCACAAGCTATTTTACCGTACGATCAGGCATTACATATGTTGCCTGCTTACTTACAGCAAGGTGAGATGGAAAGTAATGGTAAGCACGTTACATTCACTGGTGAACCTGTGCCTTATACAACAGTACCGCTAATTTGGGGCATGACGGGTATCAATGGTCAACATGCTTTTTATCAGTATTTGCACCAAGGTAACAATATTGTGCCAGCAGATTTTATTGCATCGGTTAAACCGCAAGTTGTTATGGATAAGCACCACGATATTTTATTATCGAACTTTTTTGCACAAACAGAAGCGATGATGAGTGGTGTTGATGAGTTGCAAATACGTGCAGATTTAACAGCGAAAGGTAAAACAAGCACGCAAATTGACGCTGTAATTGCACATAAAATTCATCAAGGTAATCGGCCAACGACTTCTATCTTGTTAGATACCGTGGATGCTAAAGCTGTCGGTCGTTTAATTGCAATGTATGAGCACAAGATTTTTTGTCAGGGCATTTTATTGCAGATTTGCTCATTTGACCAATGGGGTGTAGAACTTGGAAAAGGGTTAGCATCTGCGATAGAGGCAGAGTTGACCCAAAACGATGTAAACTACCCTCATGATAGCTCAACTGCTGGTTTAATTAGCTACTATAAAAACAATCGATAATTGAAAAAAATTAGCCTTTTAGTAGAGGCAACCAGTTCACTTGATGTGAAAAAAAATACCTTTGAACGGGTAGCGCTGGAGTTCTTAGGGCCTGTATTTTTGTGAGAGGAATTACAGTGCCCCTAAGGCTCATTTTCTGGCTAATGTATTTCTTCCAATGGCCACTCTTCAAAGATGATTTTTAGGTTTGAATTGCCAGCTAACCTTGGCTTGAACTGTTACAATCGAATTCAATACCGCGAATATGCGGCGCTCTGGTAAGCTAAGATATGGTATTGCCAGACATTAATAATAAATGCGCAGTCAGTGCACAAGAACGGCTTTGCTGCGCTTAACCTTGTAGAGAGTAATTTATGCTTAATCCTTTTGATATTATAATTTTTGGTGGCGGCGGAGATTTGGCATTGCGCAAGTTGTTGCCTGCAATGTATCGCGCATATCAAGAAGGTAACCTTCCTGAAGGCTCTCGTATTTTGCCAACTGTTCGTGAACAAAGTAAACAACAAGAATATATCGAAACAGCAGAGCAAGCATTGAAGTCTTTTTTAGGTGAAGGGGAGTTTAATAGTCAAGATTGGAAAGCCTTTGCTAAATTTCTAGTTCCCGTGGTTGTCAATGTCACAGAACCTGATGAACACTGGGATGAGTTACGCACAATATTAGCGCAAGATGCACTTGATAAATCTCGAGTATTTTATTTGTCACTTCCCCCTGCGGTTTATGGCACCTGCTGTGAAATCTTATCGACTAAGCAGTTGATAACAGATACATCACGAGTTGTTGTTGAAAAACCAATTGGCTACTGTGGTGCGTCTGCAGAAGAAATTAATGGAAAAATAGCACAGTATTTTTTAGAAGAACAAATCTTTCGTATAGACCATTACCTAGGTAAAGAAACCGTACAAAACCTAATGGCATTGAGATTTTCAAATGCGCTCTTTGAAAACTTATGGGATGCAAAATCCATAGATAATATTCAAATCAGCATTTCAGAAACGGTCGGTTTAGAATCTCGAGCAGGCTTTTATGATAAAGCTGGTGCACTCAGAGACATGGTGCAAAACCATTTACTGCAGTTATTGTGTTTGGTTGCCATGGAGTCTCCTCATAAGCTAAATGCCAACAGTATTCGCACAGAGAAGCTTAAAGTACTAGAAGCGCTTCGCCCGCTTATTGCAGAGCAGGTTGATGAAAACACGGTACGCGGTCAATATGTACCAGGAGAATTAAATTCTAAGATAGTACCTGGATATCTTGAAGAGCTAGCTGAAGGTTCAAGTATTACTGAAACTTTTGTGGCCATTCGAGCGCATATTGATAATTGGCGTTGGGCAGGTGTACCGTTTTATTTGAGAACGGGTAAGCGTATGAAGCAACGCTGTGCAGAGATTGTAGTAGAGTATAAGCCTGTATCTCATAACGTTTACGATGAATCTGTGGGCCCAATTCAGCCAAATCGTTTGGTTATTCGTTTGCAACCAGAAGAAACAATACAGCTTACATTGATGTCAAAGCGCATGGACAATTTAGATATGCAATTGCAGCCTGTTACGCTTAATATCGAGTTGAGTGAACAATATGGTTCGAGTTTTCACTCTGATGCCTACAAGCGTTTAATGTTAGATGCTGCCGCAAATAACCCTGCGCTGTTTATACACCGTGATGAAGTGCGTCAAGCATGGAAGTGGATTGACCCAATTGTTGAACGTTGGCAAGAAAAAGGCACGCCAGCACTTTATAGAGCAGGCTCTTGGGGGCCAGAAGATGCGGATGAATTATTACAAGAAAACAAACATGCTTGGTTTAATGTAGGAGAGAAAGCATAATGGCACATCTAACTGAGCGATTTTTTGATTCTAAAGAAGAATTAACATCTGCGCTATCAGCACTACTTGAGTCAAGTTTAGTGGCTGGTATTGAACAAAAAGGCAAAGCCGTATTAATGGTCTCTGGTGGTTCGTCTCCCGCACCTGCATATCGTCATTTATCGGGTTTATCGCTTGATTGGAATAAAGTGTCGGTTGCTATGGTTGATGAACGTTGGGTGGATGCAAGTCATGAAAAATCCAACGAAGCATTTATTAACGAGACACTTTTACAAAATCATGCCTCAAAAGCGCACTTTGTCACTATGAAAAATTCTGCTACAACAGCGCAGGCAGGACAAACTGAATGTGAAGTACAATATCAGTCATTAGGTAAGGCAGATGTAACCATCTTAGGCATGGGGCCTGATGGACATACGGCTTCTTTGTTTCCTCATGCAGATGGGTTAGAGAAAGCTTTAACTACAACTGATATTGTATGCGCTATTAATGCAAAACAAAGTGAAGTGACAGGTAGTATTACTGAGCGTATGACACTTACTTTAAATGGTGTTGCGAATGCTAAGCAAGTTGTGCTTCTTATTAGTGGTGAAGAAAAGCGTGCAATGTATGAGTTGGCTAAGCAGCCAGGCTCTGAGTTTGATATCCCACTACGTGCGGTTATTAATCATTCAGACATAGACCTTATGGTATTTTGGTGCCCATAGTACATTTGTAAAATATAGCACTTTGCTGGTCTTAATAGGTAAGGTGCTGCTACTTCCTCAATAACATAATGCTCTTTATAGCTAGTTCCTTACATATTTAATCTGATTGATAGCACTCTCATCGCAAACCTTTTTCACAATACACATCTAAACTCAGGTTTCGGTAAGGGTTTTGAAATAGAAAACACTTTGTCAGCCAGTATTACTTTTAAAAGCAGGCTTGTTTGGAAAAACTTGCTTATCTAGAGCAGTGGTGAGCTATGCTGTTTTGGAGATTATGGTTATTTTTGTATGGTAATAGGTGATTCTAATGGACAAAGGCCACATGAAAATTTATAATGACAGCGTTGTCATTTTGCGTATTGTCACCCTTGAACACTTCTGCCAAAGTTTCTGAATCTATTCGCAAATAGAACAATATTGATATATAAGTCATAACATCGGTTCTATTTTGTTCTAACAAGCAAATTTCTGTCCCCAAAAAGTAAGTATTTATGCTATATTTCCCTTGGTTTTGTAACAAACCATAACTACGTAAATTTTAAAGCTAATAAAATCAATACTTTGTTTTTATTGTTGAAGAATATTTGATTAATTCAGCAAAAAACATGTAGCGAATTTGTAATTTACGGTGTATGGTTTGTTATTAGATGACAGCGTTGTCATCATCACTGGGCAGAAGTGATATAAAATTCCAACAAAATGATTCAAGGGGAATCCTGTGTTAGCTAATAATTTTAAGAAAAGCTTACTAGCAGTTAATGTCGGTCTTGTACTTAGTGCGAGCGTATCTGGCATTGCTTATGCTGCGGACGAAAATCAAGTAAAAGAAGATGTTGAAGTAATTGAAGTGCGTGGTATTCGCGCTTCAAATAAAGAGAACATCAACGGCAAACGCTTTGCGAATTCAGTTGTAGACGTTGTGACTGCTGAAGATGTTGGTAAGTTTCCAGACGGAGATGTAGGTGAATCATTAGCACGTATTTCAGGTGTGAGTGTTTCTCGTCAATTCGGTCAAGGCCAACAAGTTTCAATTCGTGGTGCATCAGCACAATTAACGCGCACATTATTAGATGGCCATTCTATTGCCTCAACAAGTTGGTTTGATCAACAGGCGGTTGATAGAAGCTTTAACTACTCTTTATTACCTTCTGAGTTAGTTGGTGGATTAGAAGTATACAAATCTTCACAGGCGAACATTGTTGAAGGTGGCATCGGTGGTACTGTAATTGTTAAAACGCGTAAGCCTTTTGACCTTGATGCAAACACAATATTTGGTAGCCTTAAAGGTGACTACGGCTCAGTTTCCGAGAAAACCGACCCTGAAGTTTCTGGATTGTATAGCTGGAAAAATGAAGACGAAAGCTTTGGTGTTTTAATCTCAGGTGCAAAATCTGAAATTGACTATCAGCGTAATGGTATCGAGTCTTCAGGTGGTTGGAGTGGTGCGATGGCACCAACAACTTTCCAGCAAGATCGAGAAAGAACTGCACTTTATGCTGCATTCCAGTATCAACCTAGTGAATCACTGCTATTAGGTTTGAATTTAACAAGCCTTGAATTAGGTGCTAATAACGCAAATACGCAAATTATTATTTTCCCTGGTGAAGGGTCTTGTGAAAAGCAAAACCTTTCTGGTAACTGTGTATATGCAAACGTAACAAATGCTGGCAATGGCAGTGGCCCTGCTTTTTTCCAAACTTGGGCACGTAAAGCAAGCATGGAATCAGATACCATTGATTTCGATTGGCAATATGAAGCTGATAGCTTTATTTTCAAAGGCCGCATTGGTAAAACCGAGGCGGAAAGTGCTGTAACGACAGCAAACTTTGGAGAGTACTCGACTAATCCTGCAGATTTCAATGGCACAATTGATATGACTGGCGATGTTGTTAATTACAATATTGCGAATAAGAGTTATAACGCAAGCATCCTTCCTGCAAGCATTGGGCCGCAAACTTGGGCGCCAGAGTTTAACCCTGATAACGATGAAGAAACATACCTCAACCTAGACTTTGAAATTCCGTTAGATTTAGGTGTGATCACCGGTATTAAAACTGGCTTCCGCTATGCTGATCATAAAGTAACGCAAGACCAGAATGGCGCAAACGTAAATGCAGACCTTCGTCCAATGAGAAGCGCTTCTGAATACTACCCTGGAACAGTATCTGCAGGTGGTGGTTTTGTATTACCTGAGCCAAATATGGAGCTCATGATTGCAGATTCTCTAGCTATGACAGAAGGGTATACTCAACGACCTCAAGGGTATGGAACTGTCGAGGAAGAGAATACAGCAATTTATGTAATGGCTGAGTTTAGTGATGATAGTATTCGCGGTAATGTTGGCTTACGTTATATATCAACAGATATTGAGTCTGATTACTATGACCTAAGTGCAACTGGTGAGTACGCGACAACGTTAACAACCGATAAAGCTGATTACAGTGAGTTTTTACCAAGCTTCAATATGGCTATTGATGTAACTGAAGATGTAATTTTACGTACTTCAGCGGCACAAGTTATCTCTCGTCCAAACTATGCTGACCTATTTGCAACACGAAGCTTAGCGGGTTACACAGATAACCGTCCACTTAATGAAGTATTACAATCTGGTAATGTTGGTCTAAATCCATTTAAAGCATTTCAAGCAGATATTGGTGTTGAGTGGTACTTTAGCGCTGATGGTCTATTAAGCCTAACTTATTACACTAAAGATGTAAGTTCATTTATTTCTACGCAGCAACAAACTAACCAGCAAATTGGTATTGATATTCCTGTTTACCAAAACAACCCAGATGCAGGCGAACCGCCTTGTGGTGCTGGTGTATATGACTGCTGGACTGTCAGTAAATCAACAAATGGTAGTGGTGGCTCAATCGAAGGTATTGAGTTCCAAGTACAAGATGCATTCGATAATGGATTTGGTTACTCATTTAACTACACATATGCTGATACAGAAGCTCCAGCTGAAAATTATCCAGACAGAGTGGGTGTATTCTCTGATTCATCAAAGAATACGTACAACTTAGTTGGTTTCTATGAGCAAGATAACTTTTCTGCTCGTTTAGCTTACAACTGGCGTTCAGAATTTATTATTCGTGAAGCACCAGGTTGGTATGGTAACCGTGAGCATAAGGCATACGGTCAGTTAGACTTCAGTGCAACTTACTCAGTGACTGATTATTTAGATGTTACATTTGAAGGTATAAATCTAACAGAAGAAGATAGCGTTCAGCTTGGTAACAACCATGAGTCAACAACGTTACCTAACCCTGACTTGTTAAATGACTTCCCAGTTTGGAGTTTTGAAGGTGAAGCGCGTTACAAAGTGGGCGTAGCAGTTCGTTTCTAATTGGAAATGTAACTAGAAAAGCCCAGCATTTGCTGGGCTTTTTTATTATTATAAGTTGAGTGTTCATTTATAGTTTCTACATATAGCCATTAGGTGTTTTATGGATATTAAAAAAGTTGTCATTGTGGGAGGTGGAACGGCGGGATGGTTAGCTGCAAACCACTTAGGTAAAGAGTTATTAAAAAGAGAGGGGGTATCAGTAACACTCATCGAATCACCCGATATTCCTCCAATAGGTGTTGGTGAAGGCACTGTACCGGATATTCGTCAAACACTTTTAAACTTTGGAATTAGTGAAACCGATTTTATTCGAGAGTGTGATGCGACATTTAAGCAGTCAATTAAGTTTGTAAATTGGATGGATAAAAATACTTATGGAGATGGAAATTTTTATCATCATTTGTTTGATGTCCCCAATTCAAGTCATGCTAAGATTTTAACAGAGCATTGGCTAAATCAGAAGAATACGGATAAACATTATGCGCACAATTTGTCATCTCAACATCTAATTTGTGAACATGGACTCGCGCCAAAAGATATTACTACACCTGAATATCAAGCTGACTTAGCATATGCATATCATTTAAACGCTGGAAAATTTGCTCAGCTACTTGCCAAAAATGCAAAAGAAAAATACCAAGTAGAGCATATTTTAGCGAATGTAAAAGCTGTAAAGTGTGACAATAATGGATTTATATCTAATCTGATCACAGATGTACATGGAGAACTCGCATTCGATTTTTATATTGATTGTTCTGGTTTTGATTCAATCTTGCTTAGCAAAACGCTTAATATTCCTTTTATCAGTGTTGCTGATTCACTACTCGTAGATAGCGCACTTGTTGTGCAAGTTCCTACGCAGCCTGAAGACAATATTCCTCCTTACACTATTGCAACGGCACATCAAGCAGGGTGGATTTGGGATATTGCTTTATCTTCGCGCAGAGGCGTGGGCTTTGTTTATTCCAGCAAACATATCACAGATGAAAAAGCGAAGTTAAAATTTGATAAGTATTTGGGCGAGAAATGCCAAGATCTTAGCTATAGAAAGATTTCAATGAAGGTAGGCTTTAGAGAAAAGTTTTGGCATAAAAACTGTGTAGCTTTAGGTTTGGCACAAGGCTTTTTGGAGCCATTAGAAGCTACATCTATTCTACTTACAGACTTTTGTGCTAAATTTTTGACTCAACGTTTCCCACATAATAGATCACAAATTGAATATTTAGAGCAGCGTTTTAACCATTCAATGCAATATGCATGGCAAAGGGTTGTGGATTTTATCAAGCTACATTACTGTATCTCTGATCGAACCGACTCCTCATTTTGGATTGAAAATAAAGAAAGTCATACTATTCCTCAAACGCTAAAAGATAGGCTTACCCTTTGGAAAGACTTTGTACCAGTGAAAGACGATTTTTTTAGCCAGTTTGAGGTTTTTTATTTAGAAAACTTTTTATTCGTGCTCTACGGTATGGGTTATAGCACAGATGTAATTGGGGAAAGAAAGGCCACTGATAGTGACATGGCTGAATATTTTGAAAGAAAGGAAAAAATAGATGAGTTTCTTAAAAATAAGCTGCCAAAACATAGGGATTTATTAGAGAAGATAAAAAAGTTTGGCCTTCAAAATATCTAATGCATAGATGAGAAACAATATTATATAATATGTTTCTCATCTATACAGCTTTATAAGTACTTTAAACGTTATAATATATTAACTGTAACCCTAAATTAGCCCTTAATAAGAGTTGCAAAGGATGAAATTGCAAGCCTTCCACATTTAGGATCTTTATTGTAGCCGTTATCATCTAATAAAATATTGGCACTGTGTAACAGGTTTCCTTGATAAATAACTAAGCGGTTAGGCTTAGCATCAACTTTGAGCACTCTTTCAAAAATACTTGTACTATTATTGATATAACCAGAGTGCTCTTCTGGTGTATTTTTAATGTCGTTAACCATCTTTTCTAGAATAGGTGAATGTTCTTCGTGAAATTCGATGATATTATCTGGCTTGTATTTATAAAGGCTCGTACCACCAAAATCTTGCTGAGATAGATAATGTACAAATGCGTAATGCTGTTGATCAAAAGTATCAATATGAGGCATTTTTTGTTGAATAATTAACTGCTCTGGTTTACATGTTACAAGTGAAAGTAAACTTCGGTGAAGCTTTACTTCATTATACTGTGAACCTAAATCGGGAAGTATATGCTCTAAGAAAAAAGTTTTCAGGATCCTTAGGTAAGGTTGTGGCATGTGATCTCTAATGCCAGGGTAAAAGGAGTTATCAGAAAACATAGGGTTAAAATAAGCAATGTTATAAGCAAAATTTAAAATACTATCCAAATCATGTAAAAAGTTATCAATAATGTAAACCTTTTTATCGGTTCCAGGCACTTTTAACTTATTAATAGTGATATTTTTGTGTATTTTTAACTCATTCATACTGCTCTCTATGATTTATGTCTAAATTAAACCAATCTTAAGTAATACTTCATCACTTAGAGGGGCTAAACCTTACGTAAGTTGCGTTATAAATTTCGCTATTTAGAAAAATAAATAGCGAAACCCTTAGCTTGCTATCGACAAGGTTTCCTTGCCTCAGAATAGAACACTTAATTAATAAAGTTGATATAACAGCTTAAATTTTAGCTGGATATAAAAGGTGATAATTTAACATTATCAAATTTACCGATTTAAAACACTGGGTAGCCCCGATTTCATCGGAGACTGTTTTGTGTAAGTCAGACCACTTTACCTGACACCATTAAATTATCATAGTAGTCTACTTCATATTGTGCTGGTGGCACATAGCCAATTGAAGAGAGTAAACGTTTATGATTAAACCAATTAACCCATTATAAGGTGTCATATTCAACAGTATCAATATTTTTTCTTGCGCCATTACGGAGGATAATTTCTGTTATTAAATAATCTATTTATCGTTTCAGCAAGTTGCTCTGTTTATCTTATTGCTATGATGAATTAGTTTTTAGAGCCCGCTTCGATGCCAAATTGTTTGTTCTAACGCATCAAGGATAAGGCCATATTCATTGCCGTTGATACCAACCTACAATATATCGAGAGAAAACATTTACCACAAAGCAATATAAACAAACTCGCTCCAAGTGCCAGTATAGGTAATATTAGCGACTCAAAGCTGATCAGGTTGTTTAGCATGCTTTAGCAAGGCGAACACCTTGAATATCCATACCTCTTATCCATCGCTCAACAGTACGGTGTGCAACTTGACTCCTCGAATGAGTATCATCAATTCAGCATCATGTTTCTTGCGGTTAGATAGACGCTCTGGTATGTGCTGTAGCAGTTTGTGAGCATAATAGTTTAAAGGTGCAATAGGCTGCCCATTACAAATAGACCCCACACAATAATGCTCTACACGTATCAATAAACTCGCGATTATTTTTGTTTGCGGCCTAGTTTTTCCTGAGCGAAAAAAGCGACGGTTTACCTCATAATATTATTAGTTCGCTTTAGTTTTTTTCTAAAGCTGCGAGTTACTTTTCAGCTGTTAGGGGGTTATTCCATCAATTGAGTTTGAGACTTTTTAACCCATTGTTTGGAGAACTTCTGGAGTTCCCCCAGTTTATTTGAAATAGATACTAGCGAAGCCCAAAGAGAAGTGTATTCAAGCTGCTGTGTATAACGACATTGTTCCAGTTTCTTTAGTCTCAGGCAAACCTGGGGCGATTCAGCCAAGATGTTACACAAAAGTTGTGATCTCATATTAATTTATATGTTCAAAATAAATGGAGCGTGTTTTTTAGAAAAATAAAGGCGAGTTATTGAGCCAAATAATATTACTAAAAAGCATTTTAGGAATTTAAAGTCTAACTTTATACCAAAAAAATAGTTTACTTTTTACTCTGGTGTGTTAAAAAGTAACGAGTGTTCATTGGTTTTTTTGTTAAAAAGTAACAGTAAGGCATGGTTAAACTTAGTTCACAATGATGAAGTGCTACTCCTTTGGGTTTTAAGTGCTAGTGTGCCTACCAATACCTAACTGGGTCGAATATAAGCAAATGGGGAATAAAAATGTCAAAAAAAATCACCAATATCGTCGGCAGTAATAAATCGAAGCGGACAAGGCTAAGCCTCGCTGTATCCTCAGCAATTTTAGGGCTATGCCCTTTGTTGCTTGCAGCTCAAGAAGTGGCTCAAAATGACAGCGATGTCAATGCGGGCGACAAAACAGCTGATGTTGAGGTCATTGAAGTAACGGGTATTCGTGGCAGTATTAATAGTGCACAAAATATAAAACGTTACGCAGATACTGTAAAAGATGTGATCACCGCATCTGATATCGGCGCGCTGCCTGATAAGTCAGTTACAGAAGCGCTACAACGTATACCGGGTGTTACTATAGAGCGTTTTGCTTCATCGAGCGATCCGAAGCATTATGCTGATGAAGGAACTGGTGTACTTGTGCGAGGTTTAGACCGCGTGCGCTCTGAAGTGAATGGCCGTGATGCATTTAGCGCTAATCCATCTGGAGGCTTAAGTTATGAAGATTTTCCTGCAGAGCTTTTAGGAGCTGTAGAGGTAGTTAAAAACCAGACCGCTGATCTTATCTCTGGTGGTATTTCAGGTACGGTTAACTTAATTACTCGGAAACCTTTTGACTCAGATGAACGTTTAATTTCTTTTAATGCAAAAGCCAACTACGGCGATTTTAGAGAAGAAGTAACACCTTCTTTTTCTGCACTTTTTTCAGACAATTGGCAAACTAGTGCGGGTAAGTTTGGATTCTTAATCGCTGCTTCAAAATCAGATTATGAAACGCGTGGTGATGGTGTTGGTTTAGGCAACTTCCATTCACGAGGCGATTCCTTTGTTCCGACCTTGGATCAATGGGGTGGCATTACAGGTGTAGACTCGTCCTCACCTGTAGATGGCCCCGCTTTACCAGGGCAACCAGCGGGCAGTATATGGCATGTGCCTGTTGCTATTCATATGAGTACCGCGACGAACGACCGTAAGCGAACGGGTCTTACATCGTCTGTGCAGTGGTCAAATACAGATGAAACGATTGTTGCAACACTTGAGCATATTCATTCAAAAGCATCACTTGAATGGAACGAGCGACAAATAGGTCAAGCAGCTCAGGGTTTTAAAAGCTTTATGGGGTCTTCGCAAAATTGGCAGGACGATGCGCAAAATGGCTATCCGCTTACAACCGAGGGTAGCTTTGTCACATCAGGTATTGCACTAGGTGTTTCTCCAGAGACGCCATTTTTCTATCGTAGCCGATGGAATCATAACGAAAACACTGTCGATGATACGTCATTTAAACTGACGTGGAAGCCAGTAGATAGACTAACCATAGACTTTGACTATCAACATGTAGACGCTGAAAAGCAAGTTGAAAACTACAGTATGTCAGGTCAAACCCGAGGTAACCATGTTCATGTTGTGTCGCCCTACTTTTTAGATATGCGAGGCTCACGTCCTACGGTTAAATTTTTGAGTGATAATATCTTAACCGCTGGGTGGTCGCCAAATGAAGACTGGAATGGGCCTGTTCCTAATGTGTTTTTAGGCAGTGGAATGGAGCAAGTTGAGCACAACACTGCTAAGTCTGACAGTTTCAAACTGGATTTTAAATATGAATTAGATGGTCACTTTACGAGTGTTAGCGCAGGGCTATATGCTTCAGATAAAGATTTAAAAGTTCGTGATACTGACTATGAAGGGTGGTCTGCAATAGGTACGCCTTGGGTACAAGGTGACAGAAACGCAGCTGCAGCTATTAATAAGCCTGAACTTTTTGAGCGTGTTGATTTTTCAGACTACTTTCATGGGGAAGTATTACAGGGTAATGTGAATAACTTTCTTTTTCCAAAAATGGATTTAGTAAAAAATTATGCACAATCACTAAGGCAAGGGTGTAAAGATGGTTGGCATAACGCGACACGCAGTGCTGAAAATGGCGGAGTATGTTCAGGCACTTATGTACCGTACGAAGATAAGCCAAATCGTATAGAAGGCCCCTATGCTGCACATAATATTAGTTCTACTAATGAACAGCGCACAGAGTTTTATGTGAGAGGCGATTTTGACTTTGAATTCCAAGATATTCCTGTTGTGGGTAATATTGGTTTACGCTATGTAAATTACCAGCTTGAATCAACGGGCGCGTTAGTTCAGCCTCAGGAAATAAAGCGTGGAGATGCAGGTACGTCATTGAATAGCGTGATGCAACAGCCGCAGTACAAACGCTACTATGACATTGCCGGTGGGCAGTCTGATTTAAGTACAGTAGAGGGGACGGATTACACCACTGTGCTGCCAAGTTTAAATTTGAGTTTTGGTATTGCAGAGGACGTGGTCATTCGATTTGGCGCATCAAAAGCTTTATATTACCCAAGCTTAGTAGATGCGAGAAACATCAATATTATTAACCTTGATTATACCCCCATATTGCAAACTGCTGGGTTAGATTATGATGACGTGAATAACCCTGTTGTTGGTCTCGATAACTTTGAATTAACAGCCTTATCTGGAAACCCGAACTTAGAACCTGAAGAAGCGGTTAATATTGACCTAAGTACTGAGTGGTATTTTGCTGAAGCGGGATACATTACTGTTGGTTTATTTAACAAGAAGCTAGATAACATTATTCGTCGTCGAGCATTTGATTTGGACGTGACCTACGGCGATGAAACTTATGATATCTCCGCTTATGGCCCTGCGAATACTGGCTCAGGTACACTTCGCGGTGTGGAATTTTCATACTCACAATTTTACGATATGTTGCCTGGGGTTTGGAGTGGTTTAGGCTTACAGTTTAACTACACTTATATCGACCAAGATGGACTTGAAGACCCCAATGAAGTAGCGGCAGGTACATTAGGGTTTGATGAAAATGGTAACCCACTCAATGATAATCGTAATACTTTCCGTGTATTTAGCGGCCTGCCACTGCAAGGCTACTCAGATAAAAACTTCAATGTGATTGGTATGTACGAGTACCAAGATATTTCATTTCGACTGGCGTACACATGGCGCTCTGACTATCTGTTAACTTTGCGTGAGTCTGAAGAGTATGTACCAGCCTATGCGAAGTCTTCGGGCATGATGGATGCGAGCTTGTATTACACTATTAACGATCATTGGAAAGTAGGTATTGAAGCAAGTAATTTGCTCGATACGGAAACCAAAACTGAGTATCAGATGGACCAAGCAGGCACCAAGACACAAGCGCTTAATTTCACGACGGATAGACGTTTTGCTCTGAGTGTGCGTGCTACTTTTTAACATCATAACTAAAGCCAGTGTGTAGGTTCATAACACACTGGTTTTAGCAATGCCTAAAAAGGCAGTGGATAGTTATAACGCACGAACTGTTAGGGTCTGTTGATCTTTGAGGTATGAATTTTGTTCAAATCAAAGGCTTTCATTACGCGAAATGAGTAATGCAGCATAATAATTTATGTCAGTTGCGAATGACAAAGTAGTGGAAGCCTTTGGTTGAACCCTTTGGGCAGCGCCATTCGAGCATTTTTTCTACGTTATCACCTGACTTACATAGAATAACTATGCGACGCAGGTTCTGCCTTGCCAAAATACCCGAATGACTGCTGCAAAAACACACAGCAAAGATCAACAGACCCTAATCACTAAAATGGAACCGCTTTAATATTAAAGGATGCTAAATAAGTAATGTCTGAATTCTTAAAAGGCTCGGGAAGCCCACAGCAATTGTACAAACAGGGATGGAATATTTTTAAAGAGCAGGTGAGCTTGCCCGTTGCGGTGATCAAACAAGATGCGATTAGGCAAAATGCACAGTGGATGGCGCAGTTTGCTCGTCAAAATAATGTATTACTTGCTCCGCATGGTAAAACTACCATGTCACCTGAGTTATTTAAGTACCAATTAGAGGCGGGAGCTTGGGCGATCACTTTAGCTAATGTACCCCAAGTGTTGAGTGCGGTTGGTGCTGGCATTGAGCGTATTATATTAGCCAATCAATTAGTGGGCCGTCACCATTTTGAACTTATTGCACAGTTGCTAAAAAGTACAGGGTTAGAGTTTTACTGTTTTGTTGACTCTGTTGATAACGCAAAAGCGTTAGGTGAGTTTTTTGCAAGTAAGAACCTCAAGCTGAATATTGTGTTGGAGCTTGGTGTTGTAGGTGGCCGGTGTGGTTGTCGCTCAGTAGATGATATCGACACCCTGATATTGGCGTGTAGTGAATATGAGTGCTTACAAATAGCCGGTTTAGGCTTTTATGAGGGGGTTATTAGTGGTGAAAATGCAGCACAGAGTGTTGCAGAGTTTGTAGCAGATGTTGTTGCACAGGCAAAACGCTTACATCAGCAAGACGTGTTTGCTCAACCTGAACCGATTATTACAGGTGCGGGTTCTGCTTGGTATGACATTGTCACCAAAGTTTTGGTAAGTAGTGAGTGCGAAAAACAATTTAGGCTAGTGATACGTCCCGGTTGTTACCTTATTCATGATACTGGAATTTACCAAAATGCGCAGCAAGCCATATTAGCACGCAGTGAATTTGCAAATAGCGTAGATGGCTCCTTAGTGTCGAGTTTGTATATTTGGGCTTATGTTATGTCTGTGCCTGAAAATGGTTTAGCGATTGTGGGAATGGGTAAGCGAGATGTTGCTTTTGATGCAGGGTTACCTACCGCTGAATTGGTTTATTCACCTAGAGATCAGCATTTAAAAAATACAGTTAGTGATTTATACGTTGAAAAAATAATGGATCAGCATGCTATGTTGCGCTTTTCTCTAAATCATCCACTGAATGTTGGCGATATGGTATGTTTTTCTACGTCTCACCCATGCTTAACGTTTGATAAGTGGCGACAAATAGGCATTGTTGAGCGAGATTGGGTTATCACTAAAACCATTTCAACGCATTTTTAATCGAGGCAACACTTTTGGATATTATTAGTAAAATAAAAGAGGGGTTAGGTCACTTTAGCCCCGCAGAAGAAAAAGTGGCGCGGCTGATTATAGCTGAGCTGAGTTTTGCAGCCAGCGCCTCAATTAGTGAGCTTGCACAAAGGGCTGAAGTTAGCCATGCAAGCATCACACGGTTAGCGCGTAGTTTAGGGTGTGAAAACGTTCGAGATTTAAAATTTCGGCTTACGCAATCTGCAGCGATCGGCGAGCGATTTACGAGTCAGGATTTAGTTGATAAAGAAAAAATCTCCCATGTTTATGCTTCAATTCAAGAGATTTTAGCCCTTAATGCGGGCTTGATAGATGAGCAAGTGGTTGAACAAGCAAGTACTGCCATTTGTAATACTCGCCATTGCTTAGTTTTTGGTGTTGGCGGGGGAAGTAGCATGATGGCGCAAGAGTGCCAAAACCGATTTTTTCGCTTGGATGTATTAAGTAATGCTTATTCTGATCCAATGATGATACGCATGGCTGCTGCTACAGTGAATAAAGATGATGTGGTGATTTGTTTATCTTTAAGTGGCGTATCACCAGATGTAATGGATGGTGCTCGAATAGCCAAAGAATACGGTGCGCAGCTGGTGATTATTTGCCCAGGTGGTGCGCTTGCAAAGATGGCCGATTTTCATCTGCCAATAAAAACCCAAGAGAGTGACTACATTTTCAAGCCCAGTGCAGCGCGTTATGCCATGATGGCTGCTGTGGATATTCTCTCAAGTGAAGTGGCGGTTAGAAATCAAAAGCGCTCTAAAGAAAAGCTACGACGATTGAAAGTGCAATTAGATCAACACCGAGATAAAAGCAGCAATATGCCACCTGCTGATAAACGTTTTCCATTAGGAGATTAGCTACTGTGACGGATTCGTATGTGGATAGCATTATAAAAAATGCGACAGTGTATCAAGGGCCAAATAGCCAACCACACGTCATAGACGTTGCAATTGATAAGGACAGCATTGTTGCTATCGGTGATTGTACTCAGTTACAAGCAAAACATAATTATGATGCAACGGGGCTAGTATTGGCTCCGGGTTTTATTGATGTGCATACCCATGATGATTTAGAGGTGCTCAATAACCCTCATATGTTAAACAAAGTGAGCCAAGGTGTAACCACTGTTATTGCTGGCAATTGTGGTATTAGTGCTGTGCCTTATCGTCAAGGAGAGGCACCTGTTGATCCAATTAATTTGCTCGGTGAAAAAAATAAATTCGTATATCAAGATCTTAACGATTATCGTAACGCGTTTGAATGTGCACTGCCCAGTGTTAATTTAGCGATGCTGGTTGGTCACACAAGTCTTAGGGCATATGTGATGCAAGACTTAACTCGACCAGCTAGAGATGATGAAATAGATTTAATGAAGCAGCTACTTGATACAGCAATGGTTCAAGGTGCGCTTGGATTGAGTACCGGGCTTGCTTATTACAATGCCAAAGGCGCGAGTCAAAGTGAAGTGAATGCACTTGCTAAAGTTGTCAAACCCTATGATGGTATTTATACCACTCATTTACGTACTGAATTTCAAGGGATTTTAGATGCGATGGATGAAGCATTTGCAACCGCGAGTCATGCCGATATTCCATTAGTTATTTCTCATATTAAGTGTGCCGGACAGGAAAATTGGGGACGTGCAGCACAAGTCCTACAGCACTTAGATAAGCAACGGGAGCATCAAGATATTGGTTGTGATTGTTACCCATACGCGGCCAGCTCTAGCACCTTAGATTTAAATCAAGTTTCAGAGCATACAGAGATATTTATAACTTGGTCTAAATCACATCCAAAAATGGCTCAGCAAAGTCTTAATGATATTGCGACAAAGTGGCAGTTGTCATTGCTCGATGCAGCCAAAAAATTGCAACCAGCAGGGGCTGTTTATCATTGTATGCTCGAAGATGACGTGAAACAGTTTCTCAGTTATAAGCACAGTATGATTGGTTCGGACGGATTACCGTGCGACCCTCATCCCCATCCTAGGTTATGGGGCACATTTCCCCGGGTGCTTGGGCATTATTGCAATGATAAAAAAACCCTACCGTTGGCTTTAGCAATACATAAAATGACAGCGTTGCCAGCTGCAAGATTCAAACTGCAAAGGCGAGGCGAAATAAAAGTAGGGTACTTTGCGGATTTAGTACTGTTTGACCCTAAAAAGGTGCAAGACCAAGCAACTTATAACCAGCCTAAGGCGCAAGCGTTGGGTATAGAATATGTTTGGGTTAATGGCACCTTGAGCTTCGTGGCGGGAGCTAATACAGACACAATCGCTAATTATGGTAGAGCAGGGCAATTTTTAGCACGCAGCTCTACTGATGAGTAAATTTAAGAGGTTACTATGACAATAAGAAGAATAGGTGCTGAAGGTGGTAAGGGGACTGGCGGACAACATTTACCCTTTGCGCGAGCCGTTGAGGCAGGTGGTTGGTTAAAGGTATCAGGGCAAACCCCAATGCGAGATGGTGAAGTTGTTGAGGGCGGTATTGTTGAACAATCGCGTTTAGCAATTAGTAACTGTATTGAGATCATGGAGGAAGCAGGTTATGGATTGGAGCATGTTACCCATGTATCTGTAGTACTGACTGATGCGCGCTATTTTCAATCATTTAACAAAGTGTTTGCAGAGTATTTTGCTCAGCATCCACCAGCGAGAATATGTATGGTCGCTGACCTTGTTGTAGATTGTAAAGTTGAGGTCGATGTGACCTGCTTTAAAGGCGTGTAAATAGCAGTCAACTTAAGCATAAAAGGTGAGGTATGTCGCAAAGTCAATCAATATATATGCTTTCATTTGTTGCCTATTTACTTGGTATGGTGTTGATCAGTTGGTTTGTATCTAGGTGGCAACGCTCAAGTGATGACTATTTACTTGCTGGGCGTAAAGTGCCATTTTTCTTAACTTTAGGTACAACGGTGGCAACTATGGTTGGCACTGGCTCGTCAATGGGAGCGGTAGGTTTTGCGTATCAACATGCTTGGGCTGGGTCTCTTTATGGGATCGGTGGCGCACTGGGGATATTGTTACTAGCTTGGCTGTTTGCCCCCGTACGGCAACAAGGTTTTGCGACGATGAGCGAAGAGCTTGCAAGCTATGTCGATAATAAAGAAATCGTAAAAAAAATATTAGCGTTGTTGATTTATGCAGCCAGTATTGGTTGGTTAGGCGCGCACCTAATTGGCGGGGGCATGTATTTGGCGTGGTTAACTGGAGTGGGTGAGGTAAGTGCAAAGCTAATCATAGGTATTGGTTTAGCGATATATGTCACTTTAGGAGGCTACTCAGCGGTGGTTTGGACTGATGCAATTCAGGCTATTATTTTGTTTGTTGGCTTTTTATTAATGGCTTATTTTGCCGTAGACTTTATTGGTGGCTGGGGTGCATTAAGTCAAAATAACATCGCTACAAGCAATGGTATTTTATCGTACCAAAGTATTGGTGTGATCCCTGCTGTGTCGATGTCACTGGCTGTGTTGGTTGGTGTGTTGGCTACCCCTTCTTTTCGGCAACGAATATATGCGGCAAACAATGTAAAAAGCATTCGGCGTTCCTTTTTTATTTCAGGTGGGCTTTATTTAGGGTTTTCTTTGATCCCCGCGGTTATTGGTATATGTGCGTATTTAATTAACGATAACTTAGACAATGCAGCTTATGCATTTCCATATATCGCTTTAAATACGTTGCCGTTGGCGATTGGTGGCTTTATTTTACTGGCGGGCATTTCTGCTACGTTATCCAGTGCCAGCTCGGATGCTATTGCTGGGGTGAGCGTATTAATTAGTGATATTTATCAGTGGCTTTTTGATGCAACTATCCCTGCAACAAAGCAACTCTTGGTCTCTCGTATTGCCATGTTAATGACGGTATTTACCGCACTTGCGTTGGCGTTGTTATCAAATGACATTATTTCCTACATAACTAAAATGGTCTCAGTTGTTTTAGCTGGACTATGCGTAATGGGACTACTTGGTCGGTTCTGGCAAAAATATACATGGCAGGGAAGTTTGGCTACCTTAGTGGGTGGCTCGGTAACAGCTATTTTGATTGGGGCTAATCATTCATGGTTGAGCTATTTTGGTAATCCCATTATTCCTGCGCTTTGTAGTGCTTCATTGTTAGGTATTTTGGTTAGTGTATTCACTAAAAAGAGCTCATCCGATGTTAGTTCGCCTCAAAAAGATGTAAGCGAAGAGCAGGTAGCATCATGATAAATAAGCTCAAATCATTGGTTTTTTTGGGTGAGTGTATGCAGGAACACCGTGCTGATGGCAGCGAAAGTTTTGGCGGCGATACCTTTAATACTGCATGGTATTTGAGTCAATTATTAAAGCAAAGTCATGTGACTGATTGTGAGATCTATTATGCAACGGCGATAGGGGCTGACAGCAATAGCCAGCAGTTTAAAAGGGTTATGCAGGAGTGCGGTATTTCAGAACAATTTGTGGTGACTCACTCGTGTAAAGTGATGGGGAAATACCAGATAACAGTTGATGATAAAGGTGAGCGAAACTTTAGTTTTGACCGCGCGCAAAGCGCCGCCAGAGAGTACTTTAATCTAGATGAAACATTAAGTGATGCTTTATACAATAAACGGGTAGATGGGATTTATTTATCTGGTATCAGCTTAGCCATTTTGTGTGAGCAGCAACGTAATCACCTACTTATGTTACTTAATACGTTTAAGCAAAAAGGGGGCGTCATTTTTTTTGATAATAACTATCGCCGCTCTGTTTGGTTGAACACTCAGCCACAAGCAATTTACTTAGCTGTTATGGCACTTACGTGCTTGGCATTTTTAACTGATGAAGATGAGTATGCAGTTTACAGCACGAGTAATCCGGCCGACATTTTTGCGTTTCATCAAGCTTCTCATGAGACAAGTCAAACATTGGTAGTTCGTCAGGGGCATTTACCTTGTCTAATAAAAAGCATAGGTCATGATGCATCAATCACTGTGCCAGCTGAGCGAGTGAATGATGAGCGGGTGGTTGATACCTGCGGCGCAGGTGATGCTTTTGCAGCTGGTTTTTTAGCCAAAATGCTAACGCAGGGTTTAGTTAATGATGCCGCGAGGTTTGCCCATCAAGTTGCCGCAACGGTTATTCAGCACCATGGCGCGTTAGTGCCACTTAATCTACTACCTAAGCTGGTTCAATAAGGAGTGATAAATTGAACTTTTTCAAAGCAAAACTATATGCTTTTTTTCTCAGTATTTCGCTAATTTATAGCGCCGTTGCCATGTGCCAGAATGTGTTGATGCCAATGCCCAAGCATATCAACCTCGCTCAGGGGGAGTTGGTGCTTACAGATGAAGTTAATGTGTCTTTTACTGGGTTTAGTAAAGCACGGGCAATATTCCAACGCACCAAATTAGCCACTTACTTTACGCGCATTGCCAAAAATAAGGTGATGCTGATAGAAGCGAGTGATAAACCTGTCGCGATATCGATTGAAGTAATGGTGCCAGAGCAGCGTTTAAGTGCTTTGCAATTAGGCGATGATGAAAGTTATGAGTTAGTGATTGATAATCGGGCAGTGCGGATCAAAGCAAAGTCAGTATTTGGCGCGCAACATGCTTTGACGACATTGGTACAACTTGCCAAAAAAGGCACGGCACAACAGATTGTA
This sequence comes from Pseudoalteromonas holothuriae, assembly GCF_945859825.1. Lineage (GTDB taxonomy): Bacteria > Pseudomonadota > Gammaproteobacteria > Enterobacterales > Alteromonadaceae > Pseudoalteromonas > Pseudoalteromonas holothuriae. Next base: position 126,209 of record NZ_CAMAPC010000006.1, read on the forward strand.
TTGCCATTGCTCTCAATTAAAGATAACCCTCGATTTGCTTGGCGCGGTTTGTTAATTGACAGTGCGCGACACTTTATGCCTGTTGATACCATAAAGCGTCAGCTTGATGGTATGAGTGCAGCAAAGCTAAATGTTTTGCATTGGCACTTAACTGACGACCAAGGTTGGCGAATGCACAGTAAAGTTTTTCCGAAGTTGACGCAATATGCCTCAGACGGGCTCTTCTATACTCAAGTGCAAGTAAAAGAAATTATTCGTTATGCAAGTTTGCTGGGTATTCGGGTTGTGCCGGAGTTTGGTATGCCCGGTCACGCCAGTGCGATTGCAGTGGCTTATCCTGAGTTCATGGCGGATATAAAAGAGTACCAAATGCAGCGCCATTGGGGAGTATTTAAGCCGCTGTTAAATATTGCAAACCCAAAAGTATATGAATTTATTGATAAGCTACTTGCAGAAGTGACAGAGATTTTTCCAGATAAATACTTACACATAGGAGGCGATGAAGTAGAGCCCGAGCAGTGGCTTAAAAATGAGCAAATTCAACAGCTAATGACTCAAAAGCAGCTACAAGATGGGCATGATTTACAGAACTACTTCAATACTCAGTTACAAAGAATAATTGCTAAACATGGCCGTGTGATGATGGGGTGGGATGAAATATTTCATCCCCAATTAGCCGAGGATATTTTAGTACAATCATGGCGCGGACACGACTCATTATATCGCATTGCTAATGCTGGGTTTAGCGGTGTGTTGTCGACAGGGTTTTATATTGATCAACCTCAGTATAGTGATTATCACTACCGCAATGACCCTTTAAAAGAACCCATAGCTGTTGACTTAACACAACCGCAAGTTTTAAGTCTTGCTTTTATTATTAACCGTTTAAAAGGCAGTGAGGTAAAAGGAGAGTTGCTAGTACTGGGTGAGCAAGTGCTTATTAAACTCAATGATCATTACCATCGAGTTGCTTCAGTACAAAATCCTGTCAATAAACAGGATATGCAATTAGTCGCATTTATGGATAGTTGGATGGGGCCGCTTAAATTCGAGTTTGATCTTGTGAAACAAAGAGGCACTGTGATGATAGGAAACAGTCGCTATCCATTGCAGATGAACTCACTCAATAAGCCACAACAAGTAACTTTGCCTCCTGAACTCAAAAAGCAGAATCAAGCGCTTATTTTAGGCGCTGAGGCAACAATTTGGAGTGAAATGGTCACAGCAGACAATATTGACTTAAGAATTTGGCCAAGGCTTTTTGTGATTGCAGAGCGATTATGGTCAGCTAAAAAACTGACCAATAGCTCTGCTATGTACAGTCGGCTGGGTACTATCGATAACTATGCGGCAAATGTTATCGGTTTAGCACATCAGTCACAACAACATACTGGGTTTAGCAGTTTGATAAACCCAAAGCTTAATGAGCAAAATAAGGCAAACACCTTACAGTTACTTTTTACTATGGCGCAAATGCTAGAGCCAAGCCATTACTACACACGTCATCATATCAAGTATCTAAATAATCAATACCACCAGCAAGCAAATTTAAACAGCTTTGTAGACTTTCTAGCAGTTGAGAGTGAGCAAGTGAGAGAGTTGAATAACAACGTAGCTCGATATTTATCTGGAAAAAGTAGTGCACTTGGGCTCATAGAGAGCCAATTACTTCAGTGGCAGCAGGTATTAGAGACTAATAAAAAATTGTTGCGCAAACCGATATTAGTGCAAAACCACCATCAGATAGTGAGTAAAATACAGCGCTTCTTAGAATACTCTAAAGAGGTTATTGCAAAGTGCAAAGGTTCATCTTCGGATGCAATGTTAGAAAGTAAACTACTTAGTTTGCAAGCATTGACAGATGAGACTGTGATAGCAGGCATATATCCAATGCGCGACTTATATTTAGGCTGTAAATAAGGAAAAATATGAAATTTATACTATTAAGTTTAGTACTACTAAGTACACATGTTAATGCAAGTAATAAGGTTTTTGAAACAACGGATTGGATTGCAGGTGGTGTGTTTACAGAAGGTATTGAAGGGCCAGCCGTCGATAGAAATGGGGTGCTGTACGCTGTCAATTATCAACAGCAAGGCACCGTTGGTGCGATAACTTCAAAAGGTAAAGTTCAGCTTTTGATGACATTGCCAAATGACTCAGTGGGTAATGGGATACGTTTTGATAAACACGGCAACATGTATATAGCTGATTACGTTAATCATAACATTTATCGCGTATCCAATGATGCACTCATGCAAGGCAAAAATGTATCAGAGCATCTTAGCGTATTTGCGCATAATGCGAAGATGAACCAGCCGAATGACTTAGCGATTATGGATAATGGTGTTTTGTTTGCCAGCGATCCTAATTGGCAACATAGTTCTGGAAATTTGTGGCGTATAGAAGCAACAGGACAGGTGCAATTATTGGAAGCCAATATGGGCACCACTAATGGCGTAACAGTCAGTCCTGATAACAAAACCTTGTACGTCAATGAGAGTGTTCAGCGTAAAGTATGGCGCTATGATATTGATGAAAAGGGCAATATTTCAAATAAACAGCTGCATATCGCGTTTTCAGACTTTGGTTTGGATGGTATGCGAACTGACCAGCAAGGTAACTTATATATTGCACGATATGGCGCAGGTCAGGTGGCTGTGGTATCCCCAAAAGGAAGACTAATGAGAACGGTTAAATTGCAAGGTAAGTACCCTACAAACGTTGCTTTTGGTGGAGTAGACGGTAAAACCGTTTTTGTGACGATGCAAAAACGCGGTGCAATAGAAATGTTTGAAGTAAATACAGCAGGTAGGAGCTTTGCTTTTATAAATGAAACCTTGAAAGTTGACTAAGGCATATTTTAAAAAGGTGATTATTGACTTTGGTGTGTGCATATTGATGCGCAAAAGTTAATCTCTTAAACGAGAGGTTACAGCCAGAGCCGCTGTGATAAATATTTAACTTCCAATTTGTGCCCAAAACCTTTAGCCTTAGGGCCACAAAAGTGATAATTAAATAAATGAATGGAGTACTATTATGGCGGAGCAACAAGTGCAGCCTTTACACAACGAAAAACATGCCAACACGAAGGTAAAAAATGGCATTAACGTTGATTTCTTAAAATCACAGCACTTAATCCCTGTGGTAGCGCATGAGTTTGCTCGTGTTGCAACTGAATTCCCTATGGCGTTTGTGAAAAACAATGAAACTGGTCAGTTTCAAGCGGTTGCTATGTTTGGTTTAGAGCCAGGTGAAAACTTATTTGTGCAAGATGGCAAGTGGAACGCAGGTTTTGCACCATTAGCGGCTACTCGCTACCCATTTGGCTTAGTTAAGCACCCAGAAGAAGATCAGTACGGTATCGTGATTGACGAAGCAAGCCCATTAGTGGGTGAAGGTGAAGGCAATGCACTATTTGAAGACGGCAAAGAGACAGAATACTTAGCTCGTCGCAAAGAAGCACTAGTGAACTTCATAGAGTTTTCTCGTGTTACAGAAGCATTCACAAAGCATTTAGCAGACAAAGAACTATTAATTCAACAAACGTTAACTGTTGAAATTAAAGGTGAGAAAAAAGATATTAATGGCATCTACTTGGTTGATGAGCGTAAGCTAAATGAACTAGGTGATGAAGAGTACCTAGAGCTGCGTAAGCGCGGTTACTTGGCACCTATTTTTGCGTTCTTAACGTCAACACATCAAGTTGCACGTTTAGCACGTTTAAAAGCATTGAATGAAGACGCTTAAATAACAGTATCTAGTCAATATGAAAAAGCACCTTTGGGTGCTTTTTTTGTGCCTACAAAAAGAAAACAACAGTTTGTCGTATTTTGTTGCAAGTTAATATCTTAGCAATCAAATTGATAATAGCGTGGTAAGTGACAACTCATCCAAATTACATATCTACCGAGGAAATAATGAAGAAAAAAAGTATGCTTATTTCAATGTTAGGTCTTTGCATGGCCTTGGCAAGTAATGTCTTTGCGCAAACCAAGCCCATCGCTATTGCTATTCATGGCGGAGCTGGAACAATTGACAAAAGTCTTTTTAGTGAAGAGCAAGAAGCGGCGTATCGCGCTAAGTTAACAGAGGCTGTTGAGGCTGGTTTTAAGGTGCTTGAAGCCGGAGGTGAAAGTTTAGATGCCATTACTCGCGCGATTAATATTCTGGAAAACTCGCCATTTTTCAATGCTGGTAAAGGGGCTGTATATACTTATGACGGTGCTCACGAGCTTGATGCATCCATTATGGATGGTAGAGACAGACAAGCTGGCGCTATTGCAGGTGTAAAGCACATTAAAAATCCAATTGATTTGGCCAGAGTCGTTATGACAGATTCGGTGCATGTATTACTCAGCGGTGAGGGGGCAGAACAGTTTGCTAAACAACAGGGTTTTAAATTTGTTGACAATCATTATTTTGACACCCCACATAGATTTGAAGCACTGAAAAAAGCCAAACAAAAACTTGATGCAAAAAAAGTGGATTCTAAGTCATACAAGGCTGCACATAACGCTTTACCAGCTCAATACAAAATGGGCACAGTGGGTGCCGTAGCACTGGATAAACAGGGCAATTTAGCAGCCGGTACTTCGACGGGGGGAATGACTGCCAAACGCTTTGGTCGCATCGGAGACTCACCTGTGATTGGTGCTGGCACTTTTGCTGATAATCGTTCTTGTGCGGTATCAGCAACGGGTCATGGAGAGTATTTTATTCGTTATAGTGTTGCCAGTGATATTTGTGCCAGAGTTGCGTACCAAAAGCTATCAATTGCACAGGCTGGGGATGAAGTTATCCACAATGTGCTAGCCCCAGTTGGTGGTACAGGCGGTGTTATTATTGTTGATAGGCAGGGCAATATCAGTATGCCATTTAATACCAAAGGTATGTATCGGGCCAGCAAGTCTAGTTCACAAAAAACTTATGTGGGTATTTTTAAAAACGATTGAAAAAACAGGCAATTCCATACACGCCAGCTATAGTTAAAATGCTGGCTTTTTTTAAATGGAGCAAATAATTATGCAATCGATTAAAGTGGCCGATTACTTAAATCATCGCCCTGTTACTTTTACGGTAGAGATGCGAATAGAATCTGCGGTCGAAAAACTATTACAAAGTGCGCAGTCAGGTGGACCGGTTATTGATAATAATAAACGTGTGATTGGTTTTTTGTCTGAACAAGACTGTTTGAGAAAAATGTTAGAAGCAACCTATCAAAATGAATCACACAGTGTAGTAGGTGATGTCATGACAGCGAACCCAGTGTGTGTCAGCCCACATGATAGCATTGTTCAAATCGCTGATAAAATGACAGTAAATAAGCCTAAACTTTACCCTGTTGTTGGTGAGGAAGGGGTGTTGATGGGGGTGATAAGTCGGGCTAATGTGTTGCTCGCAATTGATAAACACTTGCACGATGCTTATGCATCTGGCCATCGGTTTGTTTGAATTAGAGTATAGTTTTTAATACTTACAGCGAGATATTCTGCGTTAGAGCATAGGCTCAGTGAACGGTTTTTGATACAATACGCGCTCTTAAATTAACGATAAATAGGTAGTGTGTAGTGAGTGTAGGACCGCTGTTTGCTGGGCTAACGTCTTGTCTAAAGAAAGATCAGTTTATTCTTAAAAAGCGTTTGCATGGCGCAAATAAAATTGTAGATGCGGATAAACAAAGCAAAGTGGTTGCCACGATAGAAGAGGCAATTGCAAAAAGTCAGTCACTCAAAGTTCAACGCACCGAGCAACTACCTAACGTTTCTTACCCTGAACAGCTTCCTGTAAGCCAGAAAAAAGATGATATTAAAGCCGCAATTGCAAAGCATCAGGTGGTGATTGTAGCAGGTGAAACAGGGTCAGGTAAAACGACCCAGTTACCTAAAATATGTTTGGAGCTTGGTCGAGGTGTAGATGGCTACATTGGTCATACTCAGCCTAGAAGGCTAGCTGCTCGTACCGTTGCCAACCGTATTGCTGATGAGCTTGATTGTGAATTGGGACAGCAAGTTGGTTTTAAAATTCGTTTTAGCGATCAGGTGTCAGATAATACTTATGTAAAGTTAATGACTGATGGTATTTTGCTGGCAGAGATTCAACAAGACCGATACCTTAATCAATATGATACGATCATCATAGATGAGGCACATGAGCGTAGCTTAAACATTGACTTTATTTTAGGCTACTTAAAAAACTTATTGCCTAAACGACCTGATCTTAAAGTAATTATTACTTCAGCAACCATTGATCCTGAACGGTTTTCTAATCATTTTGATAATGCCCCAATTATTGAAGTGTCGGGACGTACTTACCCTGTTGAAGTAAGGTATAAGCCTGTACTAGATACTGCGAGCAATGACAGCGAAGCACAAAATGATCAGCTACAAGGTATATTTGATGCAGTTGATGAGCTGTGCAATGAAGGTCCCGGCGATATTTTAATTTTTATGAATGGCGAACGGGAAATTCGTGATACGGCTGATGCACTGAGTAAACGTAACCTTAAAGGGGTAGAAGTATTACCTTTGTATGCGCGTTTATCTAATGCCGAACAAAACCGTATTTTTGCAGCGCATAGCCAACGAAGAATTGTATTGTCGACCAACGTGGCAGAAACGTCGTTAACGGTGCCAGGTATTCGCTATGTGATAGACCCAGGTACAGCTAGAATAAGCCGCTACAGCTATCGTACTAAAGTACAACGATTACCTATTGAAGCTATCTCGCAAGCGAGTGCAAACCAGCGCAAAGGTCGTTGTGGTCGTGTGGAAGCAGGCATTTGTATTAGGCTTTATTCAGAGGAAGACTTTTTATCACGTCCTGAATTTACAGACCCTGAAATATTAAGAACGAACCTTGCCTCGGTTATATTACAAATGCTTGGACTTGGCTTGGGTGATATTACTCAGTTTCCGTTTGTACAAGCGCCTGATAGCCGTAATATTAATGACGGTATTGCACTATTAGAAGAGCTGGAGGCGGTACATCCGAGCAAGCGCCGCCACAGCACTAAATTAACACCATCTGGGCGAACATTGAGTCGCTTACCGATTGATCCGCGCTTAGCAAAAATGGTGTTTAGTGCAGATAAATTAGGGGCATTAACAGAGGTGATAGTTATTGTTGCGGCTCTATCTATTCAAGACCCCCGAGAGCGCCCACAAGATAAACGTAATGGAGCTGACGAAAAGCATGCCCGTTTTGAACACCCAGACTCAGATTTTGTGTCATTTTTGAATCTATGGTATTACATCGAGCAGCAACAGCATGAGTTGACACGAGGACAATTTCGTAAGCTATGTCAAAAGGATTTTTTGTCTTACATGCGCATTCGAGAATGGCAAGATATTGTGTACCAATTGAACACCATTTGCCAAGAAATGAATATGCAACACAGTGACAACCAAGCAGAGCTTGATAACGTCCATCAAGCCTTATTAAGTGGTATGTTAAGTCACATTGCTGCAAAAGATGAAAAGCAGCATTATAAAGGGGCGCGCAATAGTTTAATTCATATTTTCCCCGGCTCTAGTTTATTTAAGAAAAGCCCGAAATGGTTAATGTCGGCCGAGTTGGTCGAAACCAGTAAACTCTACGCACGAATGAATGCCAAAATAGATGTTAACTGGATCGCGCCACTGGCTCAGCATGTGGTTAAACGTAGTTTTAGTGAGCCACATTGGGAGAAAAAGCCTGGTTGTATTATTGCCTTTGAACAGCAAACTTTGTTTGGACTTATTATTGTTGCGCGTAAACGTACTGTGTATAGCCAAATAGAGCCAAAGTTATGCCGTGAGCTTTTCATTAAAGAAGCGTTAGTTACTCATCAACTTGGACAAAGTGAAGGCTTTTTGCAGCATAACCAAGCATTGATCGATGATATTCAGGTGCTTGAACAAAAAGCACGACGTCGAGATATCTTGGTAGATGAACAAACTTTATTTGAGTTTTACGACCAGCGTATCCCAGAAGATGTGTGTACACGTGCTGGCTTTAATCATTGGTGGAAAAAACAAAAGCAAAAAGATAAGCACTTTTTGCACATGAGCAAAGCATTGTTGATGCAGCACAACGCTCAGCAAATCACTGAATTTGATTATCCAGATGTGTGGCATCAAGGTAATTTGATGCTGCCACTGGAGTATCATTTTGAGCCGGGGCAAGCCGTTGATGGTGTTATGGTGAATATTCCCATAGCACTTTTAAACCAAGTAAGTCAACAAGGTTTTGATTGGCATGTGCCCGCATTTCGACATGAATTAATCTGTGGTCTGATCAAGAGCTTGCCTAAAAACTTACGCCGCAACTTTGTGCCTGCACCAAATTATGCAGATGCTGTATTAGCCGCACTAGAGCCAATGCAGGGCGCGCTGTTAGATTGCTTAGCAAACCGCTTGTTGCGTATGACTGGTGTAAAAGTTGAACAACAAGAGTGGGATCTTAATGCGTTAGACCCACACTTAAAAATACAATTTCAAGTGATAGGGGATGATAACGAAGTTATTGCGCATGGTTTTGACTTGCAAGTGCTAAAAGATAAGCTGCAAGGTAGAGTATCGGATACACTGTCTAAAGTCGCTCAACAAGGCATTGAGCAGCAAGATATTACGCATTGGCAATTTGGTAAGCTTCCGAACGAATATACCAAAAAGCAAGGAAACTACGAGATAAAAGCATTTCCGGCTTTGGTTGATAAAAAGACCAGTGCGGCGATAGAGCTTTTTGATAACCCCTTAAAAGCAGCTGTGCAGCATCAAAAAGGGTTGCGCAGGTTAGTATTGTTAAATGTGCCTTCACCGATTAAATATTTGCAGCAACACTTGCCTAATAAAGCGAAGTTAGGACTTTACTTTAATCCATTTGGAAAAGTACAAGATTTGATTGATGACTGCATTGCTGCTGGTGTTGATTCATTACTTGATGAGCATAACGATATTCGTGATGAGCAGGCGTTTGAGCAGGTAAAAGAGCGCATTCGCGGTGATCTTGGCGATGTTGTTGTGAGTATTGCTACTCAAGTAGAGCAAGTATTAAGTATTGCCCATGCGATTAACAAACGTATGAAGGGGCGTGTTGACTTAACGATGATCACAGCGCATGGAGATATTAAATCACAGTTAGAGCTACTTATTTTTAAAGGATTTGTAAGTCAGCATGGGGCAAATAAACTATCAGATTTATTACGGTACATGAAAGCGGTTGAAAAGCGTTTAGAAAAATTGCCAGTAGACCCTAACCGAGATAGGTTATGTGTTTTAGAGTTAGAAAAAGTAGCACAAGCTTATCAAAAAGTGGTAGCGCGTGTTCCAAACGGCTACCCACTACCAAATGATGTTCAAGATATTTTTTGGATGCAACAAGAGTTGCGAGTTTCACTATTTGCGCAAACACTTGGCACGCCTTACCCCATCTCCGCTAAACGGGTGATGAATGCGTTAAAGGACTGTGAATAATTGCTGATTAAGCTTGCAATTTACTCCAAGCCAATTACCTTATTAAGAGGAACTATTTTTGGATTTTGAAAAGGAAGTGACATCAACTATGTCCACTCAAGAACAAAGGAATAACACACCACATGTACTTGTGGTTGATGACGAATATTTTAACTTTGAAATGTTGAGCATGGCTTTATCTGATGCTTTTAGGTTAAGTTATGCTGATTCAGGTAAAAGCTGCTTATCCAATGCGATAGCACACAAACCCGATGCTATATTGTTAGACGTTTGTATGCCGGGGCTAGATGGGTATGATACCTGCCGGATGTTAAAAAATACGCCAGAAACCAAGGATATTCCTGTTGTGATGGTATCAGGCTTAGAATCAGAGCAAGAGCAACAAGCAGGGTATGAAGCTGGTTGTGATGCTTATGTGATAAAGCCATTTGCCATTCAGTCCTTATTAGAAAAACTAAAATCAATGGTTTAAGGGGGAAGTAATGCTGCATGAAGATAAGCGAAGATTTATGCGTATGATGGTAAATGCACAAGCTCGGCTGACATTATTAGAGTCAGGGCTAACGTTTGAAGGCAAATGTCATGATTTAAGTGCAACAGGGCTTTCAATAGAAGTAACAGAGCCTGTTGAAGCAAACACGATGATTGAAATACATATTGATTCAACCAGCGATGCTATTCCTCCATTAAATGCCCATGCAAATGTCGTGCGCTGTGCTCAAGAGCAAGAGGGACAATTTATGCTTGGTCTGGAAATTATCGAATTTAATTAACTTTAGCTCAGAGTAAGACCCTTGATATTGCGACAAATAAATGGCTTAGTAACCAACAAGAAATTTTGTTATGTAGTATGCTACCTGAGCCATTTTTAACTCAGTTAATGGTCATTTAGCTCGCAAGAATGATCAATTTCTTAATAAAATAGGTATATCGTCACTTAATAATGTTGATGAGCTTTTGGTAATATTTATATCTTTGTAAACTAACAATCACGTATGGCTTAGCCGTAATCTTAAAGTAAGATAAAAGTTAATTTAGTACATTATCAAGTAGTTGTGAGCAAAGTCTGCTGAGTGTTGCTTGGTTATCACTGGTGCTTGAATAAGTGCGAATACCGTAAATACCCATGACTAAAAATTGAGCACGACTTTTAGCATCAGGCGTACTACTTATTTCTCCATTATCAATGGCTTTATCAAGTACGTTTGCCAAAGAGTTTTCAAAGGCATTAAGGTTATTTGCCAATACTTTGCTAACTTCTTTATCTTGTCCATCCACTTCTGACAAAGTCCTTGTGAGTAAACAAAATTTAGTAGCCTCGTTGTTTGCACAAGGGTGAGTAATATTTTTTAAAAAAGCGCTTAAAGCTGACTTTACATCGTTATGCTCTGCAACTAATGACTCAAATTGGTCATTTTTATCTTTTTGATATTGCTCTACTGATGCCAGTAACAAACCTTGTTTGTTTTTAAAAGCACAATAAATTGAGCCAGGGTGCAAACCCGTTGCTTGAGTCAGTTTTTGCATACTAGCTTTACTATAACCGTATTGCATAAATGCAGTCATAGCTTGGCGTAGGACGTGCTCTTTGTCGAATTCTGCGCTTCTCATAAATGAAATAGTCTTTAAATGTTGGCTGGGATAATAACTTAACTTGATTATTTATTCAAAAATATAACTTGAATGAGCATTCAAGAATGTGTATCTTGAACAAACATTCAAAAACTAGCACGTATAAATAATTTTAGCGAGGAATCATGACATCTACTTTATTCAAGTCGTTAAAGCTCAACGACACGCTTACTTTAAACAACCGCATTTTAATGGCACCTTTAACCCGCTGTATGGCAGATGATGACTTGGTGCCGACAGATACAATGGCCTCTTATTATGCCCGCAGAGCTGATTCAGGGCTTATAATTAGTGAAGCAACCATTATTCGCCCAGACGGACAAGGGTATCCTAATACACCGGGTCTATTTAATCAGGCGCAAGTTGATGGCTGGAAAAAAGTGACAACTGCGGTGCACAATGCCGGTGGAAAGATTTTTGCGCAGTTATGGCATGTTGGCCGTGTCGCACATCCGTATTTTTTTGGTGAAGGTGATGTATTGGCACCTTCTGCGATTGGCATTGAAGGTACAGTGCCAAGAATGAGAGACTTACAGTATCAAACGCCCAAGGAAGCATCTCAAGCGCAAATTAAGCAGTTGGTGCATGATTACGCTAATGCGGCAAAAAATGCCATCGAAGCAGGGTTTGACGGTGTAGAGATCCATGGTGCTAATGGCTATTTAATTGATCAGTTTTTGCATTATGCATCGAACCAGCGCCAAGATGAATACGGTGAGACACCGGATAACATGGCACGTTTTGCGCTAGAAGTAGTTGATGCCGTTGTTGATGCTGTGGGTGGTGAACGCGTGGGTTTACGTTTATCACCAGGTGCCTATTTTAATATGGCGCCAGATAATCGAGATAAAGCGGTGTTTGATTATTTACTATCACAACTCAATAATAAAACGCTTGCCTTTGTACATGTAGGGATTTTTGATGACAGTATGGAATTTGATTATCTGGGCGGAAAAGCGTCTGATTACATACGAAGTCTCTATAATGGCACACTCGTTGGGGTAGGCGGGTTTACACCCAGTACTGCGGAAGCTGCTCTCAAAGATGAACGCTTTGATTTAGTGGCAATAGGCCGCCCATTTATTGCTAACCCAGACTATGTCAGCAAGGTAAAAAGTCAACAACCGCTAACCGCATACAGTGACGATATGCTGGCTGAGCTTATCTAAAAGCAAAGCTACAATAAGCGTTAAGACCGCTTGATTTATAAGCTCAGATTAATCCAATGCATCATAGTGTATTGGATTTTTTGCGTGTAATTCTAGGGGCTGTTGATCTTTTAGGTATGAATTTTGTTCAAATCAAAGACTTTTATTGCTAGGAATGGACTATGTTGCATAGTGATCTATGTTAATCGCCCATGACAGTGCTATTCGGGCATTTCTCTACGTTATCACCTGACTTACATAGAGTAACAATGCGGCGAAGATCCTGCCTTGCCAAAACACAGCAAAGATCAACACGCCCTAATTGTATTAAATAAATGAGCAAAGTTTGCGACAGATAAATGGCTTAGCGACTAGGCAAAATTTGTTTTTGATGATCTATTATCACAGAAGCAATGATGGCACTATATGCAAAGTGATAATTAAAAATTTCTGTCTATACTTTTATTTAGGCTTTTTATATGAACAATCTTAGAGGGTTAAAGGCTTTTTTTAGCTCGCTAGCGTGACCAATGTTTTAATAAAATTGGTATAAGGCAAATTATGCAAGAAGCGTTACTTCACTCGGTTGTTAAGTTAACGAAGACCAGAGATGTTGATTCACTAGAATCAAGCTTACTATCTACCATTCATGAGTTTATTGGCTGTCAGCAAGTATCTATTTATAAGTCGACATGTGAGGACGACTCTTTGGAAGTTGAGTGTTGTTTAAGTTTACAGGTAACAAAAAGCAAGCAATATCACTGGAGCCAATCACAAAAGCTTGAAAACCCATGTTCAGAGCTAATATCATGCTTGAATTCAGCGTGTATTATAGCCATTCAAAGCATTGACGGCATTGAAACAAAGTGGGTACCAATCACCTTAGCGGATAAAGCAATTGGTGCGATAGCTATCAAAAGTAATGGGCTTAGCAGTTCAGACCAAGTTTTGCTAAATGCATTTTGTTGTATTTATGAGAATTATTTAACAATTTTACATGAGAACGAACGAGATAAACTGACAGGTTTACTTAATCGGCAAACATTTGATAGAAAGTTCAAACAACTAGTAGAAAAGCAAGTAGTTAAACACCATAAAACGTCAAAATCAAACCAAAACAGGCAATTACAGAGTGAAACAGTCTCTTGGCTTGCGATGCTAGATATTGATCATTTTAAGCAAGTAAATGATAATTATGGGCATGTATGTGGTGATGAAGTGTTACTCATTTTAGCGCAAACGATGCATAATTTTTTTAGAGCATCCGATTTGCTGTTTCGTTTTGGTGGTGAAGAGTTTGTTTTGGTCTTTGAACCTGCGACCTTTGAAGAAATTGATAGTGTGCTAAATAAATTTATGGATAGAATTAGGAACACTAAATTTCCTTTTGTGAATAAACTAACGGTAAGTATTGGAGTCGCAAAAGTTGGGCCTTATGACTTTCCAATTCATGTTTTAGAAAAAGCTGATAAAGCCTTGTATTGCGCAAAAACGCAAGGTAGAGATCAGGTCTGCTTTTTTGATCTTATGGAACAATCTGAAAAACTCGACAGTGATGATGAGTCGGGTATAGATTTATTTTGACGCTATCATCTAAGACGCAAATATTTTACACTGCTCACAGCCTATCAATTTACAACAGCCAGTTGAACTCCCCCACATATTCTGGTTGTAAATAGCTCGGAAAAACATAATGTTGCACATAATTCAATCTAATCGTATGGAGGTTCTACAAGCTCAGTTTCATACTTTACTTAAAAGTGCGCCATTAAGTTCCCCATTTCATAAAGAGATTGTACTAGTACAATCTCCTGGTATGTCGCAGTGGCTAAAAATAGGCTTAAGTGAAGCGCTGGGCGTTGCTGCGCAAGTAGATTTTCCACTTCCTTCGAGTTTTATTTGGCAGTTATATCAACAATTTTTGCCTAATGTGCCAAGTGAATCCCCTTACAATAAGCAAAACATGACCTGGAAGTTAGTTGCAATATTGCCAACATGTTTGGATGACCCTAAATATATTCAATTAAGTCAATACTTACATCAAGACACAGAAGGTCTAAAGCTATTTGCATTATGTGAAAAAATAGCGGATGTTTATGATCAATATTTAATGTATCGGCCACATTGGATAGCTCAATGGGATACGGGAAAAGATGAGCTTGATGATGTCGATGTTTCAATCGCATCGTGGCAACCTGATTTGTGGCGACGATTAGTAAAGCATACCCAGTTTTTAGGACAAAGTAGTTATCACCGAGCGAATATGCATCAACAACTCGTTGATGCACTTGATAGTGTCAGTAGTGAGCAATTACCTGAGCGGGTGTGTATATTTGGTCTCTCGGCAATGGCTTCAAGCCAGTTAGAAGTATTTAAAACGCTGAGTAAAAAAACCACGGTGCTACTATTTTTTTGTAACCCCAGTGAGCATTATTGGGGTGACCTAGTAGATGAAAAAACGCAGGCAAAAATCGCTGCTAAGTACGTAAAAATGCCAGAGCTTGATGCTAAAAGTACTCAAGAAGACTATTACGTTATTGGTAACCCTTTATTGTCCTCATGGGGCAAGTTGGGGCGCGATTATTTTGAGCAACTTGTGCAGCTGGACGCTCAATGGATTGATGGGTTTATTAGCGATTTTGACGATTCTTTGCTAGGCAAAGTACAACAAGAAGTATATCAACTGGCGTTCAAAGGTCAGTCACTTAGTGCAGATAAAAGTTGGTTTATTAATGAGCAAGGTAAACTTTTAATCGCATTGGATGATACTTCAATTCAATTACAAGACTGCCATACACCACTTAGAGAAGTAGAGTGTTTGCATGATCATTTACTTAGGTTATTTCATGCAGACCCACACTTAACACCTAAAGATATTATTGTCATGATGCCCGATGTTGGTACATACAGCCCCTATATTGAGGCGGTATTTGGTGCAGCAACGGGTGATCGCTATATTCCTTATGCATTGGCGGATTTATCGATTGAACAAGAAAAGCCGATACTGAGCTCATTTGTCAGCTTAGTTAATTTGCCCTTTAGTCGTTTTGGCGTGTCAGACTTGCTCGACCTTTTAGCTGTTACACCTATCGCAAGTCAATTTAATGTTCAAGAACATGAATTTTCACAGTTGAAATATTGGCTTGAGCAAGTGGGTGTTAAATGGGGCTTAAATGCTGAGCATAAAATTGAACATGATCTCCCAGCATTATCTCTCAATACTTGGCAACACGGATTAAACCGTCTGTTGCTGGGGGTTGCATCAGGTGATGAACAAATGACATTTGATGGCATTTACCCTGCTGATTTAGTGGAAGGCATGGCGGTTAATAGCTTGAGTAAATTACTGCATTTTGTTAATGCTTTAGCAGAATATAAGCAACAGCTTAATCAAGATGCAAGGCTATGCGATAAAGCTCAGCTATTAAGACAAATGATGGCGCAGTTTTATGATGCGCAAGCAGAGCAAAGCTGGGATTTACTTACCGTTGAGAAGATCATTGATGAGTTGCAAAAACATGACGATAATTTGGATATGCAAGCGCCAATATCGGCAAAAGTATTAAGTTACTTAGTCAAACAGGGAGTACAAGAAAAAGGTGTTGGTCAGCGTTTTTTAGTGGGGCCGGTGAATTTTTGTACTTTAATGCCAATGCGAGCAGTACCGTTTAAGGTAGTGTGCCTACTTGGCCTCAATGATGCAGATTATCCACGTACGGTACAACCGATTGGATTTGACTTAGTACCGCACTCTAAAAGGCAAAAAGGTGATCGGTCACGAAAATTTGATGACCGCTATTTGTTCTTAGAAGCGCTGCTCAGTGCCAGAGATCATTTTTATTTAAGCTACATTGGTCGTTCATGTTTTAATAACGAACCGCAGATGCCATCGGTGTTGGTTAGTGAGCTATTTGAGTACCTTGACCGAAGCTTTAAATACTCAGACGCATCACTCAAACCGTCAAAACAACTTCTTCAGCGTGCAACATTACAACCTTTTAATGCTGTGAATTACTTAAGCGATAATGCTTTACAAAGCTTTAACCCAGTGTGGTTAATGCAAAACACAAAAATTACGCACAAACCACTTTTACCGCTTAACGTGCCAATTGAGAAACAAGTCGAGATTCAACAATTTTTATTTACTGTACTGGCTCCGCAAAAAGCGTTCTACACCAAAACGCTAGGCTTGAGGTTAAATGAACAAGTAGTGATAAACAAAGATGAAGAGCCATTTATGCTCGATACGCTTGAGCGCTACTATTATCTGGATGAACTACTTGCTTATGCGCTAAGGGGTGAACAAGTTAACCTTGAGCAAATAATCCAACGAGGTAATTTACCTCAAGCTGCAGTCGGACAGCTGCAGCTAACACGCCTGCAGCAACGTATTCAGCCCATGGTTGAGCAATTAAAAGCACAAGTGCAGCAGCCCAGAGCACCTTTAGAAGTGCGTTTAATGGTTGGTAGTTATATGTTACTAGGTTGGCTAGATGCGCTCTATGACAACAAGCAAATATTTTATCGCAGTGCCAGTATCAAAGCCAAAGATAAGGTGAAAGGCTTTTTAATGCATTGCATTGCACAGTGCTGCGATGAACCTGTACACACGTATATTTATGGCTTAGACGAGCTAGTAACTTTTGCACCGTTAGAAAAACAACAAGCCGATGACTTTTTACAAAAATGGTTACATTTTTATCAACAGTGTTTAAATCAACCAATGCCGTTTTTTGTTAGTACAGCGTATGAACTTGTAGCAACCAAAGATATAGGTAAAGCCGCAGCTAAGTTTAATGGCGGCCAATATATAGGATATGGAGAAAGCGAAGACCCTTATGTAGCCTTAAATTACACAAGCCTTGAACAGATAAGTGAACAACTGCATGACATCAGCCATGCCTTACTAGCTGATATTGTAGCGCTTGCTAAGGAGCAGCGATATGCAGACGCTTAACCCACAAAGTATGCCGCTGCTTGGCAGTAGCTTAATTGAAGCTAGCGCAGGCACGGGCAAAACGTACACAATTACAGGGCTGTATTTGCGTTGCTTACTGGGTTTACAAGTGCCAGCACAACAACAAATGCCATTGTCGGTAGAGCAAATACTGGTTGTTACCTTTACGGAAGCCGCTACACAAGAGATCAAAGACAGGGTACGTTCTCGTATTTTATTGGCCAGAGACACGCTGTTGGGTGAACAATGCAATGATGAATTAGTAAACCGTGTTTTGTGTCAAATTGAAGATAAGCATAACGCGTTTACATTGTTAGACGCAGCGGCAAAATCAATGGATGAAGCCGCTATTTTTACTATTCATGGCTTTTGTCAGCGAATGTTAAAACAACATGCGTTTGAGTCGAATGTTGCGTTTAACCTTGAGTTTGTATTAGATGAGTCAGAGTTAGTGCTTGAAGCCATAAAAGATCATTGGCGCAGCTTTGTGTATCCGTTAGATAAAGACACGACACAAGCTATTATAGAGCATTATCCAAGCCCTCATGCACTGGCTGGTAAAGTGATGAAGCTACTTGCTAAAGAACACGCGGTGATCACGCCCAAATTGGCGCTGGCAGATGTGCTTGAAGCAAGAAAGCAATATCAGCAACAAGCCAGCAAGTTTAAAAAGGTACTACTGAGCAGTGATTTTTTTAGCGTGTTGGCAAATTCTGGTTTGGCAAAAAATAAAGCGCCGGGTAGGGCGAATAATATTGATGCCCTGATCACATATTGCCAAAGTGAGCAGTGGTATTTTGAATTTGGTAGTGCTAAACATTCTTTTGCCCTTTGGGGGCAAGACTCTTTGTCAAATACCGCGAATTATAAAAAAGGGGCAAGTGTTATTATGCACCCAATGTTGGCTGAGTTTGATGTAATGGCGCAGCTACATAATCAAGTAAGCAAAGGGTTAAGCATTGCTATTTTGCAGCACAGTGTGAGCGAGGTGCGTAGATTATTGCAATCGCATAAAATACAACATGGGTTGATAAGCCCAGATGATTTATTGCGACAGCTCT
Source organism: Pseudoalteromonas holothuriae (assembly GCF_945859825.1). Lineage (GTDB taxonomy): Bacteria > Pseudomonadota > Gammaproteobacteria > Enterobacterales > Alteromonadaceae > Pseudoalteromonas > Pseudoalteromonas holothuriae. The sequence continues at coordinate 144,462 of NZ_CAMAPC010000006.1, forward strand.
TTGAGGCATTAAACAATGAACAAGGGCATATATTACAGCAAAAAATTGTACAGTTGTTTCCAGTTGCCATGATTGATGAATTTCAAGATACCGATCCTATTCAGTATGGTATTTTCAACGCTATTTATGGCAAAGAGACTGATAAAAATGACACTGCCTTGACCATGATTGGTGACCCTAAACAGGCCATTTATGGCTTTCGAGGCGCTGATATTTTTACCTATATTCATGCTAAGCAACAGGTCAAAGAGCAAAACCAATATACATTAGCAACTAATTATCGCTCCGCAGAGGGGGTTGTGAAAGCTGTTAATGCATTATTTACCTCTCACGCGCATAGTTTTATTTACAATCAAGCCATTCCGTTTGTATCGGTCAAAGCTAAAGGCAAGTCAGTAGATGACAGCTTTTTATGCCCGTCGTTAGGCAGTGCCTCTTTACAATTTAGTGTATATCAAGACCCGTCCCCTGTTACCAGTAAATCTCAAGCTTTGTCAGTACTTGCCAAGACATATGCGAATAAAATTGCACAGCTATTGGGTGAGGCGCAAAGAGGGCGGGCGTCAATCGGCTCGGTAGCAGTGCAAGCCGGTGATGTATGCGTGCTGGTACGAGATAGAAATGAAGCAAGCATAATGAAGTCTGCACTTGCACAATTGGCTATTCCTAGTGTTTATTTAGCAAGAGATAGTATATTTAGCCAGCCTATTACCCATGCTATTTTGAGCTTTTTAGATGTATTACATGGCAAATATGACGAAGCAGCACTGCGAGGTATTTTAGTTAGCCCTTTGTTTGCGTTGAACTATCAGCAAATTTATCAACTGCGAGAAGATGAGCGGCAATGGCAAATGTATTTAGATCAATTCGCACAACTACAAAAACTTTGGTATAAACAAGGCGCTATGGCAATGCTTGAGCAGTTATTGGTACAAAACCAATTGCCAAAACTGTGGCAAGCATCAGGGTATAACGTTGAGCGTTGGCTAACAGATTATCGTCATTTGGCTGAGCTTTTACAGCAAAAACAAATTGAGCTAGATGGCACTTTGCGGGTGCTACGCTGGCTGAGTAGTCAATGCCAGCAAGTTCAGCAAGGCAGTGCTCAGGTACGACTAGAAAGTGACGCTGACTTAGTCAAAATAGTCACTATGCATGCGTCTAAAGGATTAGAGTACCCAATCGTATATATTCCATTTGCAAGTAGTTACCGAGAGGCCAGTGATGCCGTATTTCATCGAGATGGGCAGTTAGTTTATTCACTCGATGCTGATGATGAACAAAGTGCACAAGCAGAGCAAGAGCGTTTAGCTGAAGATATTCGACTGTTATATGTGGCACTAACTCGTGCCATTCATTTTTGTGATGTAGGGTTGTTTAACATAGCTGCTGGTAGAAGTAAAAAGCCAGGCATTACGCAAACAGCAGTCGGTTACGTACTTTTTGCAAATCAACCCTTTGAAACGCAACAGCAGTGGCATGAAGCACTACAAAAATTTTGTGATGGGCAAGCAGATATATCATTGTGCTGGATAACAACTGATGATAACTCAGGCGATGAGTTGGCAAACAAAACAGCACCTGAGCAAGTTTTAACGGTTAAACCTGTCACAATATCGATTGAACGTGATTGGCGTGCAACGAGTTTTAGTCAGTTAAGTTACCACAGCCATAGTGATGAACGACCGCTGGGGGCGTTGGATGAAAACCACCAGCTTGATTTACCAGATAATGTTATAAGTATGCAAAAAGCAGTGCTTAATTCGTATACCTTTCCTAAAGGGGCAAAGCCCGGAAGTTGCTTACATGAAATTTTTGAGCAAATTAATTTTACCGCACCCAATACCCCCTCAGGTGAGCAGTTATCGCTGAGTGAGGCAGTAGAAAAAAGCTTAAATAAGTATCATATTGATGAACAGTGGCAAGCATCGGTGCAAGGCTGGATACAAGCATGCTTAAATTGCCCTTTAGACATGGAAAATGATTTGCAGTTGGCAAAATTAAGCCCCCGTGATTGCCTTGTTGAGATGGAGTTTTATTTGCCACTTGAGCCATTAAAAGCAAACGAGTTAAATCGTTTAGTGAGTGCTATTACAGGTCAACATAGCCAGCTACAATTTGATCAAGTAAAAGGGTTGTTAAAAGGTTTTATTGACTTAATTTTTGTATATCAAGGTAAGTATTACATTTTGGACTACAAGTCGAACTATTTAGGTGACACACATAGCGACTATCAAGCAAATAACTTAAAGTTAGCGATGGATGCGCATCAATATCACCTACAGTATATGATTTATTCTGTGGCACTACATCGGCTGCTAAAACAACGTTTAGCACAGTATGATCCTCAAATTCATTTAGGTGGCGTTTACTATTTGTTTTTGCGGGCGTTGCCTGATGCTGCAGGCATCTATTTTAACAAATTAAGTACTGAACAATTACAGCAATTAGATGCACTGTTTACACAAGGTCGATTATTATGAGCCAGCTTGACTTATTTGCAGACTCAGAACTGATTGATTTTGATCATGATGTTTATATAAATATCTTATTGCAACAGTCTCGCATTCGTCATGCAGATCTTGGGTTAGCTAAATTATTGAACTACCAACGCATTGATGAAAACTTTTATGTCATTTTATTGCTACTTCGAGCAGAGCAACAACAGCATAGCTGTTTGGTCTTTGACGACGTTGATTGGTTTGACCCATTCCTATTGAAAATATGCCAACTGGATAGCCCACAAGCACCATGGCTAGCCAATGAGGCTCTTGTAATATGGCAGCAACTTGCAATTCATCCTGCTATCGGAGAAGGCAAGCCTTTAGTCTTGTTTCGCGATAAATTATACCTGTCACGTTTAGCCAACTATGAAGCATTGCTAGCTGAGCGCTTTTTACTGATGCAAAAGCAGCCTTTAAGCGTTGATCAAAAGATGCTGAAAAAATTACTTAATGCCTATTTTCCAAGTAAGCAAGAAGAAACAATAGATTGGCAAAAAGTTGCCTGTGCAATGGCTACAATTAGTGGTTTTTGTGTTATCACAGGAGGTCCTGGTACAGGAAAAACCACCACGGTAACAAAATTATTAGCAATTTTGCAGTCGCTTTATATTCAGGCACCGCTGACAATCAAGCTGGTGGCACCGACAGGAAAGGCAGCAGCAAGGTTAAGTGAATCAATTTTAGGAGCAAAAGCAAAGTTAGGTCTAGATGAAAAATTGTATGAGCTGATCCCTGAGCAAGCTCAAACCATTCATCGCTTACTGGGTGTTATCCCTCAAAGTAATCAATATCGACATAACCAATTCAATCCATTGCATCTAGATTTGTTAATTATTGATGAAGCTTCAATGGTCGACTTGTCGCTATTAGCAAAGTTGATGCAAGCCCTACCAAATCACGCAAGATTAATATTACTGGGAGATAAAGATCAGCTGGCATCGGTTGATACTGGAAGTGTTTTGAGTGATTTATGTCAGCAGCTACTACTTAATAGCCAACCAAGTTATAGCCAAGTGCTATGTGATAAATTAAACACGCTATGTTTTGCGGGCAAAGCACAGTTGCAGGGTCAAAACAGTGAATTTGCCTTATCAGATAGTGTGGCATTTTTACAAAAAAGCCACCGATTTGATAGTCGTAGTGGCATTGGTCAGCTAGCCTTGGCGGTAAATAATAATGACACTAAATTGCTCAGACAAACACTGAACAAAGGTTATGACGATATTGCTCTAATGACCCTTACGAATGAGCAATATCAGGCCTTAATTGAACGCTCAGCAGAGCAATATGGTACTTATTTGAAATTGATGCACCAAGGTGCAGATGTCATCGCTATACACCGAGCGTTTGCTCAATATCAGCTATTAGCAGCACTCAGAGAAGGTCCTTATGGAGTAGAGCAGTTAAACAGGCGTATTGAACAAGCACTTTACGTTAAACAGTTAATTCAACCGACGACGCGTCATTATGCAGGCCAGCCCATTATGGTTGGCGAAAATGACTATCAGTTAAAACTATTTAATGGTGATATTGGTATTTTGCTAATTGATGAACAAGGCCAGCTAAAAGCTACATTTATTGATGAACAAGGGGGAGTTAGGGCATTCTATCCTGCTCGTTTACCGCGCCATGAAAATGTGTATGTGATGACCATACACAAATCACAAGGGTCTGAGTTTGTGCATACGGCAATGATTTTGCCACCTTTACAAAGATCATCTATCGGTATAAATCGACAGCTAGTTTATACGGGTATTACGCGTGCAAAATCGTACTTTGAATTAGTGGCTCAAGAGCAGGTATTGCTTAATGCCATGAATCGTTCTGTGTCTCGATGCTCAGGATTACGAGATAGGTTAATGAAAAATTAACAAGTAGATAATGTGTTGTGTTATTTGTGAACTGCCCTATAGTTTTTATGTAGGCTTTGAATTACTACAAACCTACTTCCCTTAATACTCCACTGCCCAGTGGGTCGCATATGCCGCCATAATTGAATGATTATGGCGGCGTTTTTCAAAGCTAACCTCAGCTCTGGGGCAGCGAATTTGTTCAACAGGGCTATTTTGCCCATCTTCTGGGTTGCTTTCATTTGTAATAGCTGGCAATTACTACGTAAAAGTGCCTTTATATTGAGTAAAATATCATCTTCAAAACCCTTATCCAAACCTGAGGTTAAACTGTTCATTTCGCGTAATGAAATCCTTTGATTTGAACAAAATTCATACCTCAAAGATTAATAGGCTCTAGTCATTTATCTATCGCAATATCAGATCAATTATTGAATGCCATTGGTATAACAATAAAAGCTGTGTTTTTATTGCAGGTGGTTGTATGAAAAAAACTCAGCATATATGATAAATTGACAAAGTTTCAATGATATGTTTTAACAGATTAAAGCAATTACTTTAATCTGGGGCAAGTATGAAAACGTTAGAACAGCAATTGGTAAATTATGCTAAATACCATAGAGATAAGCGCAATATTGCCACACATTTTTTTGGCATACCCGTTATTGTGATTGCCGTTATATTTTTGCTTTATATTCCAATACTTGAAATGAATACGGTTATACTTACTCCGGCTTTAATTGTCACCCTACTCAGTTGTGCTTATTACATACGATTGGATTTTCGTCTGGGTGCGCTCATGTCTGTTTGTTTGGCTTTAATTTACGCTGGGGTAAAGCAGTGTTACCTTGTTTGGCCCTATGCTGAAGTATGGTTTTATAGTATTGGTGTTGTATTGTTTGTAATTGGTTGGGTAGTGCAATTTATAGGGCACTATTTTGAAGGAAAAAAACCTGCATTTGTCGACGATTTGATGGGCTTAATAATAGGGCCTTTGTTTGTGGTGGTAGAGGGGCTTTTCTTGTTAGGGCTGATGAAACATTTAGAACAGCAGATTATTGCTAAAGCGGGAGCATATCGTTAGAGCTAAGAAAATATCAAGGGCATGTTTATCCTTTACAGCAAGAAACAAGCCCTAGCTCCACCGTGACGATTTAAATCGACATTCGTGTTTCGAGCTTATGACCTTTGATAATCGTAATATCTTGGCTATTTAGACGCAATTTTCCATTGTTAGTCTCAATTAAATAGCCAAGCTCTGGGTATTCATCAGCGCCGGCTTCAGTTAATTGTTTACGAGCTCTGTGCACCATAATATTCATATGGTTCATTTGTACGCCTAGTGCTTTGATCAAATCTTCTCTGTATATCCACCCTTGCTGATCTTGTTCTACGGCATTGTCTTTGTCTTGAATACGTAAACGGGCCAACAGTAATAGTAAGTAGTGATGACTGCGAACGCCTAAATCGATGGTATTGCCATTTAAACTCACTGACAGCTGTGTTGCTTCTTCATCTTGACTAACAGCAAAAGATAGTCCGCATGGTTTCACGTTCGGTAAACGGTCTAGGTGCTTGGTCATCGCAGCTGTCCCTGCAGCGTAAAATACCCACTGATTATTAAAGGCACTTAAAAGTCCCCCATCAATCAGTGCTTGGCGGTCACTGGTATTTAGGTCTTCTAAAAACCAATAGTTCAGCATTTTATCAAAGTAGATAATATGTGTTGGATTTTCATCATTGGGTAGTAACAGCTGGTCTGATACTTCTATCACCTGTTGATCATCGGTTTGTGATACTAAATATTGGCATTGTGCGCTGAGATTTGCGACCACATATGAGTTTTGTCCAGGTGCAGCGAAATCTAATTTGTCATTTTCACAAAGTTGATAGGGCAGGTTTTTGTCAATTTTTTTATCGTTAATCCAAATACCGTTCGTACTCACATCACGAATAAGCCATTTGTCCTGAGACAGCTCAATAATGGCATGATGACGCGATACCCCTGGTTGATCGATTAAACTGTCTACATTGAACTTATAGCGGCCAATCGTATGATAGCTTTTTAAATATACTTTAGTGAGTTTCTGTTCATCAATAAGATAAGCCATTAATATGTCCTTACATTACCATATAGTGTTGTCATTAAGCGTAATAAAGTGGTTTTTTGCCAAGACTATTATTCCATTTACTTTTCACTTAGAGTTCTTTCTAAGATAACGATAGCGCATTTATTTTCGCTTAAATTTAATAAATCTAAATTTTACATCAATAGTTTAGAGATTTTTCTTGGATTAGCCAATTACATCCGATTACATCGATTGCCATTCCAGCTTGCGCATTATTGCAGAATAAACCATAGTGTTATACTTGCTATTAGTTAGGAAGCTCAAATGAATGAATTTAAAAAATTGAGTACGGTTAAGTTAGAAAACGTATACAACTTTTGCAACCCTTATGATTCAGAACCGTTGTTGTTAGAGTCGAGCGCTTTAAAAGTTGTTACCGATTTTACTCGACGAGCGCCTCAGTTGATCCTAAAAGATGTTGATATAGACCATGCTCTTTATATGATGGTAAATGGCCATGTTCGTTCCAAGTTAGTTATTGATCATGATGATACCTTCTTGGGAGTGGTTAACTCTCGGGACTTAACGGGTCGAAAGGTCTTAAGCATGGCACAAAAATTAAGCCAAGCACGAAGCGATCTGAGTGTCGAAGATGTGATGACCTGTAAAAGTGAGCTGCATGCGTTGCCATATAGTTCGGTTAAAAGCGCTAAAATTGGCGATATTATTGAAACACTTAAAGACATTGGGCAGCAACATGTATTGCTTGTTAATAAAAGGGGAGGGCTTAGGGGCATGATTTCAGCCAGTGATATTGCCAGAGCCTTACATATTCCAGTTAATATCCTTCAAAAGGCACATTCTTTCAAAGAGGTTTTTGCCATTATCCATGCGCATGAAGATATGTTTGCTTCATAATGCCAATTTTATTAAAACATAGAACATGTTTGTAAGCTAAATGACCATGTATTTAATGCAATTGGCATAATATATTTTGGTGCTGCTAACACGTTAGTGAGCACACCAAAATAGGGGCTGTAGATCTTTGAAGTATGAATTTCGTTCAAATCAAAGGCTTTCAGTACGCGAAATGAGTAATGCAGCATAATAATTTATGTCAGTTGCGAATGACAAAGTAGAGGAAGCCTTTGATTGAACCCTTTGGGCAGCGCCATTCGAGCACTTTTTCTACGTTATCACCTGACTTACATAGAATAACTATGCGACGCAGGTTCTGCCTTGCCAAAATACCCGAATGACTGCTGTAAAAACACACAGCAAAGATCAACAGCCCCTAATCGCAAACGATGTTAGTGATTATTTATAAGGTAGTCTAAAGCGCCTGTTATAGCTCCAACTTGACCATCGATGCAGTTTTGAGGCGTAGCCGATGCACCATCAGGGTAAACTTCAGTGGTGGTGACGTAAGGCGCTGATGTCATTCCCATACATAAACCCAAAGCCGTCCCATCGTAATTTATCACGCCAAATTGTTCCACAGGCACGCCAATCAGTTGGTTAGATGCATCAGCAGGGGCGATAGGGGTGACGGTTGCAACTTTTTCTATAATAGCGCTTTGAAATTCAGGTTGTGGCGTTTGCGTGTGACCTACAAGATAAAACCCATCTGGAATATTCCAATTATGGTTTTGTACACCATCTCTTGCCGCAAGGGCAGGCCTAAACTCACTGTTGTCTGTATCGGTTGTTTCGTGTAAATCAACATGGCACAAAATGTCACAATTAAGGGCGGTTATATACTCCATTGCTAATTGCGACTCATCTGCGGGAGAGTTTTCATAAAATGAGCGGTTAGGGTCTATGGCATTTGGGTTCCAGCGGTTAATGGTTTCATAACCCCAAGGGCTAATGCATGGCAAGATAATGATATTGAATGTTTTTTCATAGTGTGAAACATGGTGTTGAGCAAATGACAATGCGCCATGTACGCCACTGGTTTCATAACCATGTACGCCACCTGTTACAAGTACTGTTGGTTTATTTGGTTGCCAATTTTTACTCTTCAAGGCATACAGGGGATAGCAGCTGTTGTGGTAGTTTAATGTGCCGTACTGTTCTTTGCACAGTTGCGTTTCTAGCGCATTTATTTGTGAAACAACATCTTTAAAATAGCTTCGTTTTACCTGTTGTTCATTAAGCCACTGCTGTTTGTGATGTGCTTGCCAAGGCTGGTTGGGTTCGCCAATAGAGTAGGGTTTTGACATAACAGTCTCAAATAGTTAAACAAAACCCAATCCTATGTGCTTTGAGAAGCGCGTGCAAATTACTGCGCTAAATAACCAAATTTCTTGAGCTTTAACTCTTGTAGGTTGGAAAATTGAAAGCTTAAAAAATGTATATTTACCTCAGAGGTTGATATTTTAGTCATTTTAATACCGCAGTACTTTTTTACTGAGATGTGCGTAATTTGTTCGACAGGAATATACACCCTTCTGCCAAGTGCAGATACGTAGTGAAGGCCATTGTTACATAAACTGGCTTTTCGTTTACCTGAAAGAGCGAGTACTAAATTGACGTTTATTGCGCTAACAAGAATAAAAGATAAGATCATTGCATTCTTTAGTAATAAGTTATCATGGCTATTAGTGACAACAGCAGATATAGCGAGTAGCGTGATAACTATTGATATAGCAATAGTATAAAAGGGAACATTAACTTGTAGTCTAAGTTCTTTCATTATCTGGTATTCCATTATTTTAAAAATATTATCGGTAAGGCTGTTTAGAATAATGGCACAAAGTGGATGAATTATGGAGGGGGAAGAATTTCACCTTATTACAGGACAGGGTAGCTAAGCATGAAAATGGATTAACGATTAAACCGCTTTATGTATGTTCCAAAAAATAGCTCTGAGCTAGCTTTGTTAAGCCTCAGTACTATGTATAAGTTGTGCAAGTTCTCTATGAAGTACATCATCATCGCCAACATTAAGCTCAATCAAACGTTTTAAGTGAGTGACGCTATCTAAGTCAATTTGACTGCAATGCAGGCCTAAATGGTCATGTTCAATATGGCGTACTTCGACTTCCATTGAAATAGTAATCTCACTTTCAGGTAGCGTAAGTTTAATACTGGCTAATTCATTTTTTAAAGGCACATAGCCTTTAGGTAGCGTTACAAGTGCGCCCTTTAGTGATAAGTCGAGCAATTGGCAGTGGTAGTCACCGCCAGCTGTCATTAATAGTGCAGGTGTTGAAAACAGTACCCGTGTAAACTTTCTACGTTCTTCCATTGCTGTGCCTATGTGTGCATACTTGTTTTAAGCATAGTTGCTTATTGCAGCCATTACCAAATATAAAAAAGCCTCTTATTATCGAGGCTTATCTAGGGCGTGTTTATCTTTGCTGTTTGTTTTTGCAGCAGTGTGTTGGCGATTTAGGCAAGGAAGAGGCTGCTCCGCAGGGGCTTCGTAGCATAGTTTTCTATGTGAGTAGCCGATAACGCTGAATAAATCGTCAACACGCGTGGCTCTTAGAGTTCAACCAAAGGCTTCCACTACTTTGTCATTCGCAACTGACATAAATCATTATGCTGCATTACTCATTTCGCGTACTGAAAGCCTTTGATTTGAACAAAATTCATACCTCAAAGATAAACACGCCCTAATCTGTTGTTAGCCAATCTTTTTATATTTAATACGTTTTGGCTCGGCGGCGGCTGCACCATAGGTTTTTTTCAACCACTCTTCATATTCAGTGTAGTTGCCATCAAAGAAGTTCACCTGACCTTCATCACGATAGTCAAGAATATGCGTTGCGATACGGTCTAAGAACCAACGGTCATGAGAAATACACATAACACTGCCCGGAAACTCCAAAATAGCATTCTCTAGTGCGCGCAGAGTTTCAACGTCAAGATCATTGGTTGGCTCATCCAGCAAAATTACGTTACCACCAGCTTTTAGTAGCTTTGCAAGGTGCAAACGGTTGCGTTCCCCCCCTGAAAGCTCCTTTACAAATTTTTGCTGATCATTGCCTTTAAAGTTAAATCGACCAACATAAGCGCGGCTTGGGATCTCAAAGTTACCAATTTTTAAGATGTCTTGGCCATCAGCAATTTCTTGGAAGACGGTGTTGTTGTCACCCATATTATCGCGAAACTGATCAACAGCTGCTAATTCAACAGTGTCACCTACTACAATGTTTCCGCCGGTCGGTTGCTCTTCACCGCTTAGCATTTTGAATAAGGTTGATTTACCCGCACCATTGGCTCCAATGATGCCTACAATGGCACCTTTTGGAACATTAAAGCTTAAGTCATCAATTAACACACGGTTGCCAAAACTTTTGTTTAAGTTTTTAACCTCAATCACTTGATCGCCTAAGCGCGGGCCAGGTGGAATAAATAACTCGTTAGTCTCGTTACGTTTTTGATAATCTGATTGCTGCATTTCAGTAAATTGAGCCATACGCGCCTTAGACTTGGCTTGTCGACCCTTCGGATTAGAGCGCACCCATTCCAGCTCTTTTTCGATTGATTTTTGACGTGCTTTTTCAGATTTATCTTCTTGCTTTAAGCGAGCGTCTTTTTGTTCAAGCCATGAAGAATAGTTACCTTCCCATGGAATCCCATGACCACGGTCAAGCTCTAAAATCCAGCCAGCTACATTATCTAAGAAGTAGCGGTCGTGGGTAATTGCTACCACAGTGCCTTCATAGTCATGTAAAAAACGCTCTAACCAAGCGACAGATTCAGCATCTAAGTGGTTAGTTGGCTCATCAAGAAGCAGCATATCGGGCTTTTCTAGTAATAATCGACAAATTGCAACTCGGCGGCGCTCACCCCCTGAAAGGTGTTCAATTTTTGCATCCCACTCAGGCAAACGTAATGCGTCGGCTGCTCGCTCTAGTACGTTGTCAATATTATGGCCATCGTGCGCTTGAATGATTGCTTCAAGCTGGCCTTGCTCCTTGGCGAGTGCGTCAAAGTCAGCGTCTTCCATTGCGTATTCAGCATATACTTCATCAAGACGAGTTAAAGCATTTTTTACCTCACCCAGTGCTTCTTCTACTGTTTCTCGTACAGTTTTGCTTTCATCTAACACCGGTTCCTGTGGCAGATAGCCAATTTTTGTACCAGGCTGAGGACGAGCTTCGCCTTCAAACTCTTTATCAATGCCAGCCATAATGCGCAGCAGTGTTGATTTACCTGATCCGTTTAAACCAAGTACCCCAATTTTAGCGCCCGGGAAAAAGCACAGCGAAATATCTTTTAGGATAGTTCTTTTGGGTGGTACAACTTTGCTCACCCGCGACATTGTATAAATATATTGAGCCATGAGATTCCAAATCTTAATTATATAGTTGAGCGTTATTTTAGTGAAAGCATCGCCTTGGGGCAATGCTATTGGGGTATTTTGTCTATGTTATCACCTGACTTACATAGAATAACTATGTGACGCAAGCCCTGTTTTGGGGAAATACCCGAATAACTCCTGCAAAAACACGCTGTAAAGGTCAACACGCCCTAAGGTATGAGTTTTTATTAGCTAGGTAATCCAAGATTATTATTTAACAAATGTGTATGAAAGAGGTTTTGCTTATTCACATATGAATATTCTCATATCCAGTGGGTAAGATTATAAAAGTAGGTCATATTTGACCTGTTTTAGAACCAAGAAAACGGTAAGATTAGCCTACATTGAGAACAACTGTTTAGACAAATTGTAAATAATCCCTTGTCAGACTTAAACACCATTTTTAGTTTGTACCTATTGGACAAAACTTCTTATTAAAGTCGTCCTCTAAAGAGGGATTTCGCCAAGAACACGGGTTTAAGCAAACATGTCTTACGGAATAGGACCATGTTTAACCTTAAGCACAGCGTTGGAGTTTGGCGGCCACTCAATTGTACGATTTCGTTGCACCATAAGCGTTCAACTATCTTCAGCTGCGATGTAAAAAAATTAAGAAATTAAAAGGAAATGTAATGACTCAATCACCTATCAACTCCACCCGAATTTTTGCTACTAGAAAAACACCAAAAGGTGGAGAAATACTGCGCTTTGCTCGTCGTTTAAGGGGATATACACAGGCCGAATCGGCAGCGAGTTATGGGATTGAAGAACGCACCCTCAGGCGCTGGGAAAATCGAGAATTTGACCCTCGTTGGAATGACGTAATAAGCCTTGTTGAAGATGTGTATTTACTGGATATTTTAGAAGTAATAGGAAAAATAAATCATGATGACTCATATAACAATTAAGCAAGTTCGCGGTGCGCTAAAGCGTTGGGGAAAATTTTGGCAGAGCAAAGAATTGGGAAAGGGTTTTAAACGCAGCTCAATAAGTGAGTTTTCAGGTAAGCCATCCGGCGGTGTAGCGGGTGCGGATGAAATGTCGGTACCAAAAGAAATTGAGTTAATCACTCAGCTGATCACCACGCTCAGACCAGAGTGTATACGCGCTATTCGCGCTCGTTACATAATGACAGGCACGATGGCTGAGGCAGCGAAATTGGTTGGGTTTGACTCGAAACGTTCAGCAGAGTTTTGGCTTGTTAAAGCTGAGCGAAGTTTGTTGGCTGAATTCTCGGCCAGCGTAGATAGTGTATAAGGAGTAACTATGTCGCTGATGATCACGGTCGAACAGATCAAAAAGCACGAAGGGTACAAACAGTACCCTTATTATTGTACAGGGGGTAAGCTGACGATAGGGTATGGACGAAACCTAGATGATAACGGTATTGATGAGGAAGAAGCAGAGCAGCTTTTGGCCCATGATGTGCAAGAAGCCAAGGCTGGCATTAAACGTCGTATTAATGTGAGCAAGTGCAATGATGCACGATTAGCGGTGCTAATTAATATGGCATTTAACTTAGGCTTAAGTGGTTTAATGGGCTTTAAGAAAATGATTACTCATTTTGAAAAGGGTCATTATGAGCAGGCAGCACTAGAGATGCTAAATAGCCGCTGGGCAAATCAAGTGCCTAATCGTGCGAATGAATTAGCAAAGCAAATGTTAACTGGGGAGTGGCAGTGATGGGGTTTTTAGCCAAACTATTTGGCACTACCACGCAAGACCCCATTCAAACCGTAGGTAATATTTTAGATGAGCTTTTTACCAGCGAAGAAGAAGTACTCAAACAAGACTTACTCAAAGCGCGTTTAGTTGCCAAGTCAGCTCAAGTGCAAGCACAAATAAATGCATTAAGTGCGTCACACCGCAGTATATTTGTGGCGGGGGCGAGGCCATTTTTGCTGTGGGTATGTGGCTTGGGTTTTTTATTCTCATTCGTGATCAACCCTATTTTACAATGGCTATGGCCAGAAGTAGGCGCGCCAGAACTACCATTGGATGTCATGTTAGAGTTGACGTTAGGTATGCTAGGGCTTGCGGGGTTGAGAACCATTGAAAAAGTGAAGGGGGTTGCTAAGTGAGTCAACCAGAGCATTGGCAAATGAAGAAGGAACTCAATTTAGCCCACATCATTACCACAGTGACATTACTGGTATCAGGAATACTGTATTTAGGGGATTTAGATAAGCGTATAACCACCAATTCGCAAGCACTGAATCATTTAAAACAGATCCGCAACGAAGATCAAAAACGCATCGAAAAGCGTTTAGATTCTATCGATAAAAAACTGGATACTTTACTTGGCAGCAATCTTCGCAGCGAGTAAATAGCAGTAATAGCGCCACCACTAAACCAACATAAACTACCACTAAACATCAACGAAAACCTCACATTCTGTGCGACAAACAATCGTGCGGCAGCTAGTTATGCACTAAGGAAAAACCTGTGAACAATGCAATTGAGCTATCACGCTTGGCGGTGCCAGATGTGATTGAAAACTTACAATACGAAGCAATTTATAAGCAAATGCATGAGGCATTGCTTGAAGCAATACCTGAGTACACCTCATTGGCATCAGACCCCGCCACTAAGCTACTTGAAATAGCAGCGACCAGAGAGCTACTACTGCGTCAACGTATTAATGATGCGGCGCGTTCAGTTATGGTGGCTTATGCACAAGGCAAAGATTTAGACCATTTAGGTGTGCTATTTGGTGTTGAACGCTCGGTAAATGAAAGCGACGAGAGGTATCGCCTACGTATCCCTTTATCACTTGAGAGCCACAGCATGGCAGGCACGATGGGTGCTTACGAATATCAGACCATGGCTGCAACCAGTGATGTAAGAGATGTATATGTGTATTCGAGCAAACCAGGCTTTGTTGATGTAAAAGTTCTGCCTGAGCAAGGCGCTGAGCCACAACAAGTGGCTGAAAAGGTGAATGAATATCTAAATGACGAAGATATTAGGCCCTTGACTGACTATGTTCAGGTACATCTGGTTGAGCCGAAAAAATACGATATTAATGCGCAGGTTTATTTGAGTGAGTTGGCAAACAAAGACCAAGTAGCAGCAAACATTAACGCTAAATTAGCCACGTTTATTCGAGATCATTACCGACTAGGTCAAGAAGTTCCTCACTCAGGTATTATCGACACTTTACATCAGTTTGGAGTACGTAAAGTTAAATTAACAGCACCGCAAGACGATATAATGTGTCGTTTTGATGAAGCTGCTATTGCTGATGATATAAACATTGATTATTTGCAGGGGTAGCTTATGTCCAAGACTTACAAAGACACTGATTTTACCTCGTTATTGCCACCTAACGGCAGTCAGTTTGAGCAAGCCTATGAACGCGCTACGCACTTTAGCCCTGTAAAGCAAATACCTGACTATGTCGCAAAGCACTGGCACCCAAATACCTGTCCAGAAGATTTATTGCCATGGCTTGCATGGAGCCTATCAGTTGATGAGTGGGACGAGCAGTGGCCAAGTGAGACTAAGCGCGCGCTTATTCAAAACTCCGTCTCAATCCACAAGCACAAAGGCACGGTGGGAGCAGTTAAACGGGCACTGTCATCATTGGGCGTGGTGATGGAGTTTTTTGAATGGTTTGAAGAGGTAGATGACGCTGTTCTGGTGCCAATTCATAAAAAAGACCCAAACACCTTCACTTTTATAGCGTGGGCGAATGACGTAGCTTATACCAGCCAAGAGGTGGTGCTAAATCTAGAATTGTACGACGCCATACACAGGGTAACCAATCAGACTAAACCGCAACGGGCGCATTTTGACTTTTTAGTGGGCGCAAGAATGGACGCCGGACTGACGGTTGGTGCTACCAGCAGCGCATTACAAGTGGGTCGAATGACCTATGACACGGTGCCAGTTAAAGCCGCACCCAGTGAAATAACCGCAGGGTTAACGGTTGCCAGTCAAAAGCGTTATGGCTTAAACCGCCAGCATGGCGTTACCCGCCCGGTACAAGGGCGACTGACAGCGCAGCTTGGTACTGGCTTGCACTTTAATAACCAGCGCCACACTGTTGGGCGCTTTTACATGCAAAACAGTCAAAAATTACCTGCTGGTTGCTACTACTTACAATCGGGTATTGCAGCGGGTTGTCATATTAGTAACAAGCGTTATAGCGTCGGACGCTTTTATTTACACCCAAACGAGTAGTTACGCAGCGGCAACAGATATTGCTGGTTAATGCATACACACAGCCTTAAGGCACTCAAACAAAGGTGTAACTTGCTACTAAGCATGCCGTGTAACTGCTTTTATTTTTTTATAAAAAAGGAGTAAGTGCAGTGAGCACAATCTTACGGCCAACCATTACCACCGCTGGATTAGAGGCGGTATTTAATTCAGATAAAAATGGCTTTCAAGCCAAAATTAGCAAAATTGGTTTAGGGACGGGTAATTACACGCCTGATCAAAGCCGCAGTGCGCTACAAGCTGAAGTACATCGAATTTTTGTCGCCAGTGGTGAAGACAAAGGCAACGCACAAATTCATATGAGTGTGATTGACGACACTAATCACAACTTTTGGGTTAACGAAGTGGGCTTTTACCTAGAAGACGGCACTTTATTTGCTGTTTATTCAGACCCTGATAAACCCATCGCTTATAAATCTGCTGAAGTTGACTTGCTGTTGGCATTTGACTTGGTGCTAACAGGCGTACCCGCTGACTCAATCACCGTGATTGACCAAGGCGTTAACCTCAACATTTTAATCGCCCCCGAGCTTGCCAAATTAGGTGCAGCACAAATCGGTAACATGGCCCGCCACCTCAAGCAAAAGTTTGCGTTGATGGATGCGGGTGTATTGTAGAACAAATATTTATATCAAATAGTTAGAGAATAGGAAAAATCATGTCATATAAAAACAGCACAACCTTGGCACGCCAAGCCAGTGAGGCACTCCATCAAGCTAAAACTGCCACCGAGCAAGCCCAATGTGATGACGCTCGCAGTTATGCCTATCAGCGAGAAGCAGATGGCTTAGCGTTTAAGTACCTAGCTTTAGTTGCAGAGTATGGCGAGCAGCACGAACACACTTTGCAAGTGAAGGCAAAGTGGTTGACTGCGCGCAAAACCATTCAAGCGAGATATCCTAAACCTAACTATTGATATAACCGCGCAAAACACACTTCATATAGCCCACATCTTTGCAATGCCACTCGTTTAAGGCAATGAGATTCTTAAATAAGTTCATAATGACGACATAGACTCTGCTATGAGACTAATTAGTAATATGGCAATGCTCGAATATACATCTTAGCAATACGGCAGTGCCGAACTATACGTCTGTTGTCTTCCTGACGAAGGTCAGGATCTCTTAAACGGTTTGCATTACATATTTTTGTGGGTTTTTTGTATTTAAATATAAAAGGAACCAACATGGCTTTAGAACAAGATATTGCTACTTTAGTGGGTAAGGCTGAAGACCTAACCACAATGGTAGATAATAAAATTCAAAATATTGATGCCAAAGTAGCGCAATCCAAAGTAAAAGTGGACGGTTACATTGACCAAGTAAATAACTACATTAATTCAGCTCGAGACAAGCAATCTCATTTTCGAGTAACTAAAAACCAAGCGCTTATCCCAAACGATGAGGAAACGTTTCCAAAGTTTTGGCAAGCAGGCTTTTTGAAAAGTGCCAAAGTAGTTGAAACTGTTATAACCGGCACTGAAACAGAACAGCGCTCAGCACTAGCGCGTGAATTTTTACAAGCGATTAATTCAGATAGAAAGTACTTTGCAGGAAACTTTAAAATTTGGGAACTAGAATACTACCCAAACCGACGAGGCGAGCATTCAAACCAATATGCCTACCTTATGTATCAGTATTTTCGAGTACCTACATATATGACCATTGCTGCGGTCGTTAAACATATTAAAGGCGTTGTACCTGATAACTGGTGGTGTCATGGCTTAGCCGCTGGGGAGCCTGCAAAGCTGTGTGGTCACACGTATGGTGTGGGCGCTACTCGCAATGTGTATTCTCATTGTCACCCTTATGTGCGCGGCGAAGGTAAACCCGAAACTGAAACCGGCATTATTCAAGTGGCACTCCCAGCGGTAGTCACAGGTGATGTAGATTTATCTAAAAAACAATGGGGCCAGTTCCCATATCTTGGCGACGCCGACCAAAATGCATATGACTAAGGAGAAAGTAACATGGCTAAATTAATGGTAAACAATCAACAAGTAGAGCAATTTTATAACCCAAATACACCTGAACATGTGACTGCGCAACTAGTGCATGAGCAATTTGGTGAATCAGCCACTTTTGAGGTGCAGCTATCAGACACTGAGCAAGTTGCACAGAATCGCATCGCGTCACGTAGTAATATCAACCAAAAAGTGGCCGACAGTGACTCATTACTGGGCACTACCTCAGACACCACTCATATTTTACTCAACGAGCTAAGTGGTTTTATCAACAAACTAAGCCAAGCACAAAGTTTGGCCGAAATGCGCGCTTCAACTGCGTCACTAAAAGCGGCTATTGGCGGCATTGAGCAGCAAGTAACTGATGGCACGCTAGAGTTTCCGTACCAAGTAAAAGGGCAAGCCCCCGTGCTGGATGAAATCTATCAGCGCGCCACAGGTGTGAGCCAAGTACTTAAACAAGCTTAAGTACATAATAAAACGGTAAGGTATGTACCTTGCCGTTTTATTGCCTTACATATCGTTATTCAATTTTTTAATTTAACCGACCATACAGCCTTGCCAAATTTGAGTGTTTTATGAGCTTAACTAACTTTGGTGCCATTGATTTTAAACAACTTCCTACGCCACAACTGATCGAGCCATTGAGTTTTGAGCGAATAACAAGCGCGATACTTGACGATTTAAACACTCTAACGCTCTTGTTTCAAAGCGCCGAGCTAACCATAAACGCCAAACCTATCGACTCAATTTTGACAGAAATGGTTCAGCGCAGCCAAGCGGTAACTACTTTGCTAAAAAAATACCAGCGAGTGTGATCACGCATGCTTGTTTTTAAACATCACACCACTTAAACGCGGGGTAAATTCCATCACCTGCGCGTTTAGTGTGTATGTCACCCAGAATTTACCCAGAATTTACCCAGAATTTAATCGTATAAATCTCAAAGCGGTCAAAGTTGACCGTTTTTTGTACCTATTTATTGTTAGACTTTCTACATCATTAGAGAAGTAAGCACACAGGCTTAATTGCTTCTCACACTGGTTTTTAACACTCCATCAAAGCGCGTGGCGCTTGCAACTATTTTTCAGGAATCACTATGTCTCAATCAACCTCACATAAGTTCTACTTAGTAGAAGAAACAGAATATGGCGTTACGCCTGCTTCAGCACAGTTTATTGAAGTGCCAATTACAGGCACAACTTTGGGCCTAACTAAAAACACCAGCCAATCAAATACCATTCGTAGCGACCGTCAAATTTCAGACTTTAGAGATGGCACGCAGCAAGTAGGTGGCGATATTAAGGCTGAGCTACAATGGCAGGCTATTGATATGTTGCTCGCTGCCTCAGTGTGTGGCCAGTGGGAAGCTGACACTCTTAAAAGTGGCACCAAGCGCCGCAGCTTTAGTATTTTACGCCACTTTACTACGTTATCAGCCGCCGATAAGCCTTATCAGTTATACCGCGGTATTGAGCTTAACAATATTAATATTCAACTGGGTACTGAAGGCGTAACTACGGCAACATTTAGCGCCGTTGGTAAATCGGTTGAAGCATTAAGTGAGTTGCCAGCAGGTGCTACATTGCAAGCAACTGCAGCAATTCCAGCAGTAGACACGTTTAATGGTCAAGTAACTGAAGGCGGCGAAAACCTAGCCATTGCCACAGAGCTTGGCTTTACCCTAGAGAATGGCATTGAGCCACGCTTTGTGATTGGCTCAAGCGAAACCATTCGCCCATCAATTGGCTTATCTAACCTAACTGGCACCCTGGGCGTGTACTTTGAAAACCATGCGTTGCTTGAAAAGTTCTTTAATGGTGAGCAGTCAAATATCAGCTTCTCAATGACCGACCCACAAGGTAATCAGTACTTAGTTAAAGTACCAAATTTGAAATACACAGGGGGTCAACCAGATGTTGAAGGCACCGGTGCAATTATTGTGTCACTGCCGTTTCAAGGCCTGTTATCACAAACCGATGGCACTAACTTAATTATTGAAAGGAAAGCAGTAGCATGAGCATGATGGAAGATTTCTTTACTCGCGAAAAAGCCAACGAAGGCATTAAAATCCCTTTAACATTACCTGATGGTTCAGAGTCTGAACATTACATTGTGGTACGCGGTATTGACTCTGATGCCTTTAGAGACGCCGAAACACAAGCTAAACGCAATGCTATGTCGTTTGCAGCCATTGAAGATGAAGCCATGCGCAGTGAGGCTTTTGCCGATGAGCGTTTGGGCTTAATTGCAGCGTTAGTGGCCGATTGGTCTTTTGATGCGCCATGCGAATTAGACGCGGTAAAAGCATTTTTACACCAAGCGCCACAAATTTGTGAGCAAATTGATAAGGTGGCGGCAAAGCGCGCACTTTTTTTCGCCAAAGGGTTGAGCAATTTGCCGACTACGCCAAAAGCGAGTTCCAACTAAATACTGTACCCAAAGGCGCACGCTTAACCCGTAAACAAGCGCTCATACAGGTTTTCAAAACCACGGGCCATAAGCCAAGCGAGCTGGCAGAGCAAGTTGCTCTGCCAGACGAACTTGCTTATTTATGGCACTGGTATTTAGAGCTCAAAAGCGACAAACCACTCAATTTTACCGAAATCCACCACTGGTCGTCCTTAACGCGCAAACACCTCCGCTCCTGGGAGGTCGATCTTTTGCGCTCAATAGACCGAATTTATTGGAGTGTTATGCATGGCAACTAACGCTGAGCTTTCCCTTTCGTTGTTAATTAAAGAATCTACTAGCGCAACGCGTGAACTTTCAAAACTCGAAGATCAATTTAAACAAACCGCCAAAGCCAGTGCGCAACTTGCTGATGATATTGATGCAACGAAAAAATCTGTAGCAAGTTTTATAAAAGGCTTGCAGTTGGCAGGTAAAGCATCTGCAGGTTTTGCTAAAGAAATTAAAGCGTCAGGTAAAACATTTACCGGACTTAAAAAAAATGTTGATGGTTCGGGTAAAACTTTTATTCGACTTGCTGGGCAATTACAAAAGTCGGGCAAATCTATTGCTGGGTTTAGCTCAAATATTAATGAATCGTTTTCGTCATTAGAGCAAAGGTCTAGCTCAGCTGCTAGTAAGCTCGTTCAATTAGAGTCTCAATTTAAAAAAAGCGTAAAGGCTGGCAATGCTTTAAACTCGGTGTTAAGCACCCCATCAAGGGCCTCTGAAGGTTTTGATAACAGTAGCAAACCTAAAAAAAGGGGGGGTAAGTTAGCTAAGCTGGCAAGTGCTGCTGGCAAAGGGTTAGGCAAAGTTGCTGGAGCGGTAACGGTTGTTGCGGGTGCCGCTGCCGCTGTGGGCGGTGAAGTGATTAGAGTGAGCAGAGAGTTTGAAACACTCGAAGCGCGTATTAACACCATTGGCGCCAGCTCAGAGAAAAGCAAAACTATATTTGCCAACCTCAAAGACATGGCGCAACAAACGCCATATAGTATTGAGCAAACAACAAACTCATTTATGGCGTTGTATAACAATGGATTAACGCCTACGCAAAAAGCCATGACGGCTTATGGAGATATTGCCAGTACGCTGGGCATGACACTAGAAGATGTGTCGAATGCCGTTATTAATGCCACGTCTAATCAGGTGAATGTACAAAAGTCGGCGTTTGCCGACCTTGGTGTAACAGCGGCTAAAAATGGTGACATGCTAACGCTGACTTACAATGGCATTACCACCAACATAAAAGATAACAGTGAGAGCATTCAAGGCTACCTTACTGGGTTGGGGCAAAACAATTTTGCCGGTGCCATGGCCAAAGAAATGGACACCATGGACGGCAAAATACAGCAATTTGGGTCGCAGTGGGATGAGTTGTTTTTAAACATTGGCGATGCAGGCGTTGGCGATGTAATTAAAGGTTCTATTTCAGTTGCAACGTTAGCGCTTGGTGAGTTTAACGAAATGCTGGCTTCTGGTGAGCTAGTTGGCTACCTCAGCACAATTGCACACGCCTTCAAATTTGACGAATTTGCAAAGCTTGCTACTCAATCAGTGATAAAAGCATTTAATTGGTTACAAGAAAACCTCGGTGATTCGTTAGATTGGATTAGCTCGGCATTACTGCATTTGCCAGCAAATGCAGGGCAGATGGTCGATACCTTACTGCTCCACCTGAGTTACTTACCAGCATCGGCAAATTTGTACGCTAGCCAATTTAAACAGCAACTGCTTGCACAGTTTGACCTGATGTTGTCTAAAGCGGGGGTTGTCGGCAAAGAGTTACTTGATTTACTAAACCCTTTTGATGGCGATACCTTTGATTATGGCGCGGCATCAGCAAATGTAGTAGCACAAGGGCAGGCGAAGGCAAAAGCCAGTAGCGCATTTTTTGATGAACAACACAACGCAATTGCCAAATCAAAAGAGCAAAGCATAAAACTGATTGAGCAAGAAAGAGATGCATCAATTTCTGCTGTTGATGCTCAAATAGCTAAGGTAAAACAATTACGCGAAGAGCATGACAAAGCCAATGAAGCACGCGAAAAAGCCTTCAAAAACGCTAAAACCAACGATGAAATAGGGCTGAAAAAGCCTGTTATAAGCGACCCAATAAAAGCTGCTGAAGATAAGCAAGTCAAGCAAACTGAAGTTGAAATTAAACAAGCGCAACAGCGAAAGAATTTACTGCTTGAGCAGCAACAACAGCAACATGAGAGCTTGCTGGCGGGCGCAACAGGTTTTATGTCTCAGGTGCAAAGCGTAGGAGACGCTTTTTCAGCTGACTTAAGCAATCCTGACAATGTTGAAGAAGCAATCAGTGCCACGGTTGAGGTTTTTGAATCAGGTAAAGGCCTGCTCACGGATATATTTGGTGAACAAGGCGACAGTGAGGAAGATGAAGGCAGTGCTGAGCAAACAGAAGATGACGCTCTTCAACAAGAGGAAAAAAATGCTGAAAAGCTTGCTGCCACACAAACATTTACAGAGCAACAAAAACAAGTTGAGGTTGAACAAACCAAGCAAAAAAACAAAGCGCTTGCTGATATAGAGCGAGATCAGCAATCGCAAAGGCTTAGCCAAGCATCTGACTTTTTTGGTGGTGTAGCCAATGTGGCCGCAGCATTTGGCGGTAAGCAATCGAAAGCGGCAAAAGCGGCGGCGATTGCACAAACCACTATTAAAACTTATGAGTCGGCGACCAATGCCTACTCTTCACTTGCGGGTATTCCTTATGTTGGCCCTGCATTGGGTATTGCGGCAGCAGCAGCGGCAGTTGCTGCAGGCATGGCAAACGTACAGGCAATTAAATCTACCAATTACTCAGGTGCTTACGACCACGGCGGCTTAATTCCCGCAGGTAAAATAGGCCTTGTAGGCGAGTATGGTCCTGAGCTTATTTCTGGCCCTGTTAACGTATCAAGCCGGCGTACTACAGCAGGCTTAAATACGTCAATTCCAAGTGCCGAATCTACCCCACAAAATATCGATAAATCAGTTAAATTCAATTACGTCATTAATGCTAATGATCAACAGGGCGTTGCGCAAGTGATGAAGCGAGAACGTGCCAAAATTATGCAAGATGTACGTTATGCAATGGAGTCCGGAGAATGGGATTAACCGCATTAACACAAATCGCTAAGGCCAAAATTTCATCAGAAACAAAAAGCCTTGTCACCAAAAATAAATACAGCTTTACCCGTCAAGTACGCCAACTCGGCCAACCACAACGGTGGCGAATTAAGTTAACAACAACGCCACTGCCTTATCAAGAGGCTATGGCGGCTTACGTACAAATAGCCAGCCTTGATGGCGTATTTGAAAAAACTTATTTGCCTAATCCATTACCCGCAGTTGGCAGTGCCAAGCTCACCTATATTGCAGAGTCATTGCTAACAGGTGAAAGTTCGGTGCGTATTCGTGTAAGTGCAAAAGGAGAGGGCAATGCGTTTGCCGCAGGCGACTTTATTCAATTTGCCGGTCACGACAAAGTTTATCAGGTGACGGGTTACAACCATGATGCCGACATTGTGCACTTTTACCCCAAATTAAAAAGCAATGTGAGTGGTAATACACAACTAAGCAGTGGCGAGCAGGTGCAGTTTTTAGTTTATAGCGATGATGATGACACCGAAATGTCTATTTCGGCAGGCCGCCCAATCCCGGTCAGTGTTGAACTGGTGGAGGTAATACCGTCATGACAACTGCTTTAGCACAAACATTGGCAGGCAATTATCAATTTTGTCACCTGTTAGACATTGAGTTTGATTGGGGAAAAATATATATGACGGATGCTGACGAAGATGTAAGCCATAACGGTCAAATTTACCTTGCTGGCATGTTTAAAAGCTTCAGCTCGCTAAAGCATAGTAGTGGTATTCGTATTGGTGATTTAAAGCTCAATTTTAATGCACTAGACCCCGCCGTGATTGCACTGGGTTTAAATGAAAAGTGGATGAATCGTAACGTTGAGCTGTCAAAGATGATAATTGGTGCAGCAGGCCCCGTAGGTATTATGTCTTTATACAAAGGCTTGATAGCCAAAATGAATATGAATTCATCAGGCTCGTTAAGCTTTACCGTGAGCTCTATTTGGGCTGATTTTGAAAAGTCTGCAGGTAGACAAACTAATACTGCAAGCCATCAAAAATTCTACCCTGATACAGACCCGTTTGAGCATACGCCATTTTTGGATGATTCAGTGCCTTGGGGCAAAGAGGGTAATGGCACGGTGCGTTCTAAATCGGCTAAAGCAAAAACATACAATCCACCACCGCGACCTGATGGCACGTCACCAAGATAGTAATTTGAGGCTTTAATATTATGGGAATTTTAAGTAAGTTTGTTAATGCCGTGTTTAAGCTGGTAGGCGTTGACTTGGAGCCACAGCAGCAACAAGACGTAAAAGGGGTTGATTTTAGCGCCCCAGCTACCGATGCAAATATTCCAGTCATCTACGGGCAAATAAAACGCGTTGGTGGAACGATTATTTATCGTGCAACAAATGATGTGGTTAGTAATGATATAGATAACGAGTTACTGCACCTAATTATCGTATGGAGCGAAGTAAACGGTGCGACGGTTAAGCAAATTTATATTGATGATGAACCAATTACATCAAGTAAGTTTACTGCACAAGATGGCCATCGCTGGGCTTATGCAGTGCATATTCAAGGCGTAGACTATTCAGACCCGTTATTAAATGCCAGCGGCTGGGCACCTGCGTTTAATAAGCCAGAGGGTTTATTGTACAGTTATGTTCGATTAGAAATGGGGGCCAAAGACCCCGTTTTTAATTCGCGGCCAAACATTACAGCCGATATTGAGCAAAAAACCATTTATGATGTGCGCACCGGCCGTAACAGCCAGGTTACTTCAAACCCTGCCTTGCAGCTATACGATTATTTAACGAACGATTACTATGGTAAAGGGTTAGATAAATCTGACCTAGATATAGTCAGCTTTAAACGTGCAGCCACTATGTGTGACTTGCAAGTACAGAGCCATGAAGGCGGGAGGATGATACCGCTTTATACCTCTAATGTGCGTTTAGATACTGGTAAATCGATTAAAGCTAATTGTGAAATGCTACTGGCGGCAATGCGTGCAAGCTTGCCTGTGGTTAACGGTAAACTTACACTGGTTATAGATACTGATAAAGCCCCCGTGGCATGGCAAGCGAATGCGCAAACCATTGTTAGTGATATTGACGTTCACGACGCCTCTAAAAAAGACCGCTTTAACCAAGTAACGGTGCAATATTATGATGTTGAACGCAATGGAAAGCTGCAAGATGCGGTATTTCCTGAAAAAAATAGTGATATAGAGGGTCAGTGGCGAGCGGAAGATAACGGCATAAAGCTAAATAAAAAAATTAAAATTGAAACACTTAATAACTTTTATGAAGCCAAGCGTTTAGCTGAGTTTATTGCTCGTAAAAGCCGTGAACAACTAAGTATTAAATTTACCGCCCGTGATGACGCCGCTTTACTTGCCATAGGTGATATTGTTCGAGTTAGTGACCAAGCGCTGGGCTTTGATCAAAAGCCGTTTGTATTAACTGATATGGTGCTTACTGGCAACGGTGAAGTGGACCTGAGTATGGTTGAGCACCAGCCCAGTCACTACTCTTGGCTACCGAGCAAGTCACAACCGATAATTCCCGACTCTACCTACAATTCGCGCAAACCAACCCCACCAACTGGGTTGCAAGCAAGCATAGGGCAAGATAATAAGTTAACAGTACAATGGCAATCAGCCCTCAGCGATTTTGAATATAAAGTTATTCGTGATAACAAAGTTGTTAAAGCGGGCGATACGACGTTAAATCAAGTTGAGTTAGCACTGGCTATTGGTGAATATACGCTGGAAGTATTTGCGGTTAATGCATTAGGTTATCGAAGTAACGCTGCAACGCTGTTATTTACAGTTGTAGTACCTGTCGCACCAACTGTGGAAATTACCTCGGTTACGCCTACCAGTGCGGTACTTTATGCCACAACGCAAGGCGCGGGTATACATACTAACTACGAATGGCAATTTGCTGGTGAAGGGGAACAAAAAACCGTTATTTCGCAAGTGTTAACGGTCTCTTCGTTAAAACCTAATACAGCCTACCAAGGACGGGTTAGAACGCTCAGTGCAGCAGGTAAAAGTGACTGGCATAGCTTCACGGTGAGTACCCGTGAACAAACAACTTACGAGCGTAACGTGGCTTTGGTGTTTGAACTGAGTCAAACGCCAAGCTGGGTAGGTATAGGAATTGGGTGGCAGCCATCGCAAATGGTGAACCAAGTTCGCGTATCGCTTAGAGACTTAGCCGCACAGACTGAATTAGCATTTCAAACATTGCAAGTTACGCTAAGTGATGATGGTTTATTATTTGCTGAACTTGCGCAAGCGCAAGAAAACTTAACAGATAGTGCATTAAATATAGAATTCGTTGGCCAATCAACGAGTAACCTAGTGATTACTGCAAGCCACGAGTTACAAGTTGTTAGACAAGCATTCTCAGTCACGGGTTTGAGTGTACAAGAGTTACAAGATGTTCAGCAGCGTTTAGAAGAAATGGATGAACTTGCCGACTCAGTATTAAAGCAAGCATTAAGCGCAGAGCAAGTATTTGACTCAGACTTACAAAGTACCCTTTATTTAGAGCAAAAGACCGATACAACCAACGCGACTATTAGCGAAGCGGTAGCCGCGCAAGCCAACGAAAACGAAGCGATTACAACTAAAATTAGCACAGTGCAATCTGAGGTTGATGATAGCAAAGCGCAAATTATCGATGTAAGCCAAACGCTGGTTGATACTGAGCAAGCAATTGCGACAAAAATCAGTACCGTACAGTCTGAGGTTGAGGATAACAAAGCGCAAATTGTAGATGTGAGTAAAACATTAGCGAACACAGAAGAGGCCATCTCAACCAAAATTAGCACGGTGCAATCTGAGGTTGATAATAGCAAAGCGCAAATTGTTACAGTGAGCCAAACGCTCGCAAACACTGAAGAAGCTATTTCATCTAAAGTTAGCCAATTGACATCAACAGTTAATGACAATCACGCTGAAATTAAAACCTATTACATCACTAAAGCAGACTCACAAAGCGCGGTGTCGCAAGCAAAAACAGAGTTAAAAAGCCAAGTCGATGACAATTTAGCGTATCTCAATCAAACGTTTTATACCGCAGCTGATGCTGATGAGGCTATTTCGACTAAAGCAAACAGATTGCGAACAGAATTTAACGGCAATCATACGCATATTACACAGAACTACTATACAAAAAGTGCCGCGGAAGAAGCTATTTCGGCCGAGGTAAACACGCTAAAAAGCCAAGTTGGTAAGGATATAGCTGGGCTTAATGAAGTGTATTTTTCCAAAGTCGATAATGACGGCGCGCTTGCAAATTTTGTACGCAATGTAAGTGTATCAACCCCTTCCGGCACCGCCAGTGTCATCAACCTAATGAGTGCTCATGCTAACAAGTTAGGTCAACTGGATGCCCGCGCTGAAATCGGCGTTGATGTGAATGGTCATGTGACAGGTATGACTATTACACCAGGACGAATGAGCGTAAAAGCCGGTGCTTTTGAACTACTGGATAATAGTAATAACCGTGCAGTGTATTTTGACAGTGGTGCTGGGCGATATACGTTCAATGGCCATATAAATGCAACGAATGGGTCGTTTACAGGGCATGTTAATGCAACGAGTGGGTCGTTTACAGGGCATATTAATGCAACTAGCGGTGCTTTTAGCGAGGCTGTGTCGTGGAAGCTTGGTAATTTTAGTAAGGTAAGGGTATCGTCTGGAGGGCTGGGTTTCTATTATCGCAATGAGATGACGGCAAAAATTAGCCATTTTGGGCATGCGAAGTTTCAGCGGTTAAGTGCGTCGTCTCTTTCATTAAGCAGCACGTTATCGTGTAGTAATTCTTGGGGTCACTTTCGAGGATTAACGCTAACGGGCAAAGGGTCTTCAGATGTTGGCGCAAGAATTCGCGACGTACGTTTTGGAGCCATAATAAAGTCTTCATCAACCGGTTTAGATGTTGCGGGCACAGGCTGGGCTCTATATGCACGAAAAGGAAGGATTGGGCCTCACACATCTGCACATGAGTGTTTACTTCCCAAAAATCTAGTGCCCGAACCGGGTGATATTTTATGTGATGACGAGTTGATACATATTGCTGATATGTCTAATGCTATTTGCACTGCAGTACTTAGTAGCTCGCCCATGAGCGTAACTGCTCGTGGCGTTTATATTGACCGGCGAGTGTTAACCGACTCACAACCCGCAGGCCTAGTGGGCTTTGAAGAGTGGGAGCAACTTGCCTACTTATACGATGTAGCCAGCATGAACGCCGGTGGCGAGGGCGCGATGAACGTGTGTGGTGAAGGTGGCAACTTGCAAACAGGCGATTTAATTTGCTCAAGCTCTATGCTCGGTAAAGGCATGCGCCAACCCACTCAAAGCGAAGAGCGTTATACCATCGCACAGGTGCGCCACAACGTTACTTTTGACTCCCCCGACCAAGTTAAGCAGGTCGCAGTAATTTACAAACGAGGTTAATTATGGCCTATTCAATTGGCAAAATTCGTGTTGAAAAAAACAACGCGACCATAACGGGTGCCTATACGCAATTTATTGATGTTGCAAAAGTGCAGCCCGGTGACTTGCTTTATGCAAAATTCAATGAGCAAGACACCATTTTACAGGTTGCACAAGTATTAAGTAACACCCAACTGCGTTTAGCACAGTTAGACGGGCAAGTATTTAATCCGTCGATTAGTGGCGACAATCTGTCCTACGGCATAGTGCAAAACTTTAATAACACCACCAACGCACGTTTAGCCAAAAGTTTAACTGAACTACAAGCTAAGTGGCACCGCCGTGAGCGTGAGTTAACCGGCTGGTTTCAAAGCAATGAAGCAACATTCCCTGTTACCAACTTTTTGGGAGAACAAAGTGAAATATCTACGCCAGCTGAAATTAATCGCAATGCAGTAAAAGTAACGCAATTAATTGACGAGTTAGAAGTCATGGTTGCATCAATTGCTCAAGCGGCACAAAATGCTGATGATGCTGCTGCGTCTGCCAGCGCCGCTGCAGCGAGCAAAACGGCAGCCAAAATCAGCGAAACCAATGCGGCAGCATCAAAAGTGGCGGCCAAATCCAGCGAAGATGCAGCCAAAGCGAGCCAAAGTGCAGCGGCAGGCTCTGCTATTAGTGCAGGTTTGAGCAAATCGGCTGCAGCGTCAAGTAAAGCGGCTGCTGCAGATTCTGCGGCGGCAGCCTTAGCAAGCGAAGAAGCATCAAAGGCCAGTGAAACCGCAGTAGCAAGTTCGGCAAGCAGCGCTGCAAGTAGCAAAACAGCTGCGGCGTCAAGTCAGTCTGCGGCGGCCAGTTCGGCAAATAGCGCAGCAGCCAGTAAAGGCGCAGCCAAAACCAGCGAGACCAATGCAGCAGCATCTAAAGTGGCAGCTAAAGCCAGTGAAGATGCCGCCAAGGCAAGCCAAAGCGCAGCGACTGGTTCAGCAACAAGTGCAGCAAGCAGCAAGTCAGCGGCAAAAGCCAGTGAAAATAAAGCGGCTGACTATGCAAGCGCAGCGCTAGCCAGCGAAGACGCATCAAAGGCCAGTGAAACCGCGGCAGCAAGTTCTGCAAGCAGCGCGGCGAGTAGCAGAACGGCAGCGGCGTCAAGTCAGTCTGCGGCGGCCAGTTCGGCAAGTAGCGCAGCAACCAGTAAAGGTGCAGCTAAAACCAGCGAGACCCATGCAGCAGCATCTAAAGTGGCAGCTAAAGCCAGTGAAGATGCCGCCAAAGAAAGCCAAAGCGCAGCGGCTGGTTCAGCAACAAGTGCAGCAAGCAGCAAGTTAGCGGCCAAAGCCAGTGAAGATAAAGCGGCTGACTATGCAAGCGCGGCACTTGCCAGTGAAGGCGCAGCCAAGGGCAGTGAAACCGCAGCAGCAAGTTCTGCAAGCAGCGCGGCGAGTAGCAAAACAGCTGCAGCATCAAGTAAGTCTGCGGCGGCCAGTTCGGCAAGTAGCGCAGCAACCAGTAAAGGTGCAGCTAAAACCAGCGAGACCCATGCAGCAGCATCTAAAGTGGCAGCTAAAGCCAGTGAAGATGCCGCCAAAGAAAGCCAAAGCGCAGCGGCTGGTTCAGCAACAAGTGCAGCAAGCAGCAAGTTAGCGGCCAAAGCCAGTGAAGATAAAGCGGCTGACTATGCAAGCGCGGCACTTGCCAGTGAAGGCGCAGCCAAGGGCAGTGAAACCGCAGCAGCAAGTTCTGCAAGCAGCGCGGCGAGTAGCAAAACAGCTGCAGCATCAAGTAAGTCTGCGGCGGCCAGTTCGGCAAGTAGCGCAGCAACCAGTAAAGGTGCAGCTAAAACCAGCGAGACC
>NZ_CAMAPC010000006.1:175345-305155 GCF_945859825.1 Pseudoalteromonas holothuriae
CCAGCGAGACCAATGCAGCAGCATCTAAAGTGGCAGCTAAAGCCAGTGAAGATGCCGCCAAGGCAAGCCAAAGCGCAGCGACTGGTTCAGCAACAAGTGCAGCAAGCAGCAAGTCAGCGGCCAAAGTCAGTGAAGATAAAGCGGCTGACTATGCAAGCGCGGCACTTGCCAGTGAAGGCGCAGCCAAGGGCAGTGAAACCGCAGCAGCAAGTTCTGCAAGTAGCGCGGCGAGTAGCAAAACAGCTGCAGCATCAAGTAAGTCGGCGGCAGCGAGCTCGGCCAGTGCGGCAGTGGTAAGTAAAACGGCAGCAAAAACGAGTGAAACCAATGCGGCATCGTCAGCGTCGGCAGCGGCAGCAAGTAAAGCTGCAGCCAAAATTAGTGAAACCAATGCTGCGCAATCGGCTGCAACCGCGCAAACGAGTCAGGCAGCGGCTAAAACCAGTGAAGATAACGCCGCAAACTCAGTGTTTGAAGCACAGTCTATTCGTAATGAAGTGGCCGAAATAGCAGGGGGCACTGCACCTGATTCACAGCGCTTAGGAGGCAAAACCAAAGCGGAAGTAGTTAGTGAAGCGCGTGCAGGATTGCAAGCAGCAGATAGCAAATTACAGCGTTTGGTGGACTCTGAGTTCGACTTTACTCATGGTAATGACTTTAGAATTAGAGATGGTCGTGCGCTTGCGGCTCATACGCCCGAGGTGCTGTATGTCAACTACAATGGCGATTTTTCTAATGTATCCGCCAAAGGCGCGTGGACGTTTTCTGAGCCTGTAACAGTAAGTGACGTCACTTTAGAAGCTACGACAGGCGAATATGGTGATAAAGCGCTTAAAGTTTCAAATACGAGGGGGTACCTAAAGTTAGGGGCTCAAAATAACAACTTTTGCCACTATGAGACCGATAGACCCAACCATTGGTTTAATAAAGAAGTTAGAGTACAGGGTGAAATTTACGCAGGCTCAGGCTATAGCCAAAAGGTTTATCACGAAGGCCACAAGCCCACACCCAATGAGATTGGTGCAGTTGCTAAGGGTGAATCAATCACGCTGACCAACCAAGAAATAGTTTGGTCTGAAAACTCAGATGGTGCTCGTATTGGTTTTAAAAATGACGCTGATAATGATGCAAACAGCTACCTATATTTTCAAACGTCTGACAATCTGAATGAATATTTTAAATGGCAACATCAAACAGGCGCATCAACTGTAGAATGGATGTCATTAAAGAATGCAAGCCTGTCGGTTAAAGGGCGTATAAATGCAGCTGGTGCTACATTTGATGCTGGTAATAGCACCACGGTTAATATTCGTGCTAATAGCAGTGGCGCTGCTGTACTTAACGTTTGCGCTGAAGCAGACGCACAAACTACGGGCATTGTGTATGTCGGGCAAAGTCCTAACCACGGTGGTGGCATTGAATACAATGGCGACAATAGCCCCGTTACCAGTGACTCAGGTGCCGATTTTTTTACGCTATTTAGGCGCTCGAACGGACAAACCCATTGGACTGCTAGAAACCATCAAGCAAATAATAACTGGGAATTTAGAAGTGAAGTAAAAGCCGCATCATTTAAAGAAGGTAATACGCCGCTTACAAACAAATACCACCCTAAAAGTGCCAAACTAGCACGGTTTGAAAGTTCAGAAATAGATACCAGCGGCCAAGATTTTAAAATTCGCAATAAACGCGTATTAGTTGGGGCAACCGATAAGTTGGTGATTAACTACAACGCGGATTGGGCAAAAGTTGATGCGCGTGGTGAGTGGGATTTCAACGGTGACATACTCGCTCGCTATGACATAAAAATGGCGGGGGATGATAGTTATATCTGGACCCCAAATAAAGCAAATGGCAGTACTGGACTGTATGACCCGCACAGTAATATCACTGCGTTTAAATACACCAACGGTCAAGGGTTCGACTATGGCGCTGATATTAATATCACTAAAAACAATCCATGGCTGACGCTCGACAGCAGTAGTTCAGGGAGTGTGAATATCGAACAAGCGGCGGGTATCTCAATTGGTGAGTCTGGTCGTGATAACGCTGCATCTCTTCATATTTCCTATCAAGGTAATGGTTACTCATATATCGGTATGGGGGATTTGGGAGCAGATAATATAGCTGATAACTGGGCTATGCAGATGAATTATCAAAGTCGCTGGGTTAAGTTTCGCAGTGATATTCATCTTCAAGACTCAAATACCAAGCTTGCAAAAGGTGTGAGCAATACAGTCAGAGCCATCACCAGTCATGGTTATGTTGATATTGGTCCAATGAACACTGGTTGGTGTCATTTTGAAACAGATAGAGAGCGTTTCTACTTCGGTCAATCTCTGCATGTAAAAGGGGAATTGTACGCAGGCCCTAACTACAACCAAAAAGTGATTCACCAAGGTAACTTTAACCAACAGCTTCAAGCGTCCGCAAATCAAGTCACTTCTGGCGATAGCCAAAAGTTTGCAGGTAAAACTGAACAACAGTGGCAAGACTATATTCAAGACCCAGTTAGAGCCGCTGTGGCCGTAACTAACCCAATTGCAGCAGCATTTATATAAATATTATTAAGGAGAAACCATGTCAAACACAATTGCAAATGCAGTACAAACGTTGACTAACAAAATTGTCAACGGCACATTAACCCCTCAAGAAAACGCACAAATTGGCGTTGCCATTAACCAGCTAACCTCAGGCGCTAATGTAGAGTCAGCGCTTGTGGCCATTGCTGAACAACACTTAGATACAGCTACAGGTTCGCTAGGTCAAAGTACCGAGACACTGAATAGTGCGAAAGAGGCTTTTGCGGCACAAGCAACACAAGAGCTGTCAAAAATCCCAGAGTTAATTAGTTCTATTAATAGTGCAACGCAGAAGAGCTATCACTTTAGTCAGTCACCAGTAACTGCGATTCAAAGCTTGAATTATCAACAGCACCCACAGCATTATAACAACACTTCTTATCAAGCGCCTAGTAGCTATATTTCAATAGAAGACTTTGATACCAAAGAAATGTACTTTTACTATGATAGAGGCAGTCATACGTCTTCTACTGGCAATGCTTATAATTATATCTCAGCTAAGTTAGGTAAAATAAATGTACAAGGTGAAGTCGAAGTCATAAGCAGAAAAGTAATGCTGACGCAAAACGCTTTCGGTTATGGTTTAACCCCCTATCACGATGACTCTGTTAGGCTATTTACGAGTAATGCGAATTATAGCAGCAATTCGGCGTTAACTATCAATATCCATAAGGTAAATAGTTGGTCAATAGATACCTCTATTTTAATGGATTTTTCTGCATTTAAAGTACGCAAATCAGACCGAGCTTTAATTTATGTGCGTGGTGGTAAAGCATACTGTAGAACATCATCTGGTGAAGCTGAAATGGGTAAAGCGATTGAAAATAAGAGCGCATTTGAGCAAGAGTTTACAGCGCAAAAAGGCTTTTATACTGTACAAATTCGTCCTTATTATTCACATAGCAATAATAGTATGGCCTCTACTTCAGGGTCAACAGATAAGGTTGTTTGTACTCCACCTAAATTTGTTTGGAGTGCAAGTCAATATGAGTTCTCGCGTGAGCATGGGTTGACTTTGGGGCAAAAAAGTTTTCCTGTCGACCTATATGGAGATAGCTGGCTGCCTTATTATCGCAGTACAAATGCAGATTATAGTGGTTTCAGTCGTTATTTGGGGGTTGGTCACCTTGCAAAAACTACTCATTCAGATGAACGCTTGGTTAACGTGAGTATCGGTTACCGTAAGAGAGATACTGATACTATTATTACTCAATACGATTGCCACATCGTAGCTGTTAGTCGTCAACACAATAAGATGATTTATATCAGCTCTTCTAGCATCGAAACCACCGAAGGTATTGCGCAAGCAATCTAACTCACGTTCAATTAACTTAAGGAAATAATTATGACAGACACTATTTTTGATAGCCAAAATCAGAGCGTGACGGTAAACGGGGTAACGCATTTAACTAACCCATTGACTGGTGAATCGTGGCAAAATGAGCAGGAAGTTGCAGAGTATTTTGCACCTGAGCCAGAGGTTACCGAACAAGCGGCACCATGGGTGCAAGCTTCTTTAACTGACGTAGCAGTAACCGGTGAAGCTGCGCGTTTAGTCGGTGATATTCATTGGGTAAAAGTGGGCACTGAGTTTGTGTTAACAGCCAATTTATTACTTAGTGATGAAGAGGCATCACTACCAGAGTCACTTCAAAACTGTGAGCTGATGCTGATGTGTGAGCGTGTGGTTGATGGCAAATTACCGATAGATGATATGCGTTACATTGCAAGCATTCAAGACGGCAAAGTTACCTTGAACGGGCAATTTGTAGACTCGGGCAACTATGTGATAAGCGAAGAGCGTGTAAATCGTGGTCTTGAAAGAATTAACGCGCCATTTAGACTGACTTTTGATACGGTTGAGTTTGACGCTTACCTATAAGCATTTTACCTTTGTACTACCTGATTGCCCTCACTGAAAATACTAATAAGTTCTTAGTTTAAATTACACAACTTCATGATTAAAAACACCTTGTTGGTGCGGCCCGCTCGTGCCTGAGTGTAATGATTGAGTGATTTTGCCAGCATGGGTAAGCAGGCTTCACAACAAAAATAACCACCACAATGGTGGTTATTTCCTTTCATTTTTAAAACGGTCAAAGTTGACCGTTTTCTTATCTTAAATACTGCTACTATTTGATTAAGTTGAAATATTAGTCTTTTCCCGTATGTAATAGGCACAGCCACTTAAGTGTGTTTGTGGCTATTTTTTGCTTATCCGTATTTGGCTAAATACACGCCATACCACCTAGTGCAAACATGGCGATTAGGTGTGAGCGCACAAACAGAGTATCTACCATGATAAATCCTTTCACTTTAGTGCATAGCGATATTTGCCGTGCCTCTAGCAACACTATTTTTATCGACAGTCAAGCGCCTTCGCCTGAGGCCAATCCACTAACCCAAAACTTACCTGTGCTTAATCGCGAGCAATATTTTGCGCATAGCGGTGTAGTACCTATGCGCCAACCGGTGCTGATTAAATTTACCTCTTTTGGTAATACCAATATGGCCTCGTTTGCAGGTGGGCACGCTTTGCACGAATGGGTGCAAGTAAATAGCTGCGTGGTGCTCAATGGTGAAGACCTAGCCTTGGTTAACCCTAATACCGAGGATGAAAACTGGTTTAGCAGTGGCAATACATTAGGCGAACACAGCCAAGTAACGGCACAAATTATGATAGCAACAGAGGCGCAGGGGGAAGAGTTTAGTGCCATGCCTTACATCGACATAATTGGTGCGCCACAAAAAATTGCCGACACCTTTCCCAAAGGAGTGATAGGGCAGTACAACTCAAATCATATACCCAATGGCACAAATACGACATTTGCTCTTAATCAACAAGCACTCGCTGAAGGGCCTGAGTTTTGTGCTTATAAGCAAAATGAGCAGTGGCTTGATGCCACCTCAGGCATGAATTTAAACACATACGCCAATACCATTAGCAATGCCGACATATTACAGACAAACACGGTGGCACTGTATTTTTACGATGCATAGCGTTTGAGATTCTGAAACAAGTTCAGGATGACTACTGTATGTCATTCTGACGAAGGTCAGAACCTACTGGTATTTAACACTGAGCTCAAACAAAACAAGGTCCTGAAATAAGTTCAGGATGACGCGTACTTAAGTTCAAGAAGGCTACTTCATGTCATTCTGACGAAGGTCAGAACCTACTGGTATTTAACACTGAGCTCAAACAAAACAAGGTCCTGAAACAAGTTCAGGATGACTACTATATGTCATTCTGACGAAGGTCAGAACCTTCTGGCATTTAACACTGAGCTCAAACAAAACAAGGTCCTGAAACAAGCTCAGGATGAAGACTATGTGTCATTCTGACGAAGGTCAGAACCTACAGGTATTTAACGCCGAGCTCAAACAAAACAAGGTCCTGAAACAAGTTCAGGATGACGCGTACTTAAGTTCAAGAAGGCCACTTCATGTCTTCCTGACGAAGGTCAGGATCTATTAAACAGATAGTGCCAATTTTAAAAAACCAATTGGTATCACCCTTTTTAAAGTAGCTAATATTCTTATGCCAAAATCTCAACTTATTGATTTATCTAAGTTACCACCTCCAGATGTGCTAGAGCATCTTGATTACGAGCAACTACTACAAACGCTAAAAAACAACTTACTTGAGCAAAACCCCGAGCTTGAACCAGCCTTAGGCCTTGAGTCTGAGCCGCTCACACAGTTGCTCAACAGCTATGCGTATCAAACCATGTTGCTACGCGCACGGGTAAACGATGCGGCTAAATCTACCATGCTCAGTAGTGCGCAAGGGGCTGATTTAGACAATATCGCGAGCAAATATAAAGTGGTGCGCCAACAAAGTGAAACCGACATGCGTTTGCGTGAGCGAGTACAACTCGCGTTTCATAGTTTGAACACCGCCGGCACAGAAAAAAGCTACCGCTATCATACACTCAGTACCGACGAGCGGGTAAAAGACGTGCACGTTGCCAGCCCATTACCTTGCCATATTGTGCTCACAATATTGAGTAATGAGTCTGCCAAAGGTGCGCCATCTGATGAGTTAATTAATAAACTGGCGGTTACATTTGGCCTAAAAGCGGGAGATCAAACCCGTGTATCTGAAGTGCTCGAAGCACAAAAAATACGCCCCGTAGGCGATAGGGTTGAAATTGTAGGTGCGCAAGTGAAAGAGTTTGAGCTCAAAGCCAATATTAAGCTGGAACGCGGGCCGGGTCATGCGCAAGCAAAGCAGCAAGTACTAAATCACGTTACGTTGTTTTTACAAAAACACCATGGCTTAGGTAAACACATTAAACGCTCCGCATTATTTGCCGCTTTGCACCAAGCTGGGGTTGAAGAGGTAGAGCTGATCTCTCCAAATAGCAACATTGAACTGGCGGTAGATGAAGTTGCGTGGTGTAGCAATGGCATAGCAGGGTTAAGTTTTGAGGCGCTAGCATGAGCGGTGCAAAAAACCAAGTACACAATGGCACGCTTTTACAGTCACAACTGCAAACAATGAATGAAGCAGGGCATGAATCAATCGGCAAAGGTGCTGATACGTTAGCCTCTTTGTGGCAACCCTATCAATGCCCTGTACCTTTTTTACCTTGGTTGGCTTGGAGCCAAGGGGTAAATCAGTGGGACGAAGCTTGGCCTGAGCAAGTAAAGCGTGATGTGATTGCACAAAGTTTTGAGCAGCACAAACACCTAGGTACGCGCTACGCCATTATTAACAGTGTTAAACCATTTGGTTATAAAACCGAGCTGAAAGAGTGGTTTGAGATGCAGCCGCCGGCGCAAGCGGGCACATTCTCAGTGGACGTCGGGGTGACTAATAAAGGGATTGACTTCGACGTTATAGAGCAAATTTACACGGCTATCTCAAACAGTAAGCGTAAAAGTGTGCAGTTTGATTTATCAGTGAGTTTACTTTCAGAGTCAGAGCTTCAATTAGCAGCAGCTACCACAACAGGGGTTACCACCACTGTTTACCCATATTTTGCCAGTGAGATCACCAGTCAAAGCTCACTCAATATTGCCATAGCCAATCAGTCTATTAACCAAATCAAAATTTATCCACGGAGTAGTTATGTCACAGCCACAATACTGGACCATGCTGACCCCAGCGGGGCGCGCTAAAATTGCCAATGCCATTGGCACTGGTATCAAAATTAATCTAACCAAATTTGCTGTTGGTGATGGGGTTATTCACCCAGATGCCCAGCAGCTCACCAATGAGCGTTTTCGAGGTTTAATCAACACTTCAAAAACACTCGATAACAACCCCGCAATGATAGAAATAGTGGGTATTGTGCCTTCGACCGAAGGTGGGTTTTATGTGCGTGAGGCAGCGTTTTACACCGAAGATGATGAAGCATTCGCCATTGTTAAATACCCCGAAACTTACAAACCTAATATTGCCGACAATGCCAGCGCTGAACTGGGCATAAAAGCGGTGATTGATGTGGTGCAATCGCACATGGTGGAACTAAAAATAGACCCTTCTATGGTGTATGCAACACAAGAGCACGTCAGCAACGAAATAAATAAATTTATGGGCCTACTAGCGCTTGATGGTGGTGCCTTTTCAGATTCTTACCCTAACTCAACCAATCTCGATGGAGGTATTCTCTAATGGCAAATAAACTACAATTTAGACGCGGCCCTGAGGCCAACAGAACTAATGTAACCCCAGCAAGTGGCGAACCTATTTGGTTAACCGACAGTAAAAAGCTCTATGTGGGTGATGGCCAAACCCCCGGCGGTATTGATATTTTTGGCAACCTAGGGAGTGCAATTTACAAAAATGCAGGCACGGGTGCTAATCAGGTATTAACTCTTGATGGCAGCGGTAAAATTCCTGAAGGCGTACTGCCTAGCCTTGCAATTGGTCAACCTTTTGAAGTAGCAAGCCAATCGGCCATGTTAGCCCTAACCGCGCAACCGGGTGATTTAGCTATTCGTACTGATGAAAACAAATCGTACGTTTTAAAGTCAACCCCCGCCAATGTGTTAGCAAACTGGATACTTCTGCGCACACCTACCGACAATGTGTTGTCGGTTAATGGTAAAAGAGGTGCGGTTACCATCAACAAAAGTGACGTTGGTTTAAGCAATGTAACCAACGAATCAAAAGCACACATGTTTAGCTCGCCCAACTTTACCGGCAACCCAAAAACCCCGACTCGCGCCTTGTCTGACGATAGCACTAATATTGCCAACACAGCGTGGGTAAAAGATTGGGTTAATTCACTGGGTTTAGCGGCTGAAGGCGGCGACATTGATGGAGGCACCTTTTAATGGGTCGAAAGATTCAATTTAGACGCGGCCCCGAGGCCGAGCGCCTGCAAACTGTGCTTGCCAACGGCGAACCCGGTTGGTCGCCTGAAGCTGAGCAATTGTTTATTGGTGATGGGCAAACCTTGGGGGGCGTGCCGGTTGCTATGTCGCATAGTCACATTATCACGCAAGATACCAATGCTATTGTAGGGTGTAAATATGCTTTTAAAGCGGCATGTCAATTACATCTTCCGAGCGTAGCCTCTGAAGGTGCAATAATTCAGTTTTGTGTACTCAGTAGCTCAAATATAACCGATAGCAATAAAGCCAAAATCATTGCGCCTACAGGCCACACTCTTATTAAAAATGGCGAAGAGGGAACCGCGTACCACACTGCTTTGTTCACCGAACGTACCGCCATGTTTACTAATTCAAAATGGGAGGTTTTATGACCATATTAACAGATAAAGTTTCGTCTAGTTCATCTGGGTTTGTAGATGGTGAGTTTCCAAGTGCGACTTCGCAGCTTTTGCCGTGGCCAGAGGCGACTCAGTTTGGTACGTTTATGGATGTACACGGCTATTCTGGAGGGGTCAACTATGCGATACCGAATCCCTATGATGAAACAGGCGGATATATACATACAAACTATAGCAATGTCACATACTACAATGCAGATGGTACAGCTAGATGGAGCAAAACAGCGCATAATATGCACTCAGGGTGTAAATTTTACGGCTTTCCTCATGTCGTTCACATGATAAATGGGGTGCCTCACTTAGTTGGAATTTTGCAGCATAACGTTAATAGCGGCGACTATTACGTTTATAAAATCAACTTGAATACGGCGGCAAGTGGTTCAGGTATTGTACTGACAAACAATTCTGGTTCTGCATTGCGACCAGTTAACATGGGTATTCTGGAAAACGACCAGTTATTTGTAACTGTTAGTGACTCTGGCACTAATGTGGTTAGTTATTTGTGTGATTTAGATGGTATGACGTTTGTTTCTCGTTTAAATGTAGGAAAAACGGGAGTGGTTATAGGTATTAATAACTCTAAAAGAGAAATACTTCACGGCGCAGCATTGTTCAAAGGTAGCGTAACAGTTTCATTTGTGTCTGGGGGCCAGAGCGGGGGCAACTCTGGCGCTATGTATGATATTTTTAGCTTCATAATTGGAGTAAATAGAGCCCTCGATTTTTCAGGGCCGAGCCCTCATGTTGAAAATATACGCACTGAACACGGCCCAGCATTAAATAATTTTGTAGGTTATTTAAGACAAGTGTCTAAGGATCTGTTTATGGTACAAGGTAGTAAGGAGTCAAGTCAGGGACATTACGCTTACTGGCGGTTTGGTCATAATCGTAGAATGTATTTTACTCGTTCAGCACTAGAAGAGTGGGTAAAAAACTGCGTATATGCACAAACAGGGCTGAGAATAGGAGAATAATATGCAAATCATGCTCAAAGTGAATGATGGTGATATACCAAGCCAACTATCGGATGTACCCCAAACGTTTAAGCAGCAAGAAATTGTTATTGTTGGTGAACAATCTTATTTATTTGCTGATTACGTGGGCAATAAACAGCTGATCAGTGATTTTGATGTTGATACGTTTTTGACGCAAAGAAATGAAGATGCAACGTTAAAACGAGTTGTTATTGATAATGTTTCAGGTCAACTCATGGGCTATGTAAATCAAGATAATGAATTTACGGTGCCGCAGCAATCTAACGATGTGATAGCAACGAGCCAGCTCGCTATACCTGATAGTAAATTTAAAATACCCTTCAAACGCATCGACACAGGCCGTATTCAATTAATGCCAGCACAAGTGGTTGATGGTGAACTTTCAATTCCTTTGAAGTTTGAAACAAACGGTATTTGGATTGTTAATAAAGCATTATTTAATGCTGATTTTTCAGATGCGCCTTTTGAATTACCTGAATATCGATTCTCAGTTATTTAGTCTTTTGAATTGATATTTTATATAGCTCGCCCTGTGACTTGCAGGGCACAAGCCTTGGCACGCTATAGGCCAAACCCCACTCTAGGAGCCTAATCGATGACCACACATATCGATTTAAGCAAACTCCCTGACCCCAACATTATTGAGTCACTTTCATTTGAAGCCATTTATGAAGCGCGCAAGGCGCGCTTTGTAGAGCTTGCGCCTGAGTATGCGCAAGCGCTTGAACTTGAAAGTGACCCTTTAACGGTTTGGCTTCAGGTAGAAAGCTATCAAGAACTATTACTGCGCCAGCGTATAAACCAAGCGGCGCAGTCAAATTTATTAGCCTTTGCCACTGGGGCCGATTTAGAGCACCTTGGTGCCTTTTATGGCGTTGAGCGAGTGGTTAATGAGCAAGATGACGATTACCGCCAGCGTATTCGTAATAACACCATTGCATCAAGCACGGCAG
This sequence comes from Pseudoalteromonas holothuriae, assembly GCF_945859825.1. Classification (GTDB taxonomy): domain Bacteria; phylum Pseudomonadota; class Gammaproteobacteria; order Enterobacterales; family Alteromonadaceae; genus Pseudoalteromonas; species Pseudoalteromonas holothuriae. Next base: position 186,622 of record NZ_CAMAPC010000006.1, read on the forward strand.
GCAGTGCAGAGCACTATCGTAACCATGCTATTAATGCTGCGCCTAATGAAATTGCTGATGTATCGGTCACCAGTAAACGTGATGGCATGATTACTAACGAGCACAATGGCAAGGTTATGGTGACGGTATTAGAAAAACAGGTACTCGATAATCAAACCTTAGGCAAAACACCAGCTCCAGAGTCGCAAGACGATACGCCAAGCCAAACGGTTGTTGAGCAGGTGGCAGGTAAAGTGCTAGACGATGCTGTAAAAATGTTGACTGATTCGGTCACAGTGCAAGCGGCAGAGCTTAAAAAGATTGATGTTGAGGCTGATATTTATTTGCAGCCCAATACCTCTATTGACGTGTTTAATGAGCTTGAGTCATTGCTGCGTGAAGCATGGCGTAATGAAGCAAAACTTGATTGGGACTTAGCACCGAGTTGGATCAGCGCGCAATTGCACAAAGGCGGGGTCAGTTATGTTGATATTAAACAGCCTGCGGAGTTAATTAACATTAGCCCTGAGCAATGCGCAGTGCCCAAAAATATTCAACTCACACTACGCGTGAGGTAGCAATGCAACAACTTTTACCCCCTAATCACAGCCCTTTGCTGCTCAAAGGCTTACAAAGTGAAAAACAATCAGCGGTGTTTGATGGTGCCATAAGCAACCTAACAAACATGAAAGCCAACCCGCACGATGCACAACTTATGTGGTTAGTGTGGGAGTATGGCCTTGAGAGTATATTGCCCTACAGCCAAGATTTGCGGCAAACCCTAAAAGAGGGCTTAGCGTGGCAACGTATTCGCGGTACGCCAAAAAGTTTAACCACGGCGCTAGGTTGGCTTGAGCTAAATAACGCACAGATTGAAAACACCCCACCGGGCCAGCATTATTATACTTATCAGATTAATGCGGGCGAGGTGCCCGGCGATGAGCGGCTAGCTAAAGTAGTTAAGCTTGCGCAGTTGTCGGCACCAGTGAGCAGCCAATTAACACGGGTTTATCACGGTTACGACATTCGTAAACAAACGCTCTCAAGCCAAGGGTGTGCGTTTGGTAATGTGCTAAGCGATTACTCGGGTGTAATGTTTAAGCACCAAGGTAAAGGCTTGGTTAAAGCCAGTTTTGGTCGGGTGCAAAAATTATCCGCTGCAACCAACATTAACACTGACCTAGGTCATCAGCGTAGGCGAAGCCAAACAAGTAAATACTTAGATAAGTATGAACAAGGGCGTTACTGCCTTGTGACTGAGCAACCGTCTCAGTTACCCACCGCCGTAGTACAAACTCGTGTACATAGCCAGCAGCGCACTTTGGCACAACGAGTTTGGTTAGGCCCTTGGCATGACCGTTGGCAAAATAGTCAGTGGCAAACTCAGCAGTTGTGTTCGGTTAGCATTGATCATGAGCAAATCAGGCAAGTTGCACCATTAATGTTCTCAGGTGCAAGTTCGGGTCGAATGAACATTGGGCGTCTTAATTTAACGCCTAAGCTGCCCACATAAACCCATTACATTAAATAAAAGAGCAGACATTGCGACAGATAAATGGCTGAGTAACTAGGCAAAGTTTTGGTATGTAGTGATTCTACATGAGTCATTTTTAATGCAGTAAATCAGTCATTTAAAACGCTAAAATGGTCAATATTTTAATAAAGTTAGTATTAATTATTTTTGCCAATTCAATTACTTAAAAGCCATTTGGGCTTTCTTACCTTTGTGTTTAGGCAACTTAAGGCCTTAAGTTGCCATTATTATTGGAACAATCTATGAGCGAACCAAACACGTTTACGCCAATTGTGTGGACCGAGCAAGGGCTTGATACCTTGCTCAGTGCCTCACAACAAGGCATTAGCATGGCCATTACCCATGTGTCGGCAGGTGATGAAGCGTATACGCCCTCGGCCACGCAAACCACATTGCGCAACGAGCAACAAAAGGTGCCAGTAGGCGGCGCCGAAATTATTAATGACCCCGACTATGGCAAGCAGCTACGCTTTAGCGCCTTGTTTGATGGGCCTAGTAGCTATGCGGTAAAAGAAATTGGTATTTGGTCAACCAATACCTTAGTGGCGATATACAGCATACCCAATCAGCAGTTGAATTTTAAATCGGCCGATGCTGCATGGCTTGAGGTGTTTAACCTAAGCGTATCAGCACTGCCTAGCCAAAACATCACCTGTCAGGTGGGGGTTAACAACGCCAATGTGTTTTTAACCGAAGAGCTACTCACCATGACCTACGCGCAAACCCTTCAAAGCAAAAACTTAGTTAAGCAAATACAGCAAAACTTTTTGATTCAAAAAAAGCTAAGAGCAGCAGGATTATAAGGAGCCAAAATGAGTATAGATTTAGAGCTGGCCAAAATTACTAAAATTGTCAGCGAGCAAACAGACGCGTCAAACAACTTAAAAACCGCCATTGAAGACTCTTGGCAAGAGGTTGAAAAAGTACACGACCTTGCAAAACACAACCACCAAGCAGTACACGACTGGCAAACCAAAACCGGCCAAGTCACATTAAAAGATTTAGACAATAAAGCCTATCAAGTTGATACGCTAGCAACGCTTATTAACGAAACTCAAAAAATAAACCCCCACCCAGAGGTAATGAGCAAAGCCCAGTTTGATGCCCTGCGTCAAATGCGCAAGCAACAATATGCGGGTTCAGGGTTTGTAGAGTGGGGTAAGCACATAAATACTCCGCAGTACCAATCCGTTAATGAGGGGATGTGGACTTGGTTAAATCGCACTAATTCAATCTCGTTGGGGGTTGCAGATTCAGACATCGGAGGTATCGGTGTATCGCCAAGCAATCGCTCTAAAGTGTTAGTTGATGGAGTCTTTTTGGCTCTTTCAAAAGTTGCACATAGAGATTATGTACTACCAATACTCCCCCCAGCCCCAGATGGCACTAAAACTTACGATTCAGCTACAGGCAGGGTAACGCAGCATGCTAATGCGATAGAAGCGTTTAATGAATGTAATACGAGAGCACCAAATGGAAGCGCAGTGGGGGTTTATGATATTGAAGCGGGCATATATAGTTTCAATGGAACAAGTGCTGGGGGTTTTGTCTACAGTAATAAAGCAGCTTCAGGGTCTCATCAAGTAGAGATTGTGTTCTCTAGCAGCACAGATACATTTGTTGAATTTAGAGACTCATCAGCAGCGAATGGTTCGGATCCACTTATAAAATTGATACAAGTGAGTGCAAATACCAAGGACACAATTAAATTCACACATAACTTTGCAAACGGTGGCGTTTATCTTCGTGTTCCTACCCCCGTAGCAGGCCAGCAGATCACAATACATAGTTGGCAAACGTTGCCAAGCACCGAGCAGGTGATCACCTCTCGTAAAGACCTAGTATTTTTAGAATCTTGGCATGAAAAAATTGCCGATAAAGATGTGGTATACCCATTGGGTAACGTGCAATTTGGCAAAGACAATTATGAAGGCATGAGTTTAGCTAATAACCTAGTTGCACAAGGTTACTCAGCCTTTGGTGGGTGGGATACTGATACCAAAGGCTATGGCGTTAAATGGTCAACGCTATCGGCTGTAAATCGCGTGAAATTTTTAAAAAATCCCGAGCACAATATTTATTACGACCCAGAAGCCAAAGCGTATATTCAAGTGCGCTACAGAATACGTGTAACTGAAGGATGTGGAGATGATTGGGTTGAATCAATAACACCCACAAATAATAATTACTTTCGATATAATAAATATCACCAAAGTGGATATATCAGCCCTCAAGGTGTTGGTACCATAGCAAAGGATTTTAATCTATCTTACCCTGTATTTACATCTGCAAATAGAAGTGATGCGGCTCTAAAACATGATGATTATCTATATGGGGCCGCCGTCTCACGTAATAAGCCTGCTGAAGTAATCGCATTCGAAGGCTTATGTTTCGCAATCCCAATTGCGCTTGTGCAACGTTTAAACCAAGGGGCTTATCACCCCACTTATAACCCAATGGGGTGTCGCCGTTTCCTAAAATCAGGGTTGGGCCATGAACCTTGGTACAAGAAGGCGGCAGAAGATATTAAAACAGCACTACAGTGCTTTGATATTGGCGAAGCGACAGATTATTCAAGAGTGTCGGGCGGATCAGGATTTATCGGCAGCCCAGCAAGTTCGGGTCGTCCAGATCAATATAAGTACTATGACGCCATTTATGCGGGTCAAGTAGAAGACTTGCGCTTAAACGCTAACAAGCTAGATAAATCACAGCTTCTTCAAGAATCAATGCAGAAAATCATGGAAGGTAAAATCAGAGGTCGTGAAGCACCATGGTTTACGCAAATCTTGCCAGTAACCATTTCTGATGGTAGCAGAAGCTATGCCCGAGTAAGGCTCTCAGCAGAAGATTATGACAAAATAGCCAGTTTAATGGGGTTGCCGGGCAATACCGTCAGTGTAGATCCACATAGGTATAATTACAGCGTCATGTTGGTCAACCCTAACACTGGCAAAATGGCTTTAACGACACATATAAGCAAAACATATGGTGGGATGTATGTGCCCTATAAGCAAGGGGTGAGCAACGGCATCAGTGACGATTTAATGATTGCTGATATTGAACAGGATATCGACTTTGTACGTGAACAGAAGGCGAATTTATCTGGTCGTTCGCAATTGATTATGGACGGTAGTACTAGCACCATTGAAACGTCATCCTTTGGTAGCGCAGGAGATACGATTTATTTGCTGGTATCAAGGCGTTTAAGTGCTAGCTTTGATGCTATACCACAAGCTGATATCGTTGGACACCCTGAAAAAATTCTAGAAGCCTTCCCTGATGGTGTATGTGGTAAGTGGATACCCGCTTTGCCAGATGGGGAAACGCAGACGTATTTCTTTAATCGCAAAATGCGTAGCAATAAACCCACGCTCTGGGGGTCTACAACAAATGCCGGTGTGAATTGGACATTTGTTGATGATATGCCCAGTGGAATGGATGCAATACAAAACGCTCGTTCTCATAATAAGCCCGCAAACAGCGTTTACCTATATTTTTATGACGCGCTGAGCTCTTTCACTCAGTCAGATACTAATCGAGCTGTAACGTCTTTTGGTAATGTATTAGTTACACAAGATAGACATGTCTCTCATGGCAACAGGCTAAACGAAAGTTTAACCGAAAATATTGGCCGTTCAGACAGGTCACATAATAGGCAAAGTCAGTTAGTGCTTCAGGAACAAGGGAGGGTGAACGATGGAGGAAAAATAGACCTTACCTACTATAGTGCGCCGAAGCATGCAGAAATTAATTTTTCAGCGACCAAAAATGATACACGGGCGCTCAAAAGCATGGTTACCTTGATTGACAAAGACGGCTTACTTTACGCTCAGTTCCATGGTTGTGAGTTACAGTATGTTAAGCAAGATGTGACCGATATTTCAGAAAGCTCTACTGAACCAAGGGGTAACTATAGCGTTTACAGAATAACTGATGGTCCATTAAAAGGCCGTTTACTGAAAAGGCTGGAAGGGTCTTCAACCAACGTGCCTTTCAATGATGTTGATTGGTCAATCGATGAAAAGGGAATTAAGTATCGTAGTAATACCAATCACTCTTTTATATTTTTCAAAGAGAGCTTTAACTGGGGTGATGACCAAACCATTCCTATCGTAAATGGCGAAGATGTTAAAACTGACCTAAACGGCAACACGGTAAAAGTGTTTTGCCATCATACTCTGCTGCCACTGGGGATTGCCAGCCACTAATTTAGTGGTTTTTCTTTTCTAATCAACAAAATAAGTAAGGGTGCATAGGCTGTTGTGGTAAGGCTGCAAGCGATGTTTGCATTGGCAGGTCAAACTTGACCGATATTTTAACGCGGTTCTCGCTACAGTATGCATATCATGGCGAGCAATTAAATACTTGCTTGCGTGTAGGCAAAATATCTCATCTAGTTGATGTTTTGCCCCCCTTTGGCGTGTGCGCCATTACAGTTGTAGCTTTTGGTCTGTTGGAAGCCAAGGGCTATGTCTCTCTTATAGTTGGCTTTATATATACCCATTTTATTAAAACATTGCTCATACAAGCGAGTTAAGTGACGCAGTAACAAGGTAAAAAATAACGACTGTAGAATCACTACATAACGGAGTTTTTATCTTGTTACTCAGCCATTTACTTATCCTGTGTTTGAGTGCTTGTTTAATGCAATGGGTATTAATCGTCTGCCAAGCAGGCGGTTAAATAAAGAGGAAAGGAATAAATATGAGCATAGAAATCACGCTCGCAAAGTTACAGCAGCAAGTAACAGAGCAAACCGACGAATGTGCCAAGTTGGTCACATCAATGCAAGACAGTTGGCAAGAAATTGACCAAGTACATAATATTGCAAAACACAACCACCAAGCAGTACACGATTGGCAAACCAAAACCGGCCAAGTCACGTTAAAAGATTTAGACAATAAAGCCTATCAAGTTGATACGCTCGCAACGCTTATTAACGAAACCCAAAAAATAAACCCTCACCCAGAGGTAATGAGTAAAGCCCAGTTTGATGCTCTACGCCAAATGCGCAAGCAACAATATGCGGGTTCAGGGTTTGTAGAGTGGGGTAAGCATTACTTACGTTCGGGCTATGCCTCTGAGCCGATAAATGAAGGATTGTTTTCAGTTAGTGCTGTTAGTTATGAAAATACACTGTCGTTGGGCATTTCTAACTCAATATACAGTGGGGGAAATTCACGAACGTTGGATGCAAGTGTTATTATTGATGGGGTGTCTCTAAATTTAACACAACATGTGATTAACAGCTATGGAACTGCGTTTCTAATAAAAATGCCTCCAGCCCCAGATGGCACGAAAACCTATGACTCAGCAACTGGCACAGTCACTCAGCATAGCAGTGCAGAGGTAGCATTTGCGTCTGAGACTCAGACAAACAAGGTTATTACCTCGCGTAAAGATCTGGTGTTTTTAGAGTCATGGCATGAAATAATCGCTGATAAAGATGTGGTCTACCCACTGGGTAACGTGCAATACGGCGCTAGCAGCTATCAAGGTATTGCGCTACTTAACAACCTTGTAGCACAAGGCTACTCAGCCTTTGGCGAGTGGGACACCAATACTAAAGGGTACGGCGTAAAGTGGTCTACGCTATCTGCCGCTAACCGGATCAAGTTTTTAAAAAATCCTGAGCACAATATTTATTACGACCCAGAAGCCAAAGCGTATATTCAAGTGCGGTATCGGGTGAGAGTGGTTGAGGGTAAGACTGATAGCTGGAGAGCTGTACAAGCTAACAACCCTCTTTTCGCTGCATCAATCTATTCTCCCGTTGAAAGGGTTATACCTCGTGGTGCACTGGTAAATCCATATAAAGATCTTGGGAGAGCATCATTTTATTACTATGGAATTCATTCAAATAATGATCAAAGTAGTGAAATCGGAATGCTCAAATCGAGAACAACAAATGCTAGTAATGTAATTGACGCTATCGGATTTGAAGGCAAGTGTTTTGCAATCCCAATTGCGCTCGTTCAGCGATTAAACCAAGGGGCTTATCATCCAGTTTACAATCCAATGGGTACAGGTAGAAGAAGGGTCCACGGCGGATACTATTACACGTGGTATCAAACTCACGACCAGCTTACAGAGATTAGTTCGGTGTATGATTGTTTCGATAGTCAGGCGAATAATGGTGGAGGGAATAAAGGAGAACATGGTTTTTCATATATTGAGAATGGTGCGGTTTATTGTGGTCGTTCTGATCAGTACAAATATTACGATGCAATCTACGCAGGCCAAGTTGAAGATTTGCGCTTAAACGCAAATAAACTAGATGTAAACCAGCTACGTGAAGACACCATGCGCAAAGCGGTGGCCGGCACATTGCGTGGCAAGGAAAAGCTGCCCTTTACCCGAACTTATACTTATGTTAAATCAGGCGGCTTCTTTAACAACACAGGCTACTGGTTAGGTGAAAATGGCTCGGCACATTTGAATACTGAGAATTTGATTGCAAAATTTGGGAAAAGGCCGAGCCCGGTTCCGGTAGTCTCCTCTCTAACTGGTTCGTACCACTGTGGCGCTGGATATATTTACCGTCATGATACTCAGCAGCTATTGCCAATTATTAACAAGTACTCTCCAGATGACTTGCTATATATTCGTACGGAGCAAGATGTACCGAATGGCACGCTACTGACTATGATATGGTCGTTTGATACACAACTAGAGATGCCCAGCGCTGAATTTGACTCACTCCCTTGGGTGGATATTATTGGTTCGCCCGACAACATTTCTCAGCTATTTCCAAATGGCGTGGTTGGCCAGTGGAACCCAAATCATATTCCTGATGGAACGGGGGCACGTTTTGCTTTAAATAAAAAAGTAGTATCTGATAATAACGACGTGGCTATATTTTTTAATGGTGAAAAGTGGGAAAGCAATGAAAGGGCAATGAATCTCATTCAGAAGAGCAACTCGGTTTCTCATCCAGTTATATTTGGGCAAGGCAATGTGGCTCTTTATTTCTACGAAACGAGCTCAGTTAGTACTGAACCTGCAAATAACTCGAATGTGATTGGAGAGGTTGGTAATGTGTATGCATCATGCCACTCCTCTCAAGTGGAAGGAAGCAGACTGACCCATTCACTAACAGGGTTAATTGGCAAAGCGACAATTGATCCAGCTCAAGCATATATAGGTAGTGTTGATAGTTATCGAGTAAGATATAAAAAAATTGATTCTAGTCACAACTACAGCCCTAAACACAAAAAAATAAATATACCTAAGCAAGGAAACGCATCTCCCTTGATTAAGTCGCTTTATTTGGTCACTGAAAAAAACGGCCTGTTATATCTTCAATTCAATGGTGCTGAACTAAAACACAATGGCACCGACTGGGGCGATGACCAAACCATTCCTATCATCAGTGGCGAAAACGTTAAAACCGATTTAAACGGCAACACGGTAAAAGTGTTTTGCCATCACACACAACTTCCGCTGGGTATTGCCAGCCACTAAGGACAAATAATGCAACAAACGAACGAGCAGACTGCGCAAGCGGTCGAGTCAACTGTGTCTGACGAACAGGCAATAGCACAAACATCAAGCAATGAGGCGGAGTTTACACAACTCAACGAAGCTGCAATTAGCTACGATGACGTGCTAACTAAAATTGCGTTACGCCATGGGCAAGCGCAAGTAGAGCAAGCACTAAAAACCGCTATTGAGCAAGAGCAAGCGGCCCATGTGGCGGCATATCAGCAATGGGAACTGGAGGTGGTAGAAATTGAGGCGCAGCGCCAAGCGGCCTTAGCACATAATGCAAACCTTGATGATAACAGCGACCCGCAATTACGTGATCAGCAATTACCTGTACCAGAGCTACCCCAGCAACCTCAGATTGATATGTCTTTGCGCAGAGCCTGTTATCGCAAAGAGCATGTAGAGGTTGACTTAGCAATTACGACTGAAGTGTCCCCTGCTCGCACAGAGTTTGACGATGACGCGCTGGTGGCACGTATTTACCCGCAAACTCAAGCCCATTCAGCTGAGCATATTGCAACGGTACAACGTGCGCGTTTTAAGCAAACACGCAGTGCGCAACTGGCACAGCAAACGGTTACAGTTGATGAGTTTGAATTTGACGCTGATGAGCTGAGCCAGCAACGCATGGCGCGTGCCATTTTGGTAATGGATGAACAAGATACCACCACATGGATATTGGCTAACAATGCGGTGGTTGAGGTTACTAAAGCACAACTATTTAGTGCCTGTAAACTTGCATCTGAGCAGCAAACAGCATTGTGGATCAGCGAATAAGGTTGTAATACAAGCAACTTTTAAAGACCACCTCCGAGTCATTCTGACGAAGGTCAGAACCTACTGGTATTTAATACCGGGCTTAAACAAAGCAAGGTCCTGAAACAAGTTCAGGATGACTACTTGATGTCATTCTGACGAAGGTCAGAACCTTCTGGTATTTAATACCGAGCTAACACAAAGCGAGGTCCTGAAGCAAGTTCAGGATGACTACTTTATGTCATTCTGACGAAGGTCAGAACCTTCTGGTATTTAATACCGAGCTCACACAAAACAAGGTCCTGAAACAAGTTCAGGATGACTACTTTATGTCATTCTGACGAAGGTCAGAACCTTTTGGTATTTAACCACCGAGCTCACATAAAGCAAGGTCCTGAAACAAGTTCAGGATGACGTGTATTTAAGCTTAGGGTGACGACTATGTGTCATTCTGACGAAGGTCAGAATCTTTTGGTATTTAACACCGAGCTTAAACAAAGCAAGGTCCTGAAACAAGTTCAGGATGATGCGTACTTAAGTTCAGGATGACGCGTACTTAAGTTCAGGATGACGGGTATTTAAGGTCAAAACCCTATCAGCGAATGGCATGCCCCCTTAGTGGGCTTTTTATGCTTGAACAATTAATATTTAACTTTAAAGGAGCACAGGGTGGCTATATTAACCCGCGCAGGGCGTATCGAGCTTGCTAAAGCTGTTGAGCGCAAACCAATCTACTTAGCTTGGGGGCAGGGTGCCATAGAATGGGACTCACAACTTCCTCCAGAACCAAGCACCAGTACCGAACTTGCCAATACTTTAGGCTACCGCAAGGCAACCCGTGTGTTGTTTTGCGAGTCTGACGATGAGGGCGAAATTCAAGTACCTAATGGGCGCTACAAAATAGTGAATTACCCCACACCTAATATTTACTGCCAATTTAACTACGACTTTGCAGATGGTTTATCACAAACCATTAGAGAGTTGGGCTTGATGGTTGGCACCTTACCAAAGCCAGAGCTACCAGCGGGTAAATTGTACTTGCAACCACACGAAGTGGCTGACAAAGGCACTTTGATGTTACTTGAACATCGGCCTGCTATTTACCGCGACCAAGGGGTACGCGAGTCGTTTGAATTTGTAATTAGCTTCTAAGGGAGCAGTATGCAACCACATATTTATGAGCAAATAAAGGCGCAACACCCTGATTATTATCAGAGGTTTGACGCGAACAAACAATACCAACAGATTTTATTTCGTGCTGGCAAAGGCTTGCAAAGTCGAGAACTAAACGACGTTCAACAGCAAGTAAACCATCAAGTTAAAGGTGTGGCAGATGCACTACTCAAAGATGGTGATATTGTCTCTGGCGGTGGGGTTAAAGTAGAGAGCGGACAAGCTAGATTAGCTGCCGCATCGGTTTACCTTCGTGGTGCAGTGCGGCCAATACCAGAAACAACATTGGCATTTAATAACACAGAAGACGCCCTTATTGGTGTGTTTTTAGATAGCACCGTAGTGACTGAACTTGAAGATGGTCAGTTACGCGACCCTGCGGGTGAAAACTCTCCTATGGTACATCATAACTTTGATGAACCCGGCGCGGCACGTTTGCAAGTAACGGGTCGTTGGGGAATGTTGGCGGGAGCACAAAATGCCAATACTGAATTTTACCCCGTGTATCAAATAAACCAAGGGGTGTTAGCAGTCAAAGAAGCCCCACCACAGATTGATTCTATCACCACGGCTTTGGCGCGATATGATAGGGAGTCTAATGGTGGTCACTATGTGGTTGAGGGGTTAGGCCTGCACTACATTAAAACCGACAATGGCGAGCAGCATTTTAGTTTACAGTCGGGCAAAGCCCATATTGGTGGTTTTGAGCTTAATTATGCCATGGCATTGCCTGTGACGTTTAAGTCAGAGCCTGATGTGCAGGTCATAAAAGCTGAAAAAGCGCCACTGCAAGTAGGTGATGATGCGAGCAAACCCATAAAGGTTGATTTTGCGCCACTAAAAAGTGTTGATAGGGTGAGTGTTGAAGTGCGCACCACCAGCACATTAACCCGTACCGCACAACTCAAAGACAGCTTTGCGCAAACCAGTGTGGTTAAAGTCGACAAAGTATATGTTGGCGATACTGTGTACGTGGATGGTGAAGATTACGACTTTATCGACAACCACATTAGCTGGCGATTAGACAGCCAGCAAGAGCGCCCACCTGCGGGCAGCAGCTATCAAGTAACGTATGTGTATGCGCGAGTAGTTAATGTATCGCATACGCAAACACATTACCAAATTGATACCGCATTTTTAGCGCCGGGCGATACCATTTTAAGTGATGAAATTGAAGCTGATTATCAGCGCTTAAACCCGCGTATTGATTTGTTTGTGCTCAACAAGCAAGGCGAAGTAAAGCGCATAAAAGGCACGTCGGCTTTGGAGTCTCCATTGCCACCGGCAGCCCCAGAGCAGCACTTGCCTTTGGCTTATGTGTACCAGCAATGGGGCGACTCTGTACCGCGTATTGAGTCGGTGGCTATTCAAGCCGTGAGCATGCTGGACTTACAAAATATGCAGCATCAAATACGCGATTTATATCAGTTGCTTGCGATAGAGCGGCTACGCAATGATGCAAACACACAGGAACCGGCCAGCAAGTATGGGGTATTTGTAGACCCATTTTTAGATGATGACTTGCGCGATCAGGGGCTTGAGCAAAATGCAGCCATTATTGACGGTGAGCTAACTTTGCCTGTTAACCCCACAGTGATGGCGCTTGATTCAGAGCAAACGCAATTACTACCTTATGTGCTTGACGATGTGCTTATTCAGCCAAAACGTACTGGCGCTATGAAGGTAAACCCTTATCAAGCCTTTGAACCTGTGCCTGCACAGGTAACACTCACGCCGAATGTTGACCATTGGACAGAAACCAGGCAGCGTTGGAGTAGCCCAATTACACGGCGCTTTAATCGCGGCAGTGGCCTTGTACAGCGCATAGTAACGACAGTGGCAACACAGCGAGTAGGCGTACAAACCCAGCAAGCAGAGTTTTTACGCTCACAAACCGTGCATTTTAATATTACAGGGTTTGGCCCAGAAGAAGAGCTTGAGCGGGTTGTATTTGACGGTATTGAGCTAACAGCACAGGAGGCATCATGATCAAAGCAAATGCAAGCGGAGAGCTAACCGGTAAATTTACGATTCCAGCCAGTGATGACATCGCCATTCCTGCTGGTGTAAAAACGGTGGTATTTGAAGGCAAAGGTGAAAATGGCTCACGCGGGTTTGCCACTTACACGGGTAGCGGGCAAATTCGCACCGAAACATTAGCACAAGTAACCACCATTACTACTGAGCGCTTTGATCCATTGGCACAAACGTTTACCTTGCAACAAAGCCGATTTATTGCCGCTGTCGAGCTGTATTTTACCGCTAAAGGGGCTGAGTCTGTACAGGTACAAATACGTGAAGTGGTACAGGGTATACCCACACAAACGGTATTGGCACAAAGTCGTATGCAAAGTGATGACATTTCACTTAGTGATGCCACTTTGTTTGAATTTACCCCGGTATTTTTACAAGCTGGACAAGAGTACGCCATTGTGGTGCTAACTGATGGTGCGGATCATGAAGTAGCCATTGCTGAACTGGGTGAGTTTGACCAACAGCACGGTTGGGTAACTAGCCAGCCTTATCAAGTTGGCGTGTTGTTATCATCAAGCAATGCCAGCACGTGGACGCCACATCAAAACAAAGATTTAACCTTTAAGTTAAAAGCAGCCAAGTTTACGCAAAATACTCAGAGTGTTGAGTTAGGTAGTGTGGCAGCACACAGTGTGAGTGACTTAATGGCGCTTGCGGTTGTACAGCGCCCAAGCTCACAAACTGATGTTGATTTTACATTTAAAGTGGCAGGTAGCAATGAGGTACTGGCAACAGTGCAAGAGTGGTCGCCACGCCAACTTAGACAAAAACTCAATGATACAACCATTAATGTTACTGCTAATTTGACCGGCAGTGAGCTTTTAAGCCCCGTACTGTTTGCGGGCAGTCAATGTGCATTAGGGGAGGTTGAGCAAAACGCCCAATATATTACTCGTGAGATCACCTGTCATAGTACGGGTCAATTTACAGTGAGCTTTGATGCGGTACTTGAAGGGACTGCGTCGATTGAGGTGTATTTACTCGACGCTGAGCACAGTACAGCCGTTGCACTAAGCCGCTCAACCATTAATGACGATGGCTGGAAACAGCTTGATTACATTCATACTTTTGCAGGGCAAACCACTACGCCAGATCAAAACTTGTTAAAGCGCGTGCGGCTTAAATTGGTTTTAAACGGTAATGAGGCGAGCCGGCCAAGAGTTAAAAATCTACGTGCATTTTCAACTTAAGGAGCGAATATGACCGTCGAAATTAATACCCCTCACCGCGACTACCCACTACCACACCAAAACAATCTACTGGAACAAGACGTACTACGGCTTATTCAAGCACTTACGCAAATTGATGTGGATGTTGAAGCGCAACAGCAGGGTCAAGCTTTATTGCAACAAGCACTTGAGCAAGTTGCGCAAGTTGCGCAAGGTAGTGACGCAAAGCTGGAAGAATTAAAAAGTCTTTTAAATCAGCGGCAAGTAGCCCATCAAGAACTTCATCGTAAGCAAAAAATTAATCACCTACTTGGTGAATCACTCTACCCACTTTAAGAGGACATTATGGCAACTATCAACAATGCCGTGCAAGAAATGGTCGACCATCTGGTTACCAAAATGCGCAGTAATCAAAAACTCAGCGCAGAAGAACAAACTTTAGTCAGTAACGCTATTCAAAAGCTCTCTAGCAGCGCAGATTTAGAAGCTGCGATTGTGGCGATTGCGCAAGAGCATTTGGGTGAGGCGACAGGGCATATCAATAATGCCAGTGATTTGGTTAAAGAGCTACAAGCAGACTTATTAGCGCAATCAAGCAATTTATCACTGTTACCAGAGCTTGAGACAAAGTTTAATGAGATCACAGAAAACCTAGTAACAAATGTTGAGGGAAAACTTGATGAATTACCTACAAGGCTAAGTGAACCTCAGCGTAAACTTGGCGAGATGCATTTTGTACTTGATTACTATGATAATACAGCTGCATTACTTAAGGATATAAATCAGAATTATGGTGCATACAATGCGATTAGCTTAGTGAATTACGATACAGGTACATTTCATTTGTATTATGATGGGGGATCAGAAACCAACGCGAATAACCCCGCAGTCATTTTAGAAATGGACCCTCAAGGAGCTGTGAAACAGTCTCCGCGTGCAACTTCTTTATCTAGTTCAAATAATGCCAATTACATTGGTTTTTTTGTCAATACAGATAAGCAAACGCATTTGTTTACTTATCAAAATGACACAAAGTTACTCTCGCTTTACAAGCAAAATGAGTTAAATGTGTTATCGAGTCATAATGTTGATTACTTCAGAGTGTATCAATCACCGCAAACAAAAGAGTTGTATATCGTTGACTCAGAGCTACTGCATGTGTTTGATGGCTTAGCGTGGCTAAAAAAGCTCGACCAAACTTTTGGTAGTGAAAGTGAGTTCGTGGAATGGGCGGCACAAAATAACTTGGTGGCGCTAAATGATTTAGTGATTGAGCCAAACCCAACTAGTAGTAGTAATATGAACACTTCTACAGGTTATGGTACTAGTTTAGCTTATCTGGAAGTAAAGCGCCCACCAGTCCTTCTTGATTTAAGTTATCAAAATAGCACATACAAGACTTTGGATTCGATCCCGACTCAAAAATTGGCTCGCAATAGAATGAGTTCACATTTCGGCAGGACAGATAATTTATTATTTACAAGAAGCTTTAAAAGCAGAGTCCATCTCCCTGATACTGAGTTACCAATCAAAGCAATAATTGAAAGTGTAACTCCTAATAATAATAATAACTCTGGACACGGTAATTATGACGCTCAGTTTTATCCACAGATGGTAGGGTTTTCTCCGATACATCGAGCAATGATTATATTTCAGCGGGTTCGGTTTTATTACAGTGGTAGTAGCATTGTTAACACTGGGCTTTACCGTGTTTATTACGCATAAGGAGGGAATATATGTTTAACTGGTCAAATACAAAACACGCCATTTATTTACATGGTACTTATTTACTTACACACCCTGAATCAGGTGAGCGCTGGCAGTCAAAACAGCAGGCGCAACTTTGGTTTAATGAGTATCAAGCGCAAGAGCAACTACGTGAAGACGAACTTGCACAACAAAGCTCGCCTGAGTTAAAAACAGTAAAATTGCAATCTGTAACTGGTGCGCTGCGTGTACCCAGTGATTTATCGAGTGGAGTCGTCAAAGTAACGGTTGCCGAAGGGCAAAATGTCACATTAACGGGTCAATTAGAGATAGACGATGAGTCTTTTTTGTTGCCGGTGTTGCGCGATGATGGTCGCCGAATTTACTTTCCTATTGAAGTACAAGGTGGCCAGTTTAATGCAATATTTAACTTTCCTACTTCTGGGCGTTTCGAAGTGTCAGCGGCATTATTAAATGAAGACTTTGCAGCCCCGCGTTTTAGCGCCAGCAATATTACGTTTTATGTTGTGCGAGAGGCGCAAGCTGCAAGCTAATTTAGTAAACGGTCAGAGTTGACCTGTTTTAAAGCCTAAAAATTAGTAATATACACATAAGCTGAAACATTAACTTAAATGAGTTACTTAGTTTAGCTGACACAATCCCATCTTTGCATCTTTAGCCTACTCAAGTGAGTAGGCTTTTTTATTGGGTTTAAAGTTGTATCACCCTGAACTCACATATTCGTCATCCTGAACTTGTTTCAGGACCTTATTTTTTGAGTTCGGTGTTAAATACCAGAAGGTTCTGACCTTCGTCAGAATGACAATAAGGGGTGTCATTTTGAACTCATATACTCGTCACACTGAACCAAAACTTTCGTCATCCTGAACTTGTTTCAGGACCTTGTTTTTTGAGTTGGGTGTTAAATATTAGAAGGTTCTGACCTTTGTCAGAATGACAATAAGGGTGTCATTTTGAACTCCTATACTCGTCACAATGAACCAAAACTATCGTCATCCTGAACTTGTTTCAGGACCTTATAAAGTTATAAAGCGGTCAGAGTTGACCTGTTTTAAAGCCTAAAAATCGCTAAGATACACATATACTGAATAATTAACTAAATGCTTAAACAGCAGCATTTAAATAAGCAAGTCTCCATTATCCAACCAATTGGCCCACATTGTTATGTGGGCTTTTTTATTGCCTCAGAGGTGCATTATGCGCGTTTTTAACTTGTTAGATATGTCTAAGGTGCCATTACCCGACACCATTACTGAGCTGGATTTTGAGCAAATACTATCACAGCTTAAAAACAAATTACTTGAACATTACCCACAGTATCAAGAGGCTTTGAGTTTTGAATCAGAGCCAATGCAGGTGATGTTAGAAATGCTGGCATACCAGCAATTATTGTTTGACGGGAAGTTAAACGACGCTATTAAAGGCAATATGTTGGCAAGTGCTAAAGGAAATGATTTAGACGCCATTGCTGCCCGTTATAACGTTGATAGGCAAGATAAAGAAAGTGATGAACGTTTTCGCCGTCGCACTCAAATGGTATTTGAAGGTTTAAACACGGCAGGCAGTAAACAAGCCTATCAATTTCATGCGCTCTCGGCAGACCCACGCGTAAAAGATGTATATGTTGCAAGCCCTGAGCCTTGCGACATTCATTTAACCATTTTAAGTCATGAACAAAACGGTGAACCGTCGGATGATTTACTTAAAACACTAAAACAGCATTTCGGTTTATTACCTACTGGTAACATCGCTAAGGAGGCCTCAAAAGTAAGGCCACTTGGCGACAGGGTAACGATTACTGGCCCTGACATTAAGCATTTTGACTTAGCAGTGTCGATAAATATTGCCCCGGGCCCTGCTGCATCCGTGGTTGAACATACGGTAAAGGCAGCATTGGCTCAGTATTTGGCCCAGCAAACCTTACTAGGTCGTGACATTAACCACATGGGGTTATTTGCGGCGCTGAACCAACCGGGTGTTGAAAGTGGGCAAATAATCAGCCCTATCGGCGACATCAGTATTGGTGCAAATCAAGTGGCGATATGCGATAGCATGACTGTGCAAAGCTCAGTGGTGGAGGCGTAAATGGATAACTACGCAAACCTACCTAAGTTATTGCCAAGTAATGCCAGTCGATTGCTACAAGCACTCACGCAACTATTAACTTATCCCGATAATACCCAGCTATTGCACGATATTTGGCACCCGCAGGCATGCCCTGCGCAGTTATTACCATGGCTTGCATGGTCACTGTCGGTTGATGATTGGAATGATGCGTGGAGTGAAAAAAATAAACGCCAAGTGATTGCCGATGCGTTTACAGTTCACCGTTATAAAGCCACGCCCTTTGCGTTAAAAAAAGCCCTAGATAGTTTGGGCATAGAAACCGATATTCAAGAATGGTGGCAATCACCCAATGCCAAACGCGGCACTGTGATAGTTAATGCGTTGGTGAATGCAAATCTAGATAGCAACGAGCAGGGTTTGTTAACCAAGGCCATGCTTGAGCAGGTAAAACGCATTATTAATACCGCCAAACGGGCATCAATACATATTGAAGTACAGCTTGGCATTTCACTTAAAGAGCAGTTTACAACCGGGTTGTTTAGTGGTGCAGGGATTGGTCTTGCCAACAAGGATGGGGCATTTAACGGCGTACACCCGAATGCTGGCGTACTTGAATCGGGAGCGTTATTGAGCAGTACGCCCGGTGTGGGTGCTATCAATAAACAAGCACAATTCAAAGGGGTTACGCCAAACAGTGGACAAGCAATGCTTGGTGCGAACTTAGCAACATTGCAAGGCGTTGCTGCGCTTGATATTGATGCCAGTCTACAGGGTATTGTACCGAATCGTTTAGATACACAAGTGGGCGCTGTGCTTGCAGGTAAAAGCGCAATTGCAAAATGTGAGTATCAAGCTGCTTGGCTTGGTATTACGCCAAATAGTGGACAAGCAATGCTTGGTGCGAATTTAGCAACATCGCAAGGCGTTGCTGCGCTTGATATTGATGCCAGTCTACAGGGTATTGCACCGAATTGTTTAGATACACAAGTGGGCGCTGTGCTTGCAGGTAAAAGCGCAATTGCAAAATGTGAGTATCAAGCTGCTTGGCTTGGTATTACGCCAGAACCTGCGGTAGTTGCACAGGGCATAAGTGCGTTATTAAGGCGCATTCAGTTTAATCATTTAACTTTACAAGGAGCAACGTAATGTCTGCACTTACCTTGCAGTTTACTCAAGCTGGCTTAGATGCCTTACTCAGTGCCACACAACGTGGTTTTAAAGGCAAAATTAGCCATATGGCATTTGGTGATGCCGCTTATACACCAAACAAAACGCAAACCGCATTAAAGGGCGAAAAAGAACGCGTTGCAATTGTTGATACCGACTATAGCGATGGCGAAACCAGCGATCTTAAAATAGCCGCTAAATTTGATGCGCCACTTGAGTACGCCATTCGTGAGATTGGTGTGTATATTGAGTCACCAGATGACACTGGAGAACTTATTTTACTGGGTGTGTACTCGCAACCAGATACCACCCTTGGTTACCGCACACCCGATGTGAAAGTGTTGCAATGGTTAACGCTATCTTTGGCACAAATTCCATCAGATAGCGTTGAAGTAAATGTGGGGGTTGATAATCTTAATATTATCGTCGACAGAGAACTTGCCGATATGGCTTTAGTACAGCTCAACACCATGCAACGTCAAATTCAACAAGAGCTACGTTTAGTGGCACTAGAGCAAGCATAATTACTTTAAACAATACGGTTAACTTTCTTTTAAAGCGGACAGTATTGACCTGTTTTAAACGCTAAAAATCAGTAAGATACACATACACTGAATGATTAACCAATATGACAACGGATTAAGTATTTTACGTAATCCTGAACCTATATTTGTCATCCTGAACTCATGTTTGTCATCCTGAACTTGTTTCAGGATCTCACAAACCTAAACGATGGTGTTGCAGGGTACGAAGATCCTGACCTTCGTCAGGATGACAAGGTGCAGCATGTTTTAAGCGTTGTTTGCTAGTGTGAATTTATGTTCATACCCATGAACTTATACTCGTCACCCTGAGCCAATGTTTGTCACCCTGAACTCATGTTTGTCACCCTGAACTCATGTTTGTCATCCTGAACTTGTTTCAGGATCTTACAAACCTAAGCGATGATGTTGCAGGGTACGAAGATCCTGACCTTCGTCAGGATGACAAGGTGCAGGATCTTACATATCTAAATATTCAGAATAAGCACATTATTTGGCTTTTAAATTCAGTAAGTTAAGTACTTATTAAACATAAGGAATAACCATGTCAGAACAAGATAAAACCATGACGCAACGCCTGAGCGATGTGGTCACAGCAGCCGATGGCTTAACTCAAACGGTACAGGATCAGATAGGTCAGATTAATAGTACCGTGAGTGCCAAGATGGCAGAGGTTGACTCAAAAGTTACTTCGGCTGAAAATGCTTTCGATACGTGGAAAGAATCATTAGTAGAAAACATTAATGGAATAAATGTTTATAAAGAAGGAAATGTAAAGCGTTTTACATTTGCAACAACATTGGGTGCTGGCGGATGGACAGGTGATGCGGATGGTCCAGACTCGGATTATCGATACTGCGCTAACCCACAACCTCCGTATTTTATCAACATGCTAGAGTTCATCTCCTCATCGTCTTTTGGCGGTAACGGAGACTATTTCAAAGTCGAGTTTTTGATGACTCACCGAGGTATGTTTGCCTCTAATGGGTATACGGATCACCTAATCTTCACGGGAACTTCTGCACAGGATTCAGTGGCTGGTCAACTAGAAATTCGGAAGGTAGCTAATGATAAGTCTGTGTCAGTTTTCATTTCAGAGCCTAATAATCCTGAAAAGGAAATTCAACTAACCAATGAGCTAGAAGGGACAGTTCTGCCTGTTGCATTTCGCGCAATTGGTCAGGGAAGTCATAAAGGAATAGCTAGAATCGCTCTCAAGGTTGACACACGTCCACACTGTGGCTCAACAAGGGCGTTTAGAGTGAATTCAGAGTACACGTCAGTAAATGGGCAACCGTCAACTAATCGCATTACGCAAGAGAAACCTCATTGGGAGAGCTAATTATGGAAATGAAAGTATCTGATCTTGAAAATCAAATGCCAACTGAGCAGTTGCTAGAAGAAAGTAAATGGTCAACAGTCAAAGCCATTCGCGATGCACACTTAAAAGCAACTGATTGGGTGGTTGTAAAACATCAAGAAATCGGCGAAGCTTTACCTGAAGAATTTACACAATATCGCCAAACATTGCGAGATATTCCTCAAACGTTCGATAACCCAGATGAGGTGGTTTGGCCACAGAAACCAAGCATCTAACTTCCTTTCGGGCACGTTGTCCGCCGTTAATCCCACAGCCGATTCTTTGGCTGAGCATTTTATCAGAGATCACTATGAATCATCGCAGTACCCTAGTTGAAAAGGTGCTTGAGTACCTTACGTCTGGATTACAAGGTGTGGCTCAGATTGGGCTTATAAAACACACTTTACCGTATCCAGATTTAACACAAGTTGCGCAGCTGTGTGTCACGCTGGTTTCAGAGCGTCAAGCCAGTGAGTTGCAAACAACAGGCGCCGCATCAGGCGTGACTTATGGGCCTACTTCTAATAAGAACTTAAGCCCAAATCCACTCGACAGACGAGTGCTTAAGTTGCAACTAGATATTGAAGCCGAAGATGCCGATAGCATCGCGTTACTTGCTCGTTTAGACGGGGTGATAGATTCTGCTGAAGCACTGATGCAGGCAGACGGCGTGCCCGTTCCTTGGCAGCATTTTGTAGCGCAAAATGCACAATTTGCATTTACCAAACAAGCCGACGCCATGATTGGCAAGGTCACACTAATTTGGGAGTTTTTCTATCAAGTTGAACCACCTGAAGAAGCACCCGGCCCCACCATCACCGATGTTTATTTAGGTCCGCAAGGGGGTGAACATCATCATGTGGCAACCGTTAATGCGCAAGGTGAGGTCGTTATAGCGGAGGCAGACAATGCAGGCTAACCCACTACAAAGTAATCTAGCACAGGCGGATATGCAAAACCGTTTGGCCAAGTTAATTTCTTTAGGCACTGTGAATGAGGTGGATTACGAAACAGCCAAGGTACGCGTTAAAATTGGTGATTGGCTTACCACTTGGCTACCTTGGCTCACCAATCAAGCCTTTAATGATATGACTTGGCAGGCCCCTGAAGTGGGCGAGCAAGTAATGGTGTTAGCGCCTTGTGGTGACTTAGCTCAAGGTGTTGTGCTTGGGAGCGTGTATCAAAATGGTCACAATTTAGAGACGGTTGCTAGTGATGTTGCTAAGGAAGAGCGGGTAAATGTGCAGCGGACCAAATATCAAGATGGCTCAATGGTTGAGTACGACCGTAAAAAACACCATTATTTACTTGATGTTAAACAAGATACGGCAGTAATCAAGTTAAAGTCTGCTAAAGATATTATTTTAGAGTGTGACAACGATTTAAATATTACCGTAGGTAATAATGCCACCATTCAAGTGACGGGTAATGCAACTGTTAATGCCGATAAGCAAATTTCAGTCACCGCCAAAGAAGCGTTAAGTTTAAAAGGCTCCGAGGTAAATATTGAGTCAACCAGTGGCAACGTGGCAGTTAAAGCAGCGGCAACACTTAAGCTCAACGGTAGTCATATCAGTGCGCAGGAGTAAATCATGCCCGCTATTTCTTTAGATGGTCATATTACCAATGTGCATGTGGGCTTTTTGCCAGGCAGCGCCAGCGCATCACAAACAAGCTTTACGGTGGCCGGCAAACCTGCATTGCGCCAAGGTGACTCTATCAGTACGCACAGTATGATTGCGGACCCAAAAACCAAGCATATTGCTAAAACTATTTCGCAAGGTGCAGGCAGTTTTACCATTGCTGGTAAAGCGGTTGCCAGAATTGGCGACCCTACCAGTTGTGGCGGCAAAATGGCATTAGGTGAAGGTAGCTTTACCGTTGGCGGTTAGTAAGGAGGGCCAAGCATGATTGGCATGAACGCACAAACAGGTCGACCGCTATCGGGCGTTGACCATTTAAAACAAAGTATTCGAGATATAGTTACTACGCCTTTGGGCAGTCGCGTTATGCGTCGTGACTATGGCTGTGGTTTATTTGATTTACTCGACAGCCCATTTTCTAGCTCTTTAGTAGGGGATATCACCCTTGCAATTTCAGAGGGGTTAGAGAAGTGGGAACCACGCTTTCGTCTTGAATCAGTTGCCGTGCACCCCGCAGGCAGCGGTAAATTGTCGATAGATATTAACGGCCTTTATTTAATAAACGGTGAACCCGTGTTGATCGAAGGCATACAAGTTTAATCGTAACAACATAAAACAGGGCTTAATCAGCCAATTATTTTTTAAATCTTAAAACCACGCTTGGCGTGGTTTTTTTGTTTCTAACTGACATACCCTTAAAGGAGAATCATATGTCACAATTTCTACATGGTGTAGAGGTGATCGAGGCGCAATCAGGCACTCGTCCAATCAAAACAGTAAAAAGCTCAGTAATTGGTGTTGTAGGTACTGCCCCATTCGCTGATGAACAAGCTTTCCCGTTAAATACACCTGTATTAATCGCGGGTAAACGTGCAGAAGCTGCTAAATTAGTTAGTCCTGATAATGCTGACTTTAAAGCCCGTTTACAAACATTGCGTGATGCTGCTGAAGTAGAAGCCGTGGCTAAATTCACTGCAGAAAATGGTGATGTAGCGCCGACTGCTGATGAGCTAGTTACTATTCAAGAAAAAGTTAAGAAAACAGTTACAGATATTGAATATGACCTTAAAGGTACATTGGTGTCTTCGATTGACGGTATTTTTGACCAAGTAGGCGCCGTGGTGATTGTGGTCCGCGTTGCTGATGGTGATGAAGCCACGGTAACTAGCAACATCATAGGTGGTGTTGATAGCGAAGGTGCCTATACAGGTATGCAAGCATTCTTGGGTGCTGAGTCAGTTGTTGGTGTAGCACCGCGTATCTTAATTGCACCAGGATATACTCATCAAAAGAATGGCTCAGAAAAGAACCCAGTTGTTTCAGATATGGTTGGTATTGCTGAGCGTTTACGTGCGGTGATTATTGCTGATGGTCCAAATACAAATGATGCAGCTGCAAAAGCATATCGTAAAGACTTTGGCTCTCGCCGTGTATTTGTGGTTGACCCTGCAGTAAAAGTATTCCGTGATGGCGCATCTGTTGTTGAACCTGCCAGCTCACGTGTTGCGGGTATGATTGCAAAATCAGATAACGACCGTGGTTTTTGGTGGAGCCCAAGTAATACTAATATGAATGGTATTGTTGCAACTGCTCGTCCAATTGACTTTCAGTTAGGCGACGCTAACGCACGTGCAAACTTGCTAAACGAAAATGAAGTGGCGACGATTATCCGTCAAAATGGCTTTAAACTTTGGGGTAACCGTACCTGTTCTGACGACCCTAAATGGGCATTCCTATCTGTAGTCCGTACCGCAGATATGATTAACGACTCATTGCTACGTGCGCACATGTGGGCTGTAGACCGTAACATTACTAAAACGTACATCGAAGATGTAACACAAAGCGTGCAGTCATACCTTGATAGCTTAAAAGCACAAGGTGCTATTTTAGGTGGTCAAATTTGGGCTGATGCAGACCTAAACACACCAGCAAACATTCAAGCAGGTAAAGTGTACTTTAGCTTTGACTTTACACCACCTACACCGGCTGAGCACATCACCTTCAAGAGCATTCTTACCAACAACTACCTAGAGGAAATCGTATAATGGCAATGTCTCCTAAAATCCTAAAAAAATTCAAGTTATTCGTTGATGGTAAAGGCTACTTAGGTATTGCTGATGAAATCACATTACCAAAAGTAACGGTTAAAACACGTGAAGTAACGTCAGGCTTTCAAGCGCCAATTGAACTAGATGTAGGTCAGCTTGAAAAACTTGAAGGCTCAGTAACACTGCTTGAGTACAACGCTGACATGATGAAGCTACTAGGTGACTGGAGTGGTAAAACAACACCACTTACAGCACGTGGTGCGATTCAAGCACAAGGCGAAGAGCCAGTACCTGTAAAAGTAACTCTTGAAGGCTTCTTCAAAGAAGTTGATATGGGTAACTGGAAAGACGGCGAAGAAGCAAAATTAACGCTTCAGTACGCGGTTCAAAAATACAAGTTAGAAATTGGTCAGGATGTTATTTATGACATCGACCTACAAAACGACACTCGTATTATCAATGGTAAAGATCAAATGGCACTACTACGTGCTGCAATTGGAGCGTAATAAGTTATGACAGATATCATTAAACTGAACTTCCCAGTCACGGTCGATGCGCATGAGTATGCCGAACTAACAATGAGACGACCTAAAGTGCGTGATCGTTTAATGGTGGACAAAACAGATTTGAGTGAGTCAGAAAGCGAAATTCGCTATTTCTCAAATCTGTGTGAAGTCTCTCCTGAAGTGATAGAAGAGCTTGATTGGAGTGACTTTGTTAAGTTGCGCGAAAAACTTCAGGCTTTTCTCGTATCCCGCCCAAGCGTTTAAAAGGGATGGTTATTGCCCTTGCTAAATATACTGGGTGGGGCTTAAACGAGCTTAACGCGCTGACCGAACCTGAGCTTTGCGATTGGTTCGAGGCAGCCGTAGACTATAAACAATCTACTGAGGCAAATTAAAGTTTGCCATCAGTACATCAAGGCAGGTTTTTACCTGCCTTTTTTGTACTGCAAATAATATTTACCAGTGTTATTTGCAGTACAAATAAACCCTCTATTGAGGTGAATAACACCACGCCTGTTAGCGCATCGCCAAACCTCCTTTGGCTTTAGTCAATATTCTCAACAGGCACTTCGCTCATTTCTTTGTATTTCCTAGGTATCGCTATGACAAATCAGGGGTCTTCTGATCAAAATCGCAACGCACAGCAAGGTGCTTCAACTGTGCAGGGTTCTGTTGAAAATAAAGTAAAAAACAAACTGCCAAAAGTGCAGCCATATGAAGACATCAGCGTAAGTGCCGCGTTACTTGGGCAGATGATGCAACAACTTGATGATGCTTTAGCAATCGATACTAAACCACTTAAGTCATTATTGGCTATGTTGGCACAGTTCAATATAAATGAACTGCTACAAAGTCATGAAGGGCTCTTAAGAGCGTACTTATCGGATTTAAACTCTGCATTGCAGCAAGTGAGTGCCACCTCGCTTGACTTAGCGCCTTCTTTTGTTTCGCCAAACGCTCAAGCAGGTCAATCATCACCACAAATGGGCATAGCTTCTGCAAATATTGAAGGTAGCTTATCGAGTGTTGAAGACTCCGAACTTCGCCAAGTTGATACACAGAGCATCATGCGTGAAAGTATGCGCTCAGTGCAGCAGAGTACGATTAGTTTACTTAAAGCCATTGATATTCAATCTTTGGATGCAAGTTTTACTGAGCTAAATTGGTCAGTTGGCGCTGTAAACAACTCAGTGCAGGAGTTATTAGCTGCACTTGAGGGCAATGTCGGATCAGTTTCTCAATCAGATAACGCCCAAGCGAATAATAAATTACAAAGCCCAAACTCATTATCACCAAAGCCTAATGGGGCATTGAATAATACTGCACTTGAGGCTGGGTCTTTAAAGGCAGCAAAGGCGGCGAATAAGCCGACTCAAAAGGTTCTTGATGAAGCTAGCACTGCTCGGGGCCGAAAGAGTAATACGCGCCGAACAAATACAGCGACAAATAAACGGTCGCGACAAAAAGCAGGTAATACCAAGCTAGGTATTAGGCCGACTATGGCTAAGCTATCAGCATTTAAGCAGCTAGATATGCAAAATGTTGCGTCTGATGATTTGACTCCCAGATTGCTAAAAGCGGCCAATCTAAAAGGCCCAGCAAACGCGTTGCAAACAGCCTTGCCAGCACTAAAGCAGTTGGATATGCAGGGCCTCGCTGCGGGTGATATATCGAGTCTGCTTGATGCAGCTCCGAGTTTACTAAAAGCGGCTAATTTAGAGGGCCCAGCAAAAGCATTGCACACAGCCATGCCAGCGCTAAAGCAGTTGGATATGCAGGGTCTTGCTGCGGGTGATATATCGAGTTTGCTTGATGCAGCTCCGGGTTTACTAAAAGCGGCTAATCTAAAAGGCCCTGCAAAAGCATTGCAAACAGCCATGCCAGCGCTAAAGCAGTTGGATATGCAAAGTCTTGCAGCGGGCGATATGTCAAGTTTGCTGGACGCAGCTCCGAGTTTACTAAAAGCGATTAATTTAGAAGGCCCAGCAAAAGCGTTGCAAACAGCCATGCCAGCACTAAAACAGTTGGATATGCAGGGCCTCGCTACGGGTGATATATCGAGTTTGCTTGATGCAGCTCCGGGTTTATTAAAAGCGGCCAATCTAAAAGGCCCAGCAAAAGCGCTGAATGATGTACTGCCAGCCATTAAACAGTTAGACATAAAAGCGGTAATGGATGGTGATTTACAATCACTTGTAAAAGCAGGACCCGATCTGCTTAAGGCGTTTGGCTTTGGTGATGCTGCGTCTGTATTTGAACAGCACTCATCAGCAATTGGTAAACTTGATTTTAAAGGCACCTTAAACGGAGACTTGTCGTCAATTGGAGATGCTGCTACTGAATTTTTCACTGATTTTGGTGCAGATGAACCGGCCCAGAACGAAAAGCCAAAGCGCCGTAAAAAGCGGCCTTCACGAAAGCGTACAAGTAAGCGACGAGCGTCTAAACAGCGCCAAACGCAATATCGTAGTGACAATAAGCCGTGGGCAAAAGAAAACCGTGATGTAATGGTGTCTAAGAAAAGTCAAAAAGCCAAGATTAAAACACCAAAACCAGCACTTAGAGTGCTAGATGGAGGTTTAGATAACAAGGTCAAAGGCTTCAAGCAAGCAGCTAAGCCAGTTTTCTCGCAAAATAAGCGTAAATTGGGTAAACGTCGTGCCGCGAATGATCCTATTTTTGGTGTAATGAAAAAGTCACCTGGTAAGCTTGGTGGTATTTTTAAAAGTTTAGCTAAAAGCCCTGTGACTAAGATGTTGGGTCGTTTTACTGGCCCACTGAGAACGATATTGAGTGCTGCAGATGTTGCCACAACACTATCTGATGACAGTTTAAGTAAGCGCGAAAAATCTCAGCAAATAGGTTCTGCGGCAGGTGGTGCTGGTGGTGCGCTTGCTGGTGCAGCGGCGGGGGCTGCAATAGGCTCTATTATCCCAGGGGTCGGTACATTAATTGGTGGTGCCATTGGTGGTGCGATAGGCTCATTTGGGGGAGAGTCAATTGGCGGGTTTTTAGGGGACTGGTTTGGTAGTTCACTTGAAGATGAAAAACCAGCAAAGAATGAACAACCTGCTGCACCAGCAATGTTAAATAGCACGACTGAAGAGCCAACTGGTAATCTAGTTAACGCCCAGTCGCTTAATATGGCTAACGTTGACGCCACACTTGGCAATATCGCAGCTAATGATTCAACACAGACTCAAGCCATAACTCAAACTACAGCCAAGAGCGACTCTACAAAGCTAAGTGAAGTTAAGCACCCAATTGATAACGTGTTGGGTGCTGCAGGTAATGCGCTGGGACCTGTTGGTGCAATGCAGCAAAGCTCAAGTAAGAAAAGCAACATACTTATGAGTATTGCTAACATGGGTGGCATTTTGGGCAATGTGGTCAATGGCCTTAGCATCCTGCGAGCTGCAACCAATGACACACTTTCTGCGAAAGAAAAAGCACAAGCTATAAGGCAAACTGGTGGTAGCTGGTTAACGGGAGAGCTCATCTTGGGCACGCTGGGTAAGTCGAAAAAAGGCAAAGCATTAGCACCGATGGCGAGCTGGGTTGGTGGCATGTTGGCGGGTCCTGCTATTGGTAGCTTAGGTGGTTGGTTAACTGAAACCATCATGGGTAAAGAGCAAGCAAGTACAAAGCCATTAAATGAAAGTGCTTTGAGTGATAGTTTTCGGAACGACAGTTCTCGGAACGACAGTTCTCGGAACGACAGTTCTCCAGCCGGTAATCTTTTGCCTGATAACAAGAACGATGCGCTTGCTGAAAATCCAAGTGCACTCCACCGAGCTCAGTCTAAAACATCAAGTGGCACGTCTGCTACACAAACCGTCAATAGCAGTGTCACGGTGAATGCAAACATTACGGTAAACGCCACACCAGATATGTCAGCTATGGATATTGCTGAGCAAATCAAGCAAGCGCTTGAACAAAAACAACAGCAAGCACAGCGTGATATGCGCTTGCAATACATTGATGAGGTAGCTTAATGGCAAAAGTAAATAGTGCGTCGCACATGATGCAACTGGGAGAGTATAAATTTTCAGTGAGTAGTGCGGCATTTAGCAAATTATCTTACGAAACAGAGTATCGCTGGAAGACCCAAGACTCTCAAACTGAAGATAAAAGCCCGGTTCAGCAGTTTGTTGGGGTGGGTAAGCAAAGTATTAATCTCGACGGCACAATTTATCCTCAGCTTGTTGAAGGAGGGTTAGTACAGGTCGATAAAATGCGAGCAGAGGCGGCTAAGGGTCAGCCTCTTACGCTAGGTTATGTTGAAGAAAGTGGTAAATCGAGTCCTTCTGTTGGGCGTGTGATGGGCAAATGGATAATCAAGTCTATCAACGAAGAGCGTTCGCTGTTTCTTAATGATGGTATTCCTAGAGAAATTCAATTTCAAATGACGTTAGACCGTTATGACGGTAATACAAAGTAACGAGGTAAATAATGAGCGGCGTAACTTATGTCACACGTGATGGTGACTGCCTAGACAACATTTGTTGGCGGCATTATGGGCGTAGCAATCAAATGGTAGAACTGGTGCTAGAAGCAAATCATGGTCTTGCTGAACGAGGGGCTATTTATTCTGAGAATATAGCAATATTCCTGCCAGAAGTAATTGAAAAGCCCATAGAAGATAACATCATTAATATTTGGGATTGAGGAATAAATTATGGATATACAACCTCAGTTTTCTATCAAAACCAATGGTAAAGAAGTTGCTAAACGCCTTATCGATAGGGTTGTTAACGTGACGGTTCGCATGAAAACTGGATTAATGAGCGATAGTTGTTATGTACGCTTTGATAATTTAGAAGCGGCGCCCATTCAACAGCCTAAACCCACAGATTTGGTTGAAATTGCAATGGGATACAAAGAGGGCAATGAGGATAAAAGCGCTACACTCACGCCACTAGGTAAGTTCGAAGTAGGGGAGTTTAATTTAACGGGTCCAGTGCGCTCTTTAGAGCTATTTGGTAATAAGTTACTTTGGCATACTGCTTTGAAAGCTCCAAAGCATCGCTCTTGGCCTGAAGACCCGAAACAGCCCAAGAAATTAGGTGAATTAGTCTCTGATATTGCAGGAGAATATGGGCTTGAAGCTAAAGTCGGTGATGCTTTTAAAAATATTGAGTTACCCCATATTGAACAAAGTGAAAGTGATGCTCAACTACTCAGCATGTTGGCTGAGCAATTCGATGCCATTGTAAAAATAGCCCATGACAAGCTGATCTTCATGGCAAGAGGAACTGGACGCTCGCTCTCAGGTAAAGAGCTCAAAGAAGTGGAAATAAAAAACTCACAGATATTGAGTTGGCGCTATGGTAAAGATGCTTATCGACAAGTAGGCGATGTAACCGCCTTTTATTACGATTTAGATAAGGCAGCACGCACCCCAGTTAAGGAAGGCAGTGGTAGCCCTAGTATTGTATTGGCATATGTATACGCTGATGAGGCGTCTGCAAAGCGTGCGGCAAAAGCCAAGCACAATAGACTAAAGCGTGCAAGTACGCGCATTAACCTATCCATTATTGGTGATGCCAACATTGTTGCCGGTGCTGTTGTTAAAATAGTTAATACTAAAAGCGACGCCGACGGCAAATGGTTTGTTGATGGTGTTGAGCACTGTATCAATAAGCAAGGTTTCCGCTCTCACTTGGTGTGTGAGCAACTTATTTAACAGGCCTCTTATTAAGTTTTTAGTTCTTAAATTACTTTAATTTATAAAAATATTGATGCTTTCGCCTTATAGAAGCGAACAAAGCATATCCTTCTTCTTTATTCCTACCAACGATTCCTTTCTCCAACTAAGGCTATCCTGTGCACATGTGCAGGCTCTGGCCTCCTTCCGAAAAATTTGCAAAACTCTGCTACTAAAATACTTCCTTAATAAACGTAAAATTAACTTCAATAAAATAACTTAAATTTACTTATCATAAACTTAATAATGCTCTCGGCAATTGATTGATCTTAGAACTCGTTTATAGGCAGTTTAAGAAAATGAAATATGTGAATATTTTGAATGTGAAGTCATATTTGCTTTTATTAATGATGTATAGAACCTACAGATGCAACGATGACGGTGCCTTAAGTGACTATGGCCAGTGCTAAGTATTCCGTATGGTTGGCCTTGTGAAGAGTAAACGTTAAAACGATTTACAGGGCAGGGGCTATTGGCCTCTGCCATTTCTATATTGCTAAAATTAATCCACCATAATATTTAATTCTTTTGAGGACTATGCCTGACGCCGCTAGCTGTATGTGAGAGTTGTGCTATCGACACGGTTTTGCCTCAAAATTTCAGTAGATGGTATTATTTTAATGCTTGTGCAACTTCGGCTATTTTTTGCCTTAACCAAATATGGCTTGCATCACGATGTAATAGTGGGCTCCAGATCATATCTAGCTCAAACGGTGGGATAGGGAATGGCGGTTCTAAAATTGCTAATCCTGGGTCATCTTTATAGATATTTGCTGCTTTTGACGGCAAGGTTGCTACTAAGTTTTGTTCTTTCGCTAAATGTATCGCAACATGGTAGTTACGTGTAAAAGTTGCAATATTTCTGTGTTTACCAAAATGTGCGAGTGCTTCATCCACCCAGCCTAATTTTTGCACGTCCGCAGGGTCCATCCCCACCCCCACACCAAATCCAGTTTTACTGACCCAAATATGGCGAGCATTTAAATAGGCATCTAAGTTAAAGCCATCGATGATAGGGTTATCTGATTTTACTAAGCAGCAGAAGCTATCTTTCCAAATTTGTTTATGATGAAACGATTGTGGCAGGTTTTCAAAACGGTTGATTGCCATATCAACTTTGCCATTTTCTACATCATGAAAGGTAACGTCGCTGGGGGTTAAAATATCTAATGTAGTATCAGGTGCTTCTTCATGAAGTTTATTTAGCAGTTTTGGTGCAAGGGTACTGGCGGCGTAATCGCTGGCCATGATACGAAACACACGATTACTTTGACTGGCGACAAACTCCCTATTTGGTGCAAGCGTTTCTTCCAGTGTCATTAATATGCCGCGAATTACGGGTTGTAATTCAAGGGCACGCTCTGTTGGCACCATACCTTCACTGGTACGCACTAAAATAGGGTCATTAAATAAGTTACGTAGTCTTTTCAGACCATTACTCATTGCTGGTTGAGTAATACTAAGTTGATTTGCTGCGCGTGTAACATTGCACTCTCGCAGCAGGGTATCTAAATACACGAGTAAGTTTAAATCTATTTTACTAATGTTCACGGCGTTCCTTTTTTATCTTATCTAGGTGGGTAAAGCGCTGAGATTGTGGGTAAGGATAGACATGTTTTACCACCTTATTTTTTATATCTCGTTGTGCCTGCTGCCAATAATTCGCTGTTAGTAATTCAGGATGAGTTTGTTCAAATATAGCTCTGAGTGTAGGGTTTGTGAGAACAAATGTACACAGTTGCTCAGGAAATACATCTTGTGGGGCTGCTGAGTGTTCGTCCATACCGCAGTATAAATCTGTCAAGTCAGTTTTTGGCATATCTCTAAACTTCATATTGGTAAGGTACTGTACTTCATCGTAATCATAAAAAATAACGCGCTGATGTTTACTCACACCAAAGTTTTTTAGCAGCATATCCCCCGGGAAAATATTAGCCTGAAGCATTTCTTTTATGGCGAGACCGTAGTCCCTCATCACATACTCGGTTTGCTTTTGATCGGCATTTTGCAAATAAAGGTTCAGTGGTGTCATGCGACGCTCAATGTAGAGGTGCTTTATAACGAGCATATCTCCTTCATCATACATACTATCTGCAATGGTATTGTTTAGTTGTTCTAGCAAACATGGCTCAATGCGATTTTTTGGAATAACCACATCAGAGTATTCAATCGTATCTGCCATTCGGCCAACGCGGTCATGATTCTTTACCAGTTGATAACGTTCTAAAACGGTATCTCGACCAAATGGTTTGCTCTCGGCAAAATTATCTTTAATGACTTTAAATACATACGGAAAATGAGGCAACGTAAATACCATCATCACCATACCCGGGGTGCCCGGTGCTATCGCAAACTTATCATCGCTGTTATTGAGGTGTGCTAAAAACTCACGGTAGAACTCTGTTTTACCTTGTTTATGAAACCCCAGTGCATTGTATAGTTCTGCAGGGGTTTTATTTGGCATAAGCTGATTTAAAAACCGCATTAAAGCTGAAGGGGCGTGAGTCTCCACCATAAAGTAGGCTCTGGCAAACCCAAAAATAACGCGCATTTGTGATGAGTTAGTAAGTAGTGCATCAATATATAGGCCACCTTCAAGGTGGTGCAATACTGAGATAATAAATGGTTGTACACCGCTTTTTGAGACAACGCGACCTATTATATAAGCGCCTTTATTTCTATAAAAAGGGGCTTGGAGTATATCAAATCGCATCATGTAGCTTTTGTGATGTGTATTTGGTGCTTGGCGAATAAACGCCTTCATGAGTAGTTTGATATCCCTATCTAGATTATTAAATTTACATTTAAACTCAATATGTTTAATTATCTCTTTAATAGTTGGTTTCAGCCCACTAACAACAGGAAAATAGCTACGATATTCTGCTTCTATAGGTAAAGCTGGGGCATCTTTTAAGGTTGTTTCAACAAAAATAAAATCGTTGTTAAAGTAACGGCGGTGAAACAGGCGACAAAAAACACTGTTGTAGAATGTTTCCGCTAGTTCAGCTTGGGGGTGAAAGCTCAGTAGTTCTAAATAGTCTTGCTTTGTTTGATACCATAATGGTTCGTTGAGCTTAGTACAGGGTAAAGATGCTTTTAAGCGGTCAATTGTTTCGTCAACTCGCCTATCATAGTGGCTGATCCTTGACTTACTAAGTTGCTGTATTGCTGACCACTCTTGCATAGCAAAAGCATGTCCAGTTTGCTGCGTTATACTTTGAAAGAGCTGATAATGCCTTGTAAATCCAGCTAATATCAGCTCAGCAATTGAAAATGACTGCACCGTATCACCTTAAGTGGTATGACCTGTTTATAGGTTAACGGTTTTTATAATCGCTGTCACTTATTCGTAACGTTTTAAGCGCTTTTCTAATTGTGCTATTTTTTTGCTCAGTGTGCGAGCTTGCTGGTGGTAAGTTTTATTGATGTCTTTGAGCTGCTGCTTTATATCTTTAAGCGTGTTGTTGCGCTCTTTATCATCCATTATGCGATTTACCCGCTGCTGTTGATCACGTGTTGCTCTGTCTCGTTCTCGGGTTAAAATTGCAGCTTCATGTTTTTTGGCTCTGATCTTATTTTTTAGATTACGAACCAGTTGCTTTTTTTCTAATCGATTGAGTGTTTTGTAATGCTGCTCAGATGGAACACCCGCACTGGGGTCGGTATTAGTTAATATGTGCTGGGTGCCATTACTACCGCATGGAAATTGACTATATACTGTGCCACGCTCTGTGACACACTTATAATAATTGACGATAGTTTTTGCATGGCTTGATAGAGAAAATAAAAAGAGTAAAAAAATAACACTGCGAATCATAAAGCTTCCTTTTGAGTAATTTCCTCACTCAAAGATAGACAAACATTGTAAAATGGCAAATTAAGGTTCGCTTTTTTTCAAGGAAAACTTTTTCAATATCTTGATACTATTGATTAAAAATGGAATATCAAGCTTTTGATCAATGTCAAAGCCTTCGGTGCCAGAAAGGTTTTTATAACTGCCATCTTGGCTAACCAAAGTAATCCTATCTTTTTTAAATGCCACCAATACACCTTGCGTATAGTTAACACCTTCAACACTCGCTGAGTGCTGGAGGTCTCTACCTAACATAGTATGACTTGCCAGTTCGGAACAATTCAAGTGAGAAGCAACCAGAGTGTAGGTGATGTCTTGCAATTGTTTAAAAAAGAGCTGCTGTGAAATGGTAAAATCATTACTGTATAAGACACTGTTATGTATCACATCGGTGCT
Organism: Pseudoalteromonas holothuriae; assembly: GCF_945859825.1. Lineage (GTDB taxonomy): Bacteria > Pseudomonadota > Gammaproteobacteria > Enterobacterales > Alteromonadaceae > Pseudoalteromonas > Pseudoalteromonas holothuriae. The sequence continues at coordinate 221,775 of NZ_CAMAPC010000006.1, forward strand.
TACTGGAGCCAAAGAAAACGCAATAATAGTACCTTGAATATTATTTTGTGTTTCCAGTGCGCTGGCACTAATAATTTTAATCGGTGACTCTGGATTTAATATGTCATTAAAACTTTCAAAACCAGTAACACTCAATAGTGGCTCAGAAGCGCTCCAAGGTGGCGGAGGCTGTTGTGACATTGCAGGTTTGTAAAAAGCAGGCAATCCATAGATGAGGTTGAATAATGCGTCTTCATGGTTTGTAGGTTGCAAAAGCTGTTTAATAGGCACAAGTTGCTGGCGAGTAACGAACTCTGCTAGTTTATCTGGCTGCTTGAAAACAGCGATAGTGACCGGTTTGTTAGTAGGTGCTTTGCAAATAGGGATAGGTTCGATGACTGAAAACGGGTTTTTTATTTGCGTTAAACTAATATCGTGCGCTTTTTCATAACGTTTTATGTCTAGCAAGTCATGCCTAGCTAACAAGGTTTTTGCCGTGGTTGGGTAAGAAAGTGGCAATACATTATCTTGTTTGGTGATATCAAAATAAGCGTTCGCATCAGCCCAAATATGAATGCTGTGGCTAGTGGCAAAACAACCCACTAATGCAACGGTGGCATATTTTGGAAATCTATATTGCTTGAGTTCAGCTAAGTGACGCCATGCTCGGTTGCCGGCAAGTAATTCAAAAATGAGTACAAGTAAAACAAAACCAATTGCCAACACCGAAGTGATAAAAGGCGAATCACTGAATTTATTCCACAATAACGAGACGATTTCAGGCCCTGACTGTAAATTTAAATGATAACCTAGTTGAAAGTATACAAAAGCGTCTAAGCTAAGTATAGAAACCCCACACGTTGCTATTAGCGCTGCCATACCGCGAATGTGCCGAGGGTAGGGGAAAACAAGACTGAGCGGAAATATGGTCAGTACAAATGCACAAAAAGTAATAAAGCTGGTGTGGCTTAGCCAAGTGATCAGCATGTAGAAGCCACCTAGCAGGCTTGCTGGTGTTTTGTCTGCAAATAAATAGCTACTACTGATAAGCAGTACTAACCCTATGTTTGCAAAGGTAAACCAGTGTCCCCAACTTAATAGTTGGCTAGCTTTAGAAGAAAACGGGCTTTGTGGGGTTAAATTCATTCAGTTATTTTACCGATTGTACGAGCGCTTTAGCGAAGTTTTCAGCAACTGATTGTCTTTTCGCTTCTGGCACATGTTCTTTTAAAATATGCGTGATAGAATTTCCCAAACACATAAGGCTCAAATCTACTGGTGCCTGCTGCGAGGTCAGTACATCGATGAGTTGATCAACAATTTGTTCCACTTGTTGGTTGGAATATTTAGATTGGATAGGCATCAGTTGGTTCAATATTAAAGAGTTATATTTTTTCATTTTAACACCAGAGGCGTGAAAAACAAAGATGAGCATAGAGGTGAATAAGCTAGTTGTACATTATGTCGACAAGCAAGATGAAGATACACAGATACACTTACGCGAAGATGAAATGCAAGTTAACGATAGAGTAAATGTGTTTATAGAACAGTTACACCATGCTTACAATGGTAAGCCAGGTAAGGGCTACTGCGCATTTAGTGGAGATAAAAACAGCAAAGTATCTGCGGCTATGCAAAGTTATCGTAACAATGAACTTGGCTTTTGGCACATGACACAACAAGCCACTGAGGTGCTAAAAGAAGAGTTGAACAAATATGCGTTTAGCGAAACTGGCTATTTGGTGTTTTGTCATTACCAGTATATTGCAACTGACTACATTCTAATTGCATTAATTAATATTAAAGAGCATTACTCAATTACCTCAGAGCTTGATTTATCCGCATCACGACATTTGGATATATCACGTATGCAGTTAGCTGCTCGTATTGACTTAACTGGGTGGGATGTACAGGCAGATGATGCGCGTTACATTTCATTTATAAAGGGTCGTGCAGGGCGTAAAGTTGCTGACTTTTTCTTAGATTTTTTAGGGTGTGAAGAGGGGATTGATCCAAAGCAACAATCGCAAGTCATGCTCAGTGCCGTTGAAGGGTATTTAAGCGAGCAGCAGTTTGATAAACAAGAGAAAGATGACTTACGTAAAGAGGTTTTTGACTATTGTAATGACTGTGTGGCGTCAGGAGAAGATGCCAACGTTGAAGCGCTATCCGATACCCTTTCAAAGTCTTCTGATGCGCCATTTGAGACGTTTTACAAAGAACAGGGCTATGAGCTAGAAGAGTCTTTTCCGGTAGATAAAAAAACGGTTAGTACCATGGTTAAGTTTTCAGGCTTAGGTGGTGGGGTAAGCGTAGGTTTTGAGCGTAAGCATTTAGGTGAACGAGTTATGTATGATGCACAAAGCGATACGTTGACGATTAAAGGCATTCCACCTAATTTAAAAGATCAACTTCAGCGTTTTTATGAGCAAGACGAATAACTGAAACCTTTTTTGTGTATATCTCGAACGCAACAAAGTATGCCGCCTACATAGCGCGGCATATTTTAGAGATTAACGTTGTTACGTACCAGATACAATAAAGTGTGCAAGTTGGGTTGATAACTTATCAGCAAGCTTATGCATCGCGTTATTCTTAGCCGTTTGTGCGTAAGATGAAGCGGCTTTTACTTTGCTATTAAAGTGTGCTTTTTCTCGGCCATTTTCAGTCACTACTAAAAAGCTCTCTCCAATACTATAGAAAGTGTCTGCCTTTTTTATGTGTTGCCAATTTACTCTAAATGACAGTTCAAAATCAGCCTCATTTGGTACTATGTGAATTCCATTGCTCGTCAAGGCTCTGGCAAGTAAGTCTTTAATATTAATGTGCTTATAAGAGTCTGGGGTAATATTAAAGCTTAAGCTATTGAGTATTTCTTCACTTTTGGCAAGTTGTGTTAACACCGTCGATGGTTTAGTCAACTTAACGGCTTGTAGCATACTGAGGTAGTCATTGAGCTTAGTGCGTTTAACAGCAAGCTTTCTTACTTTGATAGCGTGCTTTAGACGTTGTGATTTAGTTGGGCTATTGAGCACTACCTGCATGATTTCATCATCTATACCACGGATACTTAACTCCGTCTGCATTGTTGCTTGCGTTCGATTAAAAGAAGCTAATGCATAGGCTGTTTTACCCTGCTGGTATTGTTGTTCTATGTTTACGCCTTGTAGCAAAATATTAGGCACCTGCGAGTTTATCACTTCATCTACATGATATTGCATCGACTTTTCTGTTGCGCGTTGCGATATGTTGGTAGTTGCGGAGATAGTCACATTTAACTGTTTGGCAAGAGCTAAGCGTGCTGACTCTTGTGCAGCAAGCTTAGCGTTTTGCATATCTCCAACGCTGTCAGCGACGCCGACGCCATATATTAAATAATCAGACGTTGGCGTTTGAACTATCCAATCGGGTACGGCAGTATCAGGTTTATTTGTAGTGGTTGTTTGACAGCCAGCAAGCAATAATAAACTCAGGCAAACCGTTGCTGTTAACCTAGAACCCATAGCCTGAACGCTCTTGTAGTTTTTGAATTTTCTTTTGTCCATTCCACACCTCACGATTGCTGGTCATATCAATTAAACGTAAATCTACTTGGTAGAAGGTAACTCGTTTACCACCTTGTTGATCAACAAAAGAGTTAATCGTGCCAGAGAGTGCGTAATCCGCACCTTGCTCTTGTCCCATCTCATTTTGCGTTTCAAGAGAAGCATTTAACTCTTGGTCTTTGCGCTCTTCCCTAATTTCATTTCTAATTTCTTGATTGGCCACAAAGTCAGCTTGTCCTGAGCGCAAAATAGCACGCTTCAAATCATTTAAAAAAGTATCTACTGCGATATGTTGATGTGACTTGTTACGTACCGTCTGAACGATAATCGCGGGGCGGGAGCCTTCATTTTTTAGATGATCATTTACCCAAGGAAAGCTTAGCATGTCACTTATCATCGCCTCAGCGACCAGTTGTGAATCTTTACCATTCCACTTATCAGATAATGCGACTTCTTGATTTGCATCTATGCGTTCTACTTTTGTACTTTTGCAGGCACTCAGAGAGAGTGTTGCAAGCACTGCAAAAGGAACAAACTTAATTAATGTGCGATTGTTTTTCATACCATTATTCCATGTTCAAAGTTGATTTTGTGAGAGTGGCTTGCTCACTATTTTTGGTTACAAAAGTGTGAGTGTGCCATAGGCTCATGTTTTTGTTCACCATGAGCTTTTCACTGTGTTCGATAATACGTCCCGAGCTCAAGTAAGTTTTTATGGTGATTTGTTGCTCGCCAATAGGGAGTGAAAACTGTGCTAAACGAATTTCAGATGGTAATGTTTGCCATTGCCTTGTGTCTGCTGAAGCGGTCACTGCATTAACAACAGAAGTAGAGAGTTTTGCTAATCGGCCTAATAAATTATCTTGCTTTACACCGGCTTCTTTTAATAATTTTTTAGCTGATAATGCCTTACTTAACTCCCTCACCAACGCCATTTGTATTTCGTTATGTGATTTTTTTAAGGCATCTTGCAAAGTGAGTAAACTGATAGAATGATATGGAAGTAATTGTGTATGTCGTTTTCCAGCCACCCAAATTTCACTCTTCGTGATAGGGGTATCAATTGGCTCAAGGTAAGTGACCGATATTCTTGAACCAAACTCTAAAGCGTCTATTATGCCCAGCTTTACAGCGTCATCCCACAAAGGGCCTAACGGAATGCGTTTGGTGACGACACCCATCGCAACATCGCCGATATCACCTAGCATATAATTTTGAATCATATCAAATAAACTGGTATCTGCATGCAACATGCTAAACCAGCGCATTTGTGCCCTGCGTTCTTTAGTATTGCCAAATACAATGGGTGTCATTACGAGTGCTTTGGCTTGTGTGTCCGCTTTAAGTAACAAGTTCAGTTGTTTTCGTTGTGGTGCAATGCCAATATTTTGTATCACGGTAACGTTTGCTAAATTGTTGCTGTTTTGAACTATATCTTGATGTTTTTTACGTAAAGCGAGCAGCTCAGTTTCATAACCGCCAGCATGTTGCATAACACGTAGTAGGCCTGCAAGCGCTTTATTAGAGATTTCTGCTGGTAATTTATACTGTTGTTCAAAGCCATTTTCGTATATTTGCATGGCACGTTGATATTGTAAGCGAGCAGAGTCAAACTCTGCACTTTGTTCAAACAATACGCCACTTAAAAAATGTGCAAAAGCATCATCCTTGTAGTCGATATTATTGAGTAAATCCGTTGGAGTAAAAACCGGTGTTAGCACTCGATTGATTTTTGCAGTAAGAGAATCATCGGTTTGCACGCTATTATAGCCACCAGTTTCATCTTTAAGTTGGGCTAAAAATACATCGAGTTGGCGCATTTCAATCAGTGCAGCGTCAAAATAACTATCTGCTTTTGTTGGTTGGGACTTTGCCAGTGCACTGAAGTTGAGCGCCTTCATTATATGAATTTGTGGTACGTAGTAGGCTTCTCCTTTGAACGTTGCATAAGTTGGTCCACTAAATTGAGTCATGACTAATTGAGAAATACTTTGTGTATAAAACGAGTCAATTAGAGTCAGTGCATCGCTTAAATGTTGATTACTTTGTGCAAAGTTTTTTTCAAGATGAAATAGACTTGCCAATTCTAAATGGTAGAGTAATCGTTCGTTACCTGACTTACTGTAATTATTGGTAATGGTTTGTTTGGCTTTAACAAAGTTACCCTGTTGTACCAACTGTGCAGGGGAGAGTTGTTGAAACGGTGTAAGATTACATGCACTAAGTAGGCAAAGTTGAACTAAAACAACAAATAATAAAATAACTTTTTTTATACTGGCACTCAATGAAGCGTCCTTTGCATATTCGTGAAGTGACGAATTCATACTATCAATGTCAGTAAGTTAATAGAACTATAAACTTTATAAAAGCAATAAATTGTTAAAAATCGTTTTTACAATTTATTACTGTTAGTCTAGAAATAGTTTGCTAGATTGGAATCAAAGAAATGCTTCGGGCCAAAAGGAAAGAATATGAAAATTAAACCTCTGATCACTACGCTTGTACTTGCTGGGATGCTGACAGCCTGTAGTTCAACTGATGAGAACGGGGCATCTAGCCCAAGAGTGAATATTCCAGATTGGGTACTTAGCCCTATTATTGAAGATGGTATTGCTGCGGCTGATTGTGTTAAGTATTCTGGGAATATTTCAGTGGATCAGAAAATGGCGGTAGCAAATTCACGCTTGGCGCTTGCGCAACAAATTGAAGTGCGTATTGAAGGTTTAGATAAAACATTCTCTAATCGCACCGATGCAAATGATGCAACCTCTGTTGGTAGTACGTTCAGCTCTGTATCTAAACAACTCACCAAACAAACGCTGAATGGGTCTCGTGTAGTAAAAGCAGATGTGGTTGATATATCAGGAAAAGACTATTTTTGTGCTTTGACTACATTATCGCCTGAGCTAACTAAAACTTTATTCAAAGATTTAGTCAAAACAGCAAAGCCTAGTATTGACCCAAGAGATGAGCAATTTTTATATCAAGAGTTTAAAGCATTTAAGGCACAGCAAGATTTAGAAAAAGAGATTGCCAAATTGACTAATTAAGCTTGGGCATGTGGAGTGCAGCTTAAATGTACTTCACCGTTAAAGGACTTATTGGTAGTTTTAGGGAGTGATTATGCTTAAAAAAATAACCACGTTTGTTGTATGTATGCAGCTTGCTTCAATGACAGCTCATGCATCGCAAACAGTTTTGTTTAGTGAACTTGATGAAGCAATGCAGCAATGGCAAAGCGATTTTCAACAAGATAAAGCATCCAGTGAATTTGAGCTTTTTAAACAACAGCATTTACAAGCTTTCGATAAGTATGTAGAGCAACACTTTGCTGAACTTGACGCTTTTCGAGATCAGTTGATTGCGAAGTGGGGTGAGGCAAAAGTGACAGACAATGCGCGCTATGTTGATTATAACGCTGCAAATGATGCTCGCTTAGTTGTTGATTTTGAAAATAATCGTTTATCAATCTCTGTCCGGCACGAAGAATTACATACACCATCCACTGAGCAGGCAAGGGAGGCTTTTGAAGTTTTTTTATCTGAAAATAGAGCGCTATTAGATGCTTTTTTTCAAGGACGTGAGCAACACCTAGACCCAACAGAATTATCCTCCACACATAGGTATAATCTCGATAACGCAAAAAAGGCGCAGTCGTTGCTTGTGGCTCGACAGCAAATTGAGCAGCAAACTAAACAGCAGCAACAACTGATAGAGCGTCAGCTTGATAATAAACTAGCTTTAACTACATCAGCTTCTGACACACATAAAGCACAGACATTGTTAAATGAGAAAAAACAGCAATTGGAACAGTTGCAAACGAAGCGAGTTCGGCGCTTAAAAAACAGCATCAAGGCAATTGCTGCAGCACCACAGTCACAATCACAAGTGAGCGAATTTTCAATTTCATTACCAAAAAGTAACAACTTTCCACAGCGGGCCAAAGCGTATACAAAGCAGATAGTCGACAATAGTCAGCGCTTTGATATTGCTTCGAGCTTAGTATTTTCTGTGATGCATACTGAAAGCCATTTTAACCCTTTAGCTAAGTCCGCTATTCCTGCATTTGGCTTAATGCAAGTGGTACCAACCAGCGCTGGGGTAGATGTAAATCGATTTTTGTATAATTTGGATGAACCAATGACGGGCCCTTATTTGTTTGTAGCTGATAACAATATAGAGGCAGGTGCGGCTTACCTTCATATACTCGATAAGCGCTACTTACGCCACATAATAGATCCATTAAGCAGAAAATATTGCATGATAGCGGCATATAACACTGGAGCGGGTAATGTTGCGAGGGTGTTTAATAGTGATAATTCACGTAATATTAAAAAAGCCAGTCGTATTATTAACTCAATGACGCCAGAGCTCGTATTAGCAGCATTAGAGCAAGGTCTTCCGTATGATGAAACTAAACATTATTTGCAAAGAGTACTTGAGCGAGAGCACCTTTACCAGACAATTTAATTTCTAAACTTGTAGCGCTTCGCTGCGTGATTATATTATCTATATTGTAACCTTCAATTAAGAACAAAAAATTAGTATTTATGTAGGCATCATTTAAAATTAAGGACATGAATACATGTTTACATTGCTTCTTTGAATCTCCCATAATGGATTGTTTACAGCAGCCCGTTAGGCGTTAGATATGTGAGGAAACTTATTTTCTTGCGTAGTTTTCCTCTTCAGTTTAAAAAGATTAATATAAGTAGAAATTCAATGGGGTTGAGTAGTGTAAACACGTAATTAAAGCTTGTTTCTCATGGAGTTAAAGCTGCTCTAGTTGAGATACTATTTCTTTAGTTCAAGCGTATGGTAATAATGAACGTATTCAGGTAACAGGTTTTCGTGTTGGTGCATTATCAACTACACCAATCACTGTTATTCCTGATGCTCAGATGATAAGTACAGGCCTTACTAATATAGTCGATTTACAACATAACCTTAACTCTGGATAAACGAAATGTTACGTCACCGCTCTTTTTGGGTATTTCTGAGTTGAATTCGCTAGCAATAGCCCGCTGCATATTGAAATTTTTTGCCCCCAGTTACTAAGTCACTTATCTATCGTAATACTTGATCATTTATTAATGCAATTAGTATAACTTATGTAATAAGCAGTACACTTTCATTTTATATTTTGATTCGTGGGCGCGATATTATTTGTGACATAAAAGAGATAAATATTATATAAAAAGGCCGCATTAAGCGGCCTTTTATTCTATCTACTATTGCTAGTCAGTATGACTAGATTCAACATTTTATTGAGGCGTTGAAGACATAGCCATTGTTGACGTCATACCTGCACTTGCTTTACCCATAGGCGCTTTAGAGCCTGCAGATAAACCAGAGTTAGCAACAACTTCACGAGCCTCATGGGGCATGGCTGAAGGTGTGATCACATCTACTTGCTCATCAACACTACTTGCTTTTTTCATCGGTGCGCTGGCGTTGTTTGTGCAACGTCTACGCGATATAGAAGCTATACCATTAACATTCTTGGCACTAGGTGCTTGCGATTGAGCTTCAGTCTCTGTTTTAACTGATTCAACAGCAGGTGCTTCTGGCTGAGCTTCAGTCTCTGTTTTAACTGATTCAACAGTAGGTGCTTCTGACTGAGCTTCAGTCTCTGCTTTAACTGGTTCAACAGCAGGTGCTTCTGGCTGAGCTTCAGTCTCTGTTTTAACTGATTCAACAGCAGGTGCTTCTGACTGAGCTTCAGTCTCTGCTTTAACTGGTTCAACAGCAGGTGCTTCTGTCTGAGCTTCAGTCTCTGTTTTAACTGATTCAACAGCAGGTGCTTCTGGCTGAGCTTCTGTCTTTGCTTTAACTGATTCAACAGCAGGTGCTTCTGACTTAGCTTCAGTCTCTGCTTTAACTGGTTCAACAGCAGGTGCTTCTGGCTGAGCTTCAGTCTCTGCTTCAACTGATTCAACAGCAGGTGCTTCTGGCTGAGCTTCTGTCTCTGCTTTAACTGGTTCAACAGCAGGTGCTTCTGGCACAATATCAGAGTTTGCTTTTACTTGAGCTGTTTCGTCCTCGCTTTTTAGCTGTGCTTCATATTCTGCTGCAGCTTGATCCGCAACAGGAATGAAAGCAGGTTCAGCATCTTTATCACCTTCGGGTTTACGACGACGCTGACCCGCAGCGCGCAGATGTCTTGGAGAGCGACGAGAGCGTGTTCTTGGTGTTTCGTCAGTACCTGCTTCTTCACCTTGCTTTGCTTGCTCAGGCTGCTCATCAATGACTGAATCAATAGGCTCTTGAACTAGTTTAGCATCAGAGGTAGGCTTATCAATATGCTGCTCTTTAACTTTTTCTTGACTCTTGCTTGAAGTTTCCGGAGTCTTTTTCTCAGGACTCGGTTGTTCCGTTGCAGCAGGCATAGCAGCTTGTTTATTTTCTGATACGTTTTCTACAGCAATTGATTCACTGCTAGTATCTGTTTGCTCGCTCACGCGCACTTTTTTGCGCATGTTACGGCGTTGACGTCGAGGCTTAACTCTCGTTTCTTTTGCTTCAACTTCAGTATTAACAACAGCTTCTTCTTTTGCAGGTTCAGTAGTGCTTACATCGTTGCGCTTGCGCTGGTTTTGGCGACGGCGTTTATTACGACCTTCGTTTTTATCACGACTGTCGTTACTTGGACGGCTTTCATTGTTACGTGTTTCTTGCTCAACACTGTTGTCCTGTGATTGCTCATCACGTTTTTTGGGGTTGTTTCGACGCCTGTTTTGATTTTTACGACGATTATCGTTACTACGGCGTGGCCTATGCTCAGGTTCTTTCTTTTGCTCTGGTGCCTTTTGTTCAGGCTCTGGCGTGAATAAGGCTTTTAGCCAATTGCTAATGCGTGTAAGCAGGCTTGGTTCAACTTTGGTTACAGCCGTTGGTTTAGCTGGTGCAGTTGGAGTAGATGCGGGAGCTGGAGCAGGAGCAGTAGGCATAACTACACCTTTTAATACCGGCTCTTCTTTCACAGCAACCGGTGCTCGAGACACTTCAATAACCTCAGGCTCTGGTACAGTCATTTGTTCGTAACTGGCGGCTTGAGAGGTTTCGTCTTTGCGCAAACGCAATACTTCGTAATGCGGAGTTTCCATGTGTTGGTTTGGAATAATGACAACATCACAGTTATGGCGTTTTTCGATTCTATGAACTGATTTACGTTTTTCGTTCAGTAAGAATGCACCGACGGCAACAGGCACTTGTGCATTCACTTGCGCTGTGTTGTCTTTAATTGCTTCTTCTTCAATCAAACGCAAGATAGACAAAGCAATCGAATCGTTTGAGCGAATTGTACCTTGACCACTACAGCGTGGGCATGAATGCTGGCTTGCTTCTCCTAGGCTAGGGCGTAGGCGTTGGCGAGACATTTCTAATAAGCCAAAGCGTGAAATTTTACCAATTTGTACGCGAGCTCTATCAGGACGCACTGCATCTTTTAAACGGTTTTCAACTTCTCGCTGGTGGCGAGGCGGCGTCATATCGATAAAGTCGATAACAATAAGGCCACCTAAGTCTCGTAGACGTAATTGACGTGCAATTTCGTCAGCGGCTTCTAAATTCGTATTCAGTGCTGTTTCTTCAATATCACCGCCTTTAGTTGCTTTTGACGAGTTGATATCGATAGAGGTTAAAGCTTCTGTTGGGTCAATAACTATCGAACCACCAGATGGGAGCCTAACTTCACGTTGGAACGCTGACTCAATCTGGCTTTCAATTTGATAGTGAGTGAATAGCGGCACATCATTTTGATAAAGCTTTACGCGACTGATGAAATCAGGACGAAAGCGTTCAATATGTGCTTTTGCTTCTTCAAAAACGCGCGCTTTATCAATTAAAATTTCACCGATATCACGACGTAAATAATCACGAATGGCACGGAAGATAACATTGCTTTCTTGATGTATTAAAAACGGTGCTTTACCGCCATCGGCAGCTTGCTGAATCGCTTGCCAATGTACAAGCAGTGCTTTAAGGTCGTAATCTAGCTCTTCGTAAGACTTACCAACACCTGCTGTGCGTACTATAAGCCCCATGCCTTTTGGTAAGTCTAAACGACTTAGCGCTTCTTTTAGCTCAATGCGTTCATCTCCTTCGATGCGGCGAGAAATACCACCAGCTCTTGGGTTGTTGGGCATCAATACTAAATAACTTCCCGCTACACTGATAAAAGTAGTAAGCGCTGCGCCTTTTTGGCCACGCTCTTCTTTATCAACTTGCACTATAACTTCTTGACCCTCTCTGATCACATCTTTGATATTAGGACGGCCGTTGAAGGTGTAACCACTTGGGAAATAAGTTTTTGCAATTTCTTTTAGAGGGAGAAAACCGTGACGCTCAGCGCCATAATCAACAAAAGCGGCTTCAAGTGATGGTTCGATACGGGTAATTTTACCCTTGTAAATGTTGGCTTTTTTCTGTTCGTGACCAGGGCTTTCGATATCTAGATCGTATAAGCGTTGGCCGTCAACCAGTGCAACGCGCATTTCTTCTTGCTGCGTAGCATTGATTAGCATACGTTTCATATTGTTACTCTACTTTCAAATTTAGTCGAGTCTGACTGTTTTCAGCATGAGCCGATTTAGTGTTCCTTTGGTTTTAATGCAGTCTCACGACTGGGGAAAGCGGGAACAATTCACATTAACCTTGCCAAGCAATGTACTTTGCTAGTGTTTTTTACACCTGCAGCAAGCATTGGGCAATGCATTTCGCATTTGGTTTTTCGCACGGGCTAAATAGCTCGCTGCTGTTAACTATCAGACAAATATCTTTATTTTTGCTTTTTATATATTTAATCATGCTCAACTCCACTTACGATCTATTACGCTCATCATAAGGTGTTAAACGCACGTGTTTGTTCGGGTGTGACAAAAGCTTTGGAAATCCTAGCTTCAATCTGTATGATCTGACACCCAGATGTGCTTCACGACTAGTATTTTGCGATTAAAAAGCGGTTTCGCAAAAAATGCGAGCCGATTATCCCACTAATACCCTCGTGATAGCAACTAAATTATTACTCAAATCAGTGATTAGGCAATGTCAGAAAAATCCGGTTTAAAAGTTAGCTTTGTTACCATTACCGAAGACCAAGAAGGTCAACGTGTAGATAACTTTTTGGTAACTCATCTAAAAGGTGTACCAAAGAGTGCGGTTTATAAAATTTTGCGCAAAGGAGAAGTACGTGTAAATAAAAAACGTGTTAAACCTGTTTATCGTTTGCAAATAGATGACCTCGTGCGTATTCCTCCCATTAGAACTGCAGAACGAGAAGAGTTCGTACCACGAAATTTAGATAAGGTTTCTGCGTTAGAAGATGCGATTATATTTGAAGATAAATATCTGATTGTTATAAATAAACCGTCTGGTATGGCAGTGCATGGTGGTAGTGGTTTGAGCTATGGTCTTATTGAGGCACTCAGAGCACTTAGACCTGAAGAAAAAAGCTTAGAGTTAGTCCACCGCCTAGATAGAGACACGTCAGGGTGTTTACTTATTTCTAAACGACGTTCAATTTTAAAAGGTTTACACGAACAATTGCGTGAAAAAACCATGGAAAAAAACTATTGGGCATTAGTGACAGGTGAATGGGCTGCAAAGATAAAAAATGTAACAGAACCACTGAGAAAAAACACCTTACAATCGGGTGAGAGGGTAGTTCGGGTTGATGAAGAGCAAGGCAAAGCGTCTCATACTCGCTTTAGAGTGCTGGAACGTTTTAGTGACTGTACGCTAGTTCAAGCATCACCTGTCACAGGGCGCACGCACCAGATCCGTGTTCACACCCAGTGTAAAGGCCACCCAATTGCATGTGATGATAAATATGGCGATCAAGTATTTGATTCAAAAATGCGCTCGCGGGGCTTAGGTCGATTATTTCTACATGCCCATGATTTACGTTTCTTACACCCAAAAACAGAGACAACGTTGCACGTCGAGGCGCCATTAGATAAGGCACTTACAAACTGTTTGACGACATTAAGGCAAGAGTGAATGCAGTACAAATTAGTCATTTTTGATTGGGACGGCACGATAATGGATTCAGTGCCAAAAATTGTTAATACCTTAAAATTAGCTGCCGAAAAAGTGGGTGTTTCGGTGCCTTGCGATGATAAAGCGGCTGCTATAATAGGTTTATCGCTAGATACCGCAGTAGCGACCTTGTTTCCTGATGACAATCAGCATTGGGCTGCGCTAATAAAGGCATATCAGCATCAGTATGTGCATGGCGATAATACTGCCACGCCGCTATTTGATAACGCGCATAACTCTATTCATCAGTTAAAATCGCAAGGTGTATTGCTTGCTGTGGCAACAGGTAAAAGTCGTGCTGGTTTAGAGCGTATGTTGTTGCAAACAGGCTTAGGTCAATATTTTGTGACAACACGCACTGCAGATGAAGCGAATTCCAAACCCAGTCCTGATATGATCAACCAGATCCTTGATGAGCTTGATATAGCTATTGAAGATGCGGTGATGATAGGTGATTCATTATTAGACATGAAAATGGCAGAAAATGCGGGTGTTGATGCTATTGCGATGAGTTGTGGTGCAGCCAGTGCAGAGCAGTTACAACAAAGCAGTGCACTGACTATTTGTGAGAATTACCAGCAGTTAGAATCATTCCTGCAGCGCAAGCACATCGATTCCATGCTCTGCGAGTAATTCATTCAGTCGAATCAAAGGGAGGCCGATAAGGCTATTTGGGTCGTCTCCCTCAAGTTTATCAAACAAGCAAATACCTAACCCCTCACTTTTAAAGCTGCCAGCACATTGATAAGGCTTCTCAGCATCACAATAGGCTTCGATTTGTGACAAAGTCAGGGTTTTAAAATACACCGAGAATGGCTCAACAATGGTTTTGGACTTATTATTCTTGATGTCAAACAGGCATAATCCCGTTAAAAAAGTGACCTTGTCTGAACTAAATGTACTTAACTGTTTGATCGCATTCTTCTTGTTATGCGGTTTTCCTAATATTTGACCGTTGTGTAGTGCTACTTGGTCTGAGCCAATTACTAAACCGCTATTAAAGTGTTTTAAAGCGCTACGAGCTTTGCACTCACTGAGCCTTATTACAAGTTGTTCTGCGGTTTCATTCTTCAATGGGCTTTCATCAATATCCGGTGAGAAGCTTTCAAAGGGTAAGTTAAGTTTTTTAAAAATAGACTGCCTAAATACAGAACTTGAGGCTAAAATAAAGGGTATTTTCATTAATACTCGCAGGTCAATTTAAACGTGTTGCTAGGATAGGGCGCAATAACGCGAAAAACAAAGGAAAGTTTGATTTTTATTTTGACTAAACTACTAACTATCTATATGATGCAGCCCCTATGCAAAAGGTGAAAATTCCCGTCACCCTTGATCCTTGTAGAGCCGCTCAGCGTCGTTTAAGTTATGACGGAACTGTGCAGCTTGAAGAGCTTTCTCGATTAGAGCAAGTTGTACAAGATCAATCAGGTGAAATAGCGGTAAACATTCATTGCAAAAATGATGAACAAGGGTTAGTTGTTGTTAGCGGAACTATTCGCGCACACCTGACTGTTATTTGTCAGCGATGTAATGATGAATTAGGGTTGGATTTGGTACAAGACTTTGCTTATTCTCCTGTTGGATTAGGTTCAGAGTCAGATGATCTTCCCGATTGCTACGATATGGCAGAGCTAAATGAAGAAGGTGAAATCAATCTTCGTCAACTTATAGAAGACGAAACGATTTTGGCTATTCCTATAGTTCCTACCCATGACGAAGCATCATGCGCCTATTCTGAGAAGCCTGCCAGCTTCGGGGATATAGAGTCGCAAGAGAACAAACCAAATCCATTTGAAATTTTAAAACAACTTAAGAAAGATTCTTAGGAGAAGGCTAATGGCAGTACAAAAAAGCAAAAAGTCTCGCGCAAGACGTGGTATGCGTCGTTCACACGATGCTATCAGTGGACCAGCTTTAACTGTAGATCAAGTATCAGGTGAGACTCATCGTCGTCACCACGTGACTGCAGATGGTTACTACAAAGGCGTTAAAGTAATTTCTAACTAAGAGATTGCTTTATGCTAACTCATCTAACCATAGCGTTAGATATGATGGGGGGCGATTACGGCCCCCGTTCATCTATCCCGGCAGCAGTCACTGCTGTTAACAAGCATTGTAATCTGGTGCTGCTCCTTTGCGGTAACGAAGCCGTTATCAGCGATGGCCTTAGTAAGCTCGACTCACTTAATCACCCTAGATTAGTCATTAAACACTGCACTGAAGTCGTTACTAATAGCTGTGAACCAGCGCATGCCTTAAGAAATAAAAAAGCCTCGTCAATGCGTATCGCACTGGATTTAGTCAAATCTGGTGAAGCACAAGCTTGTGTTAGTTCTGGCAATACTGGCGCGTTGTTTTTTATGGCGCATTATGTATTAAAAATGCTGCCTGGTATTAAACGTCCTGCATTGATCTCTGCCGTTCCCACAGAAAAAAAACAACCTGTGTATCTGTTAGATTTAGGCGCTAATGTTCACTGTGATGGCCAAACGTTATTTGAATTTGGCATTATGGGGTCCATTGTTGCAGGTCAAGCGTTAGATTTAGCTCAGCCTAAAGTGTATTTACTCAATATTGGTTCAGAAGATATAAAAGGGCATGATGGTATTAAACAAGCAGCGCAATTGATGAAAAATTGTGAGCACATTAATTATCAAGGTTACTGTGAAGGCAGTGATATGTTTTCTGGTAAAGCCGACGTGATAGTGTGTGAAGGGTTTGTTGGTAACGTCGCGCTTAAAACATGTGAAGGCATTGCTAAACTTATTATGCATAAGTTTACAAAAGCACTAAAAAAGCATGCTTTTTATCGTCTCATCGCATTTGTCTTACGCCCTATAATAAAAAAGCTCTATAAAAGGGTGAACCCCGACCAGTATAACGGTGCTAGTCTGGTAGGATTGCGGGGCATTGTTGTGAAAAGCCATGGAAATGCTTCAAATAAAGCATTTCTTGCTGCGATTGAGGAAGCTGCCCAAGAAGTAGAGCGCTGTATTCCAGAAAAAATTCAAGCTACTTTTGCGCACATAGCATCAAAATCAGAACATCCGTCATCGTCATTCAGCAAATGATTTACTTTTGTCTAGAATTCACGTGGCGTAACTATTACTAGAAGAGCACTATAAATGTCACAAAGAATTGCACTTTTATTCCCCGGTCAAGGCTCTCAAGCCGTTGGCATGTTGTCAGAACTGTTAGAGTCATCAAAGGTTGTGAAGCACACATTTGCTGAAGCTTCTGCTGCATTGGGATATGACCTTGCATCGATGGTGCTACAGGGGCCTGAAGACGAGCTTAATCAAACACACCGAACGCAACCTGCTTTATTAACTGCAAGTGTTGCAATTTACAGGTATTGGCTTGAGAGTAATCAAGGTAAAGACGTCATTATGGCAGGCCATAGTTTAGGTGAATACTCGGCTTTAGTTTGCGCAGGGGTATTACCATTAAGTGAAGCAGTAAAGCTGGTTGAAAAGCGCGGTTTATATATGCAAGAAGCTGTGCCTGCAGGTGTTGGCTCTATGGCGGCGATCATTGGTTTAGATGATGCGGCCATTGAGACTGCATGCGTTAATTCGGCGCTTGAGCAAATAGTGTCGCCAGTTAATTACAACTCTCCTGGTCAAGTTGTCATTGCAGGTCACAAAGAAGCAGTTGAGCGTGCTTCACTAGCGTGTAAAGAAGCCGGAGCAAAACGTGCATTGCCATTGGCTGTAAGTGTGCCCTCACATTGTGCATTAATGAAGCCAGCGGCACGAAAGTTAGCGGCAGATTTAGCTGATTTAGAGTTCGGCAATGCATCGACAGAAGTTATTAATAATGTGGATGTAACCGTTTCAGTATCAGAACAAGAAATAAAGGATGCACTAGTACGTCAACTATATAGTCCAGTTCGTTGGACGGAGACAGTTCAACTATTGGCAAAGCAAGGTATAACACAAGCATATGAGTTTGGACCAGGTAAAGTTATTACTGGCCTAGTTAAACGAATTGATAAATCTGTTGCTTGTAGTGCAGTTAATGACACTACATCGATAGCGGCGGCACAATAATGAGAGAAGAACAAAGACGATGAGTAAATTATTTTCATTAGAAGGTAAAGTTATTTTGGTAACTGGGGCTAGTCGCGGTATCGGTAAAGCCGTTGCTAATCAATTGGTTGCACAAGGTGCTAAGGTTGCTGGCACAGCAACCAGCGAATCAGGCGCTGAGAAAATTAGTGAATATTTAGGTGCTAATGGTAAAGGTTATGCACTTAACGTTACTGATGTTGATTCTATCGCGAGTACACTTGCGGCTATCAAGGCGGATCTCGGTGATGTAGATGTCCTCGTTAATAATGCAGGTATTACTCGCGATAATTTATTAATGCGTATGAAAGAAAGTGAGTGGGACGATATTATCGATACTAACTTAAGTTCTATTTATCGACTGTCAAAAGCGGTATTGCGGCCCATGATGAAGAAAAAATCGGGTCGTATTATTAACATTGGCTCTGTAGTTGGTACTATGGGTAACGCAGGACAAGCTAATTATGCCGCTGCAAAAGCGGGTGTTATTGGATTCTCAAAATCCTTAGCACGTGAGGTTGCTTCTCGCGGTATTACTGTTAACGTTATTGCGCCAGGGTTTATTCAAACAGATATGACTAACGAGTTAACAGACGAACAAAAAGCAGCTACGCTTGCAAATGTTCCGGCTGGACGCTTAGGTCAACCTGAAGAAATTGCTGCAGCCGTATGTTATTTAGCCTCTGATGCTGCTGCATACATATCTGGTGAAACATTGCACGTAAATGGCGCGATGTACATGGTATAAAGTTGCAAAGTAGATAATTTTAGTTTTAATTTTTTATGATCTTGCAGCAAACAGACTTGAAATTGCTATTAAAATAAGCGATAAAAGTAGAAAATATGAGTAGAGAGGTTTGACCAGATAAAAAATTCTGAGCAAATCCTTGAATCACAGGATTATGCGCCGTAAACTACGCCGCAATCTGAAAATAACGCAAATGCGTTTTAATAAAGGAAAGAAGAATGAGCGATATTCAAGAACGCGTAAGAAAAATCATTATCGAGCAACTAGGTGTTAAAGAAGAAGAAGTTAAATCAGAAGCGTCTTTTGTAGATGATTTAGGTGCTGACTCACTTGATACTGTTGAGCTTGTAATGGCTCTTGAAGAAGAGTTCGATACTGAGATCCCTGATGAAGAAGCAGAGAAGATCACTACTGTTCAAGCAGCGATCGATTACGTTACTGCTCACGCTGAGTAATTAGCGAACACTCGGGGCAGCGCTCGTTGCCCCTAGTTTTTATCCCCTCATAAAATACTAATTCCTTTTTGGAGGAAACCGTGGCTAAACGTCGAGTCGTAGTAACTGGCTTGGGTATGTTGACGCCGCTGGGTAATGATGTAGCATCAACCTGGCAGGGCTTATTAGATGGCCGTAGCGGCATCGAAAACATCACTCACTTTGATACATCATCCTTTTCAACTAAATTTGCAGGCTTAGTCAACGATTTTGATGCCACTCAATACATGGCGAAGAAAGAAGCCAAAAAAATGGATCTATTTATCCAGTATGGTATAGCTGCGGGTGTGCAAGCGATTCAAGATTCTGGTCTTGAAGTGACTGATGATAATGCGCATCGAGTTGGCGTGGCCGTTGGCTCTGGCATTGGTGGCTTAACACTAATTGAAGAAAACCACATTAAATTGCTCAATAGTGGCCCTCGTAAACTATCACCGTTCTACGTACCTTCAACCATTATTAATATGATTTCGGGTCATTTGTCGATTATGCATAATCTACGAGGTCCAAATATTTCAATCGTTACCGCATGTACGACGGGTTTACACAATATTGGTCATGCTGCACGTATGATTGCATATGGTGATGCAGATGCGATGGTTGCAGGTGGTGCTGAAAAGGCGTCTACTCCTATTGGGATGGGTGGGTTTTGTGCGGCACGTGCATTGTCTTCACGCAATGAAGACCCACAAGCAGCGTCTCGTCCATGGGATAAAGACCGAGATGGTTTTGTACTCGCTGACGGCGCTGGTGTCATGGTACTTGAAGAGTACGAGCATGCTAAAGCACGTGGTGCAAAAATCTATGCTGAGCTAGTTGGCTTTGGTATGAGTGGTGATGCATATCATATGACTTCGCCACCAGAAGATGGTGCAGGTGCGGCATTGGCAATGACGAATGCATTAAATGATGCAGGAATTAATGCTGATCAAGTGGGCTATATTAATGCACATGGTACTTCTACAAACGCTGGTGATAAAGCTGAAACGCAAGCAGTAAAAACGATATTTGGTGATGCTGCACATAACGTTATGGTGAGTTCTTCTAAGTCTATGATGGGACACCTGCTTGGTGCTGCGGGTTCTGTTGAGTCTATTATCACTGCTTTATCTTTGGTTAATCAACAAGTAACACCAACAATTAACCTAGATAACCCAGATGAAGGGTGTGATTTAGACTATGTACCTCATATCGCCAGAGATGCAAAACTCGAATATGCATTGTGTAACTCATTTGGTTTCGGTGGAACCAATGGCTCGTTGTTATTTAAAAAGGTATAATGGCGAATTGGCATAATATGAAGAGCCTGGCAATGCCGGGCTTTTTTGTGGGTGATAAATGGAAATTATTGAAGCACATTCAGTCTCTGATTACGATCGAGGTTTGTTATACGGTGATGGTTTTTTTACCACCGCACAAGTACAGGGTGGGCAAATATTACTTTGGGACCGGCATTTAAATCGTTTGAAAGAATGCCAACAGCGCTTACAGTTCCCTTCGCTTGATTGGCAAACGTTAAATGAACGCTGTAACGTTGAAAGTCAAAAATTAGAGTATGGCGTTTTGAAAGTTATTATAACGCGAGGTGTTGGCGGCAGAGGTTATTTGCCGCCGAAGCAGGCTCATCCGCACGTTATTTTACAAACATCACACTATCCGACTCATTACCCTGAATTATTACAACGAGGTTTAGCACTTCAATATAGTGCTATTCAACTGGGCCATCAACCGTTGCTTGCAGGTTTAAAAACGCTCAATCGTTTGGAGCAGGTCTTGATAAAACAAGATGCTGAAAAATACTCCTGTGATGACGTACTCGTTTGTGATATCAACAGCGACGTAGTTGAAACCAGTGTGGGTAATCTTATTGCTGTTAAAGCGGGTAGGGCATTCACGCCTATTTTGAACAAATGTGGTATTTCAGGCGTATATTTGCAACACCTTGCTAAGCACAACAAGATTGAGCAAAGGCGGATAAAGGTTGAGGAAATACTAGAAATGGATGCCTTATTTGTGTGTAATAGCCTACTAGGTTGCGCATTTGTTAGGTCGTTAGGGACAAATGAATTTGATTTATCGCTTGCGAAACTGCTGCAAACTCAATTAGAGTCAGGGATGTTATGATAAAAAAAATACTATTGATTTTTGCTTTGTTCAATTGTGTGGGAGTGGCTTTTATCATCCATCAGTTTCAAGGTATTCAAAACGCGCCTTTTAAGTTTGATGGTGAATTCTATGAGGTCAAGTCAGGTGTTGGCTTCAATCACTTATGCTATGACTGGCAAGCACATGGTTTTATAGATTCGTGTTTTAAATATCAAGTGTATTCTAAATTGGTCCCAGAACAATTTCAGCTCAAAGCGGGTGTTTATGAATTAGCTAATTTGAGTGTACTCGATGCAGTAGCTAAGATACATAGAGGCGAGCAAAAGCAATTTAGTTTTACGATTATTGCGGGAGAAACATATAATAGTGTCTTAAATAAACTGAGCAAGAGCTTATTCATTGATTATCCAAAAGATGAGCAGCAGTTATTGGCGGAGTTAAAAGTGGATGGTAATCCCGAGGGGTGGTTGCTGCCTGAGACCTATTATTATGAGGCTTACACTAAAGCATCAGCTCTACTCAATAGAGCCGCAGAGCGAATGCAATTGGTGTTAACTGATGCTTGGCAGCAACGTATTGATGAACTGCCATTGGACGACCCATATCAAGTGTTAATTTTGGCGTCGATCATTGAAAAAGAAA
This sequence comes from Pseudoalteromonas holothuriae, assembly GCF_945859825.1. Taxonomy (GTDB): domain Bacteria; phylum Pseudomonadota; class Gammaproteobacteria; order Enterobacterales; family Alteromonadaceae; genus Pseudoalteromonas; species Pseudoalteromonas holothuriae. The sequence goes on from NZ_CAMAPC010000006.1 coordinate 243,397, forward strand.
CAGGTTATGAACCAGAACGTTCAACCATTGCATCAGTATTCGTTAACCGCTTAAATCGTAACATGCGGTTACAAACAGATCCGACAGTCATTTATGGCTTAGGTCAAAAGTTTGATGGTGATATCAAGCGCAGTGATTTGAAGCAATATACGCCGTATAATACCTATAGAATAAATGGATTACCGCCAACCCCCATTGCTATGCCATCTACTGATGCCGTTTATGCAGCTACTCAGCCTGCGCAAACGCCATACTACTATTTTGTGTCTAAAGGTAATGGTCAACATCAATTTTCTAAGAGCTTGCGTGAACATAATCAAGCCGTTCAAAAATATATTTTAAAGAGAAGTAATGACAGCTAAATTTATTGTAATTGAGGGCTTAGAAGGTGCAGGTAAGTCAACTGCGATGGCAATTTGCCAGCAATTTTTAAAGCAACATGATATAAACTTTGTGCAAACTCGAGAACCAGGAGGAACGCCATTAGCTGAATCATTACGCGATTTGATTAAACAGCAGCATACAGAGCAAGTGGCCAGTGAAACTGAATTGTTATTGATGTATGCAGCCCGTTCTCAGCTACTTCACAATGTTATAAGGCCATCACTAGAGCAGGGTCAGTGGGTACTTGCGGATAGACACGATATGTCATCTCAAGCATATCAAGGGGGCGGTCGTGGTTTGCCAGAAAGTACGTTATGCTCATTATCTAACATAGTGTTAAATGGACTTAAACCAGACCTGACTGTTTATTTAGATATACCACCTGCTGTAGGACTTGCGCGTGCGAAAGGCCGTGGGGAGCTGGATAGAATTGAGCTCGAAGCGTTAAGCTTTTTTGAGCGCACAAGAGCACGATATTTAGAGTTGGCAAAACAAGATGAGCATTGTGTGATAGTCAATGCTGATCAGACTATGGACAAAGTGCACGCAGATATTGTGGCAGCTTTAGCGCAGTTTTATAAAAGAGTTTTCGGCTAATGTATGAGTGGCAAACGACGCTTTGGCAGCGATTGTTTAAAAGTCAACAACAACAGCGGTTTCACCATGCGCAATTATTACATGGTTTAGCGGGAGTAGGTAAAAAATCGCTGGCGGATCAGTTGTCTAAAGCTTTGCTATGTGAACATGAACAAAGTCTAAGTGCTTGTGGAAAATGTAAAAGTTGTGTTTTGCTTAGTGCAAATACACATCCAGACTTATTAGTAATAGCACCACAAGGGCAAAGTATATCGGTAGATGCAATTCGTGATTTAGCAAGCTTTGTGCATCACTCAGCACAACAAGGGGGCAGCAAAGTTGCAATTATAATTAATGCACAGAAAATGACTCACTCTGCTGCCAATGCACTTTTGAAAACCCTTGAAGAACCAAATGTTGGGCGTTACCTATTACTTACTTGTGATGATATCAGCCAATTATCAGCGACAATTTTAAGTCGGTGTAGCAAGGTTAAAGTTGCAGTGAGTGATAGCAACTCAGCAATGAACTGGATAGAGACACAATTACCATTGGGTGTAAGTTATTCGTGGTTAAAATATTTTTATCAGCAGCCTTTGAAAGTACAGCAGTGGTATTTAGATGAACAGCTTGGACAAATAGATACGTTATACAAGTTTGCATGTGATATAAAAGCAAGTCATAATTTCTCACAGGTACAGGCAATACTGAGTGAGTCGCCTGAATTAGTGAACGTTTTATGCTTGTTTATTCAGCAACAGCTAAAAGCAAAGCTGCTTGGTGATTTGTCTTATCAAGCTTACAGTCGAGCGCAGGTAGCGCTTGATCAATATATGTCTGATACACAACAAATATTGGGTTTAAACCAATCACTGGGGCTCAATAAGTTAGTTAATACATTAAAAAATACAGTGTAATAGGATAGCCAGTGCAAGAACTGCTTATAGACCTTCAAGAGTTAGATGAATTATATCGTTGTTATATGGCTGCCTTAAAGCAAGGTGGTTTATTTGTTAAAAGTAATGCGCGTTTTGAGCTAGGGCAAAGCGTAAAGCTGCGTGTCACTTTGCCTGATGAGATTGAAGATCATGAAATAGTTGGCAAAGTGGTGTGGATAACTCCACAAGGTGCTCAAAACTCTAACCCACCAGGGATTGGTGTGAGCTTTGTTGAGGACCTTGACAGAGTCAACGATAGAATTATTAAGCAGTTAGGCACGGCCCTAAACTCTGATAAACCCACCTACACCATGTAAGAGTAGTTATGATTGTAGATTCACATTGTCATTTAGATAGGCTCGACTTCGATAAGTTAGGGCAACAGTTACCTGAAATTTTGACGGCAGCACGAGCTAAACAAGTAGAGCACTTTTTGTGTGTCAGCGTCACATTAGAGCAGTTTCCTAATATGCTTGATGCTATTTCTCATTATAATGATGTATCAGCATCATGCGGTGTTCATCCTTTAGACCAAAAAGATGTACTTGATAAAGCCAAGTTGGCATCATTGGCGGATCATTCTAAAGTAGTTGCAATTGGTGAAACTGGGCTTGATTATTATTACTCAAAAGACACGCATAAAGTTCAACAGGATAGTTTTGTCGGGCATATTGAGGTTGCAAATGAGCTTAACAAGCCATTGATCATTCATACTCGAGATGCCAAAGCGGATACCATTGACTTAATGAAGGCACATAATGCACAAAACTGTGGAGGTGTTTTACACTGTTTTACAGAGGATTGGGCGATGGCCAAACAAGCGTTAGACTTAGGCTTTTATATTTCTATTTCTGGGATTGTTACATTTAAAAATGCAGTTGAGTTAAAAGAAGTGGTTAAAAAAATTCCGTTAGATCGCTTACTTATCGAGACAGACTCCCCTTATTTGGCACCTGTTCCACATAGAGGCAAAACTAATCAACCTGCGTATGTACAGGATGTGGCTTATTATATCGCGGATTTGAAAGGAATTGGCTATGAAGCATTAGCCAAAGCAACGACTAACAACTTTTACAACTTATTTAGCTTGGCATGTCGCTCAGATGTTACAGCAAGCTAGCGCATTACCACAATTATTACTTGGCCCGATGCTCAGACGAGCTGAACAGGGCCAAATTTGTTTTCAATTGGTAACAAGCCAGTCGTATACAGTTACAATTGAAATTGCTGACTATCAATGTGTTAGTGAGCAAAAAACATTTCGCTTAGGCGAGCACTGTTTCGTTCATTTGCTGCTAGTGCGCCCTGTGTCTGGATTGTTTGCAGCAGATATTACGCTTGACTATCAACTGTTCTTGGATGACTTGCGTTATGACTTAGAAGCTTTTTGCTATCCATCACAGGCATCAGCTCAGTGTATTGTGCCCAAGCAATTACAGCAAATATTGCATGGGTCTTGCCGAAATCCACATCATTCAAGCCGAGATAGTTTAGCTGCCGCAGACGCTTTGCTTGAAAATAAAAAAGCAGCGGGGGAGGCAGCACCAAACTTACTTTTGATGTCCGGCGATCAAATTTATGCAGATGATGTTGCAGGACCAATGTTGCTGGCAATAGCACAGCTAGTTGAGGTGCTGGGTATATACAAAGAACAAGCCCACGTCGCACAATTACCACATGACATGCAACAACAACTTTATAATCGGCATAATTTTTTACCAAAAACACCATGGCAGCAATGTCCTAAATATAGCTTTAGTTACTGGTTTAAACGTGGTGAAGCACATTTTACAAGCATGAGTGCAGGTAATCATTTAGTCTACTTCCAAGAGTTTGTTGCATGCTATTTACTTAATTTTAGTGCAGTTTGCTGGCAATTAATCGACCCGCATAAGCTAACTTATCAAGGTATAAACCCTAAGTTTAAAAAGTCTTTTGATACCCAACTGCAAACTATAACTCAATATGTTGATGACTTGCCCAGAGCGCAGAGGCTGTTTGCCAATATCTCGACCTTGATGATGTTTGACGATCATGATGTTACAGATGACTGGAACTTGACTGCACGCTGGGAACAAGCCATAGCGGCACATCAAAGTAGTCGGCGGATTATTAATAGTGGGTTACTAAGCTATTGGTTATTTCAAGGCTTGGGTAATGATGCGATGCGTCATAGTGGTGCTTTAAGCGCTGAATTTGAAAGAAGCTTAGAGGGCAATACATGGCAGTTTAAAGCCTTAGATAAAGCGCTCAATAGGTTTAAAAATTGGCATTACTGCTTAGAAACAGTGCCGAAAGTAGTGGTTATGGATACGCGTACTCACCGTTGGCGTAATGAGCAAAACTTTAATGAGCCCAGTGGATTATTAGATTGGGAAATGCTCATGGAGTTAGAAGACACACTACTGGATCACAGTGCCGTCATCTTAGTGTCACCAGCGCCTGTATTTGGGGTTAAATCTATCGAAGCTATTCAATCGGTATTTAATTTTTTTGGTCAGCCATTATTAGTCGATGTTGAAAACTGGATGGCACATGAAGGCTCTGCTCGTAAGTTATTAGAGATATTTAGACGCTCTGATACACCAAAAGAAACGATTATATTATCGGGCGATGTTCATTATTCGTTTTGTTTTTCTGTACAAAGTCGATTTGGTAAACATCATAATAGAATTTGGCAACTAACAGCGTCGGGTATCAAGAATGAGTTTCCGAAAAAATTAATCAAGTGTTTAGATAAATTAGACTCCATGTTGTACGCACCATGGAGCCCACTAAATTACTTTACCAAGCGTTGGCATATGGAAGTGAACAAACACCCACTGCTTGGTTCGTCGAGCAATAAACCCTATTTAGTATCTGATAGCGCTATAAGTTTGATCACGTTAGAGCAAGCGGAATTAGTTCGATATCAATTGCTACATCATGATGGTAGGGTACAAGAGTTCTCTCTAGAAACTGATTAGTGTGCTTAACATGTTCTCATGTCGATTTAACAGCGCTGTCATTCAATTTGTACTCTTGCCACCATAAACGTTTGCTGTCCCTGTAAAAGTATTGCCACTTTATAACCGCCAACTCTTTGCTATATTTTATCTAAAGCCCTTTTTATTCGGCAATGTATGCAACTTAAATGGTGTTTATGCTTAGTATTGGTAATTAACTTTGCCTATGCAGTACCGCAGTTTTCAGATACTGCTCAAATCATGCGCCATTACGATTATAATAATGGCTTAAGTCAAGTTACCGTTACAGCATTAGCACAAGATCAATATGGATATGTATGGGTTGGTACTCAGGCTGGGCTCAATCGCTTTGATGGGCATGAATTTAAACAATTTAAACCAAGACAACAAGACCCAAATAGCCTTGCTGGAGGCTTTGTCACTGACTTATGCATCAGTGCAGATAAAGTGTGGGTCGGTACTCGCACAGGTCTGAGTGTTTATCATAGCACCCATGGGCATTTTACCTCATTCTTATCTGAGCAATACCCAGAAGTTGCATCAGATAGAGTTATCTCTTTAGATTGCAATGGCCCTAATGTGGTTGTTTCTTTGGAAGATAGCGATGTTTATCAAGTAAGTCAAACGACCTTAAAGCCTAGTAAAGTGATTTTGCCAGGGCGCTTCATTCGCAATGTAATTGAACGCAATGGTGCATATTATTTCTTGAGTGATCAAGGGTTAATGAAATATACAAAGCAATCTTCTGAAGCCATATTACTGCTTGGTGGGGAATATGAAAAAATGAGTTTTTCAGCCCAGCGCATCGTTCTTATAAGCAAAATGCAAAAACTGGTTAACTATGACACCTTGTATGAGCGTGTATTGTGGTCTAGAAGTTTTACCAACGATACAAATATCACATTACATAATGTGATTGTGAATGCCGATGAAGTACTTGTAGCAACTAATAATGGCTTATACCTGTTAGATAGGCAGGGACAACTTCTCAATCATTGGTACAAGCGCAGTATGCAAACTAATGGATTACTGGATAACAATGTTATTACGGTGATGAGAGACGCAAATCAGGATCTCTGGCTTGGAACTGAAACAAGAGGTTTACACTTTTTAAGCCAGTTAAGTGAGTCTTTTGGCCATGTCAGCCAACACAGTTATACCCAATCACCTTTACTGAGTTCGGATATACGAAGTTTTGCTATTGATAAGCAAGACAGACTGTGGTTTGGCACATCAAGTGGGCTATTTATATTTGATGGTCAGGGATTTATCGCTGCAAACAAAATCTATCCTTCGTTGGATGTGTTAGACAACAGCTTTATTACTAAAGTAGCAATTATTGAAGAGCAGTTGTGGGTCACAACCAGAGGTAATGGAGTTATTAAGTATGATTTTGAAAATGCGCGCTTAGAGCACCTTAAACCAGATTTTGGTAATGGGCCTGAACTTACCTTTAATAGTATGCTTGAGTACAAAGGCGATTTATTAATAAGTTCTCGAACGTCAGGTTTGCTCAAATATGTCGAAGGAAAAAATAAGCTAGAGCCATATTTTCACCCATCAATTCAAGCTCCTAGTCATGTTTCATCCATGCGCAATGTTGCCGGTGCTTTGTGGTTTGGATCAATCGGCAATGGGCTCTTTCAGTTCAAAGGTGGCAGGTTGCGTAATATTACTACTCAGCACGGGCTGAGTTCAGATCTGGTGTTTATGTTGGAGCAAGACCAATATGAAAATACTTGGGTAGCCAGTGAATTAGGCATATCTATTGTTAATGCTGATTTTGAAGTTGAACGTACAATTACGCATACGAATGGGCTGGCTAATACTGCTATATGGGCTTTAGTATACGATGGTTATGATCATATGTGGGTAGGCAGTAGTGGCGGGTTAAGTCAGATTCACACGGCCAATTTTGCAATTCATAATTTCTCTCCAATTGATGGCATTCAAGACAATGAATTTAATTATAATGCTGCATGGTTAGCGCCTGATGGACGAGTTTTTGTTGGTGGGGCAAAAGGGTTTAATCAATTTTATCCGCAAAAAGTAAATATTGATAAGAGTGAAAAACCACTTCTTATAAGTCATATTGAATTGTTGGGGCGGGTATTGTTACCTAGCCCTAATGGCCACCTACGTACATCTCCTGAATTAGCAAAAGAGCTTGTACTAAATCATGATGAAGACATTGTCTCTTTACAGTATTCCAGTCTTGATTATGGCTCTGAGCAGCAGCAGTTTTATTATCGTGTTTTGGGCTTAAGTGATAAGTGGTTGAAGTTAGCATCCGGTGTTAGGCAAGTTAATTTATTACGTTTGGAACCCGGGGAATATGTGGTTGAAGCATACACGGTAAACCGATTTAATATCCAATCTCCCAAACATCGTTTTGTTATTAAGGTAAAGGCTCCTTGGTGGTGGAATAGTTATTCCAAAGCAACTTATGGACTCACTATACTTCTTATTGTGTTGTTAATCATGCGTGTGCGACAACGCCGTTATCAGCAGGTAGTTCGAGCAAATAAAAAAATGCAGGAATTACAGCAACGTTTAGAGCTATCTCTTTGGGCTAGTGGTGATGAGTTGTGGGATTGGCATTTAATGAACCACACCATATATCGCCATAGTGTATCTCCGCGTGTTGATTATGGTATTACTCAAACACGAATGACCTTAGCAGATATTGGTCAGTTTGTTCATCCTCAAGACTGTACGTACTTAAAAACCAAGGTGGAGTCTTGCATCCGAGGGGATGCTCAAAGTTATGAGATAGCTATCCGTGTTAAAGATTTAGATGGTAATTGGAGTTGGGTATTAGACCGTGGCAAGGTTGTTAAACGCGGAAATGGGGGCCAAGCTATTCGCATCGCTGGTGCACTAAAAGACATCGCACAGCTCAAAGCACATGAAAATGCGTTACAAGCACTTAATGAACAGTTAGAAATAAAAGTTGCCATGCGCACCGATGAGCTTTACAAAAAAAACCAAAAGCTAGAACAAGCTATGATGGAGTTAAAACAGACTCAAGATGAGTTAATCGAAAGCGAAAAAATGGCATCGCTGGGAGGTCTAGTCGCAGGCGTTGCTCATGAAATAAATACGCCGTTGGGTGTTGCGCTTACTGCCCTTACATATAATGAAGAAAGTATGAGAAAGGTTGCCAATAAATTAAAGAGTAAAACGTTAAGCCAAAAAGATCTCAATAAAGCATTAGATGAGCAAGGTGAAGGGTATCAATTGATATTTAGAAATCTTGATAGAGCACAAAATCTAATCGGTAACTTTAAACAAGTAGCTGTTGACCAATCTAGTGAAGTGTGTCGGGCAATCAATCTCAAAGCGTATGTGCAAGATATTTTTACGTCGCTTGAGCCTTTAACAAAGGGTAAAAATATCGAGATCCAGGTTTTGGGTAATGATGACATCAACATACATACCTATGCTGGCGCGGTATATCAGATCTTGACAAATTTACTCAATAATTCTGTTATTCATGGGTTTGAAAAATTATCAACAGGACAGGTGATAGTCCAGCTTCAGCAGGATGAAAATTATTGGTACTTTAATTATCAAGATAACGGAGTGGGGATGTCAGATGCTATGCTTAAATCAGTATTTGACCCCTTTGTGACATCAAAGCGAAGCCAAGGTGGATGTGGGCTTGGCATGCACATTGTTTATAATTTAGTGACACAGCTTTTAAAGGGAGAGATCCGCTGTACGTCAGAGCTTGACCAAGGTATAGAAGTTAAAGTTAAGGTGCCAATCCAAACATTTGATAATAGCCAGTATTAACACCTATCAGGTTTTAATACTGGTAACTGATATGTTGAAAAAAGCGTATATTTACATCCTGTTTGTTCGGATTTATATGTAATCTATCCGCAAAGGCACGGATCACGCTTTCAACGTTACTCATAAAGCGTCCATAGCCCATATCCTTTTTATGGGATGTGTGCGCAACGATGACAAAATTCATTGTATCAACTAATTTATCACTTTCCCAAATAGAAGCATTTTGCACTTGGTCACTTTCAATATCAAAGCTGAGCTTCTGTAATTCGATATTGGCAGCATTTTTATCTATTTTGCTATTTCGTACTAATGGTAAACGTCCGTCTGCAACAAACGCACACAGTGAAAGCTGTTTTTCAGCACAACTCGACAAAAAAGCATCTTCTATGGTTTTGTAGAATTGACTGTAATCATCGTGTTTTAATAGATGTTGATATTCAGTTTTAAGAGCGCGCGTAACAGGTAAGCTAAAAGTGGCATATGTCATTTCAGAATGTGTGTCGGGTAACGTACAATTACGTGCCTGATATCTTGGGTATAAGCTTCTTAATTTATAACCATAACTTTCTTTGTTACCTTTAGACTTAGCAAAAATATCATAGGTTAAGTGTTGATGATCGCGTACCCTTAACGCGTTAGCACCAATACTTTGGTTGGTTTCAAGTAGTGCTTCTAGAGTGCGTTTTACCTTAATATGAAAGTTTGCTGCATTTGCGCGAATATCACTGCCAGTGGCTAAAAAGAGTAGAGAAATCTTGCGTGCTTTTACGTTTTCATCCCAATAAGATTTATGGGCTTCGTGATATTTTGGATTATAAAAAAACAGCATTTGTTTTTGTGTTTGCAAACAATATGATTCTTCATGAAAACGTACAATCGGTAATTTGTCATTAGCAATGAGATGTACATTATGAAGTTCATACTCATCGCATTGTGCAAACAATTGACGAGCTAGACGCTCGTAGCAGCTTTGTAAGTCATCAAAACAGTTATAAAACTGCTCTGTTGGTTTGAATTCTGCGAGGATATACTGATTGTTGCGCGCATTAGTTGGAATATAGACGCGGTTGAGTGTCATTGAAGCCATTTATTAATTGTCCTTGGATTACATCACTGTATGAGTGCACTATAAAACATTTTCATGACTTTTTTATTGCGATAGAACAAAAACTGTCATGAAATTTAAGGCCGATCGTGATATCTGTATCGCATTTGAAGAATTCTTTCAGTGTTGGACAGGATTTACTGTAAGTTCCCAGCGTATTTTGTAATAATGCCGAAGTTATTCAGTACCAATTTCAGAGGAATGCATGAGCATGGCGGAAACAGAAAATCGCCCAACAAATTTTATTAGAACGATTATCGATGCTGATTTGGCTAGCGGTAAGCATCAGCAAACGCACACGCGTTTTCCGCCAGAGCCAAATGGTTTTTTACATATAGGACATGCTAAATCAATTTGTCTTAACTTTGGTATTGCACAAGACTACCAAGGTCTTTGTAACTTACGTTTTGATGACACTAACCCAGAAAAAGAAGACATTAATTACGTACAGTCTATTCAAGAAGACGTTAGCTGGTTAGGTTTTAAATGGGATGACGAGATTTGTTATTCGTCAAATTATTTTGACCAACTGCATGGCTACGCCGTTGAGTTGATTGAAAAAGGCTTGGCCTATGTGTGCTTTTTGTCGCCAGAGCAGGCGCGCGAATATAGAGGTTCTTTGACTGAACCGGGTAAAGATAGCCCTTACAGAAACACCTCACCAGAAGAAAACTTAGCCTTATTTGAAAGAATGCGCAAAGGTGAATTCAAAGAGGGTGAGTGCGTACTACGTGCTAAAATTGACATGGCTAGTTCGTTTATGGTGCTTCGTGACCCAATTATTTACCGTATTCGCTTTGTTCATCATCACCAAACTGCTGATAAGTGGTGTATTTATCCAATGTATGATTTTACGCACTGTATTTCAGACGCATTGGAAGGGATCACGCACTCGTTGTGTACACTAGAGTTTCAAGATAATCGCCGTTTATATGACTGGGTACTTGATAATATTAGTCTTGAGTGTCACCCGCAGCAAATTGAGTTTTCACGCTTAAATTTAGAATATACAGTAATGTCAAAGCGTAAGCTAAACGATCTTGTAGTTAATGGCCAGGTACAAGGATGGGATGATCCTCGTATGCCAACTATTGCAGGGTTACGCCGCAGAGGTTATACCCCAGAGTCTATAAGAGAGTTTTGTAAACGTATCGGGGTTACTAAACAAGACAATATGGTTGAAATGGGCATGTTAGAGGCATGTATTCGTGACGACTTAAATGAAAATGCACCACGTGCTATGGCAGTACTTGACCCAATCAAAGTGGTTATTGAGAACTTTGACGCAGATAAAGTTGAGCAACTTACTGCACCGAATCACCCTTCAAATGAAGCTATGGGTTCTCGTGAGGTTCCTTTTACTAGAGAGCTTTATATTGAACGTGAAGATTTTCGAGTTGAAGCGAATAAGAAATTTAAACGTTTAGTTTTGGATAAAGAAGTACGTTTACGCAATGCATATGTGATTAAAGCTGAACGTGTTGACGAAGACGCTGATGGTAACATCACAACTATTTATTGCAGCTATGATGCTGAGACTTTAGGTAAAAACCCAAGTGATGGTCGCAAGGTTAAAGGTGTTATCCACTGGGTGTCGGCAACACATTGCGTTGAGGCTGAGGTTCGCCAATATGATCGTTTATTTAATGTGCCAAATCCAGCGGCAGCTGAAGATTTTACGCAGACGCTTAATTCCGAGTCATTGGTTGTGATCAGCAATGCGAAATTGGAACCATCGTTAGCAAACGCAGCTGCTCAGCAAGGCTTTCAGTTTGAGAGAATGGGGTATTATTGTCGTGATAACAAAGCAACCGAGTTGGTATTTAACCAAACCGTTGGCTTAAGGGACTCATGGGCAAAAAGCGAAAACGCTTAAGCAAGTAACTTAAAAAGGCCGAGCCACTCGGCCTTTTTCTTCAGTGAAAGACAACATGAAAAACCAAGTCGTAGATAAGCAAAGTACTAAGTCCATCCATAATTTTTATATCAATGAACAGCAATCTATTTATTTGTTATCGCATCATGATGCTAAAAAGCATCGCCAATGGCTTAGTATTTGTAAAAAACAATTATCTATGTTGGGCTATTCAGATGTTGAAATCATTGGCTCTGGAGCGTTTGGCTTTGTTTTTGCTGGAGTCAGCCCAGACTCCCAGCAATGGGTGTTTAAGTTTTCTCGGATCACTTTACCACAAGCTGTGCGTGACAGGCTCGAAGATGAAGCATACATGTTATCGCAAATTCACAATCCTATGGTGCCGAAGTTTTTTGCTTTTGAACGGGTAAAAAAGCAAGGTATTTTAATGATGGCGCGAGCGCCCGGAGAGGATTTAGAGAAAGTTTCTCTTAAAAAAGGGCGCTTTTATGCCGACGAGCTGGTGGCTTTGGCATTAAAACTGCGCAATGTATTGCGAGATTTGCGGTCGCACCGTAATGGTATGTCACCACAGCCTATTGTTCATGGAGATATTAAACCGTCGAATATTGTTTGGGACGAGCAAGTCAAAAACTTTTCATTGGTGGATTGGGGCAGCTCTGTGTACGCACAAATAGATGAACATGGTGAGCCTGTAGCAAGCAATATTATGGACTTAATGTCTTCAGATGTGGCTAGTACAAATGCCAGAATGGGTGATGTGTACTTTATTGGTGATGAGCAAATGTCTGGTGCGCAATCATCCCCACGTTTTGATGAGCAAGGTGTTGCGTCAACCATTTATGCGCTCGCCAGTGCTCAATCATGCCGTTTTGGCGCAAAAGTTATTCCAGCTAAGAGTCTGGGTTTACCGAAAGAGTTTGCAGCGGTAATTGATGGCATGTTGAGTAAAGATAAGCACACACGTGACCAAGCCGGTGATTACTTTATGCGTAATATGCCAGCTATGGCGCGTACTTACTTACCCCGTTTTAAGCGCAAAGAAAGCAAAGCAAATATTCCATTTTGGGTAAGTAATACCGATGAGCAGCCAGATACCGTAGTTTATAGCTCTAGAAAGGAGTTTTTACGTCGGGCAGATCACAAGCAACAACTTCATGATGTTAACGATGCCCAGCTAGATAGATATTATAAAGAGTTTTTATTTGACACGGGCGACGTTGAGAAAGCCTTTTTAGCATCCATAAGCCGTTTAGCAAAATATCCAGTAGTGGGGGGGTTGAGCTTTCATTGGAAAGAAACTTCGCTGTATATCGAATCAAGTTTAATTCTACATGATAGTGATATGCAGACCGCGTTAACAGATGCCATTAATGCAACGGTGATGTTAGCGCAAGGAATCACTCAAAAAGGTTTATTTAAATGTTGCCTATTTGATGCACGCCAAACTATTCAGCTTGAAAGAGATGAAACTGGTGCATTTGTTTTTGATAAACTCCCACAGCTGAATTATTCCGTGGTTGATGTGTCTAGTAACGAATTGACTCGTCCGCATAGTTACTTTGAAGATGGAAAAGATCCTGACGAGCAACTGCAACTGCCCAAAAGCATTATCAAATGTGTATTTGAGCTTAACCAAATTCACCACACCGGTTGCATTATTTTTGAGTCGCTTGAAGGACGCTTGAAGATCCATCATTATTATCGTTTACTTGATGCAAGCAAAGAGCAGCAATTCAAAGCGTTACTTAACCGTATTATTCAATATGCTATGAGCATAGACGATGTTGGTGTAGCAGGCTTTATGAAGTTGCCTTATAAAAATACTCGAGAATTTAACCTATGCGAGCAACAAGCCCAATATTACTACCCTAAAAACCCCAAGCTTTAGAATTGAGCCTTAGGGCGTGTTGATCTTTGCTGTGTGTTTTTACAGCAGTCATTCGGGTATTTCCCCAAGGCGAACCTGCACCTATAGTTATTTTATATAAGTCAGGTGATAACGTAGAAAAATGTGCCGAATGGCGCTGCCCAAAGGCTTCCACTACTTTGTTATTCGCAACGAACTTAAACTATATTATGCTCCATTGCTCATTTCGCGTAATGAAAGCCTTTGATTTGAACAAAATTCATACCTCAAAGATCAGCAGCCCTTATTAAACATATAAAGGGAAAATGAATTATTTGCCATTGCATAACATGTGTATTTTATTCAAAGTAGTGGTGATCAATCAATAAGTGAGTAGGGATATGGACAAGCAACAAAGACAAGATATTTTAACCCTAAGTTGGAGTATTCATGATGATGTGGAGCAGGCTGTATTAAAACACCCAGCCAGTAGTAATGATGAAAACTGGCAGGAAAAACAACGCCTTCTGCTAGCAGATATGGCGTTACACTTATTACAAACAGCACTTAAACCCGGCGACTTACAAACAGACAAATTGACGAATAATTTAAACGCAATTTTAACACTCAGTAATGACTTCATTGAGCATGTGGATTTAAAGGCTGTTACTGACAAGTTATATCACTTGGAACCTGATCATGAATCAGAAAATTAAGCTGTCATCACAGCAGCATGATGAATTAATATTAAAGGCACAGCAATATTGTGTGGATAGTTTTGGTCTCGAACTTGAACAGTTTGATGCGGCCTTTATGGTAGATTTTTTTATCGAACAAATTGGTAAGCAGATTTATAATAAAGCACTTGATGACGCAAAATCTCATTTAGAACAACATTTTGAGGTATTGGGTGAAAGGTTATATGACTTGGAAAAATATTAAAGGCGAATGCGTTAAATAGTTTTATTGGACAAATTCGCTTATCCAGTGCAAAGGTTAAAAAGGAAGCAGGCTATATGGACATGCCGCAATCATTACATGAAATTTTAGGTGAACAGCAAAGTAAATTAGCGCTTTTCGGTATAACTGCATTTACACTGTTAGGCTCAGTGCTGGTTTTTATTTTGATGCATTATCAAATGTCCGAACAATCTTATATGTGGTGGCAGTATGTGCTAGGCGGACTCATTATAATTGATATAATTGCAGGTACTGCGGCTAATTTTACCCGAGGTACTAATCATTATTATGCTTGTCGAGCACGATCCCGGTGGGTTTTTATAGCGATTCACATTCACCTAATTGTGGTAGCTGTGTTATTTGAGCAACCTTTAATACAAGCACTTTATATTTGGAGCTATGTGATAATATCTGCGTGTATTTTGAATGCACTATTTGACAAAAGAATACAGCGGTTTCTTGCTATGATATTGGTTAGTATTGGACTCGTATTAATTGTAGGTTTGGCGTCGATGTGGTGGTATAAAACAGTGGCTGCGCTTTTTTTAGTCAAGGTATGCTACGCATTTGCAGTTGATCACTATGATATAAAAAGCCCGACTTAAATCGGGCTTTTTGTAAAAGCTATTTAAACCTAGGTTATTTATTCATCAGGTCGGTAGGTTTTTTTCATGATATACACAAAAGCATTTACAAAGGCATTTTCTTGATATTTTTTGAGACCAGTATCTTCAAAGTCAATCGGTAATGGGTTGCGCTTAAGCTGCTCTTTAACTTCAGTTGTCGAAAGTAACCGCACATCTAACCCTTCGATTAATTGTATTGCTGCTTCCATTTTAAAACCAGCTGCACTGCCTGCAAATTTTCCCTTAGGTGCTCGTTGTCTTATCGCAACAGAATCAACTTGATAATCAGTCATAAGCTTTGCAAAATCGAATTGAAATTTGCGCATTTGCTCAGTGTCTAGGCCTACATTTGTAAGAGTAAAGCGGGTTTGACGCACGTCACGTATATCAAATACGTCATCTTTTTTAGTTAGCAGACACAGAAGTATGTCACTGCCTGTGATCTCAACGCCACATGTTCTCATTATTGGTTTCCAATCTATTTAATTATCGACGGATTATAGCAACCTCATCCATAAAGCAAAAGCTTACACCTTAATCTCTATTGCGATGGCTGCGTGATCTGAATAGCGGATATCCTCTTCATCTCTTTTTGGATCCAGATGGGCATCAAAATTATGATATGTCAGTGATTTTATCAAAGGATTGCTACTATTAGGGTTAAATTGCTGTGATGCTAAAATATAGTCAAGTACATTACCTTGGCCCTGATAGTAATGACTTGCAGGTTTTTGTTCAAACTGATGAGTATTATCAGCAAAGGTAAAACTGTCAAACAGTCCAACACTGTCAAAACGCTCATGAATATTAACTTGCGGGGGAAAGGAGCGGGTCATGAAGGATAGAGCTGGGCTACAGAGGTTATCATTAAAATCGCCCATCACGAGGGTGGCACAATTTTGCTCGCGCTGAGTTTTAAGTGCATCATAATAAATAATTGAGGCTTCTAAAGAGCGAGAAATTTGTGACTGCATAGTTCCCACTGTTTTGTGCAAGAGTGTTAAAAGGGGGTCATCTTGTTGTGAGTCACCAAGCATATGTGCCATAGAGTGAACGCGCTGTGATTTGAAGTGTACCGCGTAGCAGGTTATTAAACCAAAACCTGCCAGTTCAATCGTACACTTTATTGGAGTGCGATTAAAACGAAATTGGTGTTGATTATTTAAATACTCTAACAGTTCAGGGCAAGGTTCAAATGCGCTCACTTGCCCAAACGGCACTTTTGAGGCTATCGCAACAACAGGGTTAAACAGTACATTTGAGAATACAGCATCCGCTTTTGGTGCATCAACTGTAGCGAAGTAACTTAAGCCTAAATCACCACATAAGTTTTTTAATGCATCAATGCTAAATACTTCTTGAAAGACAATAAAGGTGGGGTTGATATGTTCAATAAGCCCAGTTATAAATTGGGTTTTTGACTGCCATTGTGTTTCATTATAGTGTTCGTGCAGTTGATAGAACGAAAACGGGGGACTTGCAAAATTTAATAAATTTAAAGAAGCAAAGCAGTAGCGAGTCAGGTCAGTCATGTATTCCCCTTTTTGAATGCTCAAACGTGTATAAATTTAACAATTTATTGATCAATTTTAGTCTTTGACTTGAATTTCGTCACGCTCACGGTCAAAATACCACTCGGTTTGAAAGTCCTCAAGCACACGGTATGCTAAATCGCTGCCGGCGCCAATGCTTATTCGTAAAAGCGTTGTTGGGCACTCATTTTAAAATTAATTAATTTGTACATGTGATGCATCGTAGGTGTCACCACTGTAAATAGGATTTATCATGCCAATTATTACGCTTCCTGACGGTAGTCAGCGTGTCTTTGAAAACCCAGTATCAACATTACAAGTCGCTCAAGATATCGGACCTGGTCTTGCTAAAGCAACCATAGCCGGTAGGGTAAATGGTGTGCGTGTTGATGCATGCGATGTGATTAATGAAGATGCTCGTTTAGAAATTATTACAGTAAAAGATGACGATGGTTTAGAAATCATCCGCCACTCGTGTGCTCACCTAATCGGACATGCTATCAAGCAATTATTCCCAGATGTAAAAATGGCCATTGGGCCAACAATCGACAATGGTTTTTATTATGATGTCGATTTGGAACACTCATTAACACAAGAAGACTTAGACGCTATTGAAAAGCGCATGCTTGAACTTGCAAAAACGAATTATGATGTTGTTAAGAAAACTGTTTCTTGGCAAGAAGCGCGTGACGCTTTTGCAGCACGAGACGAGAGCTACAAGATAGAGATTTTGGACGAAAATATCGATAAAGATGATAAGCCTGGTCTTTATCATCATGAAGAATATGTTGATATGTGTCGTGGTCCTCATGTACCAAACATGAAATTCTGTCAACATTTTAAGATTATGAAAGTTGCCGGCGCTTATTGGCGTGGTAATTCAGAAAATAAAATGTTGCAGCGTATATATGGCACTGCTTGGGCTGATAAAAAGCAATTAAAAGCATATTTAAAACGCCTTGAAGAAGCTGAAAAACGTGACCATCGAAAAATTGGCAAAGCACTTGACCTTTGGCACTGGCAAGAAGAAGCTCCAGGTATGGTGTTTTGGCATAATGATGGCTGGAGTATTTATCGCGAGCTAGAAGAATTCGTACGTGAAAAGCTACGTGAATATAGCTACGAAGAAGTCAAAGGTCCAATGATGATGGATCGTGCTTTGTGGGAAAAATCAGGTCACTGGGATAAATACTCAGAGGCAATGTTTACCACAGAGTCTGAAAAACGAGAGTATGCGATTAAGCCAATGAACTGCCCTGGGCATGTTCAGATTTTTAACCAAGGTTTAAAGTCTTATCGTGACTTACCACTGCGTATGGCTGAGTTTGGTTGTTGCCACCGTAATGAACCATCTGGTGCATTACATGGTTTGATGCGCGTACGTGGTTTTACTCAAGATGATGCGCATGTTTTTTGTACTGAAGAGCAAATCATGGATGAAGTTTCGGCATGTATTAAGATGGTGTATGATACTTACGAAACATTTGGCTTTGAAAAGATTGTTGTTAAGCTTTCTACTCGTCCAGAGAAGCGTATCGGTGAAGATCAAATGTGGGACAAGGCTGAATTAGCGCTTGCTGAAGCATTAAAAATTAATGATATTGAATTTGAGTATTTACCGGGTGAAGGGGCGTTCTATGGTCCTAAAATTGAATTTACTTTGTATGATTGCTTAGAACGTGCATGGCAGTGTGGTACAGTACAATTAGATTTTGCTTTACCAGGTCGTTTAGGTGCTACTTATGTGGCAGAAAACAACGAGCGTAAAACACCAGTTATGATCCACCGTGCAATATTAGGTTCAATTGAGCGTTTTATTGGCATTTTAACTGAAGAGTATGCTGGCTTATTCCCAACTTGGTTAGCGCCTAAGCAAGTCGTGATCATGAATATCACCGACAAACAGGCTAATTATGTGCATGAAATCGTACAAAAATTAAATAAACTTGGAATTAGAGCCTGTGCTGACTTGAGAAATGAGAAGATAGGCTTTAAAATTCGTGAGCATACTTTAAAACGTATACCATACCTACTTGTTGTTGGAGATAAAGAAGTTGAACAACAGGAAGTAGCAGTGAGAACGCGCAAAGGTGAAGACCTAGGTAAATTCTCAGTCGAAGATTTTATCGCTAAAATCAGCGAAGAAATTAAACATCGACAATAACAAACCTGCGTGTGACTTAAATAATACAACTGACACACGCAACTATTTTGATTTTCTTGGAGGAACGTACCATTAGAGGCGGAAAAAAAGGGCAAACTACAGCTCAAAAAAATCGTATCAATGAAGAAATAACTGCGAAAGAAGTTCGCTTATCTGGTGTAGAAGGCCAGGAAGCGAGCATTATGTCGTTAAAAGAAGCTCAAGCGATTGCTGATGAAGCCGGCGTGGATCTAGTAGAGATTAGTCCTAATGCTGAACCGCCTGTCTGTAAGGTGATGGACTACGGTAAGTTTGTTTTTGAAAAAGCAAAGTTGCAAAAAGAACAAAAGAAAAAGCAAAAGCAGATCCAAATTAAAGAGATCAAGTTCCGTCCTGGCACTGATGAAGGTGATTACCAAGTTAAGTTACGTAACCTAAGAAAGTTCTTAGAAGCGGGTGACAAGGCTAAAATCACTATTCGCTTCCGTGGTCGTGAAATGGCTCACCAAGAAATTGGTATCGAATTACTTAATCGTATTAAAGCTGATTTGGAAGATATAGCAGTTGTTGAATCATTCCCAAATCGAGTTGAAGGTCGTCAGATGGTGATGATGATGTCACCTATTGCTAAAAAGTAATAAAGACGGCATAATATGCGCGAATTTAATACAGGTTTAAAGTGTCTTTGGCCACCTGTATTAACCGGTACTGAAGAAAGGGCACGCCTTATAGGAACCCTTCACCGGATTTGGTTGTAATTTAGGCCTCAAAGTGATGGTAACATCCGCCTAC
Source organism: Pseudoalteromonas holothuriae (assembly GCF_945859825.1). Classification (GTDB taxonomy): domain Bacteria; phylum Pseudomonadota; class Gammaproteobacteria; order Enterobacterales; family Alteromonadaceae; genus Pseudoalteromonas; species Pseudoalteromonas holothuriae. The sequence goes on from NZ_CAMAPC010000006.1 coordinate 262,942, forward strand.
TTACATTGGTTTAAAGCAATACATTTGGAGTTATTGCAATGGCTTATAAGCTAAAATCACACAGAGGCGCCGCTAAGCGTTTCAAAAAGACTGCTTCAGGCGGTTATAAGCGTAAACAGTCGCACTTACGTCACATTCTGACTAAAAAGTCTTCTAAGCGTAAACTACACTTACGTGCTAAGTCTATGGTTCACAAAAACGACATTGGTCTTATCGACCGTATGTTACCATTCGCTTAATAGGGGTTATCAGAAATGGCAAGAGTTAAACGCGGTGTTATCGCACGTGCACGTCACAAAAAAGTATTAAAGCAAGCTAAAGGTTACTATGGAGCACGTTCACGTGTTTATCGTGTAGCTTTCCAAGCAGTAACTAAAGCAGGTCAATACGCTTATCGTGACCGTCGCGCTAAGAAACGTACTTTCCGTCAATTATGGATTGCACGTATCAACGCTGCTTCACGTCAAAACGGCCTTTCTTACAGCCGTTTCATCAATGGCCTTAAAAAGTCATCTGTTGAAATCGATCGTAAGATCTTAGCTGATATCGCAGTATACGATCAAGTTGCTTTCGCAGCATTAGTTGCAAAAGCAAAAGATGGTCTAGCTGCTTAATAAGTTTAAGCTTATTCCCTAAAAAAGGAGCCTCAGGCTCCTTTTTTTGATCTTATTATTTCATTACCTAATAGCTCAGCGATTTTTAATTAGCAGCTTGTCTAACCAACGAGTACTGAGTATGCGCTTCAAATACCCCATAAGATAAGTTGGAAAAGTCACATAGTATCTTGGCTTTGCTTGCGTAGCCGTTAATGCATGGTAGAGTTTTTTGTAGACGGCTTCAGGTTCTAGTGTAAAAGGCTGTGGCGCTGTTTCAGCCTCTAATCTTTTTAGCTGGGCTAAATAATCTTGTTTATGTGGGCTTGATTGAATATCAATATTTTTAATAAATGCATCTTTGGCATTTGCTCTGAATCTTGAAGTGATTGGGCCAGGCTCAATTAAACTGATTTGAATATTAGTATCTTTAAGCTCCATACGCATTGTATCTGTTAATCCTTCTAAGGCAAACTTGCTGGCATTGTAAGCACCACGAAAAGGTAGTGCGACAAGGCCAAGTACTGATGAATTATGTATAATACGGCCATGTCCTCGTGTACGCATATGTTTAACTGCAAGGCTGGTTAACGTATGCCAAGCAAAAAAGTTAACTTCAAATTGTTTTTTTAAGATTTCAGTTGGCAAATCTTCAACGGCACCAGGTTGACCATAAGCACCATTATTAAACAGTGCATCTAATTGTCCATCACACAGTGTGAGTGCTTCGGCGAAGCCTGTTTTAATACTGTGTTCGTCACTTAAGTCAAGCAATATACAAGTTAACCCCTCGTCGCTAAGTTTATTGGCATCTGCTTGTGTTCGGCATGAAGCTATAACCTTAAACCCAGCATTTTGTAAGGCATGAGCACAGTAGTAACCTATGCCACTTGAACATCCGGTGATGAGTATATTTTTTTTCATATTGTGTCTTCTAAGATTATTTAGCCTAATTTTGTGTGATCAATATGTAATTAGCTGCATATTTTTGTTGAATCACCGCACATTGTAAGATGTTAACTAAAATATTGATATAATTGTGCTATCTACGCTGAAAGTTGAGAAATAAAAATGATTGCAAGCATGATTATGTTAACTGCAGGCTTGTCATTAAATGGACATTTACCACCATTAATACCATGGCAAGGACAAAGTGAACAATTGATGCAAACCACAGGTCCTTTAACAACTGATTTTGAGTTGAGTGAAGGGGAGCGGTCTCCAAATTACCAGCAAACAGTAGCGTTTGTAGAGAGATTGGTTGCAGCAAATCCAACTCAATTCAGAGCGCGTGATATTGGTTTTAGTCAATCAGGGCGTGCGATAAAGATGCTTGTAGCATCTGAGCAAAGTCAGTTTTCAGCAGCCATGCTAAAAAATAATAATAAGCCTACTTTACTTATTCAGGCGGGTATTCATGCCGGTGAGATTGATGGTAAAGATGCCGCTTTTATGATGTTAAGAGACATTGCATTGGGTAAGCGTCGCGATTTACTGAGCAAAGTTAATATTTTATTTATACCTATTTTAAATGTTGATGGCCATGAGCGTAGTAGTCAATATAACCGAATTAACCAGCGTGGTCCCACTGATATGGGATTTCGAACTAATGCAAATAACTTAAATTTAAATCGAGATTTCACGAAACTTGATACACCAGAAGTACGTGCCGTTTTGAAAGTTATCAATGAATATCAACCAGACTTATACCTAGATGTACATGTGACAGATGGTGCCGATTATCAATATGATATTACCTATGGCTTTACACCCAGTTTTGCTAGTGAGTCGCCTGCGATAGCGCAGGTGCTTGAGACAAAAATAAAGCCCACCATTGATACGGCACTGGCAAAGCAAGGCCACATACCAGGACCATTAGTTTTTGCAATGGACAAACGTGACTTTAAAAAAGGAATTGCAGGATGGGTTGCATCACCGCGTTTTTCAAATGGTTGGGGAGACTTAGCCGCTGTGCCGACCATTTTGGTAGAAAATCACTCTTTGAAACCCTATAAACAAAGAGTTTTAGGTACTTATATACTCTATGACGGGTTGATCTCTGCGTTATCTGAACATTATATTGAACTTGAAAAAGCAGTCATTAAAGAGCAAAAGCACCTCCCTCAGCAGCTTGTTGTAAAAAGAAGCTATGCAAAACAGCCCGATTTGATTAGCTTTAAAGGGGTTGCCTATAAACATTTTAAAAGTGCGATTTCTGGACAAACTGAAGCAAAATATTTGGGTAAGCCACAGCAATATGATGCGCTTCCTATTTATTGGCAAAAAGAAGTGGCGGTTAAAGTCGACGTGCCTGATAAGTTTTATATTCCACCTGCATATCCTGATATCGTAAAGAAGCTGACAATTCAAGGAATAAAAGTAACGAAGCTTGATGAAACATACTCAAAGAGTGAGGCGTTAAAGCAGGCGAGTATTACGAATTATACTTTTGCAAAACAGCCTTTTGAAGGGCGATTTAGAGTTGATGCAACCTTTAATTTTGATGTTAAGAATTCAGTAGATTTAACCGGGTGGTATGAGGTTGCAACTGCGCAAGCCAAGGGTGAACTTGCAACTCATCTATTGCATCCACAGGCACCTGATTCATTTTTTAGTTGGGGAGAGTTTAATACAATTTTTCAACGTACAGAGTATGTTGAAAATTATGCATTAGAACCTTTTGCTCGTTCTATGTTAAAAGAGAATCCAGCGATGGCGTTAGAGTTTGATCGTAAAATTCGCGAGGACAAGGAGTTTGCAAGCGATCCAGCAGCTCGTATGGATTGGTTATATGCACAAACTCCCTATTATGACCAAGCTTACTTAAAGTATCCAATTCTCATGTCATTTAAGGAGAAGTAGGGTGCATGTAATCACGGTTCCAGTTACACCTTTTATGCAAAATGCACGTTTTATTACCTGCAACAGTACTGGTAAAAGTGCAGTTGTTGACCCAGGTGGTGATACTGATAAATTGCTAACGATAATAAAGCAACAGCAGTTAGATATAGTATGTATTTTGTTAACGCATGGTCATTTGGACCATGTGGGTGCGGCTGATGAGCTCAAAGCAATACTTAACGTTGAAATTATCGGCCCACATATTGATGAAAAGTTTTGGTTTGATGCGTTACCAATGCAATCACAAATGTTTGGCTTTGCAACAAAAAGCACTTTTTATCCCGATCGTTGGGTAACTGATCAAGAACAGTTTAGGGTCGGTGAGTTAGAATTAGAGGTCCGACACTGCCCGGGTCATACACCAGGGCATGTAGTGTTTTATCATAAGCCATCATCTCAAGTATTGGTGGGTGATGTCTTATTTAAAGGTTCGGTAGGGCGTACAGATTTCCCCAAAGGGGATGCTGCTCAGCTTAAGCAGTCTATACTTGAGCAGCTATTTACGCTGCCAGGTGATACGCTGGTATTGTCAGGACATGGTGAAAACACCACGATTGGTTATGAGAAACAGCACAACCCATTTATGAGTGGGCGATTTGGCTAACTAAAGGGGCGGACAAATTCGTTGTCTGCATGTATAATTTTTTCCACTGACTAAAATTTAAAGAAAAAACAATGTCATTAAATCAAGTTGATCGCCAAATATTGGCACTATTACAGCAAGACGCTAGTCTTTCCACTGCGGAAATTGCAGATAAAGTTGGACTCTCACAATCACCATGCTGGCGTCGTATCGCTAAATTAGAACAAGATGGATATATCAAAGGAAAAGTCGCTTTATTGGATGAAAAGCAACTCGGTTTTGATATGTTGGTTTATGCACATGTTCGTTTATCAAATCATGGTCGTAACAATTTGGCAGAGTTTGAAAAGCTGATAATGAGTTACGATGAAGTAACAGAGTGCTACACCATGGCTGGCACAATGGACTTTATGTTACGTATTATCTCACGGGGTATTGAGGGGTATGAGTTGTTTGTTAGAGATAACTTGCTCAACCTTGAGTATGTTCAAGAGGTGCATTCAAATGTAACAATGACCTGTGTGAAAAGAACAACCGCACTTCCTTTATAAGAGACTTAAAGTGTAGATCGTCAAGCTATGAATTTTGTTCAGATCAAAGGCTTTCTACATACCCTAAGCATTTGTCACAAAGTCCTAATCAGCTTAGTCTATAATATTGACATCTAGTTTGTTAAAGGCGCTGCATTTTGTTAAGATCCAGCGCTTTTCTGTATGTTGTAAAAAATAACAAGAGGATGTGAATGTTTAATTTAATCAGCAAGGCGCCGAGCTCTGCTAAGAATGACATCTTATCTGGTTTAACTGTGGCGCTTGCCTTGGTTCCAGAAGCGGTTGCATTTGCGTTTGTTGCGCAAGTAGATCCTTTAGTCGGCTTATATGCTGCGTTTATTGTTGGTTTGATTACGTCAATTTTTGGCGGCCGTCCTGGCATGATCTCCGGTGCGACAGGTGCTTTAGCAGTGGTGATGGTGAGCTTAGTTGTTGAGCATGGTGTTGAATACCTGTTTGCAACGGTACTGCTGATGGGGATACTTCAGGTGATTGCTGGAGTATTTAAGCTTGGTAAGTTTATTCGAATGGTTCCCCACCCAGTAATGCTGGGCTTTGTTAACGGTCTGGCAATTGTTATCTTTTTAGCTCAACTTGGGCAATTTAAAGTTGCAGATAGCCATGGTGAGTTACAATGGATGCAAGGCAGTCCAATGTATATTATGTTGGGCTTGGTTGCATTAACTATGTTTATCATTCAATTTTTACCAAAATTAACAACCGCTATTCCTTCCTCTCTTGCTGCTATTTTAGTTGTAACGGGCTTGGTAATTGGTTTTGATCTAGATACACGCAGTGTATTAGATTACTTAAAAGATATGTCAGGCAACGTAGATGCAACTATTGCTGGTGGTTTCCCGCAGTTTCATATCCCAATGGTACCGTTTAACTGGGAAACATTTACGATCATTTTTCCATATGCTCTAGTATTAGCAGCAATAGGTTTGATTGAGTCATTGTTAACTTTAACTCTGATCGACGAAATAACAGAGACTCGAGGTAATAGTAACCGAGAATGTATTGGCCAAGGTGCAGCTAACATGACCTGTGGTGTGTTTGGCGCAATGGGTGGCTGTGCAATGATTGGTCAATCTATGATTAATATTAATTCAGGTGGCCGTAGTCGTTTATCAGGTATTACTGCAGCACTTTTATTACTGGGCTTTATTTTATTTGCAGCTGGCTTGATTGAAATGATCCCACTTGCAGCATTGGTTGGTGTTATGTTTATGGTTGTGCTTGGTACGTTTGAGTGGTCAAGCTTTAGATTGATGAATCGTGTACCAAAAACGGATGCCTTTGTAATTGTGCTCGTATCTGGGGTAACAGTGATCACTGACCTTGCAATTGCGGTATGTGTTGGTGTGATTGTTTCAGCACTTGTATTTGCATGGGAACATGCAAAACACATATATACTAGTAATTATATTGATGATGAAGGCTCAAAGGTGTATGAATTACATGGTCCATTATTCTTTGGCTCAGTGAAAAACTTTGCAGACTTGTTTGATGTAAATAGTGACCCTAGTGATGTTATTATTGAATTTAAACATAGCCGTGTGGCTGATCACAGTGCAATTGAAGCAATTGACAATCTTGCTGAGCGTTATACAAAAGCAGGTAAAAAGCTTCATTTACGTCATTTGAGTCAAGATTGCCGAGACTTACTAGAAAAAGCAAAAGACTTAGTAGAAGTAAATGTAATTGAAGACCCTAAATATAAAGTGGCTTCAGATAAACTAGCATAAATCCAATACGGTATAATATTAAAAAGGCACTTCGGTGTCTTTTTTCATTTGCGCTGGAATGTAAAAAAACTAAGACCATTTACAGTGATCCTATAACTCGCACTGAGATATAATCAAACTGTATAATGAGGAGTTGAATAAACTTTTGAAATGGCAAGCATTGGTCGATAATCGACAACGTTTTTTTTGGGTATTGCAAATAGCTGGTTGGCTTGGTTATGCACTGGTTAATTATATTGGCTCAAAAGTATTTGAGATGCGTGATATCTACGTGTTTGTGATCGTGCTTAACGCGTATGCTGGTTGTTTGATGACGGTACCTCTTAGATATTTGTACCGAAAAATATGGAACGCTGCACCCTGGGTTTTAATTCTGGTTGTATTTGGCGCATCATACATTACTGGTACATTGTGGGCGGTTGTACAAAAATTTAATTTATGGGAAATATACCGCCATGGTTACCGACCAGAAGAATGGTTTTATTACCTTCAGCAAGGGCTAGATTCTGTCTACATTATATTATGTTGGAGCGGACTATATTTTGGTGTTAAATATTACCAACTATTGCAAAGTGAGAGACAAAAAGCATTAAAAGCGAATACGATGGCACATGAAGCACAATTAAAAATGCTTCGTTATCAACTTAATCCGCACTTTCTTTTTAATACCTTGAACGCAATATCGACTTTAATACTGGTTGAAGAAAATAAAGATGCAAATCAAATGGTTGCTCGTTTGAGTGACTTTTTACGCTACACTTTGAACACTGATCCAATAAAAAAGGTCGCCTTAGAACAAGAGTTACATGCGCTGCAACTCTATTTAGAAATCGAGAAAGTGCGTTTTGATGAACGTCTATCGATTGACATTGATGTAAGTGAGGAAGCCAAGCAAGCGCTGGTTCCAAGCTTGATTTTACAGCCTATAATCGAGAATTCAATCAAATATGCCATTGCTCATTTGACAGAAGGCGGTAAGCTAGAAATAAAAGCGCAAGTATTCGCCAATGAGCTATTACTGGAGGTTGGAGATAATGGCCCAGGCGCAGAAGTATATAATGGGCAGTTACAAAATGCTCAAGGTGTGGGTATAGCCAACACAATTGATAGGCTTAAAACGCTATATGAGAACAATTATTCATTTGTATTATCAGATAACAAACCGAGTGGTTTGAAAGTGAATATTCGCGTTCCATTTGAAAAGGCTAAGAAGTAATGAGCAAAATTAGAGCATTAATTGTTGATGATGAACCGTTGGCCAGAAAAGGCTTGGCCGTTCGTTTGAAATCATTTTCACAAATTGAAGTTGTAGAATTATGCGCAGGTGGACAGCAAGCAATTGATGTGTGTCAAACGCAAGATATAGATTTAGTTTTTTTAGATATTCAAATGCCAGGGATGAATGGGTTTGAAGTGGCAAGATCACTGAGTAAAAGTGTAAAGCCATTACCAGCAATTGTATTTGTGACTGCTTTTGATCAGTACGCAGTACAAGCGTTTGAGATCCATGCATTGGATTACATTTTAAAGCCCGTTGATGACAACAGACTAGAAAAGGCGGTGGAGAAAGTGCAAAGTTATTTAAAAACGCAACAAGACAATATTCATAAGAAAAAGCTAGCTAGTTTTGTAGCCGGAATTACAGGGAACAACTGCGAAGAAATTTTAAAAAAGCTGGCAACGGGTGATACCTTGGTAAATAAAAAGTACCCTGAGTCGCTAGCGGTAAAAGAGCAGGGCGAAATAATTCGTGTCGCAGCCGCCTCAATTCAGTGGGTTGACGCTGCGGGTGACTATATGTGTTTGCATTGTAGTGATGGACAAACTCATATATTGCGTAAAACCATGAAAGAACTTGAGCAAGAACTAGACCCAGCTTTATTTGTACGTGTTCACCGTTCAGCGATTGTTAATACTAAGCAAATTAGTAAATTAGTGACTCAAAGTAGTGGAGAGTATTTGCTTGTATTAGAAAATGGTCAAGAGCTAAAAGTGAGCCGCAGTTACCGTGATAAAGTAAAAGCAGCTTTGGCAAGCTAGAGCGCACTCTAGCTTGCTTGACGTGTTTTTAAACGGTCACAATTTTCATGGTGTTAGTAGCACCTACGGTTTCCATTGCGTCACCATGTGTGAGGATGACTGTATCACCTTGCTTTAGAGAACCTGCTTCAACTAAGGTATTGAGCGCATCGCGAACCATGCTTTGTTCTGAGCATCTAGTTGAATCAAAATAGACAGGGTAGACACCACGGTACAAAGCGCTTTGGCCAAGGGTACACTTGTGTCTAGAAAGCGAATAAATAGGTAAACCTGAGCTAATACGAGACATTAATTTAGCAGTTTTACCAGACTCAGTTAATGCTACAATTGCTTTAACACTGTCTAGGTGGTTGGCTGCATACATTGCTGATAATGCCAATGTTTCAGATGTATCAGAGAACATGCTATCTAAACGGTGTTTTGAAACGTGAATTTCAGGTTGAGATTCAGCGCCTAAGCACACTCGAGCCATCGTAGCGACAGTCTCTTCTGGATAGTCTCCTGCAGCAGTCTCGGCTGATAGCATCACTGCATCAGTACCATCTAGCACCGCATTTGCCACATCCATTACTTCTGCTCGAGTTGGCATGGGATTGTCAATCATTGACTCCATCATTTGTGTTGCAGTAACAACGGTACGGTTCAAAGAGCGTGCTCGTCTAATGATGAGCTTTTGTTTGCCTACTAATGCAGCATCACCAATCTCAACACCGAGGTCACCTCGTGCTACCATAACAGCATCTGACGCTAATATAATGTCATCTACAGCTTCTTGTGTTGCCACTGCTTCCGCACGTTCAATTTTGGCAAGTAACTGAGCTTTAGAGCCCGCTTGTTCAGCTAAAGAGCGTACATAACGCATATCATCGCCACTGCGTGGAAATGAGACTGCAATGTAATCTACATCTATTTCTGCGGCTGTGATCAAGTCTTCTTTGTCTTTATCAGTAAATGCAGGAGCCGTTAAGCCTCCACCTAAACGATTAATACCTTTATTATTTGAAAGTACGCCTCCAACAGTGACGGTGGTATGCACAAGGTGCTCATCAACGCCGTCGACGACAAGTTGAATTAGTCCATCATTAAGCAGTAATAGGTCACCTTTGGTAACGTCTTGTGGGAGCTCTTTGTAATCGATACCAACCGACTCGACTGTACCTTCACCTTTTTCCATTTTTGCATCTAAGGTAAATTTAGCACCGAGATCAAGTGTTACTTTACCTTCTTTAAATGTTGAGACACGAATTTTTGGACCTTGTAAGTCAGCTAAAATGGCGACATGTTTACCTAATCGTTGTGCTATTTCACGAACCGCTTGCGCACGGTCTTTATGATCTTGTGCAACACCATGGGAGAAGTTAAGTCTGACCACATTGGCGCCAGCTAAGATTATTTTTTCTAAATTATTATCTCTATCAGTTGCCGGTCCGAGTGTGGCGACTATTTTTGTGCGTCTAAGCATCAGGATCTCCTGTAAACCTATATCCATAGGGCTGTGTTATTTATACTTAATCTATTACAACATTATCGTTCACTAATAAATCTGTTTATAGATATATTTGCTATAAACTACTCTCTAGTTTGTAAAGAATTAACTCAAAAGACTGTTTAACGACTAGATTAAATTATATGATCTGTATGACGTCATTATGACACCGGTGTCAGCTGGGGTCAATCACTGATACCGTTACCAAAAAGTTTACTTCTGGGCGCTTTTTGTACTTATTTTGGTAAGTATGTGCTATGCGTCATTATAGTAAATTAACAAGTGATCTTTGTTTTTTAAAAGTGCCATAAATTTACACTGATGCATTACGTTGTTGCGCTGTGCTTAGCATCTGATAGCTGCTGGGGTATAATGGCTGAGAAATTCAAATACTCACAATATTGTAGTTACCGAGGAGGAAACTAAATGCAAGTCGCATTAGTTGGTTTGGGAGTGATGGGAAAAAACCTTGCACTGAACCTTATTGAAAAGGGGTTAACACTTGTTGCCTATGACACAAACCCTGACGCAGGCGCAGAGCTGATAAGCTGTGCTCAATCTTTGGGATTAGCCGAGCGTTTACACATAGTTTCAGATCTCGGTGATATGGTCAGACGCTTAGAGTCGCCTCGTTCTATCTTACTGTTAGTTCCCGCTGGTGAGCTAGTTGATAGGGTGTGTAGTGATTTAATTGAAGCGGGTGTTGCCAAAGAAGATATCATTGTTGATTGCGGCAACAGTAATTATAAAGATGGTATTGCACGAAAACTTAAATATCAGAATAAATTTGAGTTTGCCACGATGGGAATATCAGGAGGAGCAGAAGGAGCTCGTCATGGTCCAGCAATGATGGCAAGTGGTTCAGAAGGTGGCTGGGAGCGTGTCGAGCCATGGTTTGAAAAAGTTGCAGCAAGTTACAATGGCGATTCTTGTTTTGCTCGCGTGGGGCAATCTGCTAGCGGTCACTTCGTAAAAATGGTCCACAATGGTATTGAATATGCGTTAATGCAGCTTATTGCAGAAATGTATCAGCTGTTACGCCATGGCACAGGCCGCAGTCCTAAAGAGGTAGCTGCAATATTTGAGCAATGGTCAGAAGGTACTTTAAATAGTTATTTACTCTCTATTTCAAGCCATATCCTTAGTTTAGAAACAGAGCAAGCAGAGTCTTTAGTGGATTTAATTGATAACAAAGTTGGTGCTAAGGGAACGGGCCTTTGGACTGCACAAAATGCACTTGAATTAGGCATTGCAGTGCCGTCATTAGTTGCGGCAGTACAGGCAAGGCACTTGACTAATACGATAGATACTCATGCTGCCAAAGAAATGACATATGCAGACAAAGTGGTTATATCGATAGATGTTGACTTGGATGAGCTAAAAGATGCGTTCTATTTAGCAAGCTTATTGTGTTATCGACAAGGTCTTGCGTTGATAAAAGGCGCTTCACGCGCACATCAATGGAAAGTCGACTTGGCAAAAACATTACAGACTTGGCGAGCTGGTTGCATAATCCGTGCGGACTATCTAAATGATATTGCTCAAGGAGTTGAGTTTATTGATACGTTGACAAAGGAAGCATCAGCACTTCGTAAAGTTACAGGTATCGCGATTGCCAGTGGCCTTGCATTCCCAGTACTGGCTTCAACACAAACTTATATTGCAACGTTAAGCACACCAAGCAATGGACACTTAGTACAAGCACAACGCGACTACTTTGGTGAACACGGGATTAAAACCCACAGTGGCGAAACATGCCATTTAACTGACTTGGTCGAGCTGGAATCTAAAGTACGCTGATTGTATTCTCAGTGAGTAGCTAAAATAAACAGTCGGCTTAAAGCCGGCTGTTTATTTAACCTCAGGCTTGGATAAGAGGTTTAAAAAGAAAGCAGCGCACAGAGTGAGAAAAATAGCTTTATTGGGTAAATTCGTTTATCCAAAGTTGGGATTAATTAGCGTGTGAGTTCCCCTCGTAAGTTGTCTTGCATCAAATGCCTGACGGTTTCTAACTCTAAATTTTGGCTAAATAGATAGTGGAGTTTTGCAATACAGGCTTCTAATGTCATATCAAACCCACTTAATACACCGCTATTGAGTAGTGCATTTCCGGTTGCATACCCACCCATATTGACTTGGCCTTTAATGCATTGTGTTAGGTTTATTATCACAACACCTTTATCACTTGCTGCTTTTAGCATTGCAAGGAAATCTGGTTGTTGTGGTGCGTTACCAACGCCAAAACTAAGTATGATAAGCGCTTTGATTGTGCTGGTAATTACACTATTTATGATGTCGTTGCTGATCCCAGGATATAAATATAAAACGCCAATTGGCTGATGAACAACCTGAGTCACTTGTAGTGCTTGTTCTACATACGGGCTCAGCTTACCTTCTTTTAGTTGAATATTTATTCCAGACAGCGCCAGTGGTTGTAAATTCGGTGATGCAAACGCGTCAAACCCATCTGAATGGGCTTTGGTAGCACGATTACCTCTAAACAATTTGTTATTAAAAAATAGGCTTACTTCAGCAATAGGGTAGTTGGCTGCTAAATACATAGCATTTAATAAGTTAACCTGACCATCAGAACGAAGTTGAGATAACGGTATTTGTGAACCTGTAACAATCACAGGTTTGGATAGATTCTCAAACATAAATGACAGCGCTGAAGCGGTATAAGCCATTGTATCGGTGCCGTGCAATACAACAAAACCATCATATTGCTCATATTTATCTTGAATATCATTAGCGATCATTTGCCAATGAAGGGGAGACATATCGGATGAATCTATGAGCGGGCAATATTCATGAATATCAAATAGTGGCATTTCCTCGCGGGTGAACTCGGCATTATTTTTCACCGTTTCGGTTAAATAGCCCTCTGCAGGGATATAACCACGACTCGATTGTTTCATACCGATAGTACCACCAGTATACGCGATATATATTTTTTTTCTTTTCATAAAAAAGCCCAGAATATGTTCTGGGCTAAGTATATCAACTGCAGCTTCACTTTGGCAGTTAGAAACTCACTTCACACACCAAGCACCGTACATAGGTGCCATTTGGGTCGTTAAATTGATTTAGAATTGATAAGTTTTTTTCTACCTGTGAGGTAACTGGCGCGAGGTAACCATTTGTTAATACATTAAGAGGTGCGGTTAACTTTATACCAGATAAAGCAGATTGCACCATAGCGGATCCAAATACCTCGCGTATGAGCTGCTCTTTTTCAGATAACTCTTGCTGTATTGTTATCACATCATAAAAGTCTAAATTAGCAAGCTTAGCCGCTGCTTCTATGGCATCTGCTTTATAGCCAAGCTTGTCAATTAAGCCGAACTCTTTAGCTTGTGTTGCAGTCCATACACGCCCTTGAGCAACTTTGTCTACAGCTGCCTTATCAATGTTTCTCTCCATTGCGACTATAGAAATGAATTTGTCGTATGAGTTCTCTACACTCAATTGATATATATCAGCCAGCTGGGGGTCAATACCACGGGTTATGGAAATAGCATTAAGCTCAGTAGTTGAAACACCGTCAGAATGGATACCAAGCTCTTTGAGTGAGTTCTCCAAAGTTAACAGCGCCCCAAATACACCGATAGAGCCTGTAATCGTAGTTGGGGCAGCCCAAATTTCATTTGCAGATGCTGCAATCCAATAACCACCTGATGCAGCAATGGAGCCCATGGAAGCAATAACAGGCTTACCTGCAGCTTTAATTGCAAGTACCTCATTGCGGATAATCTGTGAAGCAAACATGCTACCACCGCCAGAATCAATGCGAAGCACTACAGCTTTGACTTTATCATCTAAACGCGCTTTTTTAAGTAACGCTGCGGTTGAGTCCCCCCCAATGGTACCTGCTTTGCGCTTACCATCCTCAATTGCACCGCGCGCGACAATCACGGCCACTTTTTCAGTCACTGGATTGTCAAACTGCACAGGCGGTTTGATCATTTCTAAATATTTATAAAAAGACACCTGCTTGAATGTTTTACCGCTGTCGTTCAAACCAACGAGTTCAATAAGTTCAGCTTGCAGTTGTTGGTCCGTTTTGAGTTCATCAACCCAACCATTAGCTAATGCGTATTGGGCAAAGTCGCCATGCACAGATTGTATTTTAGACTGATAGGCATCAAGTGTTTCGTCAAAATTGTCTAAGCCAAATTGACGAGCTTCGCTTACTTGAACTTTATATTGTTGCCAAAGTTCACCAAGCCATAAGCGATTAGCTTCTTTGGCTGCATCAGACATATCGTTACGAATAAGCGGTTCGATGGCTGACTTATATGTCCCAACGCGAAATATATGCTGGGTAACTTTCAGTTTATCCAGTGCGTCTTTAAAATACATGGGGTAAGATGCGAAACCTTTTATTTTTACTCCACCGTATGGGTGAAGTGAGATGGTATCAGCATGTGCCGCTAAGTAATACTGCGTTTGATTATAGTAAGCACTGTGAGCAAGAACTTTTTTGCCAGCAGCTTTAAATTCATCAATAGCTTGAGCAATTACTTCAAGCTTATCTAAGTGCCCACCATATAAATTACCGATATCCAAAAGTAAGACTTGAATGCTCTCATCTGTCGTTGCTCGGTTGATCACCTGTAAAACATCATCTAGTAATATTTCTTTTGGTTGGTCACCTGAATCACGCATATCTTGAAATGCAGCGTCGATAGGGTCTATGTATGTGAGCTCTTCTACTAAAAAGCCATTTAAATTGAGCTTTAACACACTATTGTCGGCAACGGTGATCTTTTCATCACTACTAAATAGCGCGACAAGTGCAGCAACAATTATCACGAAAAAAATCAAATTTAAAATTAAACGGCGTGAAAAATTCAGGCCATGCCATAAGGCTTTAAAAAATTTACTAATCAGATTCAAAATTAATCCTCATAAAAAAGAACTGCCTACCATATATATAATTATGATAACTCAGATTGTATTTGGGTGTTACCACAAAAACGTAACGAAGTATTTATACATTCCATTTTGGTTGGAAAATGCGCATAAAATCTATAAAGAAATTTAATTGATCAACTGGTTCATTATGTCAACAATTAATTTACTTTGAGGTGATGCTTGCTAATTTATAGAAAATTGTTAATGTTGCACAGGTTAGACCAGTTAGTTGGGGCAAATAATGTTAGAAAAACAATTAGAATTAAAACACACCGAGCTTAGAAACCGTTTGGTTATGGGCTCGATGCATACAGGCTTAGAAGAAGGTTGGCATAATCGTAAGCGATTAAGTGCGTTTTATGAAGCACGTGCAAAAGGGGGAACTGGGTTACTTATAACAGGCGGTTATAGCCCAAACTTACGTGGTAAGTTAACGCCTATCTCATCTTCTTTTAATTCAATTTATGATGTAATTAAGCACAAAGCGTATACTCAGGCCGTGCATAAACACGGCGCTAAAATTTGCCTGCAACTGTTGCATGCTGGCCGATACGCTTATCATCCATTTAATGTAGCACCAAGTGCAATCAAAGCACCAATCAATCCATATAAACCTAAAGCAATGTCTGTACGGATGATTAAAAGTACCATTAAAGACTTTGCTCATTCAGCTAAGCTGGCCCAAAAAGCAGGATATGATGGCGTAGAAATCATGGGCTCAGAAGGATATTTAATTAATGAGTTTATGGCAAATCATACTAATAAACGTACTGATGAATATGGTGGTACTTTAGAAAATCGTATGCGTTTAGCTGTTGAGACTGTTAAGGCGGTGCGTGCGGTTGTTTCAGATAAGTTTTTGATTATTTTTAGGCTATCTGTCATGGATTTGATCCCTAATGGCTCGACGGCTAAGGAAGTGACACAACAAGCAAAAGCACTGGTAGCTGCGGGCGTTGATATCTTAAACACCGGTATTGGTTGGCATGAGGCGAGAGTGCCGACGATTGCCAGCATGGTTCCTCCTGGTGCTTTTAAGGAAGCATCTAAACGCCTCAAAGATGTTGTTGATGTGCCAGTTATTGCTGTAAACCGTATCAATACACCTGATATTGCAAATGATATTTTGCACAACCAAGAAGCAGACTTAATCTCGATGGCACGCCCGTTATTAGCCGATCCTGACTTTTTTAATAAATATGCCACCAATCATAGTGAACAAATAAATGTCTGTATTGGCTGCAATCAAGGTTGCTTAGATCATGTATTTAAGGGTAAAAGAGCAACTTGTTTGGTTAATCCACAAGCAGGTTTTGAGCTGGATTATCCGCTTGAAAAGGCGAAACAGAAAAAACGTGTTCTCGTAGTGGGCGCAGGCCCTGCGGGCTTATCAGCAAGTTACTATCTTGCGGATAAAGGGCATGAAGTTACATTAATAGATAAAAATAGTCACCCTGGTGGTCAGTTTAATTTGGCAATGCAAATACCCGGCAAAGAAGATTTTAAAAAGACGCTGGCTTATTATTTGTCTGAATTAAAACGTTTAAATGTAGATATTGAACTGAATACACCATATGAGGACACGATGTCACAGCAGTATGACGATGTTGTGTTTTCGACAGGCGTGAGTCCTAGAATGTCTAACATTGAATGCAGCGATGGTAGGCGCGTATTTGCATACGATGAAGTGATACGCAAGGAAGTTGAGCTAGGTAATAAAATCGCTATTTTAGGTGCTGGTGGTATTGGCTTCGATATGGTCGCTTTTTTGGCTGAAAAGCCTGAGCAATCAATCGAAGACTTTAAACACCACTGGGGAATAGAGTGCGATGCTAACCCGATTAAAGACCCTCGAAAACTTTACATGCTCAAACGTAGCCCCGGTCGTTTTGGTAGTGATTTGGGTAAAACAACAGGCTGGATCCATCGTCAAGTTGCCAAGCAACATGATGTTGAGCAACTTCCAGAGTGTGAATATATCGCTTTTTCAGATAAAGGTTTGCTTATCAAGCAAGCTGGTCAGGAGAAATGGTTAGATGTAGACACTGTCATCGCGTGTATTGGCCAGGTATCCAATGATCAGCTGTTTGACAAAGAGAGTTTGCCTAGTCATCACCATGTAATTGGTGGTGCAAAACTAGCCAGTGCAATCGATGCCAAACGTGCTATTTACGAAGCATTACAAGCTGCGCGATTGATTTAACACTCAGTTTTGCAATTAAGTTTGCAATGAATAAAACAATAGAGCGGTCTAGACTAGTAATTGATATTATTTTTGATTAATAGAAAAGGCCGTTCATGCTTTGTACACTTTATAAAACTTATAGCTCGATAGTTTCCAAAATGCGCTTTTTAGACGGCGCACCAGCATTAATTTTGAGGTTGATTGTTGCACCAGTAATGATCATTGCCGGCTATAACAAACTCAATATTGCCAATAGTGAAGTCAGCTTTCCTAGTCGTCTACTAGCAGATGAAAATGTCGTTGCTTGGTTTGGTAATGAACAGTGGGGGTTAGGGCTACCATTACCTGATTTATTGGCCTTTTTAGCTGGTTGGAGTGAGTTTTTAGGTGGTTGGTTACTGCTAATTGGGCTACTTACCCGTCTTGTATCAATTCCTTTATTATTTACTATGTTTATTGCAGCAACGACGGTGCATTGGGACAACGGTTGGTTTTCGGTTGCACCTGGCAATCCGCAAACGAGTGCTGCACAGGTATTTGATTGGTTTGGAGTTCCTGGAGCACAGCAAAGTTTAGAAAATAGCGAACAAGTAGCACTGCGCCTAGATAGAATTAAGGCTTTAGTCGATACTCACGGCTACCCTGACTATTTATATGAAAAAGGCAGTGTGGTTATTTTAAATAACGGTATTGAATTTGCCGCGATATATTTTGCCATGTTATTAAGCCTATTGTTTACAGGAGGGGGGCGATTTGTCAGCGTGGATCATTGGCTAAAGCGCTATTTAAATAAACATAGGGTTGAAAGTTAAAGAAAAAACACATCTACAATAGATGATAAGCGTTTACGATGGTATTCTCATTCACAATTGAAATAATGAATGAAAGGTATGTACACATGGATGCCATCGAATTACTCACTACACGTCAATCAGACAGTAACTTATCTTTTCCTGGTCCGTCAACGGAGCAGCTAGAAGTAATAAAAAAAGCAGCCCTTAAAGTACCTGATCATGGTGGCTTAACCCCGTGGCAGTTTATTGTTGTGCATGAGCAGGCTCGTGATAAGCTCGGCGAAATATACCACCAAGCAGCTGTGGAAGAACAGCAAGGTGAACGCACGATCAGCCGTGCCAAGTCGTTACCACAGCGCGCACCGATGATCATTATTGCTATATCGCCTTATAAAGAGCATCCAAAAGTTCCCCGTATTGAGCAAATACAAAGTGCCGCATGTAGTGTCCTTGCCATGCAGCAAGCGGCATTTGCGCAACGCTTATCAGGTGTTTGGCGAACAGGCTATTATGCGCAAAGCCCTAAGGTTAAATCTTTACTAGGTTTAAATGAGCAAGATGAAATTATTGGTTATCTTTACTTAGGTACTCCAACTGTTGATTGTACAAAACCTGTACGCCATAAACCTGAAACATTTTTCAAAGAGCTATAGAGGGCGCTGTTATGTCACTACATGTTATTGATCATCCATTGTTACAACATAAATTAGCATTACTACGAGAATATGGAATTAGTA
The DNA here is from genome assembly GCF_945859825.1 of Pseudoalteromonas holothuriae. GTDB lineage: Bacteria > Pseudomonadota > Gammaproteobacteria > Enterobacterales > Alteromonadaceae > Pseudoalteromonas > Pseudoalteromonas holothuriae. The sequence goes on from NZ_CAMAPC010000006.1 coordinate 281,477, forward strand.
CAAAAAGCTTCCGTGAGTTAGTTAGTGAAATTGGTACGTTACTTACTTATGAAGCGACTAAAGACTTGCCATTACAAGCCAGTGTTATAAAAGGCTGGGAGGGCAGCAATATTGAAGTCAATAAATTGCAAGGTAAAAAAATAACAGTTGTACCAATTTTACGCGCTGGATTAGGCATGATGGATGGCGTGATGGAGCTAATACCGTCTGCAAAAGTGAGTGTCGTGGGACTACAAAGAAATGAAGAGACGCTAGAGCCAGTATCATACTTTGAAAAGTTAGTTGGTAAAATTGAGCAACGCTTAAGTTTGGTAATAGATCCAATGCTAGCCACTGGAGGCTCAATGATTGCCACCATTGACATGCTAAAAAGCGCAGGCTGTACCCATATTAAAGCAATTGTGTTAGTCGCGGCACCTGAGGGGGTTAAAGCGACTTTAGATGCGCATCCTGACATTGAAATTTATACTGCTTCACTGGATAGTCATCTTAACGAGCACGGCTACATTGTGCCTGGTTTAGGAGACGCGGGTGATAAAATATTTGGCACTGTTTAGCGCATGTGACCTTTTAGGTATGAAGCCTTTATCGCTATAGCGTTGTTTAAATTCGACCTCAACCGTTGCCAATTAATGAGTTTTGCAAGTTTCATTCACTTATGACTCAATGGAAAAATATCAACGAGTTCAATTTCATATCATCATTTTTGTGGTGTGTTAGGGGGCGATTTTGGTTTCATTTTTATACTAAAATTGTAATGTTCTGGCTGCGTGATTCAGAAAAGTTACAATTTCAGGGTAGTAAGGTCGTTTAAATCTTCAAACAATTAAGTTGGTTTCAGGATGGACTAATTATCACCTAATTTCATCTCGCTACTTTGTTACCCATTCTTTTAACTTGTCTTGTATCTGCTTTGTGGAAATAGGTTTAGTAATGTAATCATCCATTCCTGCATCAAGGCATCTTTGTCTATCGCCTTGCATAGCATTAGCGGTCATAGCTATAATTGGTAGGGATTTATTTCTCTCTCCAGCTTGACCATCGCGAATATTACGAGTTGCTTGATAACCATCCATGATTGGCATTTGGCAATCCATTAGTACCGCATGAAATGGTTTTGTGTCTGCAGATGCACCAATTAATTCGATTGCTTGCAATCCATTCTCTGCAACTTTAACCTCGATGCCTATATTATTGAGCACTTTTAACGCCACCAGTTGATTAATTTTATTGTCTTCTACAAGTAGCACATTGATATCGTTGGCCCAATCTGCACTGAGGGTATTCGCTGTTGATTTTTTACTATCATTGCTTATTAACTGATGTTGTTTAAGTAAAGCTTTTAAATTTGGGCAGGCAGTCGCTAAAGCGTTCAATAAAGCGAGTTGAGTTATCGGTTTGCAAAGGTAGGATGCAATATTGAATGGCACTACTTTACCTTGTGTATAGTATTCTTCAACTTGAGTCATTACTATTAACTTAGTTTTACTTAACGGATTATTCACTTTAAGCTCTTGCTCAAAGCTGTCATTCTCTAACGCGATTAAGTGCTTATCAAGCAACACAATATCAAAAGGTGTTGAGCTTGATATTTTACGCTCTTTAAGTATTTGAGATGCAGCCTCAGAGGTAATTGCTTCAGTGACTGAAATACCCCACAGCTTAAGTTGTTTTCGTAGCGCATGTCGACTTGATTGATTGGCGTCGATGATGAGCACTTCTAGTCTGAGGTTTTCTATATTATATGGCTTTTTAGGTTCTGAAATTTTGACGACACATGTCACAGTAAAACAACTACCCACACCTACTTCACTTGACACCGTTACATCGCCATTGAGTAACTGACATAAACGTTTAGTGATGCTAAGCCCTAAACCTGTACCACCATACTTGCGTGTCGTTGAAGCATCTACTTGGCTAAAGGTATCAAACAAAGTACCTAGCTTATTATCGGGGATACCGATACCTGTATCGAAAACTTGACAACTTAAAAGGTACTGCTCAGTATCATTCATTGGTTTAAGCTTTGCGACAATGACGATTTCGCCTTGTTCAGTAAATTTGACGGCATTGCTTAATAAGTTACTCAGAATTTGCCTGATCCTATTAGGGTCTGAACGTATTATGGGCGTATTAATATCCGCCAAATCAAGCACTATTTCAACGCCTTTACTTTGCGCTATTAATGCCATTGACTCTGCAAGTAGTTCCACAAGCTCTCTAAAATCAAAATCGATATACTCAATTTCAAGTTTATCTGCTTCTATTTTTGAAAAGTCTAAAATATCGTTGATCAGCGTTAGGAGGGAGCTGGCACTGGTACTAGCCACATTAACGGCATGAGCTTGTTCGGCGCTAAGCTGGCCTGCTTTGAGTAGTTCTAGCATACCGATTACACCATTCATTGGGGTGCGGATCTCATGGCTCATATTTGCTAGAAAATCAGATTTAAGCTGGGTTGCTTCTTCAGCTTTTTCCAGTGCCGCAGCTAAGTCTTCTGCTTGAGCTTCCAGCGAAGCTGTTTTTTGTGACACTTGTTGCTCGAGTTGGGAAACAAATTGTTTTTGCCTTGTTATTTCTAACCGTTGTAATCGAGTTCTGAGGTAAATCACAGTCGCAATGATAGATGTAAAAGCTAAAATATATAAACAGTATGCCCACCAAGTCTGCCAAAATGGAGGAGCAACATGTAAATTTACGGAAAGTATGTTTTTTGACCATTCACCGTTGCTATTTGTTGCTTTAACTAAAAATCGATATGAGCCACCATCTAAGTTTGTAAATGTTGCGACATTACGATTTTCAATCTCTATCCAGTGCTCATCATAGCCCTCTAGTTTATATGCATATTGATTCTTTTGAGGAGATATGAAATCCAATACAGAAAATTCTAATGAAAATACATAGTCTAAGTAAGAAATTTGAATATCAGTAACGTAAGAGTAGGGCACATCAAGTTTAACCGGTTGGCCCAGAATATTGAAACCAGTTAGGACAATATTTGGGTCGGCTTGGTTGGAGCTTAAAGAGTGAGTACTGAAATATTCAATGCCCCTTTGGCTGCTTGTGAATAATATATTGTCGCTGCCCTTAACTAAACTACCAGAATAATAATTTAGGCCGAGTAAACCATCTTGACTATCAAAGTTTTTAATTTTTCCTTTGGTGGGTGAAAATTTAGATATACCTTTATTTGTTGTTAACCACAACTCACCTTCGTTGTCATCGGAAACCGCGCGAATAAGGTTGGTGGGCAAGCCATTTTGTTTGCTGATATGTTTAAAGCTTTGTGTTTCAGGTTGATATAAATTGAGCCCTTTTTGTGTTGCAATCCAAATTTTACCATCTTTAGATTGATGAATATCTTGCACGATATTGCCTAACAAGCTGTCTTGTTTATATCGATTACTTTTCAATGCTAAAAAAGATTTGGAATGTTCTTGCCACAGGTTTACCCCATCACCAGTACCGACCCACATATTTTCATTTTTATCTTTAAATACTTCAAGGACTTCTGGGTGTGACAGTCCATAAGAGGCCCCTAAATGCTGGAACGAGTTTTGTGGTGCATCATAAATGTAAACACCATTTTTATAAGTGCCTATCCATAGTTTTCCTTGTTCGTCTGCGTTGAGTGCTCTTATCTCTCTAAACTCTTTGAGATTAGGATTCGTAGTTGGGTAAGTAATTATCTTTGCGTGATTAGTATCAAGGTTAAATTTGGCAAGTCCTTCGTCTTGGCCAACCCACAAAACGTTATCATTAGTTAAAAACAGCACCGGCCGCTCTAACAACCGGTTATTATCAAAGCCATTTTCTTCGGAAAAAATAGCCCCAGATAGCTTAATTAGGTTTTGTGTGGATACGAGCCATTTGAATATTTCTGACTTAGAGTTCACAATTAATAAGTTTCCGTCTTTGTCGGATAAAATACCATTGGGTGCACTTAATTCAGGATGTTGGAGTGATTTAAATTTTCTATGACGTACAAGTTTATATATACCTTGTACTTCATTTGTTATCCACAGTGTACGAGCATTATCTTCAAAAATAATTCGTAATCCGTTATTGTGCTCTAGGTCCAGTTGTTTCAATTCTTGATTCGTGCTTGAGAGTCTAAAAACACCGTTACTTGTAACAAACCAAATAAACCCATCTTGATCTTCTATCATCGAGTTAACTTGGCCTAAGTTTTCATTCTTAACTATGCCAATTGGACTGAACTCTTGTGTTTGTAGGTCAAAAAGAAAGGGGCCCTGTTGAGTGCCTATGTAAATTTTTCCATCACGGCTTTTTAAAATATGACGAATTTCGTTGGCACCTGTAGGGGTTTTGTTAGTTGGTTCTGGAAAAAAGTATGTGAATGCGTTTGTTTTCTTATTATATAAGTTCAAACCATAACTGGTAGCCACCCAAAGTGAGTCTCGGTCGTGACTCTCTATGTCCCAGACGCGGTTGTGAGAAAGTCCAGGTATGTCAGAATTACCTTTTTTGATATGCGCAAATTGATTGTTGTTCAAAAAGCGATTTAATCCTTGGTCATATGATCCTAACCAAATTACGCCTTCTTTGTCGTGATGCAAAGATTGAATGCGGTTCGCTGAAATTGAACTAGGCCGTTTTGGGTCATTGATAAAGTTTTCAAATTGGCCTGTTTGTGGATTGTAACGGTTGGCCCCACCTCCCCACGTGCCAATCCAAATGTTACCATAACGGTCTAAGAGGAGATTGCCTGCATCATTATGAGATAGGCCATTATTGCTCATACTATCAAATTCAAATAATGTGACTTTACGGCCATCAAAACGCATGACACCATTTTCAGCAGTGCCAAACCAAATTAACCCTTGTTGATCTTGAATGATGGAGTATATTTCTGAAGAAACGAAACCGTCTTCAGCAGTCAGTTTTTTGACTGAGTACTCGTTCGCCAGTAAGGGTATTTGACCAAAAATGTAACTTGGAAATAAAGTAACCAATAGTAAAAATGCAACAACTAAAAATCTATTCATAAATTATTTTTAAGTCTATTGTGAATTGGAATGTTTATTGTTAATAATAGCCTAGTTTATGTCTGCTATGATTTTTATATATCTAGTTTTCAATTGAACAGCCAGTATGCTGTAAGCAAATTAAAATACCTTGCTATGCTCATTTTACCTTTACGAAGATGATAAACCCGCTTAAGTTTTTAGCGGGTTTATCATAAATAACATTTATCAAACTTAACGATTATACCAACTTTTATTAAAACATTGATCATTCTAGCGAGCTAAATGACTCATATATAATAACAGCATACTGAAATTTCTACTTTGTTACTAAAGCATTTATCTGTCGCAATATCTGGTGCTTTATCTAATGCAATGAGTATTAGGTTAATCGCCAAATAGGAAAACTAAACTTTGAATTGTTCTAGCATGTTTTCTTGTTCGGCAATTTTTTCCACTTGACTTTTCATTGTATGATCAACCGTTTTCGCCTCATTAAACACCATGTCTGAGATGTTGCGGATCTCCATTGCATTATTATTGACTTCACTGACTACTTGCCTTTGTTCATTGAGCATATCAGCAATTTGCAAATTAAGTTGCACGATATGCTCAATAGCGGCACGAATAGCTTGTAGAGAGTCGCTAGTTTCATCTGCTTTACCTACTGTTTTTTCAACCAGACTCTGACTTTGTTTCATTACTTGTACCGCGTTCACGGCACCTGCTTGTAATTGGTCAATCATGGTTTTAATTTCAGTCGTTGCTTCTTGTGTACGTTGTGCGAGCGTTCGTACTTCATCCGCAACTACTGCAAAGCCTCGACCAGACTCACCGGCACGAGCAGCTTCAATAGCGGCATTTAACGCTAGGAGATTTGTTTGTTCTGCAATGCCATTAATGACTGAAAGTATTTGCTCTATTCCGCTGGTGGATACTTCCAAAGCATTAACTACTTCAACTGCAGTAGAAATTTGTTCAGATAGATGTGCGATTGTATCAGTGGTTTGCGTGACGATTTTCTGACCTTCGACGGCTGCGCTATCCGTATTTTGGATTGCTTCTGCGGCCTCTTGCGCTGAGTTAGCAACGCGTTGCTCTGTCTCGGACATATGTTCTGTTGCTGTTGCTAAAGAAGTTAAAGACTCCAACTGCCTTGAAATAGCGTTACTAGATTGGTTAGCACCAGAGGACGTTTGTTTGGCATCTTCAAGAATTTCGTGGCCGAGGACTTGAATATCAGCGATTAACTGTTGTAAGCGCGCGGCGAACAGGTTGAAGTTTTCTGCCAGTGAAGCAAACTCAGGGTCGCTATTAGTATTGAGTCTCACAGTGAGATCGGCATTGCCTTTAGCAATATTGGCCATGGCATTATTAATCTCTGAAAGTGGTTTAAGTAATAAACTGATCACAAAAGACAGGACCACAACACTAATAATGACGAATAATGTAGTAAACGTGATAGAGTCTTGTGTCACTTCAGATACAGCAGCAAACACTTTCTCTTTTTCAAGCGCTATACCAACCAGCCAGTCAAAACCATCAACTTTTTGAAAGTCAATTAAGTACTCGGTATTATTAAGCACAATGTATTGCAAATCTTGGCTAAACGCCGTATCACCCAAAAACTTGCTTGCTTCATCTCCATTTAAACTAACATCAGGGTGCGAGATAATAGTTCCGTCTGTGCTGACCATAAATGCAAAGCCAGCATCAAATAAATTAAATGAATTTATCATATCACCAAGCTTGGCTAAGCTAACGTCATAAAAAATTGCGCCGTGAAAGCGACCTTGTTTGTTTACTGGTGTGCCCACTGACACCACTATTTCTTTACTAACTGAGTCGGCATAAGGGGCAGTGACGATTAACTTGCCTGCATTTTTAGCATCTGTGTACCAAGGCCGCTTTCGAGGGTCCCATGTGGGGCCTGGGTTCCAATTTGGATCACTTGCTATATATTTGCCGGTGCTTTCCTGGCCATATCCAATTAATAAAAATTGTTCAGTGAGTTTTGGCTGAGACAAAATAGGGTAGGCACTTTGCAAGGAGTCAGTTTCTGAAATGAGTGAAGTTGCTAATGATGCTAAGTCCATACTTCCTTGCATTTGCGCAGTAACTGTATTACTTATTCCCTGAATTATTTCGTTAACACTTTGACTGACTTGTAGTTCTAGATTCTGCTTAATAGAAAAGTATTGTTTAATAGATAAGACGCTAAGCGCAACAAACAAGACTAACGAGGATACAATAACAATTTTGTGTTTGAACTTCACAGCATATCTCCAACACCCGACATCATATAAATGTAAAACATTAACAAAAACTTGCAATGTTAGTTTTGCTTTAATGTACCAGATATCGCAAAACTTTAAACAGTTAGATTAAATTGCATCACATATTTATGTAACAAGCGTGTTACCTATTAATGGTTGATTTAGTAATGACCAATTTGTTTGGTATAGGAAATGTTTTGAGAATTGACTTAGCCTTATTGATTAGCTTTTTAAATGACACTAATGGCTGAATTAAGTAGTTATCTGGTACGCTTTTATGATTATGTTTTTCGTTGTAATTAAGTGACTGAGTACTTAAAAAACAGAACAGTTTTTTTTGTGACTTTTAGTGAGATTGCTCTATTTTTGACTCAGTGACAGAGATTTATTTTATGATAAGACTTCATTGAGTGGGTCATAGGGCTGCATTGTTATTTAAATTCAGGCTTATATGTGTGTAAAGTAGTGTAAAAGTATTTGTTTTTGAACATGTTGCTAAGCTATATACTACCTTGTGGCAGATCTAAACTACCGCATTTAAACGTATCATATTTTTAAGCATCAACATTTAGGGAAGCATATGCCGTCACGCTCATTAATATTAGCCCTTTTACTTAGTGCCATTGCGACAGTAGTACACGGCCAAGATAAGCGCCCAGCTACTGTTGTTATCACAGCCCCCTTGCAGTTTGCTGCAACACAGCAACAAATTACAGCTGTAGGCACGTCTGAAGCAAGGCGCTCAGTCATTTTATTTCCAACTGTTGCAGATAGGGTGACACAAGTGTCTTTTAGAAGCGGAGACAAGGTTACAAAAGGTGATATTCTATTTCAGCTTGATGACAGAAAAGAGCAAGCCCAAGCATTACAAACAAAAATTCAATTAGAAAACGCGCAGCGAGCATTAACGCGATTACAAGAGAGTATCAAAAATGGTGCCACAACACAAAGCGCTTTAGATGATGCTAAAACACAGGTTGCTCTGGCTGAAGTCGCATTCGTTCAAGCACAAAATGATATTGAAGATCATCGGGTTGTTGCGCCTTTTTCGGGTATTGTTGGAATTAGTGATATTGAAGTTGGTGACTGGGTAACAAATCAAACTCAATTAGTTTCTTTAGATGATCGGTCCACACTTTATATCGATTTTAAAGCGCCTGAACTTGCGCTTGAACTTCTCAAAAATAGTACCCAAGTACAAGTATCACCTTGGCAAGAAAATCAAAATCAATTGCAAGCCACCATTAGCCAGATTGACTCACGAGTGAATGCAAATGCGCGTACTATTCGAATAAGAGCTGAACTAAATAATGAGCAAGATATATATCTACCAGGCATGAGCTTTAAAGTTGTACTAAGTAACTTAGGGCAACGCTATGCTGCTATTCCTGAAGCAGCATTGATGTGGGGTCCAATAGGGCCTTATATTTGGGTTGAGAAACAAGGGGTTGCGAAACGTGTTAATGTGCAAGTGATTCAGCGTCAAAACAACCAAGTGCTGGTGGATGGTGATATACAACATCAACAAATGCTGGTTGTAGAAGGTGTGCAACGTTTGCGTGAAGGCCAAGAAGTTAGTCCGCAATTAGCGAAGGTAAACTAATGTCTAATAAACCTTTATCAAATAGCAACTTATCTGACTTACCCTCACTTGCTATACGCAGACCTGTACTCATTGTAGTATTGAATCTATTGATTATTATCGCAGGTGTGGCAGCACTTGGTGGTGTTGAAGTAAGAGAACTCCCTGATGTTGACAGGCCACGCTTAACTGTTAGTGCTTCTTTTCCTGGCGGTTCACCAGAAACAATCGATACAGAAGTCACAAGCAAGCTCGAAGGAGCTGCGGCGAGAGTATCAGGCGTGCAGTCTATTCGTGCTCAAAGTGAAGAAAACTCTAGTCGCATTGTGGTTGAGTTTAGGCCAGGTACAAATATTGAAGATGCTGCGAATGAAACCCGAGAAGCAGTAAGTCGTGTGCAACGAGAGTTACCTCAAGAAGTAGAACGGGTGTCGATAATCAAAGCGGACAACGATGCACAAGCGGTGGTAAGTCTTACGGTTAGTAGTGATACTTTAGATATGGAGTCACTTACAGCGCGAGTAGAGCGAGACTTAGCTCCGCAATTTTTGACTATTCCCGGTGTTGCGGACGTTAGGCTAAATGGTGATAGAGAGAGGGTGTTGCGTGTTGCGATTGAACCTTTGAAACTCACAAGCTACGGCTTATCAGTGGCACAAGTTGCCAAAGTATTGGAACAAGCACCTTTTGATGTGCCAGCAGGGAGTTTAAAGTCTGAAGATCAACAGCTCATTGTTAGAGCGGATGCCACTTCTATTACCGCTGAACAAGTTAGTGCGATGATTGTTGAAGGAAACACGCGCATAGGCGATGTTGCGTCGGTTTACTTTGGACCAGCAGACTCACGTAATATGGTACGTTTAGACGGGCAGCCAGTAATTGGCTTAGAAGTGATCCGACAAGCACGCTCAAATACCATTGAAATTTCAGATGAAGTATTAAAGTTAGTTGCACGCCAAGCATTACGGTTCCCAGAGTTGAACATCAGTATTACCCAAGATGATGCGCAGTTTATTCGGGGTTCTGTAGATGAAGTATTGCAATCTTTGCTTATCACAATCTTACTTGTAGTCATTACTTTATGGGTATTTATTGGTTCATGGCGGGCAACAATTGTACCCGCAATAGCTATACCGATGTCGTTAATGGGCTCGGTAGCGATAATATGGTCACTTGGCTTTTCTATTAATATATTAACGTTACTTGCCTTGGTATTAGCGACAGGGTTAATTGTGGATGATGCCATCGTTGTGAGCGAAAATATCCAACGTCGAAAAGCTCAAGGGTTAGCCAGTCGGGCCGCTGCAGTGCTAGGTACAAGAGAAGTGTTTTTTGCTGTTGTTGCCACTACTGCTGTATTAGTTGCGGTATTTGTTCCCATCGCATTTTTGCCATCAACAGCGGGTCGATTATTTCGCGAGTTTGGGGGCGTACTCGCTGGTGCTGTGATCATCTCATCATTCGTCGCGCTATCATTGGTACCAGCGCTAACGTCTCGTTTACCTAAAAAAACCAAGTCTGGAACGCATTTATTTAGTACTTTTGGCAATAAATGCGTTGATTGTTATGGTGTGATGATTGGCTGGGTTTTGAAGCATGCATGGTTGACTCTGTTTATATGCATTATTTTGGCAACCGCATCAGGTGTTTTGTATACACAAATAAAAAGTGAGTTATTACCACAAGAAGATAGAGGCAGTATTCGCATCTTTGCCCGAGGCCCCGATGGTGTGGGGTTGAACTTTATGGACCGACAAGCAAAAGCTATGGAAGACGTGCTATTGCCTTATGTAGAGCAACAGCAGATAGACTCCATTTATACGGTTGTAGGCCAGTGGGACCCAAATATTGTGTTTATTACTGTACCACTAAAAGATTGGTCTGAACGGGAGCTATCTCAACAGCAAATCATTGCTCAGATACGTGGGCCTTTGGGGCAAGTCCCAGGTGCTCCAGCGAGAGCGTTTGGTTCAAACAGTTTGAATCTAAGGGGGCAAGGAGGGGGTATAGAACTGGCATTATTGGGCGATAATTATTTAAATATTTTTAAAGCAGCCCAGTTGTTTAGTACTGAGCTTGAAAAGGCTTATCCGCAATTTGGTAAAGCCGATATTTCTTATCAGCCATCGCAACCACAATTGAGAGTTAATATAGACCGTCGAGGAGCAGAAAATTTAGGTGTACAGTTGAGCGACATTGCAACGACATTAAGGGTGGCAATTAATGGGGATGATATTGCGGATCTAAATGTGGGCGATCAATCTATCCCCATTATTCTACAAGCACAGAATTATATGATCCAAACTCCATCTGATTTAGCAAACTTGTATGTTAAAAGCGATACTGGTGCGCTAGTGCCATTGTCAAGTATTGCCAGCTTAGCAGAGGAGGGTGTTGCTGCTGAGCTAGAGCGCTATGCGCAGCGTCGGGCAATTGAATTAGACTTAGAGCTACCAGTAGGCATGGCGATGAGTGAAGCGGTTGAAATAATTAGAGGTGTTGCTCATGAAAAGTTACCACAAGGAATTGATTTAGCTTTTAAAGGCGAAGCGCTTACGTATCAAGAAACGGCTTATGAGGTTTTGTTAACCTATGTGCTTGCATTTGTCATTGTGCTGCTTGTATTAGCTGCTCAGTTTGAAAGTATCAATAGCGCGGTTGTTGTGATGCTTACTGTACCATTTGGTATAGCTGCTGCAATTTTAGCGTTGAAGCTATCTGGCACGAGCTTAAATATTTACTCGCAGATTGGCTTGGTAATGTTGATTGGACTGTTGGCTAAGAATGCAATTTTATTAGTAGAATTTGCAGATCAGTTACGAGATCGGGGCAGTGATGTTGAGTCGGCTATTTTACAAGCTGCCATAGTACGTTTTCGTCCAATCGCTATGACATTATTCTCGACTTTACTGGGTGCGTTACCTCTTATTTTATCCACGGGTGCTGGCGCTGAGGCGCGTAACGCAATTGGTTGGGTAGTGTTTGGAGGGTTAGGAATTTCTGTGCTTTATACTTTATTCTTAACACCCGTTATTTACTTGGGTTTGGCGCGTTTTACCAAGCCTAGAGCTGATGAAACGACACGCCTTGAAGCTGAGTTAGCAAGGGCCCCAAGTAACTAGGGTCTGTTGATCTTTGAGGTATGAATTTTGTTCAAATCAAAGGCTTTCATTACGCGAAATGAGTAATGCAGCATAATAATTTATGTCAGTTGCGAATGACAAAGTAGTGGAAGCCTTTGGTTGAACCCTTTGGGCAGCGCCATTCGAGCATTTTTTCTGCGTTATCACCTGACTTACATAGAATAACTATGCGACGCAGGTTCTGCCTTGCCAAAATACCCGAATGACTGCTGCAAAAACACACAGCAAAGATCAACAGACCCTAGCCATTATTATTTGAATTGTAGTAGCTCAACCGTGTTGGTAGTCAACTCACCTCCAGCACGCTGTGCTCCACCAATCAAGTAAATGCCTTCTTGGGTGCTAATAGCACCTAAGCCATGACGTGTTGAGGTCATTGATATAGGTAAAGTTTGCCATTTATCACTGGTAAAGCAGTACTCCCATACCTGTTTAAAGGTTTTACTATGCATGGTCGTTAACCCTGCACGATTGATACTGTAATTATATTGCTCTCCCCCAAATACATACACTTTATTGTTGTAACTAGCCGCTGCGATACCTGATGAAGCAAAAGGCGTTGGGGAGAGTTCAAACCATTTATCTGTACGCTGGTCATAAAAGTCAACACGAGTTTGGTTTTGATGCCGTTTTTGCTGAATCCGTCCTCCAATTAGCAGGCAACCACTGCTCATTGCAACACAAGCGCCTGAATTTCTGGCAAGAGGCAGTGGCGCGGCTTGTTGCCACTTTGTGCCATCAAAAAAAACGTGGCTGTTAATGTCAGTTAAATGACCATGTACTATTCCTCGTCCAGAAATGACGTGTGCATTGTCGCCAATTCTTACATAACCAGACTCTGCTTGCGGATTAGGAAGTGGCTTTGAAGTGTGCCAGTGATCCTCTAAGTTAGAAAGTACAAAAGTGTCTGCGCGAACTTGCCAAGGGTTAGATTTGCTGGCAGCAAAGCCTCCGATTGCCAGTACTCCCTTTTTTGTGGTGATTAACCCTAGATGATGTCTCTTTACAGGTAACTCAGGTCCCAATCGCCAAACTTGTTTGCTCAAGTCAAATAAATAGCAAGCGCTGGATGCATCCATAATACCCATTGTTGCACGTTCTATAGTACTTTGTTCAAGCGCACCAGCTAAGACAAGGTTATTATTATACAAGCAGGGGTAAAGTTCTTGAACTTGTTTGGGTAATCGGGGTTTGTGAATCCAGTTTACATTATTATGAAATGAGCTTGCCAATAAGCTTGGCGAACATGCTAATAAAGAAAATTGGGCAAACTTGCGAATAAAAACTCGGCGTTTCATAACCATCCTTTTTGGGTACAAATGAAACGATAACAAATATTCTGACGTTTACAATAATACTTTTTTATTATAAGAAAATTATTGTCTTGGAGGGGAGTGAATAATAATTTGATTTTGGGGTACAAAACAGCCCGCTCTTCTAGCGGGCTGTTTAGAATGTTAATTAAGCATTTTGCAGTGCAGTATGTGCATCAACATATTCCATGTTGAAAGCTTCAGCAACTTCTTTGCAAGTGATTTGACCGTTTAATACGTTCAAGCCATCCATAAAGTGCTTATCTTCAAGTAGCGCCGCTTTATAGCCTTTGTTCGCTAGTTTGATGATGTAAGGAAGTGTTGCGTTATTTAGTGCAAAAGTAGAGGTACGTGGAACAGCGCCAGGCATGTTTGCAACACAATAATGAACTACTTCATCTACGATATATGTTGGCTCAGCATGAGTTGTTGCTTTAGAAGTTGCAATACATCCACCTTGGTCGATTGCAACATCAACGATTGCAGCACCTGGCTTCATTGCTTTGATGTGATCAGCAGTTACTAGTTTAGGTGCCGCTGCACCTGGGATTAGTACACCGCCAATAACAAGGTCTGCTTCCAAAACATGTTTCTCAAGCGCATCAGCTGTTGAGTAAATTGCTTTTGCTTGGCTGCCAAACTGTGCGTTAAGTGAACGTAATACATCAATGCTACGGTCTAAAATAGTGACATCAGCACCTAAACCTACAGCCATTTGTGCAGCATTACGGCCAACCATACCACCACCAATTACAACTACTTTTGCAGGTTCAACACCCGGTACACCACCTAACAACATACCGCGGCCTTCACGTGACTTTTCAAGTGCTTGAGCACCAGCTTGAATAGACATACGACCAGCTACTTCAGACATTGGTGCCAGTAGTGGTAAACCGCCACGTGGGTCAGTCACTGTTTCATAAGCGATACAAATAGATTTGCTTTTCACAAGCTCTTCAGTTTGTGGTAGGTCAGGGGCTAAATGCAAGTATGTGAATAAGATTTGGCCTTCACGTAGCATTGCACGTTCAATAGCTTGAGGCTCTTTAACTTTTACGATCATATCTGCTTGAGCAAATACTTCTGCAGCTGTATTTAATACAGTTGCGCCTACTTCAACATAGTCTTCGTTAGTGAATCCGATACCGATACCAGCATTGTCTTCAACGATAACCTGGTGGCCATGGTTAATTAGCTCACGAACACTCGCAGGAACCATACCTACACGGTACTCGTGGTTTTTAATTTCTTTAGGTACACCAATAATCATAATAAATTGCCTCTAAAGCAGAACGGGATAAAATTTTCGACTATTATATATATGCATTAGTAGTGTGTCTCACCTTTTTACGCTAATATTGTAGTGTTATTAACTAATTTAATTCATTAGGCAGAATAAAAGACTATAAAAATGCATCAACAATTAGATCGAATCGACAGGAAAATATTAGTCGAATTACAAAAAGATGGTCGGATTTCCAACGTGGAACTTGCGCGGCGCATAGGTTTGAGTGCTACGCCTTGTTTGGAGCGAGTAAAAAAACTTGAAAGAGAAGGTTATATTAGAGGTTATAAGGCGGTAGTTGATCCTACTAAGCTTGGACAAGGGTTGCTGGTTTATGTAGAGATCACAATTAATAAAAATTCGCCAGATGTGTTCGATAAGTTTAATCAAGCGGTGCGTCAACACGACGAGATTATAGAGTGTCATTTGGTATCAGGAAACTTTGATTTTTTGCTTAAAACACGCGTAACCGATATGTCAGAATATCGCGGGGTGCTGGGTGAAATCTTATTAAAACTGCCTAATGTGAGTGAAAGTCGTACTTACGTTGTGATGGAAGAGGTAAAGGGTGAGGAAGGCGAAATCATAAAACCCTATGCACCATGAGCCTTTTCTTGTTAAGGTGTGCCTAGTAAATTGCTAATAAAAGAACAAAAATAGGGGAAAACGCCAGTATGCGTCTAAATGGTGTACAACGCCTCCTTGAAACCGGATTAATTATCAGTACTGCTGCTGCCATCTTTATCTTGTGTGCATTGATAAGCTTTGACCCGGCCGACCCGGCATGGTCACAAACAAGTGAATATGTTCAAGTAAACAATGTAACGGGCTCGGCAGGTGCTTGGGTCGCTGATATTTTATTAGTCAGCCTTGGTTGGCTTGCTTTTTTGGTCCCAGCGGCCATTCAAACTCTAGGTTATTTATTATTTAAAAAGCCACATAAAATCTTACAGCTAGACTATACAACCCTTGGGCTGAGGATAATTGGTCTTACCTTATTCATTACTTCAGCAAGTGCCATCAGTAGTATCAACTTTGACGATATATTCAGTGTCTCTTCAGGTGGAGTGGTAGGGGATGTTGTTGCGGGTGCAATGATGCCTGCATTTAATTTTACTGGTACATCCATTTTACTGCTGTGTTTTTTCTTTGCTGGTTTAACATTACTTACAGGGGTTTCTTGGGTTGAGTTTGTTGATTATCTCGGTGAAAAGGTCATACAGTTTTTCAAATGGCTTATGGCAAGGTTTGAACAGCGTGATGATCAGGAAATGGGGTCGGATAATGACAACTCACAACTGGATTTATCAAAACCAATTGAAGAAATTGATAGTTCACAGGAGCAAGAGCAAACTCTCCCAGTAACGCAGCATGAGCAAAAACAGCCCACCAAGTTATTGAGCTTAAAAGAAAAGCTTTTTTCTAGCAAAAATGAAACTGAGCTTCATCAAACGCCTGAGCCACAAAGTGAAGCGGCACCTGCACACAATAATGTTTTTGATGAACTAGATGATATCCTTGAACAGGAAATTAACTTTTCAGCTATCGATGATGAGGGCTTTGATACTGCTTCTGCACTCAATGCCTTAGATGAGTCTGCGGCAGAACCCGCAAAGGAAACCACGGTGGTTTCGCCTGCGAGGCCTTTGAAATCGAGTAAATCTGCTGAGCCTAAATCTACTTTTAAACCTGAACCTACGGCAAAAGAAAAGTTTGAAGCATTATTGGAAGAACGCCCACCAATGGAGCCTTTGCCCTCTTTAGATTTACTTGACCGTCCAGATAAGCAAAAGAACCCAATATCAAAAGAAGAGCTAGATGCAGTATCACGTTTGGTTGAGGTAAAGTTATTAGATTTTAATATTCAAGCCAGTGTGGTTGGTGTCTATCCCGGCCCTGTTGTAACACGTTTTGAGCTAGATTTAGCTCCAGGTATTAAGGTGGCTAAAATTACAGGGCTTGCTAAGGATTTGGCTCGCTCATTATCAGCTGTGAGTGTGCGCGTGGTAGAGGTTATTCCAGGTAAAACCTATGTTGGTTTGGAGTTGCCAAATAAGCATCGTGAAATTGTACGATTATCTGAAGTGATAAACGCGCCAAAGTTCGAGCAAAACGCGTCTCCGCTTACGATGGTATTAGGTAAAGATATCGCGGGTCAGGCGGTGGTTGCTGATTTGGCAAAAATGCCACATTTATTAGTTGCGGGTACTACGGGGTCAGGAAAGTCAGTGGGCGTTAATGTGATGATATTAAGCTTACTATATAAATCGCCTCCTGAAGACGTACGCATGATCATGATTGACCCTAAAATGCTGGAGTTGTCTGTTTATGAGGGGATCCCTCATTTGTTGTGCGAGGTTGTTACAGACATGAAAGAAGCCGCCAATGCACTGCGCTGGTGTGTGGGTGAAATGGAGCGACGCTATAAGCTGATGTCGGCATTGGGTGTGCGAAATTTGAAAGGCTACAATCAAAAAGTACTAGATGCGAAAGCGGCAGGTCAGCCAATTTTAGACCCCTTATTTAAAGATACCGATGGCATGGCAGAGGGGCCACAGGAATTAGACAAATTGCCTAGCATTGTAGTGGTAATTGACGAATTTGCTGACATGATGATGATTGTTGGTAAAAAAGTTGAAGAATTGATAGCGCGTATTGCGCAAAAAGCACGGGCTGCAGGTATTCATTTAGTCCTTGCAACACAGCGCCCATCGGTTGATGTTATTACGGGCTTGATTAAAGCGAATATTCCTACTCGGATGGCGTTTCAGGTTTCTAGTAAAATTGACTCTAGAACCATCTTAGATCAGCAAGGTGCAGAAAACTTGCTTGGTATGGGTGATATGCTGTACTTACCGCCGGGTACCAGTGTACCTGTGCGTGTACATGGTGCATTTGTAGATGATCATGAAGTGCATGCCGTAGTGAGTGATTGGAAAGCGCGTGGTAAGCCTAACTATGTTGAAGAAATATTGTGTGGTGATGCAACTGAGGATATTTTACTTCCGGGTGAAGCATCTGAAAACGCTGATGAAGAGTCAGACCCTCTATATGATGAAGCGGTTGGATTTGTGATTGAATCAGGCAAAGTGTCGGTTTCAAGTGTGCAGCGCAAGCTACGGGTTGGTTATAATCGTGCTGCAAGGTTGGTTGAACAAATGGAAGCTTCAGGTGTGGTTAGTGCACCAGGACATAATGGAGCACGAGAAGTACTCGTGCCAAAAGGTGGAGCAAATTAATGAATATTAAAAGTAAATTATTTAAGTGTAGTGCCATGCTATTTAGTGCAGTGCTAAGTGTGAGTGCGGTGGCTGATGCAGCAAGTGATTTAAAAGCGAAGCTCAGTAACATCAATACTTTTGAAGCTCAGTTTTCGCAAAAAGTGTTTGATGAACAAGGAAACTTGTTACAACAGGGTTCAGGGAATATTGCATTGGCACACCCGTTAAAAATTCGTTGGCAGCAGCTACAGCCAGATGAAACCTTGTTTGTATCCGATGGTAATAAAACTTACTACTATGATACGTTTGCAGATCAAGTAACTGTGATGAATACCCGTGGGCTAATTGATACCACACCTTTTGTGCTCCTTACTTCACGTGCTGATGAACAATGGGCTAAATATCAAGTTTCTCAAACCCAGACTGGTTACAAAGTCACTCCAAATCAAGGTATTGAATCGCAGGTTGAGGTGTTAGAAGTAGAATTTTCAAAGCAACACAGTTTAAGAGCAATCAGTGTAAAAGATGTATCTGGACAGACATCAAGTTTTAGCTTTTCTGATGCGCAACTAAATAGTCAGTTGCCTGTCGAGCTATTTAGTTTTGTGGTGCCACAAGGTGTTATTGTTGACGATCAGACGCAAGGTGAATAAGTGCCGTGAGTAGTCTCGGTTTTGATTTCGCTCCAGATGTAAGACCGTTGGCCGCCCGAATGCGGCCAACTTGTTTATCACAATATATTGGCCAGTCCCATATTTTAAATCAACAGCAACCGCTTTATAAAGCGATTGAGGCAGGTCGCTGTCATAGCTTGATTGTTTGGGGCCCTCCGGGAGTGGGTAAAACAACCATTGCTGAAGTCATTGCATATCATGCTCAAGCTGAGCTTACGCAACTATCAGCTGTTACCTCAGGCGTTAAAGAAATTCGTGAAGCGGTTGTCGAAGCAAAAGGTCGCTTAGTGCAAGGGCGCAGAACGTTGCTGTTCGTTGACGAAGTTCATCGATTTAATAAGTCCCAGCAAGACGCTTTTTTACCTCATATTGAGGATGGCACTTTTATTTTTATAGGTGCGACAACAGAAAACCCCAGCTTTGCGTTAAATAACGCTATATTGTCTCGTACTCGTGTATACACCCTCAAAGCGCTTTCTCAAGATGAACTGGTAACAGTATTAACACGTGCTTTGGAACAAGACGAACAGCTTAAACATCTATCTATTAATATTTCTCCCAAGGCGCTCAATGCACTTGCTCAAGCCAGTTCAGGAGATGCACGTAAAGCTCTAAATTTGCTTGAGCAGGCCATAGATTTAGCTGAACATCAGGACCAGCAAGTAGTCATTGATAGTCAAGTATTAGAGTATGTTTTACCTAGCCATTTGGCAAAATATGATAAAGGGGGGGATATTTTCTATGATTTGATTTCCGCTTTTCATAAATCAGTACGTGGCAGCAGTCCTGATGCAGCGCTGTATTGGTACTGTAGAATTTTAGCTGGTGGCGGTGATCCTCTTTATGTTGCTAGACGGCTGTTAGCGATTGCAACAGAGGACATAGGTAACGCAGACCCAAGAGCGATGCAAGTTGCGCTTAATGCATGGGATATTTACCAGCGAGTAGGGCCCTCCGAAGGAGAGCGTGCAATTGCTCAAGCGACGATTTATCTTGCCAGCGCAGCGAAAAGTAATGCAGTTTATATGGCGTTTAATCAAGCAAAACAAGATGCAATGAGCGACCCCGACTTTGAAGTGCCAGCGCATTTGCGCAATGCCCCAACAACATTAATGAAAGAGTTAGGGTATGGCGAAGAGTACCGTTATGCGCACAATGAGGCTGGCGCTTTTGCTGCGGGCGAGAACTACTTTCCAGAGCAAGTTAAAGATAGGCAATATTATCACCCCAGTGATCGTGGACTTGAAAAGCAAATAAAATCTAAATTAGAGTATCTACAGCAACAAAACCAGCAAAGTGACACGAAAAGGTATAAAGATGATTAAAATGTACCTTACTATTGCATTAGGTGGAGCACTAGGTGCTTGTTTAAGGTTTTTCATTAACGATATGATGCTAAAACTCTTGGGTAAAGGATTCCCTTTTGGTACATTGACCGTTAATATTCTTGGTTCACTGTTAATGGGCATTCTTTACGGTTTAATAGAAAGACAAATTATTACCGTTAGCCCCGCCAAAACACTTGTTGGTATTGGCTTTTTGGGCGCATTAACAACGTTTTCTACATTTTCGATGGACTCTGTGCTGTTGTTGCAGCAAGGACAAATTTTGAAAATGGCTCTTAATGTCACACTCAACGTCGTTGTGTGTATTTTTATGGCTTGGTTGGGCCTTTGCTTGGTCATGCAAAAAGGTTAAAAATAGCAAATGTTAGATTCAAAATACTTACGTCAAGACATTGCAGAAGCAGCTGCACGTTTAGCTAAGCGTGGTTTTGCTCTGGATGTTGAAGCAATTAATGCGTTAGAAGAAAAACGCAAAGCATTACAAACTCAAACACAAGAATTACAAAGTGAGCGTAATAGCCGTTCCAAAGCGATTGGCCAAGCAAAAGCCAAAGGTGAAGATGTCCAGCCATTACTCGATGCTGTTGCCAATTTGGGTGACCAACTAGCGGCTGCAAAAGCTGAGCAAGATAGTATTCTTATGCAATTAAATGATATTGCAATGGCACTTCCTAATCTTCCGGCGGAGGGTGTTCCAGAAGGTAAGGATGAAGATGATAATGTTGAGATTTTAAAATGGGGCGAACCAAAGCAATATGATTTTGAGGTGAAAGATCATGTTGATTTAGGCGAGTCGCTAGGCAAAGGCTTAGATTTTGAAGCGGGTGTTAAATTAAGTGGCTCGCGCTTTACAGTTATGCGAGGTGGGGTTGCGCGTATGCATCGTGCGCTTACGCAGCTAATGCTTGATACGCATACCGACAAAAATGGCTATACCGAAATGTATGTGCCTTTACTCGTTAACAAAGACAGCTTATTTGGCACAGGTCAACTCCCTAAGTTTGCTGAGGACTTATTCCATACCAAAGGCCTAGTAAATGATGATGGTATTGAGCAAGATGGTTTTAGTTTAATTCCAACGGCAGAAGTACCGCTGACTAATTGTGCTCGTGATGAAATCTTTGATGAAAAAGAGCTACCAGTGCGAATGACTGCGCATACTCCATGCTTTAGAAGTGAGGCGGGCAGTTATGGTCGCGATACTCGAGGTCTTATCCGTCAACATCAATTTGATAAAGTTGAATTAGTACAGCTCGTTAAGCCAGAAGATTCAATGGCGGCACTTGAAGAGCTAACAGGTCATGCAGAGCAAATCCTACAAGTATTAGAGTTACCTTATCGTAAAGTTGTGCTTTGCACCGGTGACATGGGCTTTGGTGCGACTAAAACTTACGATTTAGAAGTTTGGCTACCGGCACAGAATACCTATCGTGAGATCTCTTCTTGTTCAAACATGTGGGATTTTCAAGCCCGTCGTATGCAGGCGCGTTTTCGCCGTCAAGGTGAGAAAAAGCCAGAGTTACTGCATACGCTTAATGGATCAGGTTTGGCTGTAGGTCGTACTTTAGTGGCTATTTTAGAAAACTATCAGCAAGCAGATGGCAGTGTTGTAGTACCTCAAGCATTACGCCCATACATGGGTGGGTTAGAAGTAATTAATTAAAATTTAAGTTAGGGCGTGTTGATTTTTGCTGTGTGTTTCTGCAGTAGTCATTCGGGTGTTTTGGCAAGTCAGAACCTGCGCCGCATATTATTCTATGTCAGCCTTTGATTTGAATGAAATACCTCAAAGTTCAACACGCCTTAGTCTAAAAGCACTCGTCAATTTGAGTGCTTTTAGATTCTCACAAAGATTATTATTTGCGTATTTATATCAAGACTCATTTTCAATATTCAAATAGTGCTTATTTTTACCACACACTTTGTTTGTAGCGACTTCTATATATCTACATATTTCGTAACTGAATTTGTCTGGCTAAGAGGCTAGCCTTGAGAAGCCTTGTTCTTCGTAAGCGTCGCCTAAACCACACCTAGAGCCTAACATTCCAGGGCAGTAAACTGTCGATATCGCAGTGTGGCTGAGCAAGTGCGTTTAAACAGTGCATCACATAATCGAATGGGGTAAGGCCGTTTGCTTTGGCAGTTTTGATTAGACTATAGAGGATTGCGCTACTTTCGGCACCACTTGTGGTGAAGCTAAACAGCCAGTTTTTACGGCCGATGACGAACGGTTTGATGGCGCGCTCAGCACGGTTGTTGTCTATGCTTAGCTGTCCATCGTTGAGGTAGCGAGTGTGCTTTGTTTTTCTCTCGCAATTTGCTTGTCTTGGGCGCTCGCGGTCTTTATTGCTGTTTCGACTCGGTATAGCTTTTGAATATGGTTGAGCGCCCAGTTGGCTTTACCTGTTTTACCTATAACTTGTTCGTTTTCGGCTTCTTTGAATTTGCGTCTTGCATGTGCCCAACAACCAACGAGGGTAGCTTGGGTTTGCTCGTAGCCTGCGTATCCATCTACTTGCAGATAACCATCATACCCCTGTAAAAAGCTCACAGGACAACGCCCCGCACGGCTATTTTGATAGTCGAACAGTACAATGTTAGGGATGCTTTCCTCACCCACAGGCAAGTCTGTGCCGCTGCAATATAGCCACATGTAACTGGTCTGTTTATCTTCTTTCACTACCTTAACCGTGGTTTCATCAGCGTGTATCATCGGTTGTTGTAACCACACCACTTGTAACCTGTCGTAGAGCGGTTTAAATAAACTGGCGCAGCGTAACATCCAGTCCGCCATGGTCCGCCTACCTAACGCGATACCATATTGTTTGAACAGGCTTTCTTGTCGATATAGCGCTAGGCCATACTGATATTTACTGGTGATGATTTGGCTCAGCAAACTGGCCGTGGCAATCCCTTTGGGAATGCGGCTCGCTGGTACATGGGCTTGTTTTATCTCAACTTGTGTTTGTGTTTTTTCACACTGTCGGCAGCTATATTTGGGCCTAACATGTTCAATCACTTTAACTTGAGCTGGAATAAACTCGAGTTTTTCACTGACGTCCTCATCCATCTGGTGTAGCTCACCACCACAGCAGTCACACTGTTTGTGCTCGATGTCATGGAAATCACGTTCGCGGGAGAGCTCTTTAGGTAGTAGCTGGCGCGTTGGCTTTTTACGCTGATATTCGATGGTTTCAACATCTTGCTCTGGTGCTTCTTCAACAAGCGTTTTGGCTTCATTGAACAAATCAGATTGTATCGGGTGCGACTCACAGCTGGCACCGAAGCGTTTTTGCTGGGCCAGTATGAATTGTTCTTCTAGGTAGTTATTACGTGCCTGAAGCTGGGCAATCATTTCTGTTTGCTTCGCTAGCTGCTGACGTAATACATCAAGTTCATTTTGCATAGGTGTTATTTTACTAGCGGGGAACTGTTTTTAAATTAATAGCTTAGATTATTTTGTGTTCTAAAAACCGCTGTTATAACCATAATTAAGCGGCTTATGGGCAATCACCGATAATCCAGATAATAGCCATTGCCACTGCTCAGCTGTCAGCGTAACGACGTCATCTGCTTCTTTGTCGGGCCACTTAAGCTTATCTTTTTCAAGGCGTTTGTGCCACAAAGCAAAGCCGGTTTTATCCAAATACCACACTTTGAGTTTGTCTTTGTTCTTATTGCAAAAAGCAAACACCTTACTAGTCATTGCGGATGCTGCAATTTCTTGCTGCATATTCTCCCCAGCTTTGATCATCCAATGGCATTAACTTTGATCGCTTATTCTCATTAAGCTTTGATCACGACAATCACTCGATAATGATCACTTTTGTGTTCTTAATGATTTTGCC